>JAWODW010000031.1:0-106074 GCA_046483065.1 Longimicrobiales bacterium | reverse complement strand
CGCATGGGGCAGGTCCATGGTCCAACGGGACGAGACGCCGTCGGACAACGGAAACGACCAAGCGCCCGGCGATCCGAAGATCACCGGGCGCTTCAGTGGAACCGGCGGGAGTCGGAACCGGAGCGGCGCCGGGAAGGTCGGAGCGTCAGCGGCGCTCCGAAGGTTCAAGCGAAGGTCGGCTCCCGCCCATGAGCTACCGCGATGCAAGCAGGGCGCGAAAGCCTCTAAGCTTCCGCGCCCTGTGCATGGAGCCGGCGGGAGTCGAACCCGCGTCCGCGAATAGATCCCTCAGCGCATCTACGTGCGTAGTCCGCTCTTCATTTTTCTCGCTCGCTCGTCGGCAAACGGACGGCCGCTTGCGAGCCAGTCACGTCCCGCTACCGCGGGATCTCACTCCCGGCGCCGTGACATCGCCGGAAAGCCAGCCCGATTCAATCGTCGCCTCCAGCTGGACCTCGGGCCGGGTCCCTGCTGAAAACGGGCTACAGCAAGCTAATTAAAGCTTACGCAGCCAGCGCCATGTTGTCGTTGGCACTTGAGTGTTTTTCCGCTGTTTTACGAGGTAACGGACACCTCGGCACGCAGCGCCGACTTCACTAAACACGTCGAATCCGTGTCGGCCCCGGACGTGCAAGTATAGCGGAATACGCCCTCTTGTTCAACCCCCCTTGAACAGCCCTAACCCCCTGCCCTCCAACCCCTTCCTCGTCCCTGCACCGGCCCGGCGAACCGATGCATCCTGCCTCTCGTCCCCCCTTATCCCACCGCCACCCGGTCCCGTCCGCCCTCCTTGGCCCGGTAGAGCGCCTCGTCCGCCCGCTCGAACAGCCCCCGCGGCTCGTCCACGCGCTCGGGGCACGCGGTGACGCCGATGGACGCGGTGACGGGGATGGCCGCGCCGCCGTGCTCGATGGTGGCGGCGGCGATGGCCGTCCGCACCCGCTCCGCCACTTCCTGTGCGGCCCGGATCATGGTCTCGGGCATGAGCACCACCAGCTCCTCACCGCCGTAGCGGGCGGGGATGTCCACGTCGCGGACGGCGTCACGGACCACGGCGGCCACCTCCCGGAGCACGGCATCGCCGGCCTCGTGGCCGTGGGTGTCGTTGATCCGCTTGAACCGGTCGAGGTCGATCACCATGAGCGCCACGGGCCGTCGGTAGCGGTGGAACCGCGCCTGCTCCTCGGCCAGGCGGTCGTCGAAGGCGGCCCGGTTGGGCAGCCCGGTGAGGGCGTCGGCGGTGGCGCGCTCCCGGAACCGGACCAGGTCGGTGGCCTGGCGCAGCTGGAGGCTCAGGAGGGGCCCGAGCGCCTCCAGGAGCGCGATCCCGTCGTCGCTGGGGGCACGGTCGCCCCACACGCCTACGAGCGCTCCTGGCGCCCGTCCGGGCTCCTCGACGGGGACGACGACCCGGTAGGGGACCACCCGGCGCCACGACTCCTTCCGGGTGGCGAGCGGCGGTCGCTCGCCGGCGTCGCCGGGGCCGCGGCGGACGGTGGCGCCGGCGCGGCCGCTGTGGGCCAGGTCGCCGTCGCCCCGTGCGAAGGCGTGGCCGGGCTCCGGGCCGTCCTGGCCTTCCCGGGAGAGGACCACGCCCTCCTCGCCGTCCCAAGAGGCTACCACGGCGCCCTGTCCGCCCACCAGGTCCACGGCGGCCCGGGCCAGGGTGGCGGGCACCTTGTCGGGGTCGGGGCCCCGGGAGAGCCCCTGGAGGAAGGCGGTGACCCTCCGGAGCCGCTCCCGCTCGGCCCGGGCGCCGGTCTCCCGGTCCACCAGCCGCAGGAGCGCCCCGAGGATCTCTGCGCCCGGCCGCAGGCGTGCGGGGTCGGGCGCCGCCCCGGGCGCGGTCTCCACCGAGAGGGCCCGGCGCTCGTCTACGCGGGCCGCCACCACGTCGCCGTGGGACCACGAGGGCGCCGGGTCCACCCGCATGGCGCTCCCCTCCTCCACGGCCCAGGTGAGAGGGCTGCCGGCGGCCCGGCCCGGGCGCGGTGGGTCACCCAGCGCGTGCTCCGGGGTGACCGCGTCCCGGACCCGGTCCACGCGCCAGACCACGAGCCGCCGGCCGCCGAGCTCGTCGGCCAGCGTCCGGAGCACGTCCTTCACCACCGATCCGGCCACGTCCGCCTCCGGTGCGTACGTGCCGATGGCATCGGCGCCTCCGTGGTTCGGGCCGCGGTCCGCCGTGGGCGTATCGGTCAGCGCGTCCAGGAGGCTGCGGCCGTAGGCGATGATGCGCTCGCCGTCCTTCGCCACGCCGGGCCACCCGGCGGCCAGGACGGCGCCCAGGACCACGGCGGCGAGGGCCGCGGCGAGGGAGAGGGCGGAGACGCCATCGACCGCCACCAGGGCCAGCCAGAGCGCGACGAGCCCTCCGGCGGCTACGGTACGGCCCGAGAGCCTCACGACCCGGGGTTCAGATCGGGGTCCGGCTCGCTGTCCGACTCGGCGTCCGGCTCGGGGTCGGGGAGCTGGTTGATGCGGGTGGCGGCCACGGCGGCGCCGAAGCCGTTGTCGATGTTCACCACGGTCACGCCGGCGGCGCAGCTGTTGAGCATGCCCAGGAGCGGCGCGATGCCGCCGAACGCGGCGCCGTAGCCCACGCTGGCGGGTACGGCGATGACCGGCGTGCCCACGAGCCCGCCCACCACGGACGGGAGCGCGCCCTCCATCCCGGCCACCACGATCACGACGGCGGCGCTCCGCAGCGTCGTCGCTTCGCCCAGCACCCGGTGGATCCCGGCCACGCCCACGTCGTAGAGGCGGTCGGTGGGGCTGCCGAACGCGGCGGCGGTGACGGCGGCCTCCTCGGCCACCGGGATATCGCCCGTACCGGCGGTGACCACCAGGACCGTGCCCCGGACCCGGGCCGTGACGGGTTGCTCCGCGGGGTGGAAGAACGTCCGACCCGCGGGGTTCAGCTCGCCGTCGGGGAACGCCTCCCGCAGCGCGTCCCGGGGCGCGCCCTCTACGAGCCGGGTGACCAGGAACCCGTCGCCCCGGTCGGCGAACCGGCGCCCGATCTCCACCAGCTGGGCCGGCGTCTTCCCGGGGCCGAACACCACCTCAGGGTGCCCCTGGCGGAGGGCACGGTGATGGTCCAGACGGGCGAAGGGCGCTGCACCCGGGCTGCCGCCGGCGCTTCCGGCGGCGACGTTTCCACGGTCGGGGCTCGCCCCCCCGGGCTCGGCGTCCCCGGGATTCGCATCCGGCGTGGCGCCGGCCGGCGGCGGCGTCTCCGGCCCGCCCACGGCCTCCACCGGGAGCCACGCCAGCGCCTCGAGGGCCTCTTCCGGGGTGGCCTCCCCGTCGGCGACGCGGGCCAGGAGCTCCAGGACCCGGTCCCTCACGCGGTCACCAGGCCGGAGAGGTCGCCGGAGAGGTCGCCGGAGAGGTCGCCGGAGAGGTCGCCGGAGAGGTCGCCGGAGAGGTCGCCGGGGCGGTGTCCGGCGCGCTCCAGGTACGCCTCCAGGCGCGTCTTCATCTCCTCCAGCGTGGTGACCTGGAAGAGCTCCTGCCGCAGCGCCCGTCCCTGGGGCAGCCCCTTCGTGTACCACCCGAGGTGCTTGCGGAACTCGAGCATGGCCCGCTCCTCGTCGCCGCCGAAGGCGATGGAGTTCCGGGCGTGCTCGATGGCGATGGCGAACCGCTCCGTCGGATCGGGGTCCGGCGGGATCGGCTCGCCGTCCAACGCGGCCCGTGCCTGGGCGAAGATCCACGGGCTGCCGTGGGAGGCCCGGGCGATCATGATCCCGGCGCACCCGGTCTCGTCGCGCATCCGGCGGGCGTCCTCCCCGGTCCGGACGTCGCCGTTGCCCACCACGGGGATCTCCAGCGCGTCCACCACCTCGGCGATCTCCGACCAGTCCGCCTCCCCACCGTACATGTCCGTGCGGGTCCGGGGGTGGAGCGTGAGGACGGCCGCACCGGCCTGCTCGCACCGGCGCCCGATCCCCACCGGGTCCCGGAGCGCCTCGTCCCACCCGCTGCGGATCTTCACGGTGGTGGGCAGCGCGATGGCGTCGGAGACCGCCCGGATGATGGACTCCACCAGCGCCAGGTCCCGCAGGCACCCGGAGCCGCCGTTCCGCTTCACCACCTTCTTCACCGGGCAGCCGAAGTTGATATCGACGAAGTCCGGCGCGTAGACCTCCTCCACCAGTGCGGCGGCCTCGGCCATGGCGCCCGGGTCCGCGCCGAAGATCTGGACCCCGATGGGTCGCTCCGCCTCGTCGAACCGGAGGTAGTCGTGGGTCCGCTCGTTCCCCCGGCGGATCCCCTCTGCACTCACGAACTCGCTCACCACCACGTCGGCGCCGAATCGGCGACACAGACGACGGAATGGCGACTCGCTCACCCCGGCCTGTGGGGCCAGGTACAGAGGGGTCCGGCGGTGGAAGATCTCCTCGATCATGGAACGCATGGCACGAATCTAACGGGGGTAGGGGAGTGGTTCAATCGACGGGCGTCCCGTCTTTGACACCCTTTCGGCGTGTCGGTACTTTACCGGGTTCCAATAAGGGATCAGGAGGATAGACCAGATGATATTGCGCGAGTTTTTCGATACAGATGTGGTGGACCTCGACCTGGAGGGCGAGAGCAAGGACGAGGTTCTCAAGGAGCTCATCAGCCTCCTCGAGCTGGACGACAAGAGCGAGGGGATCCTGTTCAAGATGCTGAAGCGACGGGAGAACCTGGGCTCGACGGGGATCGGACGGGGTATCGCCATCCCCCACTGCCGGTCGCTGGTGGTCAACCGGCTCCGGATCGCGTTCGGCCGGAAGCCGGATGGGATCGATTTCAACGCCATCGATGACAAGCCGGTGCACCACCTCTTCCTCATCGTGGCGCCGCCGCTGGAGGTGAGCAACCAGTACCTCCCGGTACTGGGCAAGATCGCCCAGTTCGCCAAGGAAGAAGATGTACCCGAACGTCTCGCCGCACTGGAAGATGCGGACGAGTTCCTGGCGCTCCTCGAAGAGAAGTCGATCTGACGTGTCCATGAATCCACAGCTCGAGATCCTGCTGCAGATCCAGGACCTGAAGGCGCAGCGCAAGGAGCTGCAGGAGGTCGACGCCGCGGCGAAGGTCCAGGAAGAAGAGTTCAACCTCCGGATCGAGGAAGCCACCGCCCAGCTCGACGCGAAGATCGAGGATGTGGTGGAGGAGCTCGACCCCACGGTCCGGGCCCGGTACCGGCGGCTCGACAGGGGGCTCGACCGGGTGGTGGTCCCGGCCATCAACGGCATCTGCTACGGCTGCTTCGTGGCCGTCGCCACGGCCGTGGCGACCGACCCCGACGAGAAGAAGAAGCTCCAGAACTGCGCCCACTGCGGCCGGTTCCTCTACTTCGTGGACTGACCGGCGCGCAGCGCGGCTACTTCTGCACGATCATCTTGAGGATCTGCCGGTGCCCGGCCGAGCTGCCCGGCGCCGTGACGATCATCTGCAGATAGTACATCCCGGACGCGACCTGGCGGCCGTCGGTGTCACGGCCGTCCCAGTACGCTTCCTTCTGCCCCGGTGTGTAGTATTCGAGCCCGTCAACCAGAACTCCGTTCCCGTCCGGGTGTCCCAGCGCCGTCGGGGAGGCGACGAACTGCTGCAGTACGTTGAAGATCCGCATCGTGACCGTAACCGAACCATCCTGGCTCGTTTCGAAGAGCTCCTGGCTCAACGTGAACGGAATCCGCGTGGTCGGATTGAACGGATTCGGATAGTTCTGCAGTAGCTCGAAGCCGGAATCGCTGGTGCGGGGCGACGCATCGCTCCCCGGATCCTGTGCCGACGCCACCGTGGGCATGCCGGCGAGGATCGCAAGGAAGATGACGCCGTTCAGCAGGCGGCGTCTCATGGTTTCCTCCGCACGATCCAGCTGTGCAGTAGCCGAATGCTCGATAGACCTCCAGATCATCGCAGTCTGGTGGAAGATGGACACGTCAAAGGTACGCCACCACCCCACCAGGGTCAAGGTTCCGGGACGGCCCGGCCCTCCCCCCGGCGGACGGTGATCCCGGCGCGGTCGAAGTGCTCGAGCAGCGGGATCAGGTGCCGGCGAGAGATGTCGAGCACGTCGCGGAAATCCCCCGGGGAGAGCCCTTCCCTGCCGCCGAGCCGTGTCCGGACGCGCGCCACGGCCTCTTCCAGCCGTCCGGCGTCAATGAAGAGGTCGTGCTCGACCCGGACCAGCGTCCCGCGGGCCTCCATGAGGGCCAACAGGTCGTCCACATCGGGGTGGTCGAGTTCGGCCTTCAGCTCGTCGAGGCGCGGCGGGGCGACCCCGTGGGCGGCGATCCGCTCCCGGATCCGGGCCCGGAGCGCTTCCTGCTCCGGGGTCGGCGTCGGCTCGAAGCCGGCGCGTGCGACCCGACCGCGCCGCATGACCAGCGCGTCCGCCTCCAGGAGCGAGGCCAGGGCGTGTTCCACCAGCGCTGCGTCGGCCGTCCGGGCGGCCTCCCGGCGCAGCGTCTCCGGGTCGATCCCGGGCTGGAGCGGCGCCGTGTGGTGGTGCCGGTCCACGAGCTCTGTGATCCGGCGCCGTAGCCGGTGGGCGACGTCCCCATCGAAGACCCGACCATCCACCTCGACCGTGGAGAGTCCGGCCAGCGCGTCGGCCAGTACGGCGGGTGGGGCGCCGACGGCCACGGGCAGGCCCGCCCGGTCGCGCCCTTCCCCACCGGCGGTGTGGAGGAGCGCCGCGGTCCGGGCGGCCGGGTCGTCGCCGGCCAGGGCCGTGAAGAGGGGTACGTCGTCGGGCTCCAGGCGTGCGCGTCGGGGCGCCACGGGCTCCAGGATCACGCCGCCGCCGATGGTGGTGACGGGCGAGTAGGAGCGGAGTACGAACCGGTCGCCGGCCCGGGCCACCAGGGGCGCCTCGAGGCGGAGCTGGACGAGCCCCTGGCGCCCCGGGTCGAGGCGGTCGCTGTCCAGGAGCACCGCCCGGGCCATGACCTCGGCGGTCCCGACGTGGACCCGGAGTCGCTGCCACGGCTCCACGCTCCACCGGACGCCCGGAAGGACCCGCACCGACGCGGTGAGGCGCTGGGTGGCCGTCCAGGCGGGGTGGCTGACCACGGTGGTCCCGCGCTCGATCTCGTTGCGGTCCACGCCGGCCAGCGCGATGGCCGCCCGCTGACCTGCGTCCACCCGGTCCACATCGCCGCCGTGGACCTGGAGCCCCCGGACCCGGGCCTCGAGGGCGCCGGGCAGCAGGCGGACGGTGCTGTCGGTGCCCAGGCTGCCGGACCAGACGGTGCCGGTGACCACGGTGCCCGTGCCCCGGACGGTGAAGGTCCGGTCCACCGGGAGTCGGAAGAGGTCGTCCATCTGCCCGCGCGTGCCCGCGAAGGCGTCTTCGATTGCGTCGCGGACGTCGTCGATGCCCGTCCCTTCGGTGGCGGAGGCGGGGACGACGGGTGCGCCCGCGAAGGGTGTCTCTGCCAGGAAGTCGGCCAGGTCGTCGTGAACGAGGCCGAGCCACTCGTCGTCCACGAGGTCCACCTTGGAGAGGATCACCACGGCCCGGTGCACGCCCAGGAGCTCGGCGATGGCCGTGTGCTCCCGCGTCTGGGGCATGACGCCCTCGTCGGCGGCCACCACCAGGAGGAGGACGTCGATCCCGGTGGCCCCGGCCAGCATGTTCCGGATGAAGTCCTCGTGCCCCGGCACGTCGATGACGCCCAGGGTGCCGTGCCGGGTCTCCAGGTGGGTGAACCCCAGGTCAATGCTGATCCCCCGCTCCTGCTCCTCGGGCAGCCGGTCGGTGTGCTCGCCGGTGAGTGCGCCGATGAGGGCGGTCTTGCCGTGGTCGATGTGGCCGGCCGTCCCGACGATCCCCCTCACGGCTCGCCCACCTGCCCCGCGAGGAACTCCAGCGAGCGGAGCGTCCCGGCGCCATCGACCAGGTGGTAGGCCAGGAATCGGGCCAGGAGCTGCCAGTGGGCGCCGGTCCGGCCCAGGGGCACGGGCTGGCCGGCCACCAGCGCCCGGAGGTGGTCCCGGGCGTCCGCGGGCACCACGCGTCCGCCACCGGCGCCGCCGCCGCACTCGCCGCAGAGCAGCCCGCCGGCGCCGTAATCGAAGAAGAGGTCGCCGTCGGGGAGCGCACGGGAGCAGTGGACGCAGCGGTCGAGCGCCGGCGCGAAGCCGAGGATGGCAATGACGGCCCAGGCGTGGGCCAGCGCCACCGCCTCCACCCGGTCGGTGGGCACGGCCTCCAGGTCGCCGAGGGCGCCCCGTACCCGGTGGAAGAGCTCGGGCGCGGCCTGCTCGCTGGAGGTTCGGAGCACGATCTCGGCCAGGAGCGACGCGGCGCCGAAGCGGACCAGGTCGCGGCCCAGCGCCTGACGGGGGTGGTTCAGCTCGAACTCCCGGAGCGTATGGAGGTCGCGGTTCGGTTTCAGGTAGAAGGTGGCGGCGCCATCGGTGAACGGCTCGAGCACACCGCCGAACCGGCTCTTGGACCGGCGCGCGCCCTTGGCGATAACCGACTGCACGCCGTGCCCGGCGGTCAGCAGACGCAGGATCTTGCTGGTCTCGCTGTACGGGAAGGCCTGGAGAACGGTGGCGTCGACCGTGACCAGCGGCATGTCAGGCCCGCGGCGCCAGCTGCTCCTTCAGCCGGGCGTGGCGCTCCTCCAGCGCCTCCCGCTCCCCCTTCGAGAGCGCCGACGACGGCTGGGCCAGCCGGTTCTCGATCCCCGCCAGCTCGATAAGGGCGGCCCGGGTGCGACTACGCCGGTAGCCCGGCGCGGTGTAGATGAACGCGGCGGCGGCCGCCAGTGCCAGGAGCGCGACGAGCCAGATCGCACCGGCGTCGCTCGACCCGCCGGACTGAGGCGTCCGTGCCGGCCGGGCCGGTGCCGGCGCTCCTGCACCGGGCCCCGGCGGCCCGGTCATGGCGGCGCCCACGGCCCCGACCTCCGTCGATGGGCTCACCTGGAGCACGTAATCGGTGACGGGCTCGCTGCCGGCCGGGGTGCCGGGCCCCACATAGAGCTGCTCTTCGTAGCGGAGGGCCGCGAAGTAGAGGGCCGAGTCAGCGGACTCCAGCCGGAAACCGAACGCGCCGTCGGGGCCGGTGGTGTCCGTCCCGGCCATGGCGCCGCCGGCGGCGTCCACGCGATGCAGGAGCACGGGCACGCCCACCAGCGGCTCACCGTCGGGGCCGAGTGCCACGCCGCTGAGCCCCTGGGCCGCGGCGCCGGTGGGCTGCCCGGCCAGGAGGAGGGCGGCGGCGATGGCCAGGATCGCGCCCGGCAGCTGGAGAGTCCCCCGAGCCCCTCGGAGCCCGGCTCCGGACCTCCCGTTCGGGCGCCTCACGGCGTGAACCGCCCGAAGTCCTCGGGGTGGAGCCGTCGCAGGTACTCCTTCAGGTCCTCGGGCGGCTCCACGTCCTCCATCTCGCCCTGCTCGGGCTCCTCGCCCAGCGTCAGCCCCTCCTCCATCTCCTCGGGCTCCGAGATCTCGATGCTGGTGTGCTCGAGGAGCTCCTCGCTGGTGAAGATCCCGGCGTCCATGCGCAGGGCGATGGCGATGGAGTCGGAGGGGCGGGCGTCGAGGCTGAAGAACTCGCCCTCGCGCGTGATGATCATCTCCGCGTAGTAGGTGTTGTCCACCACCTTGGTGATGACCACCCGCTGGAGCGAGCCGCCGAGCCCCGTGATGGCGGAGGCCAGCAGGTCGTGGGTCAACGGGCGGGAGAAGTTCATCCCCGCCAGCTCCATGGCGATGGCGCTGGCCTCCCCCGGGCCGATCCAGATAGGCAGGACCCGGGGGCCATCGTGCTCCTGAAGGATGACCACGGGCGTGTTCGAGTTCCGGTCCAGCCCCAGGCTCTGTACAGTGACTTCTTTCATCAGGCCTCGTGCGCTCGGTTCCGCTCCCCCCTGCAACAGATACTCCGGAACCCGGCTGGGGTTCACCCCGGAGCCGGACGGGCTCGGTATCAGACCCCCGTCTCGGTCTGCAGCGCTTCCACGCGATCCGTCTCCTCCCAGGGGAAGAGGCGTACCGTGCGGCCGTCGATGTCCCGGTCCTCGGGCGTGCGCCCGAAGTGGCCGTACGCCGCCGTCGGCCGGTAGATGGGCTGGTCCAGCCGCAGCGTCTCGATGATGGCACGGGGCCGGAAATCGAAGACCTCGCGGACCGCCCTCGCGATGGCCTCATCCCCGATCTCGCCGGTCCCGAACGTGTCCACGTGGATGCTCACCGGGTCCACCACGCCGATGGCGTACGCCAGCTGGATCTCGCACCGGCGCGCCAGCCCCGCCGCCACCACGTTCTTCGCCGCCCACCGGGCCGCGTACGCGCCGGACCGGTCCACCTTGGTCGGGTCCTTGCCGCTGAACGCGCCGCCGCCGTGCCGGCCGGCACCGCCGTAGGTGTCCACGATGATCTTCCGGCCCGTGAGCCCGGCATCGCCGTGGGGCCCCCCCACCACGAACCGCCCCGTGGGGTTCACGTGGAAGGTGCAATGGTCGCGGTCGAAGAGGTCGGCGGGCATGACCGGTACGATCACGTGCTCGATCACCTCCTGCCGGACCTCCTCCAGCTTCATGTCCGATGAGTGCTGCGTGCTCACCACCACCGTGTCCACCCGCACGGGACGGTCGCCGTCGTACTCCAGGGTGACCTGCGCCTTCCCGTCCGGCCGCAGCCACGAGAGCTTCCCCGACCGGCGCACCTGCGCCAGCCGCTGCGTCAGCCTGTGGGAGAGCTGGATCGGCGCCGGCATGAGCTCCGGCGTCTCGTCCACCGCATAGCCGAACATCATACCCTGGTCACCGGCGCCGCCCGGGTCCACACCCTGGCTGATGTCCGGCGACTGTCGGTCCACGCTCACCATGACGCCGCAGGTGTCGCCGTCGATCCCCCAGCTCGACTCGGTGTAGCCGATGGCGCTGACGGTCCCGCGGGCCAGCGAGCCGTATTGCGGCGTCTCGTCGGCCGTGATCTCACCGGAGATGATGACCAACCCCGTGGTGACCATGACCTCGCACGCCACGCGGCCGCCGGGATCCTTCGCCAGCACCGCATCGAGCACCGCATCGCTGACCTGGTCGGCGATCTTGTCCGGGTGTCCTTCGGTGACGGACTCGGACGTGAACAGATGTGTAGCCAAGAGATTCCCTTCGATTACGGTCGTTACAGTATCTGCCGGCCGAAGTCTAGACCTTCATGCCGACGGCGACAAGTTCCAGCGGCCCGAGAAGAGAGAGAGATCGAGCCACTCGGAGATGCCTCGGGTCAGCTCCTCCCGCACGGTGGCGGCATCCGGTGCATCCAGTATCTCGGCCACCCGTGTCCGGGCGTCTGCGGCGGGCACGCTCCGGACCACCTTCTTGATCTCCGGCAGCGCGGAAGGCGCCACGCTGAAGACGGAGATCCCGAGCCCCAGAAGCAGGTAGACCCCGATGGGATTCGCCGCGATCTCACCGCACACGCTGACCTCGAGGCCCGCCTCCCGGCCGGCGTCCACCGTCCGCTTCATGAGCTGGAGGATCGCCGGGTGGAACGGCGTGAACCGGGACGCCAGCTGGGCGTTGTTCCGGTCCACGGCCAGCGTGTACTGGGTCAGGTCGTTGGTCCCGATGGAGAAGAAGTCGGCGTACCTCGCCAGCTCGTGGGCCACCAGCGCGGCGGCGGGCGTCTCGATCATGGCGCCCACCTTGTAGCCCGGGTTGAACGGGATCCCTTCCTCGTTCAGTCGGTCCTCCTCCTCTTCCAGGATCCGCCGCACCGCCTTGAGCTCCGACAGGTCGTTCACCAGCGGCACCATGATCCGGATATCGCCGTGGACCGTGGCCCGGAGCATGGCCCGCAGGTGGGTTCGGAAGAGGTCCGGCCGGTCCAGACAGACCCGGATGGCTCGCCACCCCAGGTACGGGTTCTCCTCCGCGGGCATGTTCAGGAAGAGCGGGAACTTGTCGCCCCCGAGGTCGAACGTCCGGATCACCACCGCCTGGTGGGGGAACGCCTCCGCCACCTGCCGGTACGCCTGGTACTGGTCCTCCTCCTTCGGCATGGTCTGGCGCCCCACGACCAGGAACTCGGTACGGAAGAGGCCCACGCCCTGGGCCCCGTGCTCCCGGGCCTTCGCCGCCTCGCCCGGCAGGTCGATGTTCGCCCGGAGCACCACCGCCTGCCGGTCCGGCGTCACCGCCTCGAGGTGCGTGGACTCCATGAGCGCCTCCTCCCACTCCCGCGACCGGGCGCCTCGCTCCTGATAGACCTCCCGCTCGTGGCTCGTGGGGTTGGCGATGACCCGACCCGCGCGGCCGTCCAGGACCAGCTCGTCGCCGTCCTCGATCCCGGTGGAGAGGTCGCTCAGCCCCACCACGGCAGGGATGCTCAGCGCCCGGGCCAGGATGGCCGAATGCGACGTGCGGGTCCCGGCGTCCGTGGCGAGGCCCAGGACCTTCTCCGGGTCGAGCTGGACGGTGAGGCTGGGCGTGAGGTCGCGCCCCACCAGGATCACCGGCGCCTCGATCCCGTCCAGGAAGCCGTCCAGGTCCTCGATCCCCAGGAGGTGACGCACCATCCGGCTCTCCACGTCCCTCAGGTCGTTGAGCCGGTCCATGACCATGGGGTGGCCCGTCTCCCGCCACTCGGCCTGGAACTCGAGCATCCGGAGCTCCAGCGCCCGGGCGGCGGAGATCCGGTTCTCGCCGATGTACGCCTCCACGTCGCCGATGAGGTCCGCGTCATCGACCATCATGAGCTGCGGGTCGAAGATCTGGGCCTCCACGGGGCCGAGGCGCTCGGCCGTCTCCGCCTGGATCGCTTCGATCTGGCGACGGGTGGCGTCCCGTGCGTGGCGGAACCGCTCGATCTCCTCCTGGACCCGGTCGGCCGGGATGGTCTCGTGGGGTACCCGCTGACGCTCCCAGACCACCCGATGGGCGGGCCCGATGACGATGCCGGGGCAGGCCGGCGTCCCGTCTCTCACCAGTCGCTCGGACACGCTACTCCTCCCCGAACTGGGTGTCCACCAGCGCCGACAGAGCGTCCACCGCGTCGTCGGCGTCCTCGCCGGCGGCCCGGATCACGATCTCCGTGCCCTGCTCCGCTGCCAGCATCATCATCCCCATGATGCTCTTCCCGTTGACCTCGAGATCCGCTTTCTTCACCCACACATCAGCGTCGAAGGTGTGCGCCGTCTTCACGAACTCCGCCGCCGGGCGGGCGTGGAGCCCGTACCTGTTCCGGATCAATACCGTGCGCTCGCAGGTGTGTTCGCCGCCCGTCATCCCACAACCCCCGCGAACAGGCCCACCAGCACCAGCGCGGCGGCGCCGATCACGCCCAGCCGGCGCGCTTTTTGACCCCATACGGCGCCACCGATCACACCGACCCCGGCCAGCACACTCCACACCACCCCCGGCGCCCCCGCCGCCGCCACTCCGCGGGTCAGGACCAGCGCGATCACCAGGCCGGCCATGAACGCCCCCGCCATCATGATCCCCGGCTGGACCCGGCTCATGACGGTGTGCCGCAGCCGCTGGGCCACTCGCCTCCCTTCGGCCAGCCCCAGGTCGAAGCCCCAGACCATGAGCGCCAGGTGCACCGCGTTGTAGACGCACAGGAACGCCAGCACCACCGCCCACCAGGGAGCGCCCAGGAGCACCAGCGCCAGCGCCAGCAGGAGGCAGAGCGGGCGGACCCCCGCCCACACCAGCTGGTCGCCCAGCGTGCCCAGCGAGCTCCGCAGCGCCGTCTTGAACCGGTCGATCAGCTCCGGCGGCTCGCCGTCGGCCTCGAGCCGGATCACCGCGCCCAGCGCCAGCGGCGCCAGGTACGGGTGGCTGTTGAACGAGCGCTCGTGCCGTCGCACGGCGGCGTCCAGCTCCTCCGGGTCGCTGTAGAGGGCCCGCAGCGCCGGCAGGATGGCGAACCCGAATCCTGTACCCGTCAGCGTCTCGTAGTTCCACGAACCCTGGATCGCCAGCGAGCGCACGAGGACGGCCGCCTTGACGCGCCAGCCGATCACGGCAGCACCGCCGCCAGGATGAACCCGACACCGAGGCCGATGACCAGGGTGACCCGTCGGGCCTGTACGCCACCGAAGAGGGGGACCGCCGTCCCGATCATGGCCGCCGTGAGCACGGCCAGGGCGGCCATGGTGGTCCCGGGGCCGAGCGCCCAGACCGGCGCCGCGAGTCGGAGCAGCCCGGCGGCGATGAGCCCGCCCGTGACCGCCACCACCCCGCCGCGGATGAAGTCCAGCGCCATGGCTGCCACGTGCCCGCGCTCGAGCTCCCGCGCGGTGGTGCCCACGCCGGCTCGCAGGATCCGGCCGTTGGTCCTGCGCAGCACGACCACGGTCCCCCCGCCCAGCCACTCCCAGGCCAGGGCGAAGCCCACGACCATGGCCAGCGTGCCGGGCTCGAAAGCGCCCGGCGTAGTTACCACGTAGGCGCTGGCGGCCGCCACGGTGGCCGTCCCCGACTCCGGGTACCGGGACGCGCCGATGGGCAGGACCAGCAGGGAGTACGCCTCCATGATGAAGCCCACGATCAGCCCTTCCGTGGGCCGCCCGAAGATGGCCCCCGTCAGTGCACCGGCCACCAGCGGCCGGGAGAACATGGCCTGGGGAAACGAGGTGGTGTCCAGGCCCACGAACCCGCCCAGGAGAGCCACCATGATCCAGCTGGTCATGGCTTGCGGACCAGCTCGTCGACGCCGACACCGCGGCCGCCGGGGACGTCGCGCGCCACCACGTCCACCCCCTTCGAGGCCAGCTCCTGCAGCGCCTGACGCTCCGGGTCGCCCAGGAAGACGTACCGGAGGACCCGGGTCCGGCCCGGAGCGTGGTGGATCCCGCCGATGTTGACCCGTTCACCATCGAGCTCACCGGCTTCGGCCAGGCGCAGCATGGACGTCACGTCCCGTGTCAGGAGGAGGACCCGCTCCTCGCTCTTCTGCCACGCCGACAGCCGGTCCCTTGCCGCGGCCACGGAAACAAACTCGGCCTCCACGTCCGGCGGGACGCCCACGGCGTAGAGCTCCTGCTCCCACGGCGATTCGGCCAGAACGTCGTCGGCCACCACGATCCGGTCGGGGTCGAGCCGGGTGCCCCAGCCCACGATGACCTGGCCGTGGATCAGGCGCTCGTCCACGCGGTAGAGCACGACGGTCATCTCACTCCCGCTCCGGCAGCGCCTCGACGGCGCTGCGCCCCCGGTCCACCAGGCGTTCCACCAGGTCGGCCAGCGGCAGGTGCCGTTTCATGGCGAAGTCGAGGAGCATGGGCAGGTTCACGCCCGTGAGCACCACGTGGTCCGGCCGTGTGATACAGAGCCGCTGGGCCGCGATCCCGCAGCTGCCCTCCCGCAGGTCCGTGAAGATGATGGCCGGCCCGTCGGCGTCGAGGAGCGCGGCCAGCCGGTCCCGGATGGCGTCGGGCGGGAGCCCCTCGTTGCTCAGCGCGACCAGCCCTTCTTCCTCGATCCCGGCGATGTCCCGCACGGCGTGGACCAGCGCATCGGCCAGCTTCGAATGGGCCACCACCACGCCGCGGATCCTGCCGTCACTCATAGTCCTCCTCCAGGTAGTCACGCACGGGACGCATGGCCGCCTGCAGACTGGCGTTGAACCGCTCCGCCGAGTGGATCCCCGAGTACTTCAGCAGGTGGTTCATGGCGATGACCTCCGCGATCACCGTGATGTTCTTCCCCGGATTCAGCGGGATGGTCACCTGCGGCGTCGGGACATCGAGGATGTCGACCTGCTCGGCCTCGAGCCCCGTCCGCTCGTACGTGTCCTTGTCGTTCCAGTCCACGAGCTGGACCACGACCTCGATCCGCTTCTGCTGGCGGATCGACCGGATCCCGAACAGGGCCGGGATATCGATGATCCCGATCCCCCGGATCTCCATGTGGTGACGCTGGAGCTCATGGCCCCGGGCGATGAGCACGTCGTTGCCCCGCTTCGTGATATAGACCAGGTCATCGGCCACCAGCCGGTGTCCGCGCTCCACCAGGTCCAGGACGCACTCACTCTTCCCGATCCCGCTGCGACCCACGAACAGGAGCCCCACGCCGTAGACATCGGCCATGGAGCCGTGCATGGTGGTGGTGGGCGCGAAGCGCCCCTCCAGGTACGGCTGGACCCGGCGGTAGAAGTCGCCCGTCTTGAGCGTGGTCCGGATCACGGGCACCCCGTGCTCCACCGCTCCGGCCAGGAGCCGGTCCGGCACGTCCAGCCCCTTGGTCACTACCAGGGCGGGCATAGGGATCGAGAAGAGGCGCTGGAGCACGGCCTCGAGCTCGCCCTCGTCCCGCGACTGCATGTACGACAGTTCCGTCTCGCCGAGCACCTGGAGCCTGCCCGACGGCATCCGCTTGTCGAATCCCGTCAGGATCAGGCCCGGGCTGGAGAGGCTGGGCCCCTCCACCACCCGGTCCAGGGCCACGTTCGGCGTCAGGATCTCCAGGCCGAGAGGCTCCCGCTTGTCGGCATACAGCGTGTCGATGGTGAGCTGCTCCACGCCTCCTCCGCCTATTCCTCGATGATGGCGCCGGACGGCGGCCCCTGGTGGTCCACCCGCTTCGACCGCTCCCGCTTCAACTGCCGTCCCAGCTTGTCGAGGGCGCTGTCGAGGGACTTTCGCTTCGAATCATTCCCCGCCTTCGCCACCAGGGGAGGGATGCCCGGTACCTCCGCCCGCACCTCCGTGGCGAACTCGCCGTGATCGTTGTCGAAGATCAGGTCCACGGATATCAGTCGAGGCTCGTACTTCGTGAGCTTCCGCGCACGCTCGTCGGCGTACTCGCTGAAGCCCTGCTCGATCTCTGCGTGCCGGGTAGTGATCCGAACGTCCATGTATCCTCCCGTTCTCGAGGCACAACTAGCGGGACCGGACCACCTCGCCGAGAAACGCTGCCGTCTCGTCGGCGGCCCGATCCCAGGTGAACCGCTCCGCGAACCGCCGGGCATTGCCGCCCATCCGGTCCCGCAGCGTTCCATCATCGATCAGCGCGCGAATCCGTTCCGTCAATGCCGCCACATCGCCGTGGGGGACGAGGAATCCCGTTTCCCCGTCCACCACCGAATCCCGGAGCCCGGGCGAGTCGCTGGCCACGGTGGGGGTCCCGCACGCCGCGGCCTCCAGGTTCGTGATCCCCCACCCCTCCTTCGGCGAGGTGAGGACGTGGACCCAGGCCTTCTGGAAGAGGCGGAGCTTCTCCTCCTCGCTCACGAACCCGGCGAACTCCACCGCGTCCTCGAGACCGAGCGCCCGGACCCGCTTCTTCAGCTTGTCCTCATAGTCGCCGGTCCCGGCCACCACCATCCGGATGTCTCGACCTTCTGCCCGCAGTGCCGCCACCGCGCGGATCGGCAGGTCCACTCGCTTGTAGCGCTTGAGACGTCCGAGGTAGAGGATGGTGGGCGTGGCGAACCGGGTCCCGGGCTCGCCGGGCACGCAGTGGCTCAGCGCCACTCCGTTGGGGATCACGGCAATAGCATCTTCGGACAACCCCCGTTCACCGAGGTCCCGGGCCGTGCTCTGCGATACGGCCATTGTCGGGGTCTTTCGGTACACCCTGCCCAGAGGTCGCTCCAGAAACCAGGTGGTGGCCGCCACGGGCACCGACGCTTCCCGGAACGCCGTGGCACCGAACAGGTGGTGCACCAGCAGCGCCACCGGGTGCGTGGCCCACAGCGGCGTCAGCAGTGGGACCTTGTTCAGGTCCTCCACCAACACGTCGAACTCGCGATGTTTCAGCTGTCTCCGGTAATACACCGGAGCCGCCAGATTGAATGTATAGCGACTCCCGGTCCTGTGCACCTCCAACCCGTCCACTGCGGCCCGCGCCTCGGCCCCCTTCCAACCCGAGACCAGGAGCGTCACTTCGTGATCCCGGCCCAGCCGGCCGAAGATCTCGTGGAGGTGCGTTTCGGCGCCGCCGGCCTGCGGGTTCCGCCGGTCCTGCCAGTTGAGGACCAGGATCCTCATTTCAGCTCCGGCTCCGGCTCCAGGCTCTTCATCAGGGCGTCGAGGACCCCGTTCACGAACCGGGGGCTCTGATCGGTCCCGTAGCGTTCGGCGAGCTTCAGTGCCTCCCGGATGGAGACCCTCGGCGGGATGTCGGTGAAATAGATCATCTCGGCGGCCGCCAGGCGCAGCACGTTGCGGTCGATGACCGCGAGCCGCTCGAGCCGCCAGTTGCTGATGGCGTCCTGGAGCGCCCCGTCGATGGCCTCGGCGTGCTCGGCCACGGCCTCCACCAGGCGGCGGAGATAGTCCCGTCGCGACGGCGCGACCCGTCGGCGGGTCAGGAACTCCTCGAGGACGAGCTCCAGGTCGGCGTTCTCCCGGGCCTCCCACGCGTAGAGGGTGTGCAGTGCCCAGGCCCGGGCCTTACTCCGGTCCTGCACGGTCCTCCAGGCGTTGGTAGACGCCGACCATCTCCAGCGCGGCCAGCGCCGCCTCCCACCCCTTGTTGCCCTTCTCACCACCGGCCCGGGCCAGCGCCTGTTCCCGGGTGTCGGTGGTCAGGACGCCGAACGTGATGGGCACGTCGTGGGCGGCGGACAGCGCCTGGACGCCCCGGGCGGCCTCGCCGGCCACGTAGTCGAAGTGGGGCGTCTCCCCCCGGATCACGCAGCCCAGGGCCACGATCCCGTCGTAGCGGCCGTAGCGCAGCGCCACGCCGGCGGTGCCGGGGATCTCGAACGCGCCGGGGACCCGGGCCACCACCACGTCGTCTTCGGCCACGCCGTGCTGGATCAACGCTGACCGGGCCCCATCGAGGAGCGTGTCGGTGATGAGTTCGTTGAACCGGGCTACGATGATGAGGAACCGTCGACCCTCGCCCCGGGTCGACCCTTCGATCTCCACCATCACACCTCCTGCTCGACGCCGAGCTCGGCCTCTGCGGCCTCCGGCGGATCGGTGTCGGGTACGTCGCCGTAGCTGCCGCCATCGCCCAGGGCGGGCTCCACCAGCTCGGGCAGGATATGCCCCAGCTTGCTCCGTTTGGTCTCCAGGTAATCCCGGTTGTGGGCGGTGGGCTCGATATGGATCGGCTCGCGCCCGGTCACCGTCAGGCCGTAGCCCTCGAGCCCCACGATCTTGCGGGGGTTGTTGGTCAGGATCCGGATCGACGAGAGGCCCAGGTCCAGGAGGATCTGGGCACCGATCCCGTAATCCCGGAGATCGGGCTTGAAGCCCAGCGCCTCGTTGGCCTCCACGGTGTCCTGCCCCGTCTCGTCCTGGACCTTGTATGCCCGGATCTTGTTGGCCAGGCCGATCCCGCGGCCCTCCTGCCGGAGGTAGACCAGGGCGCCGCCCCCCTCCTCGTCGATCCGGCGCATGGCCGCCTCCAGCTGGTCGCCGCAGTCGCAGCGCAGCGAGTGGAAGACGTCACCCGTGAGGCACTCGGAGTGCATCCGGACCAGGACGTCCTCCCGGCCCTCGATGTCGCCCTTCACCAGCGCCAAGTGCTCGAGGCCGTCCACCTGGTTCTCGAACGCCACCACGCGGAACTCGCCGTGGTCGGTGGGCAGCGACGCTTCGGCCACCCGGCGGACGAGCCGCTCGTTGGCCAGCCGGTACGCCACGATCTGCGCCACGGTGATGAACTTCAGGTCGTACTCCCGGGCGAACTCCTCGAGCTGCGGCCGCCGGGCCATGGTGCCGTCTTCGTTCATGATCTCGCAGATCACGCCGGCGGGCGGCTGTCCGGCCAGCCGGGCCAGGTCGACCGACGCCTCGGTCTGGCCCACGCGGCGCAGGACGCCGCCGGGGATGGCACGAAGCGGGAAGACGTGGCCGGGTCGCCGCAGGTCGCTGGGCCGGGTCTCCTGGTCCACCAGCAGCTCCACGGTCTTGGCCCGGTCCGCCGCGCTGATCCCGGTGGTGACCCCGAACCGGGGGTGCCCGTCTACGCTCACCGTGAACGCGGTCTGGAACGTATCGGTGTTCTGCTCGGCCATGAGGGGCAGCCCGAGCTGATCGGCCCGGGTGGGCGTCAGCGCCACGCAGATCAGGCCCCGGGCCTTGCTGGCCATGAAGTTGATCGCTTCCGGCGTGACTTTCGCCGCCGCCAGGACCAGGTCGCCCTCGTTCTCCCGATCCTCGTCATCGGCCACGATCACCATCTTGCCGGCCCGGATGTCCCGGATGGCTTCCTCGACGGTGTCGAATGCCGGGTCCATGTCACTCATTCGGCCTCCCCCACCCCGCGCTTCTTCATGTAGTCGACCACGAACCGGCCGAGCATGTCTCCTTCCAGATTAACCCCGTCCCCGGGCGTAAGGTCCCGGAGCGTGGTGTGATCCCAGGTGTAGGGGATCAGCGCCACCTGGGCCACATCCTCCTCCGGGAACGCGTTCACGGTCAGGCTCACGCCGGCCATGGCGATGGAGCCGTGGAGGACCGTCACATCCGCCACCACCGGAGGCAGGCGGACGTCCAGGAGCACGTGCTCGCCTTCACGCGCCACCGCCGTCACCTCGCCCACCGCGTCCACGTGGCCCTGGACCATGTGGCCGTCGAGGCGGTCGCCCAGGGCCAGCGCCCGCTCCAGGTTCACGCCCGAGCCCTCCTCGAGCCCGCCCAACGTGGTCCGGGAGAGGGTGGTGGCGATGGCCTCCGTCTCGAACCCCTCCGCGTCCACCGATGTGGCCGTCAGGCACACGCCCTCGACCGCGATAGAGGCGCCTTCCCCGAGCTCCGCCGCGAACGGCGCCGCGATCCGGAACCGTCGACCGTTGTCGACCGGCTCCACACGCTCGATGCGCCCCACTGCTTCCACGATTCCGCTGAACATCAGCTGCTCCGATCTATAGTGTAAAGGGCGTCGTCGCCCACAGTTCTCACGTCCACTCGCCGCCCCCGGAAACTCGCCGTCCCCGGGAACGCCGGCACCCCGTTCGCACCGTACACCACGGGGGCCTGGAAAATATACAAACGATCGACCCGGCCGGCTGCCAGGAGCGCACCGGCCAGACGGCCGCCGCCCTCGCAGAACACCGTTCGGATCCCCCGGTCCCACAGCCGGTCCAGCGCCGCTGCCACGTCCAGCCCGCCTTCGGCGCCCGGGACCGCCTCCACCTCGACCCCTGCCGACCGGAGCACTTCCACCCGCTCGGCCGGGGCGTCAGGCCCCACCAGCGAAACGACGGCGACGTCCCCGGCCGTCCGGGCCAACGTCCCGTCCGGCGGGAGCCGGGCGCCGGGGTCGGCCACCACCCGGACCGGCGGGACCCGCGGCGCCGGCCCGTGGCGCACCGTCAGCGACGGGTCGTCGATGCGCGCCGTCCGGCCGCCCACCAGGATCGCGTCGAAGCCCGCCCGCAGCCGGTGGACCTCCGCCTCCGCCTCGGGACCCGTGACCCGGGTCCGCTCCCCGGGACGCGCGGCGATCCGGGCGTCCAGGGAGATGGCCAGCTTCACCGCCACGAACGGGCGTCCTTCCTCGATGGGCACCAGGAAAGTGGCGTTCTCCGTCCGGGCACGCTCCGCCTCCACCCCGCTCTCCACCTCCACGCCGGCCTGCGCCAACCGCGCGCCGCCGCCGCCGGCCTCTGCGTGGGGGTCGGCTACCGCGTAGACCACGCGGCCGATCCCGTGCTCCAGGATGGCGTCCGTGCACGGCGGTGTCTTCCCGTGGTGCGCACACGGTTCAAGGGTCACGTAGAGGGTGGCGCCCCGGGCCCGGCCGCCGGCCTCCCGAAGGGCCTCCACCTCCGCGTGGGGGCCGCCGAACTCCCGGTGGGCGCCCGTCCCCACCACCTCGCCGTCCCGCACCACCACGGCGCCCACCAGCGGGTTCGGATGGACCCGTCCCCAGCCGGCGTCCGCCAGCTCGAGGGCCCGGGCCATATGCGCCCGGTCCGTGGCCCCGGCCGTCGTGGGCCGCTCCCGCTCGCTCATGGCGTGATCCGGAAGGCCAGGGCCGCCCACAGCGTCATGGGGCTGACCTCCACCCCCGCCGGGAGCGTCGGCAGCGACGGCGCCGCCTGCCAGCCGACCTCGAGGACCGTGTGATAGATGAGCCGCGTCCAGGTGATGCTCCCGAACCCGGACCAGCGCTCCATGACGGCGGTATCCGAGAGAGTGCTCCCGGACCCTGCGGCCGGGCCCGCATATCGGAGCCGCACGTCGCTGGCGTACCGGTCCCACGCCACGGCGCCGGTGAGGCGCAGCCCCAGGACCCGCCGGCTGGCCGCCGCCGTGAGTCCCAACCCGGAGACCGCACCCTGGATGTGCCCGTCGGTGTCCAGCCCACCGGGGTCCCCGAACGTGACCTCGGTGCTCCGACCGTACACGGCGGTCATGGACACGCCGGGCAGTGTGAACGACTCCCGGAGCAGCCCCAGGCGGAGGCCGGCGCCCAAACCCACCACGGCGCCCCGGTCGAACCCCTTACCCACGGGCAGTCGTGCCGCGGATACGCGTCCCAGGAGGTCCAGCGAGAAGACCCCTCCCACGGTGGGGAGGGGCGAGAATCCGTGCATCAGCGCTACCGTCGAGTGGACCGACGCGGCGGCCAGCGTGGCCGTGGACGAGGCCGTCTCGCTCCGGTCCAGGATCGGCGGGAGCGCCGTGGGAACGAGCGCCGTGCGCGCACCCACGCTCCACCGCGGCGCGCCCTGGAACCGATAGCCGGCGGTGCTGGCCGTCCCGGGCACGGGGTTCCCGCCCCAGAGGCCGAGTCCGACCCGGGGCTGGATCAGGCCGACGGCGGACGCCGTCAGCTGGCACTCGAGGCTGAAGGCCGCCGGCGCGCACAGTGCCGCCGCCTCCGTCTGTGCCGCCCCGCCCTTCGCCCCGGCGCCCATGAGCGCGGCCAGGGCGAGGGCCGGAACGAGTGCCCTAGTCCAGTACGACGACCGCTCCGTCATCCGGTCGCTCCTCCACGGTCCCCAGCACCCACGCGTCCTCCCCGGTGGCCTCGAGCGCCGACACCAGTGTACCGGCCGCCTCGGGCCCGACGATCAGGATCATGCCCACGCCCATGTTGAAGGTATGGAACATCTCCGATTCGTCTACGCCGCCCGCCTCCATGACGCCATGGAACTCGGGCGGCACGTGCCAGCTGTCCGTCCGGACCCGGGCCCGTAGCCCTTCCGGGACCGACCGCTCCAGGTTGCCGGGGATCCCGCCGCCCGTGATGTGGGCCATGGCGTGGATCTCACCGCCGCCCAGGAGCGGCGTGATGGCCCGGGCGTAGCTCCGATGAACCCGCAGCAGCACCTCCTCCACCGTGGCGTCGGTCCCGGGGAACGGCTCGCCCAGCCCGAGCTCGAGGCGGTCGAAGATCAGCTTCCGCAGTAGCGAATAGCCGTTGGTGTGGAAGCCGTCGGAGGCGAGCCCGACCAGCACATCGCCGGCCCCAACCCGGTCCACACCAGGGCGGTCACCCTCCTCCACCGCGCCCACGATGAACCCGGCCAGGTCGTACTCCCCGGGGTCGTAGAAGTCGGGCATCTCGGCCGTCTCGCCGCCCAGGAGCGCACAGCCGTTCTCCCGACAGCCCCGGGCCAACCCCTCCACCAGCTCGGCCACCACGCCCTCCTCCAGCGTGCCCATCCCGATGTAGTCCAGGAAGAACAGCGGGCGGGCGCCCTCCACCAGGATGTCGTCCACGCAGTGGTTCACCAGGTCGTGGCCCACGGTGTCGTGCCGTCCGGCGCGCATGGCCACCTTGAGCTTGGTACCCACACCATCGGCGCTGGCCACCAGCACGGGCGAGTCCATCCCCTCGGGCACCCGGAAGAGCCCGCCGAACGCGCCCACCTTCGAGAGCACGCCCTCGGTCTCCGTGGACGCCACCAGCTCGCCGATCCGGCGCTTCGC
Organism: Longimicrobiales bacterium; assembly: GCA_046483065.1. Lineage (GTDB taxonomy): Bacteria > Gemmatimonadota > Gemmatimonadetes > Longimicrobiales > RSA9 > JAWVYT01. Next base: position 82,265 of record JAWODW010000031.1, on the reverse strand, counting down.
CCGATCGGCCGCCGCCCGGTCGACGCCGGCGTCCCGGTAGCTCAGTCCATCAGCCATGGACGGGCGAGACCGGGTGCTCGAAGGCGGTCATGCGACGGAACTCCCGGACCCGCTCGTGGACCTCGGCCACCTCCACGTCTCGGAGCCGACCCACGCCCATCTGCTCGCAGACCAGCGAGCCGGTGGCGGAGCCGTACACCATGGCGCGGCGGAGCTCGTCCACGTCCCGGGACCCCACGTACGCCAGCCAGCCCATGAACCCGCCGGCGAAGGCGTCGCCGGCGCCGGTGGGGTCGAAGACCTCCTCCAGCGGGTAGCCGGGCGCGAAGAAGGTGTGGTCATCGGCAAAGAGCAGCGCGCCGTGCTCGCCCTTCTTCACCACCACGATCTCGGGCCCTCGCTCCCGGATCCAGCGGGCCGCCCGGGTCAGGTTGTAGTCGCCGGAGAGCTCGCGGGCCTCGCTGTCGTTGATCATGAGGCAGTCCACGCGGCCCAGGAGCTCGAGGAGCGTGTCGCGCTTCCCTTCGATCCAGTAGTTCATGGTGTCGCACGCCACGAACGCCGGGTCATCGACCTGGTCCAACACGTCGAGCTGGAGCGTCGGGTCGATGTTGGCCAGGAACACCCACTCGGTGTCCCGGAACGCGTCGGGGATCTTCGGGCTGAAATCGGCGAAGACGCCCAGCCGGGTCTCCAGCGTCTCCCGGCTGTTCATGTCGTAGTCGTAGCGCCCGGCCCAGAAGAAGCTCTCCCCCGGTGCCCGCTCGAGGCCCGTGAAGTCCACCTCCCGCTCCCGCAGGAAGGCGAGCTCGTCCTCGGGGAAGTCGTCTCCGATGACGGCCACCAGCCGGACGGGCTGGAAGAGGGATGCAGCCGCCGAGAAGTACGTGGCCGCACCGCCCAGCGTCCGCTCGGCCGTGCCGAAGGGGGTCTCGATCTGATCGAGGGCCACACTGCCCACGACGAGTACACTCATACCGCGTCCTCTCTCTCCATTCGATCCGGTGCGCTCAACCCCAGCACCGTAAGCCCGTTTCGCAGCACGATCCGGATCCCCCGGGCCAGCGCCAGGCGCGCCGCCCGCAGCTCCGGATCCTCCACCAGAACCGCCAGCTCCGGGTTCCGGCTCGGATTGCCCGAGTGGTACCAGGAGTTGGCCATCCCGGCGGTCTCTTCAAGGTAGTCGCACACCATATGAGGTGCACGCTCCGCGGCCGCACGGGCCACGATCTCCGGGAAGCGGCCCAGCTGTTTGATCAGCTCCTGCTCGTCCCCGGTCTGCAGCAGGCCCAGGTCCAGCGTCTCCGCCGCCGTGGGCGGCGCGTCCACCCCTGCCTTCCGGAAGATGCTCATCATGCGGGCGTGGGCGTACTGGACCTTGAAGACCGGGTTCTTCTCCGAGTGGTCCAGCGCCAGGTCGAGGTCGAAGACCATCTGGGTCCCCGCCCGCCGCATGAGGAAGAAATAGCGGGCCACGTCGGTGCCCGTCTCGTCGAACAGCTCGCGGAGCGTGACGAAGTCGCCGGCCCGCTTGCTCAGCTTCACTTCCTTCCCGCCCCGGAGGATCCGGACCATCTGGACCACCTCCACGTCCAGGAATCCCTCCAGCCCCACGGCGGACAGCCCCGCCTGCATCCGGGGCACGTACCCGTGGTGGTCCGCGCCCCAGATGTTGATGGCGTGGTCGAAGCCCCGGCGCGCCTTCTCCCGATGATACGCCAGGTCCGGCAGGAAATAGGTGTAGCTGCCATCCTGCTTCCGGAGCACCCGGTCCTTGCTGTCGCCGTAGTCGCTGGCCCGGAGCCATAGGGCGCCATCCGCCTCGTAGGTCAGCCCCTTCTCGGCCAGGGTCTCCAGCGTCTCCTCGATCCGGCCCTCGTCGTAGACCCGGCTCTCCGGGTACCACTCGTCGAAGACGATCCCGAAGGCTTTCAGGTCCTCCTCCTGCCCCGCCTTCAGCCGGGCCACCGCCCAGTCCCGGAGCAGGGCTACGCGCTCGCTCTCTACTGCGCCGGTGAGCTCGTTCGCCAGCTCATGGTCGGCCTCTTCGGCCAGCTCCCGGACGTAATCGCCCCGGTACCCGTCCTCCGGGACCTCCACGTCCTCGCCCCGGAGCTGGCGCCAGCGGGCGTGGATCGACGCGGCCAGGCGGTCGATCTGGACGCCGGCGTCGTTGACGTAGAACTCCCGGTGCGGCGCGTCACCGGCCCACGCCAGGAGCGTGGCGATGGCGTCACCGAGGGCGGCGCCCCGGCCGTGGGCCACGTGCAGCGGCCCCGTGGGGTTCGCCGACACGAACTCGATGATGACCCGACGCGGCGAGGCCGGATCGTTCCGACCGTAGCGCTGGTCCTCGATGAGGACCCGTTCCAGCAGGTTCTGGAGCTGGGCCTCGGAAACGCGGAAGTTGATGAAGCCGGGCCCGGCCACCTCGGTGCTCCGGACGCCGGCACCGGCGGTGTCGAGGTGCTCGAGGATCTCGTCGGCCACGACCCGGGGCGGCTTCCCCAGCCGGCCGGCCAGGACCATGGCCAGGTTCGTGGCCCAGTCCCCATGCTCGGGGTTCCGGGGCCGATCGAGCTGGACCTCCACGTCATCCACACCGAGCGCCGCCGCGGCCTCGGTCAACTTCTCCTTCAGCCTGGCGTCAGCGGTCACTCCCCGCTCCCCTTCCCTGCGCTGGTGTCATCCTTCTTCGAGCTTTCGGCGCTGCCGGCCTTCCCGGAGTCCGGTTCCGACTTCCCCTGCTTCCGGTCCTTCTCGGCGGCTTTCCGGTAGCTGTCGCTGCGGTAATCCGTGATGTAGAAACCCTCGCCCTTGAACAGCAGTCCGGCGCCGCCGGACAGGATCCGCTCCGCGCCACTGCCGCACTCGGGGCACGCGGCCACCGGCGGATCCGCCATCCGTTGGAACTCCTCGAACTCGTGCCCCTCCGGGCACCGGTACTCGTACGTCGGCAATGCCTTCTCTCCCGTTACGTGCTCCTGTGCTCGCCCCATGCGCGGCGCAGCACGTCACTGATCTCTCCCAGCGTGGCCATGGCTTTCACGGCCTCCACCATCGGCGGCAGCAGGTTGTCGGTCCCTTCCGCGGCGTCGGCGACCGCGGCCAGGTGCTCCGCCACCGCGCTCTCGTCACGGTCCGTCCGCACGGCCTCCAGCCGCGCTTTCTGCTCGGTCTCCAGCGTGCCGTAGTCCGGCTGCTCGATCCGGACGCCGGCCTCTTCCTCCCGGTACGCGTTCACGCCCACGATCACCCGGTCGCCGCTCTCTACCGCCTGCTGGTGCTCGTACGCCGAGCGGTGGATCTGCTCCTGGAAGTACGGGATGGCCGCGGCCGCCCCGCCGAGTTCCGCCACATCGTCCAGGTACCCGCGCACCTTCGACTCCAGCGCGTCGGTCAGCGACTCCACGTAATAGCTCCCGCCCAGCGGGTCCGCCGTGTCTGCCGCCCCGGACTCGTGGGCCAGGATCTGTTGGGTCCGCAGCGCCAGCTTCGCCGAGTCCTCCGTGGGCAGCGCCAGCGCCTCGTCGTACGCGTTCGTGTGCAGGCTCTGGGTCCCGCCCAGGACCGCTGACAGGGCTTGTACCGTCACCCGCACCACATTGTTCAACGGCTGCTGGGCCGTCAGCGTGACGCCGCCCGTCTGGGTGTGGAACCGGAGCCGGGCCGCCCGGTCGCCGGCGCCGTACCGCTCCCGCATCAGCCGCGCCCACAGGCGCCGGGCCGCCCGGAACTTGGCCGCCTCCTCGAACAGGTCGTTGTGGGCGGCGAAAAAGAACGAGAGCCGGGGTGCGAAATCGTCCACGGCCAGTCCCGCCGCCACCGCCCGGTCCACGTACTCGAGTGCGTTGGCGAAGGTGAACGCCACCTCCTGGGCCGCGGTGGCGCCCGCCTCCCGGATGTGGTAGCCGCTGATGGAGATGGTGTTCCAGCGGGGCACTTCCTCCGCGCAGAACTCGAACGTGTCGGTGATCAGCCGCAGGCTCGGCTCCACGGGGTAGATGTAGGTGCCCCGGGCGATGTACTCCTTGAGGATATCGTTCTGGATCGTGCCGGCCAGCGCCGTCCGATCCACGCCCCGTTCGTCGGCCAGCGCCACGTAGAGCGCCAGGAGGACGGCGGCCGTGGCGTTGATGGTCATGGACACGGAGACCTGGTCCAGCGGGATCCCGTCGAAGAGAGTCCGCACGTCGTCCAGCGTGTCGATGGCCACGCCCACCCGGCCGACCTCGCCGGCGGCCATGGCCGCGTCCGAGTCGTACCCCATCTGGGTGGGCAGGTCGAAGGCCACGCTCAGCCCCGTCTGGCCGGCGTCCAGGAGGTAGCGGTAGCGCTCGTTGGTCTCCCGGGCCGTGCCGAACCCGGCGTACTGGCGCATGGTCCAGAGTCGGCCGCGGTACATGGTGGGATAGACGCCGCGCGCGTAGGGGAACGACCCCGGCTCGCCGAGCTCCGGCGAGGGTGCGTCGCCTTCGTCGTATACCTGCTTGATCTCGATTCCGCTGGTGGTCCGGAACGACGTCCGCCGCTCCTCACTCATCCGCCGCCCCCTCCACCTCGAACTCCACCAGCACCGCGCCCTTCTCCACCGGCTCCCCGGCAGCGACCAGGACCTTCGAGACCACCGCGTCGGACTCGGCCTTCAGATCGTTCTCCATCTTCATGGCCTCCACGATGGCCACGCTCTGGCCGGCCTCCACCCGGTCGCCGGCCTCCACGGCTACCCGCACCACGAGCCCCGGCATGGGCGCCCGGATCGGACGCGGACCCAGGTCGGCGGCCGTCTGTCCGGTCATCTCCCGGATGGCCCGCGTGCGCTCGTTTACCACGTCGGTGTCGAACCGCTCCCCGTCCAGGTAGATGTCCCACGTCTCGCCCTCTCGCCGCCGGGCCACCAGTGTGTGCGAGCGGTGGTCCACCAGGAGCAGGCGCGTAGGGGTCCCCGGAACCTGGTTCAGCTCCGCGTCGACCTCCGTGCCGTCCACCCGGGGGACCTCGCCCGTGAGATCCACCTCGAACGTCCTGCCTTCCAACGTTACGTAGTAGCGCATCGCTCCAACTCCACCACCGTCTCCACATGGGCCGTTTGAGGGAACAGGTCGAAACACCGGATCCGCCGCACTTCGTAGCGCGGCCCCAGTCGTTTCAGGTCACGCGCCAGCGTGGCCGGGTCACAGCTCACATACAGCACCCGCTCCGGACCCCGCTCCGCCAGCTCCTCCACCACCGATTCGTGGGTCCCCGCCCGCGGCGGGTTCAGGATCGCCACGTCCACCGGCAGCGCATCCGCCAGCCGGGCCTCCACGGTGCCCTTTATGACATGGCTCCCGGGCGCGCTCCGCCGGGCCTCCGCCACCGCCTTCGGGTGCGCCTCGATGGCCACCACGTCCACGCCTTCACGCTCCAGGCGACGCGTGTGGAGCCCCACGCCCGCGTACGCGTCCAGCACCCGCGCCGGCGATGACGCCAGCGCCCGCTCCAGCACGTAGGCCTCCAGCAGCGCGGCGGCGCCACGGTTCACCTGCGTGAATACGTCGCCGCTCAGCTCCAGGTCGTCGCCCGCCCATACGTCCTTGAACGACGCCTCGCCGGCCAGCCGCCGGTACTTCTTCGCCCGTTCCGGGCGGTGCCACACGGCCACCAGCCCGTCGATCTCCGCCAGCAGTTCTTCCGGTCGGCCGGGCGCGTACCCGCCGTCCACCACCAGCGCCACGGCGCCGTCCCGGGTCGACCGGAGCGTAAGGCGCAGCTCGTCACCCGACGGCAGCCGTCCGGCATCGGGGCCCCACGCCGTCCGGAGCGCGCCCCAGGCCTCCGCCATGGACGCCTCGGGCAGGAGGCACGCCGCCGTGACGTCCACCAGCCGGTCCGGCGCCTCCAGCTCGTGGAAGCCCGCCACCACACCATCCCGCCCGCGCCGCAGCGTGAACGTCACCCGGTTCCGGTACCGGAACTCCGTGGGCGAGGGCACCACCTCGGGCACGGTCACGTCCAGCTTCCCGATCCGCTGGAGCGCGTCGGTGGCCACGCCGGCCTTGGCCTCGAGCTGTGCCTCGTACTCCAGGTGCTCGAGGGTGCAGCCGCCACACCGGTCATAGTGAGGACACGGCGCAGTCCTGCGTCCGGGGCCCGGGTCCAGGACCCGCACCAGCTCCGACCGGGTCCAACTCGATCGCTCCTCCACGAGCCGCACCTCGACCCGGTCGCCCACCGCCGCGCGATGCACGAAGGTGACCCGGCCATCCGGCAGCCGACCGACGCCCGCACCTCCGCTGGCGATTCCCGTGATCTCGGTTACTTCCATGGCGGGCGCAAAGGTAGCCCGTCCACCCGATGCCTGAAAGGATGGACGGGCCACGACCCATGCGGTTTCGAGTGAGGGTCGATCAGGGGACCGGCGGACCGATCTCTTCCTCCGGCACCTCGGGACCCAGGCCGGCGGCTTCCTCCGCCTCATCCAGCGTTCCGGGGGTGGGCGCGGCCGCCTCTTCGGCCCCCACCTCCCGGACCACCTGGATCGCCTCCTGGTTCACCACCACGTCGCCGAGGCCCTTCCCCCGTGGCTGCAGCTCTGCGGTCTGGAGCGGCACGAACGCAGGCGCCGACTGCAGGTAGTCACTGAGGCGCTGGTTGGCCACCAGGAGCAGCCCGGCGGCGAGGAGGTATCCGCCCTCCAGCTCCACCTCCACGCGCCGAGCGGCCGCCGAGGCCCGGGCGCTGCTCAGCGCCAGCTCACCGTCCTCCGACGCGGCCCAGAGGATCTTGTCCACCTTCAGCACCATGTGGGGGACCTTCTCCCCGGTGCCCAGCCAGTCCACTCCCGTCAAATTGACGTACCGGGTGCGGCTGGCCAGGTACGTGGAGAGGAACTGACCCCGTGGGACGCGAGCGTTCGCGTCCAGGACCCGGTGGTCACGGAGGAACAGGCGCAGTCGCCTGGGGGGGTTGGTATCGGTCTGGTTCACTGTCACTCCTCGGTTCGTCCTCGGACGCTGTTCCGCCGATCGCGCTCCGCTTCCAGGGCTTCCTTTGCCGCGTCGTACGACCGATCCAGCTCGTCGAGCAGCGGCGGCATCGCGGCCAGGTCCGCCTCGTTGGCCCGCGCCTCCGCCGCCTCCGCCGTGGCCTGCAGCGCTCGGGCTCCCAGATTCGCCGCTGTCGACTTCAGCGAGTGGACCGCCCGGTGCAGCGTCGGGGTGTCCCCGGTCTCGAACGCGTCGCGCGCCGTCTTCAACCGCTGGGGCGCGTTCTCCAGGAAGAGCTCGATCATCTCCACTACGAACTCGCTCCCGCCGATGCGGTCCAGGCGCGCGATGGCACCCGCGTCGAGGACCTTGTCACCACCCACGCTACATCATCCTCGCCCGTCGCAGCGCTGCCTTGATCCGAGCGATGAAGCGGGGTGGGTCCAGTGGCTTGCGCAGGTAGTCATCGGCGCCCTCTTCCATGAGTCGGTACTCGTCTTCCGGATCCGGAGACCCGGTCAGCACGATCACCGGCAGCGCCACGGTGGCCCCGGAAGACCGAAGCCGGGAGAGCACGTCCCGCCCTCCCATCCTGGGCATCTCCAGGTCGAGCACCACCAGGGCGTGACTCTCCCCGGACCCGATCTTCTCCAGCGCCTCGTCCCCGTCCGTCGCCTCCTCCACGTCGAAGCCGTGCTTGTTCAGGATCGTCCGCACCAGCAGACGGTCTTCCGGGTCGTCGTCCACGATCAGGATCGGAGCATCGTCCTCCGCCCCGCCCAGCTCCAGCGGCTCATCCTCCAGTACGATGGCGTCATCGAACGATTCGGCCTCCAGCGCCATGTCGGCTCCGGGCTCCCCCATCGGGACGTCCAGATCGCCGGCCGCAGCAGCGATCAGGTCCTCCGGGTCACCGCCCACGTCCCCGTCCAGCGCCACGGCCTCCACGGGCTCCAGGCCGTCGCCGAGCCCGCCCAGCGGTGCGGACTCCTCCTCCACGGGGAGCTCGGCCTCCGGTTCGGCCTCGGGCCCCGACTCCGGCTCAGCCCCCGGCTCCGGCTCCAGCGACTCCTCCTCCGCCACCAGCTCTTCGTAATCGGACGGCGTCTCCACCGCCTCGGTCTCGGAGCCGGCGGTCTCGGCCTCGGTCTCGGCCTCGGTCTCGGCCTCGGTCTCGGCCTCGGCGGCGTCTGCGGCCTCGACCCGGTCGGGGCGACCTTCCTCCATCTCCTCCATGGTGTCATCGGCCTCCAGGCCGAGGACCCGTTCCAGCTCCTCGAGGGTGGTCTCCCCGCTGCGGACCCGCTCGATCCCCACCTGCTGCAGAGGCCGCATCCCTGACGAAACGGCGGCGTTGTAGAGCTCCGTATAGGTGGCGCCGCCGGTGATCATGTCGGCGATAGTGTTGTTCAGGAGGAAGACCTCCTGGACGGGCAGCCTGCCCCGGTAGCCGGTCTCTGCGCAGCGCCGGCAGCCGACGCTCCGGATGGGCGGCCGGATGTTGTAGAGCTTGGCGAGCCGGATCTCCTCGTCGGTCATCTCGCCCCGGATCGGCTCGCCACACTCGTCGCAGACCTTCCGGACCAGGCGCTGGGCCAGCGCGCCGCGGAGTGTGGCGGCAATGCTGGGCCGGTCGAGGCCGATATCGAGGAGCCGCGCCACCACGCTCACGGCGTCGTTGGTGTGGAGCGTGGCCAGGACGAGGTGCCCGGTCATGGCGGCCTGGACGGCCACGTCGGCCGTCTCCTTGTCCCGGATCTCACCCACCAGGATCACGTCCGGGTCCTGGCGCAGGATGGCCCGGAGCGCGCTGGCGAAGGTCACGCCACGCTTCGGCTGCACCTGGATCTGGGTGATGCCCGGGAGCTCGTACTCCACCGGGTCCTCCACGGTCATGATGTTGACTTCGCCCGTGGCGATCTCCCGGATCCCGGCGTAGAGCGTGGTGGTCTTCCCCGAGCCCGTGGGCCCGGTCACGCAGACGATCCCGTCCCGGTTCGAGAGCAGCTGACGGAGCCGTCCGAGCTCCCAGGGCGGGAGCCCGATCTCGCTCAGCTTCGATGCCTGGCCGCCCTTCAGGATCCGGAGCACCACCTTCTCCGCCTCCCGCGTGGGAACGGTGGAGATGCGGATGTCGTACGGTCGGCCTTCCACCACCACCCGCGTCCGGCCGTCCTGGGGCCGCCATTTGTCGGCGATATCGAGGCTGCCCATGATCTTGATCCGGGAGACCACCCGGATCAGCGCCGGCAGCGGGAGCTGCATGTAGTTCCGCAGCACGCCGTCGATCCGGAAGCGCACGGTCCCGCCGCTGGCGCCCGGCTCGATGTGGACGTCGCTGGCGCCGTTCATGGCGGCGTCCCGAAGGATCAGGTTGGTCAGCTTGATGACCGGCGCCGCCTCCGCCTCGGCCTCGGTCACCTCTTCCGCGTCTCGCTCGTCCTTCACCACGGATACGGAGTCGGCGATGGCCTCGTCCACCCGGCTCAGGAGCGACTCGATCACGCCATCGGGGCTGTAGCTGGCGTTGATGGAATCGAGGATGAACGGCGGCGGCGCGACCTCGAACACGGCCTTCCGGCCCGAGATGAAGCCCAGCGCCTGCTCCGCCGCGAAGTTGGTCGGATCACTGGTGGCGACGGTGAGGTGCCGGTCGTCCTCCTTCAGTGGGAAAATCGAGTACTGCCGCGCGATCTTCTCCGGGACCAGCTTGATGGCCGTGGACTCGGCCGCCTCCAGGTTCGCCACCTTGAGGCGGAAGTAATCGCCCACGTGCCCGGCCAGCGCGTCCTGCGACAGTCCGGTCGCCTCGCACGCTGTCATCCACGCCTCCGCGGACGGCATGCCGGGGTCGATGGCCAGCTCCTCGGCCCCCGCGATCCCCGCCCGTCTCAGGACGTGAACAAGCCAGTGCTTTTTCTGAAGACTCTTGGGCACGAACGACTCTTCGCCTACGCGGAAAAAGGGCCCCGGTCAGGCGCGAATGTGAGCGATATGCGCTACGTCGCCCGAAGGGCGGTCATACGGGAGAGCGCGGCTACGGATGTTAGAAACGATACCCTCCGAAGGCAAGGCGGCGAAAGGGGGCCAGGCTATCACGAACGCCACCCCATGTCCCGCCACCGGGAAACGTGCCCGGACCGACCGTCGATCCGACGGATGGATCGGCGCTCCCTCTGCTCCTCCGCCAGTAGCGCCGCCGCCACGGCGGCCGCCCGGAGCGTCTCCTCCGGCGGCTCCCGATCCAACAGCTCCGGGTGCGTCTCAAGATACCGGATATCGATCTCGCCTGCCCGGAAGTCCGGCTCCCGGAGCACCCTGCGGTGGAAAGATGCACTGGTCTCGACGCCCACGACCCGGAGCTCGTCCAGGGCACGGAGCATCCGGTCGATGGCCTCCGCCCGGGTCGGTGCGTGGACCACGAGCTTCGCCAGCATGGGGTCGTAGAAGAGGGACACCTCGTCGCCCTCCTGGATCCCGCCATCCCACCGGACGCCCGGCCCGCCGGGCACGTTCAGCCGCTCGATCCGTCCGCTGGACGGCAGGAACCCGTGGGCCGGGTCCTCGCTGGTGATCCGGCACTCGATAGCGTGCCCGCGCCAGCTCACATCGGCCTGCGCGATATCCAGCGCCTCGCCCGACGCCACCCGGAGCTGCCACTGGACCAGGTCCACACCGGTGACCAGCTCGGTCACGGGGTGCTCCACCTGGATCCGGGTGTTCATCTCCAGGAAGTAGAATGCGCCGTCCTGGTAGAGGAACTCCACCGTACCGGCGTTCCTGTACCCCACGGCCTCTGCCGCCGCCACGGCCGCCGCACCCATCTCCCTGCGCAGCTCCGGGGTGATGACCGACGACGGCGCCTCCTCGATCATCTTCTGGTGCCGCCGCTGGATCGAGCACTCCCGCTCGCCGAAGTGGAGGACCGTGCCGTGGTGGTCCGCCAGCACCTGGATCTCGATGTGCCGCGGCCCTTCCAGGAACTTCTCCACGTACACGCTGCCATCGCCGAACGAGGCCTCCGCCTCCCGGGACGCCGCCTCGTACGACGCCACCAGCTCGTCGGGCTCGTGGACCACACGCATCCCCTTCCCGCCCCCGCCCGCTGCAGCCTTCAGCATCACCGGGTAGCCCACCTCCACCGCCACGGTCACCGCCTCGTCCGCATCGGCCAGGGCGTCAGCGGTCCCCGGGACCACCGGAACGCCCGCTTCCATCATGGCCGTGCGGGCCTGGGTCTTGTCGCCCATGGCCTCGATGGCCGACGCCGGCGGCCCGATGAACACGAGCCCGACCTCCTCCACTGCCCGTGCGAACGGCGCCCGCTCGGCCAGGAACCCGTACCCCGGGTGGATGGCGTCGCACTCTCGCTCCTTCGCCGCCGCCACGAGGGTATCGATCCGGAGATAGCTCTCTGCCGCCGGCGCCGGCCCGATGTGGACCGCCTGGTCGGCCGCGAAGACGTGAGGCGCGAGTCGGTCCGCGTTCGAATACACCGCCACGGTCTCGATCCCCAGCTCCCGGCACGCCCGGATGATCCGCACCGCGATCTCGCCCCGGTTGGCCACCAGCACTCTCTTCAGCACGACCCCTCCCCATCCCGAGTCCGACCCCGACCACGAAGAACATCCCGCTGTGAGCGGGGCCCACAGATGCCGCTCACAGCGGGATGTTCCCATGCTTCTTCCACGGATTCTCGTCCCGCTTGTTCCGCAGCATGTCGAGGGCGCTGATCAGCCGGGGGCGAGTCTCCCGGGGATCGATGACGTCGTCCACATAGCCCCGGGCCGCGGCGATGTACGGGTGCGCGAACCGCTCCCGGTACTCGGCCTCCTTCTCGGCGGCCATCGCTTCAGGGTCGTCGGCCTCTGCGATCTGCTTCCGGAACAGGATCTCCACGGCGCCCTTCGGCCCCATGACCGCGATCTCTGCCGTGGGCCACGCCAGGTTGACGTCGCCCCGGATATGCTTGCTGTTCATGACGTCGTATGCCCCGCCGTAGGCCTTCCGGGTGATCACCGTCACCTTCGGGACCGTGGCCTCGCTGAAGGCGTACAGCAGCTTGGCCCCATGGCGGATGATCCCGCCGTGCTCCTGGGCCACCCCCGGCAGGAACCCCGGCACGTCCTCGAAGACCAGCAGCGGGATGTTGAACGAGTCGCAGAAGCGGACGAAGCGGGCGCCCTTGTCCGAGCTGTTGATGTCCAGCACCCCGGCCAGGACCGCCGGCTGGTTCGCGATGATCCCCACCGACCGGCCGCCCAGATGGGCGAACCCCACCACGATGTTCCGGGCGTAGTCGGCGTGCACCTCGTAGAACTCGCCTTCGTCCATCACCCGGCCGATGACCTCACAGATATCGTACGGTTTGGACGGCTCGTCGGGCACGATCTCCAGGAGCTCCTCGTCCTGACGGTCGAAGGGGTCCTCCGAGTCCCGGAACGGCGGGTCCTCCTTGTTGTTCTGGGGGATGAAGTCGAAGAGCTTCCGGATCGACTCCAGCGTCTCCATCTCCGAATCGTGGGCGAAATGGGCCACGCCCGACGCGGAGGCGTGCACATCGGCGCCGCCGAGCCCCTCCATGTCGATGTCCTCGTGAGTCACCGTCTTCACCACGTTGGGACCCGTGACGAACATGTAGCTGATCCCCCGGACCATGTAGACGAAGTCGGTGATGGCCGGCGAGTAGACCGCCCCACCGGCGCACGGGCCGAGGATCGCGCTGATCTGGGGCACCACACCGGAGGCCAGCGTGTTGCGCAGGAAGATGTCGGCGTAGCCGCCCAGGCTGACCACCCCCTCCTGGATCCGGGCGCCCCCGCTGTCGTTCAGCCCGATGAGCGGCGCGCCGTTGGTCATCGCCAGCTCCTGCACCTTCACGATCTTCTCCGCGTGGGCCTCGCTCAACGATCCGCCGAACACCGTGAAGTCCTGGCTGAACACGTACACCAGCCGGCCCTTCACCGTCCCGTAGCCCGTGACCACGCCGTCGCCCAGGAACTTCTTGTCCTCCAGGCCGAACCCCGTGGTCCGATGGGTCACGAACCGGTCCAGCTCCACGAAGCTCTCATCGTCCAGGAGCAGGTCCAGCCGCTCCCGCGCCGAGAGCTTCCCGCGCTCGTGCTGCGCCTCCAGCCGCTCCTGCCCGCCGCCCAGCTCCGATTGCCGGCGACGCTCCTCCAGCTGCTTCAGCTTCTCATCCATTGTCATCGGCCCGACCCTTCCTCTTCCGTCGTGTCCGGCGGTGTGGGTGGCATCGGCTCGGGCATCCGGTAATCCCACGGGAACGGCGCCGTTTCCAGCTCCCCCGCCCGGATCACCACCAGGTACGGCGTCCGGATCACCCCGCCCGCCCGCACCGACAGCATCCCCGTGGCCCCCCGGATCCCCGCCAGGAAGTTGAACCGCCGCGCCAACGCGTCCGGCGTCAGCAGCCGGCTCGGCAGCGCCTGGAGGACCAGGTTCGCCGCGTCGTAGCCCAGCGCCGGCAGCGGGTTGTCCAGCGACCGGCGGTAGCGGTCCTCGTACAGCTCCACGAACGCCGGGTCCGCCGCCGCGTCCGCACGCCCCGGCGGGAAATGCGACGCCGCGATGACGCCTTCCAGGTCCCGCCCGGGCGTCACACGGCGGACCTCGGCGGTGGTCCACGCCTCATCGCCGAAAACCTGCACGCCGGCGGAGTCCAGGTCGTAGAACGCCACCTGCGGCGCGATCTTCGGCACGTCCTGACGCGGGCCCGAGACGAACAGCGCGAACGGCTGCTGCGGCGGCATGCCCAGCCACGGATCCGACGTGTCGTACGGCAGCTCCACCACGCTGTCAGCCGGAAGCCTCGGGCCCACGGCCGCGCTGTCCGGTCGCAGCATCCCCAGCAGCATCAGCAGCGTGTCCCGGGGCATGGAGTCCGCTGCCACCCGGTCCGGGAGGAACCCCAGCGCGATCAGGCTGTCCACCAGCACGCTATCCACCGTCACCGTGTCCTCCGGCGCGACCGCCGCCAGGATCCGGTTCATATGGGGGCCGAACGTGGTGGTCCCCGAGTCATACGGGACCATCGTCTTCACATCGCCGCCCAGCGTCTCGTACTCCACGGCGAACGCCTTCGCTTTCCGCTCGTACTCCGGGCCCCGGGCGTAGAGCAGTGCCGCCTGCCGGAACCCCACGTCCGCGGCGTAGCGACCCAGCTGCTGCGCGCCCCGCGTGTCGCCCGTGCTCACCGAGTACGACTCCGGCCACGACGGCGAGCCCGGCGCCGTGGGACTCACGATCACCATACGCGTGTCCCGGCGCGCCTGCGCCACCACCGGCAGCTGCTGCGGCAGGAGCGGCCCTACGATGGCCAGCGCACCCCGCCGCTCCAACTCCCGCACCGCCGCCCGCGTCCGGGCACCGCCCGAGTCGTCCACCACCACCAGGTCAATGGGACGCCCCTGCTGACGCTCCACCTCCGCCACCGCCAGCTCGATCCCTTCCAGCACCCAGTCGGCGTACCGGACCAGCACCCGCGGCCCGCTGCGGGGCAGGATCGCGCCGATCACCGGCGGCGCGTCCGCAGGCTCCTCCAGCGCGTCCGCCGCCAGCCGGGCAAGCTCCCGGGCACGCACCGCCAGCGTGGAGGTCTCCGGCTGACCATCGGCGTACCCCTGCGCCAGCTCACGCGCCCGCTCGTACCGGCCCAGAGCGAACGCCGCCCGCGCCCCGACCCACCGGGCCGGCTCCGCCGACATGCTCCCGGCGTGATCCGCCATCACTTCCTCCGCCAGCGACAGCGCCTCCTCGAGCCGCGCCGCCTCGTACGCCAGCTGCGACCGGATCAGGAGGTCCGTGGCCCGGTAGGCCTCCGCAGCCCCGGGCTCCCCACCCTCCGCCGCCCGTTCGGCCGTATCCGTCGGAGCCTCCGCGGGCGCCGGCCCCTGCGGCGGCCTCGGCGACTCCGGCTGCCCCTCCCCTACCGTGCACGCCAGCCCGATGACCAGCGCCGCAATCCCCGAAGCCACCACGCTCTTCTTCCTCGCTTCGTTCAAGCCGTTGCCTCGTTCCCTTGATGTCACGTCGCGGCCGGAAAACTACCGCCCCTCACCATACGAAAAAAGGGAGGGGCACCGCACCGCGGCCCCCTCCCCGCATCCGACGGACGCTCTCGACCCCTTCCACGGCGTCAATCACGTCCCCTGGGCCCCTGCCCGACGATTACTTGTCCTCGGGCTTCTCTTCCTCGTCGGTCTCATCGGCCTCGTCGGCCTCGGCCCCGGCCTCTTCCTCGACGTCCGCCTCTTCCTCCACCTCGGCCTCAGTCTCCTCCTCGACCTCTTCCTCGACCTCGACCTCAGGCTCAGCCTCAGTCTCCTCCTCGACCTCTTCCTCGACCTCGGGCGCAGCTTCCTCCTCGACCTCGGCTTCAGCCTCGATCTCTTCCTCAGCCTCCGCTTCGACCTCCTCGGCGGCCTCAGTCTCTTCGCCGGCCTCTGCCTCGACCTCGGACTCATCCTCGCCCTCCGCAGCCTCCACGCCGCCCTCGGGCTCGTGGATCTCCGTGATGGCCAGGACGATCCGGCGGTTCACGGCGTCGGACTCGAGGACGCGCAGCTCGGCCTTCTGGCCTTCGCTCAGCGCCTCGGCCGGCTCGTCGACCTCATCGGGGAACTGGCTGAAGGGGACGAAGCCCTCCACGTCGTCGCCGAGGTCCATGACCACGCCGTCGTCCAGCACGCGGGCCACGACGCCGTCGGTCTCGACGCCGGGCGAGTACTGCTCGACCAGGCCGTACCACGGGTCGTCCTGCATCTGTTTGAGCCCGAGCGAGATCCGCTTGTTCTCGGCGTCCACGCCCAGGACCATGACCTCCACCTCCTCGCCTTTCCGAAGGACCTCGGAGGGGTGCTGGATCCGCTTGGTCCAGCTCATGTCGGAGATATGGATCAGCCCGTCGATGCCCGGCTCGATCTCCACGAACGCGCCGAACGACGTCAGGTTCCGGACGGTGCCCTTCACCTTGGTGCCCGTGGGGTACTTGACCGGCAGCGCGAGCCACGGGTCCTCCTCGATCTGCTTCATACCGAGGGAGATCTTCTCGTCCTCGCGGTCCACCTTGAGGACCACGGCCTCGATCTCGTCGCCGATGGAGACGATCTGGGACGGGTGCTTGATGTTCCGCGTCCAGCTCATCTCGCTGACGTGGACCAGCCCCTCGACGCCCTTCTCCAGCTCCACGAAGGCGCCGTAGTTGGTGATGGAAACCACGCGCCCGATGACCCGTGAGCCCACCGGGTACTTGTCGGCCACGTCCTTCCACGGGTACGGCAGGAGCTGCTTGTACCCCAGCGAGATCCGCTCCCGGTCCCAATCGATGTCCAGGACCTTCACGTCGATGAAGTCGCCGATGTCGACGATCTCCGACGGATGGCCCACACGGCCCCAGCTCATGTCGGTGATGTGGAGCAGCCCGTCGAGCCCGCCCAGGTCGATAAAGGCACCGAAGTCGGTGACGTTCTTGATCACGCCCTCACGGACCTGACCGACCATGAGCTCCTTGACCAGGTACTCCTTCTTCTTCTCCCGCTCCTCTTCCAGGATCACCCGGCGGCTCACCACGATGTTCCGCCGCCGCTTGTTCAGCTTGATGATCTTGAAGCTGTAGCGCTGTCCGATCAGGTCCTCGACGTTGGGCACCCGGCGCAGCGCGATCTGCGACCCGGGCAGGAACGCTTCCACACCCATGAGGTCCACGGTCACACCGCCCTTGATCTTCCGCTTCAGGATCCCCGGGACCTCGTTGTCTTCCTCGTGGGCCTTCTTGATCTTGTCCCAGACCCGGAGGAAGTCCGCCTTCTTCTTCGAGAGGACCACCCGGCCCTCTTCGTCCTCCAGTTCCTCGAGGAAAACATCCACCTCGTCGCCCGGCTCCAGCTCGTCGGGGTCGGTGAACTCGTCCTTCGTCACCGAGCCCTCGCTCTTGAAGCCGACGTCGAGCACCACCGTGTTCTCCGTCAGCCGGAGCACCGTGGCCTTGACGATCTCACCCTCCTCGATCTCGCTGAGGGTCTCCTCGTACATGGCCAGCATCTCCTCGTACTCGTCGAGGCTGTACTCGTTCTCCTCGAAGAGCTCCGGCTTGATGCCGACCTCATGGGCCCGGCGGTCGATCTGGTCCTGGGTATATTCCCGCTCGGCCAGCTGCTCCTCCGGATCGCCGGCTTCGACTACGGCCT
Organism: Longimicrobiales bacterium; assembly: GCA_046483065.1. Lineage (GTDB taxonomy): Bacteria > Gemmatimonadota > Gemmatimonadetes > Longimicrobiales > RSA9 > JAWVYT01. The sequence continues at coordinate 65,089 of JAWODW010000031.1, read as the reverse complement.
CCTCGGCGGCCAGCATCTCGGCTTCGGAAGTGTCCTGCGGGGTGGGATCCTGCGTCTCGGTCTGCGTGGGTGTGTCTGCCATTCTCCTGGACATCCTGTCTTCGCCGCTGAGCCAGGTGGCTCCCGACGGTTCGCGTGAGAAAAAAATCAGGGCGCGCTCTTCGCGCCCCGCTGCACCGCCCCGCTCTGGAGCGGAACAGCCTTGTAAGCTACCGCTGTTCCCGGTGAGGGTCAACCACACGCCACCCCACCCCGCTCCCCCCCCCGGACTGGGGGAACAGGCTTCGCGGCCAGGCAGGGCTCGCGGGGTCGCCTCGGACGTTCGCGGCTGAAGCTGACTTCGTGGGATGACTGGGGGATGGGGGGTCCGATCTTCGGGACGGCGATCTGATCGGGGCGAATGCCCCACCGGCATGGCTCTATTCGCCGGGGCGGAGGCCGCGGCGAATGCCTCCGCCGGCATCGCGCTCTCCGCCCAGAAGGAAGCCTCGCCCGGCTCACCCCCAGTCCCCCCATCATCTGCCGCGAATGCAAAGAGCCCGGAAGTCTCGAGTCACCGCGAACGAAACCCGCCGCGAACCGTCATCCCCCCGTCGACGAACGGGCGCATAAGCGGCAGCGCCCGTCAATGCATCGGCCGGGCGCCTTTCGCCAGCTCCAGAATAGCCGCCACCTGCTCGTTGAAGGTGAGGGCCGTGGTGTCGACCCGTACGGCGTCGTCGGCGGCGCGGAGCGGGGCCACCTCGCGCTCCCGGTCCTGGCGGTCGCGCTCGGCGAGCCGGGCTATGGCGTCCAGCAGAGTGTCCCGATCGGGTTCGGGCACTCCTTCCTGCCGGAGCCGCCGCCGGGCCCGGACCTCCGGTGCGGCCACGAGGAAGACCTTGAGGGGCGCGTCGGGGAAGACGGCGGTACCGATGTCGCGGCCGTCGACCACCACGTCCTCGGCGTCGGCCAGGGCCCGGAGCCGGCCCAGGAGCCAGCGTCGGACGCCGGGGATCCTCGCCACGTGGGAGACGTGGTCGTCGACCTGCGCGGTGCGGAGCTCCCGGTCCACCACCGCATCGCCCACGCGGAGGCGCAGCCCGTCCTTACCCCGCTCGCCCCGGACTTCGAGCGCATCGAGCTGCCCGGAGTCGAGGTCGTCCCATTCGGTCTCGGGCACGCCCCGGTCCAGGAGCGCGTAGGTCAGCGCCCGGTAGAAGGCGCCCGAATCCACGTGCAGGTAGCCCAGACGACCGGCCACTTCCCGGGCGGTGCTGCTCTTCCCGGACCCCGCGGGCCCGTCGATGGCGATGATCACGCCGCCTCCATCTTCTCGGTCACACGCTCGAGCTCCCGCCAGAATCCGGGGTAGCTTATCCCGACGGCCTCGGCGCCCCGGACCCGGATCGGGTTCCCGGGCACTGCGCCGAGCACGCCGAAGGCCATGGCGATCCGGTGGTCGCCGAAGGCCTCCACGGTACCACGGAGCGGCTTGTCGGTCCCGCGGACGGTGAGGGAGTCGGGGCCGTCGTCCACGTCGGCGCCCAGTGCCCGGAGGTTCCGGGCCAGCGCCTCGACCCGGTCGGTCTCCTTCACCCGGAGCTCCGCCACGCCCTCGAACCGGGTCTCCCCGACCGCCCGGGCGGCCAGCACGGCCAGGACGGGAATCTCGTCCACGAGCCGCGGGACCTCGCCGGCCGGCACGGTGGTGCCCCGGAGCTCGGCCGGCTCGACGGCGACGTGGCCCACGGGCTCACCGGCCGCGTCCCCCGTCGTCTCGACGTCAACGTGCACCCCCATCCGGGCCATGACGTCCAGCGCACCGGTCCGGGTGGGGTTCAGCCCTACGCCCCGGACCCGGACGGGGCCCCGGAGCGCGCCCAGCGCCAGGAAGAAGGCCGCCGACGAAACGTCGCCGGGCACGGTGAGCCGCAGCGGGCTCAGGCCCGCCGGCGGGTCGAGGTGCACCACGTCGCCCGCCTCGCCCGGCGTAGTCCGGATGCCTGCGCCCATGGCCGCGAGCATCCGCTCGCTGTGGTCCCGCGGCCCGCCGGACTCGGTGACCCGCACGTCCACCCCGGCCGCGAGCCCCGCCAGGAGCATGGCCGTCTTGACCTGGGCGCTGGACCGGACGTTCACCACATCGATGGGCTGCAGGGAGCGCGTGCCCCGGACCCGGATCGGCAGCCGGTCGGGCTCGCCGAGCTCCTCGTAGCGGGCGCCGAACCGGCCCAGCGGTTCCGTGACGCGACGCATGGGTCGGCGCCGGAGCGACGCATCGCCGGTGAGCACGGCCTCCACGTCGGAGCCCGCCAGGAGCCCGAGCAGCAGCCGCGCCGTGGTCCCGCTGTTCCCGCAGTCCAGCTCCACCGCCGGCGCCTGCAGCCCACGGAGCCCGCTCCCGGTCACCACCGCTTCGCCCGGCCCCGGCTCGGCAACGGTCACACCCAGGGCCCGGAGCGCTGCCGCGGTGGACCGCGTGTCGGCGGCCTCCAGGAGCCCCGCCAACCGGCTCTCGCCCTCCGCCAGCGCCGACAGGATCAGCGCACGGTGGGTGATGGACTTGTCGCCGGGGACGGTCACCTCGATGGGCTGCCGGTTCATCCGTCGGCTTCGGGTGCTGCCGCCCCGGCCTCGCCGTCACCGGCCTCGTCGGCGTCCGGGTACGGGATCTCGATCTCGAGCCCGTCCCGGGCCACGATGGCGCCCGGGAACACAGCCCGGGCCTCCTGCTCCAGAGTGGACGAGTCGAGCCCGTACCGGGGCGAGATATGGGTCAGCGCCAGCCGCCGGGCGCCGGCCGCCCGGGCCATCTCGGCCGCCTCCCGGGCAGTGGAGTGGTCCGTCTCCCTGGCCCGGTCCGCCTCTTCCTCGGCGAACGTGGCCTCGTGGATCAGGAGGTCGGCATTGCGGGCGTGCTCGATGGTGGTGGGGCCAGGGCGAGTGTCGCCCGTGTAGACCACCCGCCTCGCCGGCCTTGCCGGACCCACCACCTCGTCGGGCTCGATGGTCCGGCCGTCGATCTCCACCGCCACGCCCTCGTGCAGCCGCCCCCAGAGCGGACCCTCGGGGATCCCCAGCTCCCGGGCCCGCTCGGGGTCGAAGCGCCCCAGTCGGTCGTGCTCCACCAGCGCGTAACCCAGAGAGTGGCGGCCGTGCCGGGTGGCGAACGGGAGGATGTCGTAGCCATCCCGTTCCACCGCCTGCCCCGGCTCGAGCTCGTGGATCTCCACGGGGAACGGGATCCGGTCGACGCCCAGGTGCACGGCGTCGCTCACGATCCTCGCCTCGCCCCGGGCGCAATAGAGGTGCATGGGCTCCGTCCGGTCCTGGAGCCCCATGGTCCGGAGCAGCCCCGGGAGCCCGAGGATGTGGTCGGCGTGCATATGGGTGAAGAAGATGTGGTGGAGCGCGAACCCGGTGCCGTAGCGCATCATCTGCCGCTGGGTCCCTTCCCCGCAGTCGAAGAGGAAGGTCTCGCCGAGTCGGTGCATGAGCACCGCGCTCACGTTCCGGCCCACCGTGGGCCGGCTCGCCGCCGTGCCGAGAAAGATCACCCGGATCATCGGCGCGCTCCCCGGTCCCGCCGGGCCCGCCGGGCCACCGGCTCCAGCAGGAGGAGCGCGTAGACGGCGTAGACCTCCCGGGCCCACGGTATCAACGCCGGCGCAGCCAGCGCCGCGAGCCACGCCAGTGCCACCAACCCGGACCGCGCCCCCGACCGCATGGCCTCCGAGCGCTCCCGTTCCTGTGCTTCCAGCGCCGTCAGATCGCCGCGCCGCGCGTACGTCCGTGCCATTTCGCCCGCCCAGATCCCTGCTGCCGCCTGCTGCAGGAATCGTAACGCCGCCCGCACCAGGTGCCAGGCGGCGGTCGCGACCCCCGCGATGACGAGGAGTGTGAGTACCGTTTCCACAGCGGGGGAACCTACCGGCACCCCGCGTGGCCCGGCAAGCGGTGCGGAGGACGCGGACCACCCCGGCGACCCGGCCCCCGCCGGATCGTGCGCCAGGACCGGGAGATGGAGGTCACCGGCACCGTCCGGGGCTGAGCGCAGAACGGCGGCCCCGCACGCCCTATGGCCAGGCGCCCGTAACGTCGTACTTTCTGTGGGTGCACGGGCGCGGACCGAGCGCGCCCATCACCGAACAGAGGAACGGGTAGACGCGTGGATTTCAACGACCTGATCTACATCCGATACAATGTCCGCCCCGCGAAGCCCAAGGCCACCATGGCGCAGCTGGTCAAGGAAGTGACGGGCAAGGACGATCCCCGGGAGATGACCGAGCAGGAGGAACGGGCCGTCCGGGACTATCGCGACCGCCAGGCCGCCCTCTCCAGGGCCCTCGTCCGTTTCTGGACCTGGGTCAAGGAGAACCCCGACGACCGGGACGACGACGAGAAGATGCTCTGCCGCCTCGACTCGGAGATGAGCCGCGCAGGCTTCTCCGTGGTCGACGAAGGCATCACCGGCGTCGGTGACGCCTTCATCGAGGTGCCACCCCAGTGGAGATGAATGCCGGGGGTGGGGATCGAACCCACACGGGCCGAAGCCCAGCGGATTTTAAGTCCGCCGCGTCTGCCATTTCGCCACCCCGGCAGGGTCGACCAAGATAGTCGGTGAGTCCCGTCGGGGCCACGCCCCGCTCCCACGACGCTCCGGAGGGCAGCGAATGGCCTTCGCCGACGCCGTCCGGCGAGCACCGCTTCTCTCAGCCGGCCGCTTCCCGGATGGCGGCGATGTTGTCCGCCACCGACCCCGCGCCACGATAGATGGCGGAGCCGGCCACGAGCACCGTGGCGCCGGCCGCGGCCACCTCGCCGGCAGTGTCGGGCCCGATCCCGCCGTCCACTTGGATCTCGACCTCCGGCCGACCGGCATCTTCCAGCAGCGCCTTCACCCGGGCCACCTTGGCGGTGCTCGACGGGATGAAGCTCTGGCCGCCGAAGCCGGGGTTCACGCTCATGACCAGCACCATGTCCAGGTACGGCGCCATCTCCTCCAGCGTGGCCACGGGCGTGGCGGGGTTCAGTGACACGCCGGCCATCATCCCCCGGTGCCTGATGGCCTGCACGGTCCGGTGCAGGTGGACCGACGCCTCCTGGTGCACCGTGAGCCAGTCGGCGCCGGCGTCGGCGAAGGCGTCCACGTACTTCTCCGGCCGCTCGATCATGAGGTGCACGTCCAGCGGCAGGTCGGTGACGTTCCGGAGCGCCGCCACCACCGGGACGCCGATGGTGATGTTGGGGACGAAGTGGCCGTCCATGACGTCCACGTGGACCCAGTCGGCGCCGCCGGCCTCGGCCTCCGCTACACCGTCGGCGAGGCGGGCGAAGTCGGAGGAGAGGATGGAGGGTGCGATCTTCACGGTCATCCGGGTGCCCCTCGTCGCAGCGTACGGGGCCCCTGCTCCGTGCCCACCACCACGGTCTCTGCCAGCCCGAGGAAGAGACCGGTCTCCACCACACCGGGCAGCGCGTGGAGCGCCGCCTCCACCTCGTAGCCGTCCTCGATCCCGGAGGGGAACGTGCAGTCGAGGATGTAGTGGCCGCCGTCGGTGATGAACGCGTCGCCCCCCGGGTTCTCACGGAGCGCAGGCTCGGCGCCCAGCTCCCGCATCGGCGCAAGCAGCGTCCGCCACCCGAAGGAGACCACCTCCACCGGCAGCGGCGAGCGGGTGGCCAGCCGGTCCACCAGCTTGCTCTGGTCCACCACAATGACGAGCCGGTCGGTGGCCGCCGCCACGATCTTCTCCCACAGCAGCGCGCCGCCGAGCCCCTTGATGAGCTCGAGGGACGGGTCCACCTCGTCCGCCCCATCCACCGTGAGGTCGAGGTGGGGCTCTTCGTCCAGCGTGGCCAGGGGGATCCCCAGCTCCGTGGCGTACTCCTTGGTGTCCGACGACGTGGGGACCCCGACGATCCCGTCGAGCTCCCCCCGCTCGCGCCGGTCGGCGATGGCTTCCAGCACGCGACGGGCGGTGGAGCCGGTGCCGAGCCCCAGCTTCATCCCGGGCTCCACCTGCTCCACCGCCTCCCACGCGGCCTGTCGTTTCAGCGCGTCCTGGTTCACGCGGGCGTCCCCGGCCGTGCCGCTAGGAGGGGAACTGCTGCAGGAGCTCCTTGATGCGCGCGGTCATCTCCAGCGCCTCGTCGTACGGCCGCTGCCACATGTTCCGGCCGAAGATCAGCCCGGTGGCGCCGTTCTCTATCACCGTCCGCGCCTTGTTCATGAGGTCCTCGTCGCTGACCTTGCTCCCGCCGCTGAACAGGACCATCGAGTTGCCGGCGGTCTCGATCACCCGCCGCGCGCCCTCCGCGTAGTCCCACTCGAGCTCCTGGTACTTCTCCGGCATCTGGGCGTCCTTGTCGGACTTCTTCGGCACGTTCAGCTTGATCACGTCCGCGCCGAACTCGTGGGCCAGCCGGGCGGCGTAGTCCACGGCGTAGAGCGAGTCGCGGCCGCCCTTCTTCTCGATGGCCTCGCCCCGTGGGTAGCTCCACACCACCAGCGGCATACCGTGCTTCTCGCAGTCGTCGCGGACCTGCATCAGCCGCTTGAAGTCCTCGTCCTGCATCGGCGAGCCCACGTACAGCGTGTAGCCCACGGCGTCGGCACCCAGTGCCACCGCGTCCTCCACGGTGGCCGTCGGCGACGAGATCGCCTGCGCGTCGCTCGGGATGTTCGTCTTCCCGTTGATCTTCAGGATCAGCGGGATCTTCCCGGCGTAGTCCTTCATGTAGCGCCGGGCCATCCCCCAGTGGCACGCGATGGCGTTGTAGCCACCCTCCACGGCCAGCCGGAACTGGTAGTTGGGGTTCGCCGACGGCGGGTTCGGCAGGAAGTCGATGGGGCCGTGCTCGATCCCCTGGTCGATGGGCAGCGCCAGCAGCGTGCCGTTGCCCGCGCCGTGCTCGTACAGGATCCGGTGCAGACGGACCCGCTTGCCCAGAGGCAGGTCCAGGTCGTCCAGTACCGGCCGCGCCGTCTTCGTCTCCTCTGCCATCACTCCTCCTATCGGTTCGTTCCGCTTGAATCGATCACCGTGCCGCGCCGCTCACTGACCGTTTCCGAGGCAAGGAGCACGCCACCGCCACACTCGCACGCGTGCCGGCTCGCGACCCCCTCGCAGACGCCATAGACGGCGAAGGGCGTCAATGTAGCCCGCCCCCCGGACCGGCGCAAAACCGCTGGCGTCAACGGGCTTCCGCTCCCCCACCCGGGGTTCCCACCACCCCGTTTCCACACTATGTTTGCCGCCATGTTAGAAGAAATCATCCAGAAACTCGAAGACGAAGTCACCCGGCTGACCCACGAGCTGAACGTGGAGCTGCCCGAGCGGATCAAGGCCGCCGTGGAGCTCGGCGACCTGCGCGAGAACGCCGACTACAAGTCGGCCCTCGAGCGGCAGCAGTTCGTCCAGGCGCGGCTCAACCACCTGACCAGCCGGCTGCGGGAACTGTCCAATATCGACGTGGACGCCATCCCCCGCGACTCCGCCGGCTTCGGCAGCCGCCTCAAGGTCCGGGAGACGGGCTCCGGCGACGAGTACACCTACACCATCACCGCCGGCGACTTCATGGACCTCGACGCCGGCCACATCTCCCTCGCCTCGCCCCTGGCCAAGGGCCTCTTCGGGGCCAGGGAGGGCGACGAGGTCACCATCGAGCTGCCCGCCGGCGAACGGTCGTTCGAGATCCTCGAGCTCACCACCCTGCCCCAGATGGTCGACGGCGCCAGGGACTGACAACGGCCGGCGACCACCCGGATGCACGACGGGCCCGCGGAGCCGAAACTCCGCGGGCCCGTTCGCATCCTGGCGAGACGCTGGCGCCTATCCCCGCTGCCCCTGCTGGGCCGGGTACTTGGCCGCCGTCCCTTCCGTCCACTCGATGAGCGTGTTGTCGATGGGCGCCGTCGCCACCAGGTCGCCGGGGCTCCCGTCGTCGGACAGCGTGAAGATCTCCACCACCCGCGCTTCCTCGTGGATGCGGACGTAGACGTTCTGGTAGTCGTCCCCCTCGAGCTCCAGGATGACGACGCGTACTGCGATCCCCTCATCTCGGGTCATTCGACCCTCCACTTCCGCTCACGGTTCTTGGACTGCCTCGGCCCGTGATGATGGCGCACTGGAGCGCTCACGTCCAGAGCCGTAGATGAGCGATGGGCTCACAGCGGACCCGCTACTTCCCCGGCCGGAAGACGTAGATCCCACCCACGATGGTCGCGACAGCCCCGCCGATGATCATCCACATCGCCCGGTCCGTGGGCGACCCGGTGAAGGTTTCCGAGAGCCCCGATGCGACGGACTGTGACGCCTGGACGCCGAAGACGAGCAGGAGGATCCCACCCACCAGCAGCGCGATTCCGATCATTTTGCGTGTGCTCATACGATCACCTCCGCCCACAGACCGCGCACCATTCATACCGCGCCCGGGCAGCCGCACTCCCGCCCGCTGGCGCCCTTGCCAGTGACCGGCCAGATGCGCTATCCTCGCCTATCCGGTGTGATTCTACAGCCTCTCGACGCGCCATCCGCACTCGGGAATGCGCCATGAGCTCGCACCTGCGAACACCCATCGTTCTCGTGCTCGCCGCCTGCGCCGGGGACGGTACAGGGCCGGGGGACCAGCCGGACCCATTCGTCGCCGTGACCGCGGGGTGGGATCACAGCTGCGCGCTCACCCGTTCCGGGCGGGCATTCTGCTGGGGGTCGTCGCAGCAAGGCCGCCTCGGGATCGGGGTCAGCGATGACGCCATCCGGACCCAACCCGCACCCGTGACCGGCCAGATCGCCTACACCCACCTGGCCGCGGGAAACTCGCACACGTGCGGTCTGGACGCCGACGGACTCGCGTACTGCTGGGGCGCGGGATCACCGCTCGGGGTCGCGGAAAACCGGTGGACGCCGGCCGCCATCGGGAGCGCGCTCCGATTCACCACCCTCAGCGCCGGCCGGAGCCACACGTGCGGGCTCGCCGACGGCGCCGGCTACTGCTGGGGCCAGGGTGGCTACGGACAGCTGGGAAACGGGACCCGTGATCTCGATCAGGACGTGCCCGTCCCCGTCTCAGGCGGGCATGTCTGGGCCACCATCACCACCGGCTTCCTGCACACCTGCGGCATCACCGAGGCGGGCGTGGCGTACTGCTGGGGTTCCAGCGCCTTCGGAGGCCTGGGGATCGGACGCACGGCGGCCGATTCCATGCCGTGGGTCACCACCCCGCTTCCGGTGGCTGGCGACCGCACATTCGCTGCCATGGCTGTGGGCAGGGCGGAAAGCTGTGCTCGGACCCCGGACGGCGCGACCTATTGCTGGGGGTACCTCGACGGTGCGGCGCAACACCAGCCGGTCCTCATCTTCGACGAGCCCGCCCTGTCCTCGCCCCGCATGGCCGCCGGGCACAGCTGCGGCCTCACCGACTCGGGCACCGCTTTCTGCTGGAGCTCCAACGACCAGGGCCAGCTCGGGAACGGGACCACCTCCGCCTCGGAGGCGCCCGTCGAGGTCATCGGCTCTTCCCGGTTCACGACACTCGATGTCGGTCATACGCATACCTGCGCCGTGACAACGGACGGCAGCGTGTTCTGCTGGGGCGACAACTCCTTCGGCCAGCTCGGCGACGGTACCACCACCAGCCGCTCCACGCCCACCCCCATCGACACCTCGGGCATTCACTGACCCGTCGGCCGGCGCGGCCAGGGCCGCACTTCGTGCCCGCTATGGGACCGAGCGACAAGGCCGGACCCAGAACCTTCGGCTCGGGTCGGAACCGGCCCGAGCCATCGTCCGAGGCTGTCCGGCACCGATAAAAAAACGGGCCGCGATCGCGGCCCGTTGTCAGAGGCGCCGGGCGGATTCGAACCGCCGAATGGAGGTTTTGCAGACCTCTGCCTTACCACTTGGCTACGGCGCCGTAGAAACGGCCCCGACTCTCACCGGGGCCGGTCCTGCCATCCAGAGCGGGACACCGGGCTCGAACCGGCGACCTTCACGTTGGCAACGTGACGCTCTACCAACTGAGCTAGTCCCGCAGTAGCACTGCTTGGTGCAACACCATCCGCCCTGCAAGCTCCCGTCCGGGGCCGACAAAGTCTCGCCGCGCGCAGCCTGGCGAGACTGAGCGGTGCATGCACGGCCGACCGCTTCAACTCCGCCCGAAGTCTACCCGCACCCCGGGTCACCGTCAACCCGATCGGGGGCGTGCGGAGAAAACCGAAAGAAGACGCGACCCCGCCGAGGCAAGGGCCGCGTGCTTCATTCGGCGCCCGGAGGCGTCATCAGCCGGATCGCTCTGCCCTCACGTCGTATGAACCGGGGCAGAGGGACCGACGCAAAGCGCTACCTGCTGAGCCGGACCTCGAGGATCGCGGGGACCTCGCCGCGCACCTCAATGCCATCCGTACTCGCTTCGAACGTGTCCGGGAAGTCGAACGAGACGTCGTCGTTCGTGAGCGTCAGCACGTCACCATTCAGGGTGAACGCCGCCTCGATGTTCGAGACCAGTCCCGCGGCCGAGGCCTGGCCGGTGAAGTCGATGCTGAGCGTGTCGCCATTGATGGAGAAGGTCCCCTGCATGGGCACCGGTCCAGTCTCGAGCAACTGGATCTCAATGGTCCCCGTGAACGATCCGTCCTCGCTGACATCCAGCGAGAGGGAGCCGGCGAGGTCCCCGATCACGTCTACGCTGAAGGCGGTGTTGTCTTGGTCCGTGTACTCGAACTGGGTGGCGTTCCAGAGGCCGGCGAGGTCGTCGATTTCTACGCCGGTAGCGTCGTCATCGCACGCCGTGAGGGCGAACGCCGACAGCACCAGCACGCTCGCGGTACGTAGCAGCTTCATGCTTGGTTCTCCTGGTTTTTTGGGAGGATTCGAAGGGTGGTACCGGCCGGTGACCGGTCGAACAGCGCTGAAAGGTAGGGCCCGGCGAGGAAACTGTCCACCCGCACGCCGGGCGGCATCTCACGCTCACCCGGCTCGGAGCAGCTCCCGGGCGTGATCGAGGCTGGTCTCGCTCTCGGGGTCGCCGCCGAGCATCCGGGCCAGCTCCCGGACCCGGTCGTCGCCCTCGAGCTCCTCGAGGGCGGTCCGGGTCATCCCCTCCACCTCACCCTTCAGGACCAGCAGGTGGTGGTCGGCCCGGGACGCGATCTGGGGCAGGTGCGTGATGGCGAAGACCTGGTGGTGGGCGGCCACCTCCCGCAGCTTGGCCCCCACCTTCACGGCGATCTTCCCGCCGATCCCCGCGTCGATCTCGTCGAAGACCAGCGTCGGGACCCGGTCGACCCGGGCCAGGATGGTCTTCAGCGCCAGCATGACCCGGGACAGCTCCCCGCCGGAGGCCACGTCCTTCAGCGGTCGGAGCTCGAACCCGACGTTTACCGCAACCAGGAACTCGACGCCCTCGGCGCCGTGGGGTCCGGGCTCCTCGAGGGGATCCAGGACCACCTGGAACCGGCCGCCGTCGAGGCCCACCTCCGGGAGGATCGCCTCGACGCGCTCCGCCAGCTCGTCGCCCGCGGTGCGGCGCCCCTCGGTCAGGCGACCCGCCAGCTCGGCGACCCTCGCGGCGGCCTCGGCCTCCCGCCTCTCCAGCGCCTTCCGCTCGAAATCGGCGCTCTCCAGCGTGTCGAGCTCCTCCCGGGCCCGGCGTGCGGTCTCGAGCACATCCTCCAGCTCCGGGCCGTACTTGTTCTTCAGCCGGTAGAGGGCGTCCTGCCGGCGCTGGATGCCGTCGAGGCGGCCCGGGTCGTGCTCCACCTGGCTGGCGTAGGTGGCCATGCGGCGCCCCAGCTCCTCCACGTTGTAGTACGCCGTCTCGAGGAGCTGCCGGGCCGATTCCTGGGACGGGTCGATACGGATCAGCTCGTTCAGCTCGCGCCGGAGCGCGCCCAGCACCTCGGCCACCGCCGACTCACCCTCGTAGAGCGCCTGGTTGAGCCCCTCCGAGAGGCGGGCCAGGTCCTCGGCGTGCTCGAGGCGACGGCTCTCGGCCTCCAGCTCCTCCTCCTCCCCGGGCTCGATCTCGGCCTCATCGATCTCGTTGAGCTGGAACCGGAGGAAGTCGGCACGCTGCTCGATCTCCCGGCGCCGTGACTCCAGCGCCTCGACCTCGGCCCGGATCTCCGCCAGCTCACGGTGGGCCGCCCGCATCTCGGCCACACGGTCGGTCTGACCGGCGAAGGCGTCGAGGATGGCCCGCTGGTCGGCGTTGCGGAGCAGCGCCTGGTGCTCGTGCTGCCCGTGGAGGTCCGCCAGCCGGCTGCCCAGCTCGCCCACCAGGCCCGCGGTGCTGGCCGCCCCGTTGACCCACGCCCGGTTCCGGCCTTCCACGGCCACCTCCCGGCGCAGGATCAGGAGCCCGTCCTCGGTGTCGAGCCCCTGGTCCCGGAGGATCTCCACGATCTCGGCCCGGTCTTCCACGTCGAAGACGCCCTCCACCACCGCCCGCTCGGCGCCGGCCCGAACGGCGTCGGAGCTCGCCCGCTCGCCCAGCAGGAGCGAGAGCGCACCCACGATGATGGACTTGCCCGCGCCCGTCTCGCCCGTGAGGACGTTGAGGCCCGGCTCCAGGCGCACGGCCAGCCGCTCGATGACGGCGAAGTTCTCGATCCGGAGCTCGATCAGCATGGTCCGGGATGATAGGCCGGGCCGGCCGGGCGGATCAATAGCCGAACGGGACGTCCCCGGCCCACGCCGACAACCCCGGGGCCCGACAGCCGCCAGAACGCTCTGAACCCCGCCCGCTGTGCTCTGGACTCTGGACCCTGGATTCCGGACTCCAATTTTCTCACCTCTGAACTCTGGGCACTGAGCCCCGGACGCTAACCGCCTCCACTCCCTTCGCCCGGCTCCGGCGCCGTCGGCGCCTTGATCCCCCAGTGCAGCTTGCGGCGGAGCGTGGAGAAGAAGCTCTGGCCGTGGAGCCGGACCAGCGGTACCGTGGCCTCACCGCGGTTCACCACCAGTCGGTCGCCCCGCGTCAACGCCTCGCCCTCCTGGCCATCAACGGTCAGGATCACCTCGTTCTGGTCTCGTACCTCCACCTCCACCACCGTGTCCGCCGGCAGGACCAGTGGACGTACCGCCAGTGTGTGGGGGCAGATCGGCGTGGCCAGGACGCACTCCATCTCGGGCGCCACGATCCCGCCGCCTGCGGAGAGCGAGTAGGCCGTGGAGCCCGTGGGCGTGGCCAGGATGATCCCGTCAGCGCTGTACTCGCCCACCTCCTCGCGGTCCTCGCCCAGGTAGATGGCCAGCCGTATGACCCGGGCGAAGCCGCCCTTGTGGAGCACGGCGTCGTTGAGCGCCATGTGGACGCTCCCGGGGGTCCCCTCGGCGTCCACCACGCGGGCCTCCAGGGTGAACCGGGTGTCGAGCCAGTACTCGCCGGCCATCACGGCTTCGAAAGCGGGCTCCAGCTCGCCGGGGCCCACGGAGGTGAGGAACCCCAGGTGCCCGAGATTCACACCCAGGACGGGGGTATGGTGCATGGCCACGAGGCGTGCGCCCCGGAGGAGCGTGCCATCGCCGCCGAAGGAGATCAGCAGATCGAACCGGTCGGGGACGAAGTCGCCGCCCGGGTCGAAGATGTCACGCAGCGATTGCTCCGGGCACAGCTTCAGCCCGTACTCCCGGGCCAGCTCGTTCAGCGTGTGGCCCACGGCCTCCAGCGTGGGGTCGCGGCTCTGCCCCACGATCCCGATACGACCGAACGGCGGGGCGTGGCTCATCACGCCGTCTCGCGGACGGTCTTCACGCCCAGCCGGACCAGCTCCCGGGCGTTCTCGGCGATGCCGGCGGGCGTGAGGCCCACCTCCTCGAGCTGCTCGGCCCGGGTGGCGTGGTCGACGATCCGGTCGGGGACGCCCATGACCCGGACCCGCGGCCGATCGGACTCCCGGTCGGCCGCCCGTGCGGCGACGGCCGCGCCGAACCCGTTGACGACGATCCCCTCCTCGACGGTCAGGATCGCCCGGTGGGCGCCCAGCGCCCAGTCCAGGGTGCGCTCGTCCATGGGCTTCAGGAATCGGCAGTTGACCACCGACGCCTCGATCCCCTGCTCTTCGAGCCGATCGGCGGCCTCCAGCGCCGGCAGCACCATGGTTCCGGTGGCCAGGAGCGCCACGTCGCTGCCCTTCCGGAGCGTCTCCCAGCTCCCGAAGTCGACCTCCGGGATCTCGTCCAGCGCCGGCGCGTCGGCGGGGACGGAGTCCCGGGGGTAGCGGAGGGTGAAGGGCCCATCGTCGTACTCCACGCCCATGCGCAGGAGCGCCAGCATCTCCGTGGCGTCCTTGGGCGCCGTGACCACCACGTTGGGCACGGTGAGGAAGTAGGCGATGTCGTAGAGACCCATGTGCGTGGGCCCGTCGTTCCCCACCAGCCCGGCCCGGTCCATGGCGAAGACTACCGGCAGCTTCTGGATGGCGGCGTCGTGGATGATGGAGTCGTACGCCCGCTGCAGGAACGTGGAATAAATCGCCGCCACCGGCCGCATCCCTTCGGCGGCCAGGCCCGTGGCGAAGGTGACCGCATGGCCCTCGGCGATCCCCACGTCGAAGAACCGACCGGGGTAGGCGTCGCCGAACGCGCCGGTGCCGGTGCCTCCGGGCATGGCGGCCGTGATCACGGCCATCTCCGGGTGCTGCGCCCCGAGCTCCACGAGGCCGCGGCCGAAGACGTTGGTGTAGCGCGGCAGTCCGCCGCTCTTCTTGTGGATCTCGCCGCTGATCTTGTCGAAGGGCTTGGCGCCGTGCCAGCCTACGGGGTCCGCCTCCGCCGCCGGGAACCCCTTCCCCTTCTGCGTCAGGACGTGGACCACCCGGGGGCCCTTCATGTCCCGGACGTTCCGGAGCGTCTCCACCAGGTCGGCGGTGTTGTGGCCGTCCACGGGACCCACGTACCGGAAGCCCAGGTCCTCGAAGAGCATCCCGGGCACCACCATCTGCTTCAGACTGTCATCCAGCTTCACCGCCAGGTGCTCCATGGGCTCCGGCAGGCGGTGGACCAACCCCTTCAGCTCGTCCCGGAGCCGGTTGTAGACCGGATTGCTCCGCAGCTTCGTCAGGTAGCTGTTCATGGCGCCCACGTTCGGCGCAATCGACATGTCGTTGTCGTTCAGGATGACGATCAGGTCGCGGTCGGTCTGGCCGGCGTTGTTCATGGCCTCGTACGCGATCCCGCTGGTGAACGCCCCGTCGCCGATGATCGCTGCCACCTTGTGGTCCTCACCCCGGAGGTCCCGGGCCGTGGCCATCCCGAACGCCGCCGAGATGGACGTGGCCGCGTGGCCGGCGCCGAAGGTGTCGTATTCGCTCTCGTCCCGCTTCAGGAACCCCGCAAGCCCGTCCTTCTGCCGGATGGTCGGGAACCGGTCGTTTCGCCCGGTCAGGATCTTGTGGGGGTAGCCCTGGTGCCCCACGTCCCAGACCAGGCGGTCGGTGGGCGTGTCGAAGACGTAGTGCAGCGCGATGGTCAGCTCCACCACGCCGAGGCCCGGCGCGAAGTGCCCGCCGAGGCGGCTGATCACGTCCACGAGCCGCTGCCTGACCTCCACGGCCAGCGTGTCGAGCTCTTCCGGGTCCAGCCGACGGATGTCCGCCGGCGAGTCGATCGTGTCCAGCAACGACAAACCGTCCTCCGCTTTCACTTATCGATCCCGCGCGATGGCGAACCGCGCCAGCGCGCTCAATGCCTCCGAACGGATCCCGTCGGCGTCCAGGGCGCCCAGGGCGCGGCCGACTTCCGCATTCGCCCGCGCCCGGGCCTCGGCGAGGCCCTCCAGCGCCGGGAACGTGGCCTTCTCCAGCTCCGTGTCCCGGCCCGCCGTCTTCCCCAGCACCGCCGTGTCTCCCGTCACGTCCAGGATATCGTCTGCGATCTGGAACGCCAGCCCGAGCGCCCTGCCGTACGTTGCGAACGCGTCCCGGGCCGCGTCATCGGCCCCGGCCGCGAGCCCACCCATGACCGGGGCAGCAGCAAGCAGCGCGGCCGTCTTCTTCCGGTGGATCCGCTCCAGCTCGTCCAGCGTGACCTGCCGGCCCTCGGCTTCCAGGTCCAGCGCCTGCCCGCCCACCATCCCACCGCCGCCCGCAGCGGCGCACAGGGTCCCGACCAGGTCCCGACGTACCCCATCGGGCAGCTTCAGGTCCCTGCCCGCGTCGAGCACTACCCGGGCCGCCAGAGGGATCAGCGCCGCCGCCGCCAGGGTGGCCACCGCCTCGCCCTGCGCCACGTGCGTCGCCGGCCGGCCCCGGCGCACATCGTCGTCATCCATGCCCGGCAGGTCGTCGTGGATCAACGAGTACGTGTGGATCAGCTCCAGCGACGCTGCCAGCCGGTAGACCGGCGCCGGTACGTCACCGGCCACGGCCCGATACGCGGCCACGCACAGGATCGGCCGGAGCCGCTTCCCGCCGGCGTCCAGCGCGTAGCGCACCGCATCAGGGAGCGGTCCCGTCCCGGCATCCTGCACCACCTCGGCGAGGGCCGCATCGACGGGCGCTCGCGCGCCGGCCAGGAAGGCGTCGACCCTTGCCGGGCTCACTCGTCCGCGGCCCGGGGCTCCACCGTCACCGCGCCGTTCATCTCCACCACCAGCTTCTCTACCCGGAGCCGGCTCTCTTCAAGGAAGGTATGGGCCGCGCGCACGTGGCCGATCCCCTCCTCGAACAGCTCCAGCGCCTCCTGGAGCTCCAGCTCGTCCGCCTCCAGCCGCTCCACGATGGACTCCAACCGCGTCAGGCGCGCTTCCAGCCCGACCTCTCCGTTCCCGTCACTCATCGTGCTCCGTCCCCTCTACGGTACAGTCCACCTGCCCGTCCACGACGCGCAGCCGGAAGGTGCTTCCCGCCTCGAAATCCTCCGTCCGGCGCAGCAGCCGGCCTTCGTCGTCCAGGGCCACGGCGTAGCCCCGCTTCAGCGCCGCCAGCGGGGACAGCGCCTCCAGCTTGTCCATGCTCCGGTTCAGGCGACGGGCCCGCCGCTCCACCAGCCGGTCCATCCCCGACTCCAGGTCGGCCGCCAGGTCATCGACCCGTCTTCGCTGAGCCGCCAGGAGCCGGTCCGCAGCGCCGCCGATCCGACGGGCCGCCAACCGGAGCTGACGCCGCAGCTCCTGCCCGTCGGGCACCACTCGCTCCGCCGCAGCCGATGGCGCAGCTGCCCGTTGGTCAGCCACCAGGTCGGCGATGGTGACGTCGGTCTCGTGACCTACGGCGCTCACCACCGGAACCGGGCTCGCGGCGATGGCCCGGGCCACCTCCTCCCGGTTGAACGCCCACAGGTCTTCCACCGACCCGCCGCCCCGGCCCACGATGATCACGTCCACGGCTCCGTGCTCCGCCAGCCGTGCCATGGCGTCGGCGATCTCGTGCTCCGCGCCGTCGCCCTGCACCCGGGCCGGGCTCAGCACCACGGTGCACCACGGCGCCCGCTGCTCGATGACCTCGATCACATCGTGGACGGCGGCCCCCACGGGCGAGGTGACCACACCCACCCGCCGGGGGAAGCGTGGCAGCGGCCGCTTCCGGGCCGGGTCCATGAGCCCCTCGGCTTCCAGCTTCCGCCGGAGCTTCTCGAAGGCCAGGCGCCAGAGCCCGCCGGCATCGCTGGCCTCGAGCTCCCGCACGATCAGCTGGTAGTCGCCCCGGGGCTCGTACAGGCTGACGGCCCCGAACGCCCGCACGGCCATGCCCTCCTCCGGCTCCGTGGGCAGCCGACGCGCGTCGCCGGCGAAAAGGACGCACCGGAGCTGGGCGTCCGAATCCTTGAGGGTGAAGTAGCAGTGACCTGCAGCGGACCGCTTCCAGTTGCTGACCTCACCCGCCACCCACAATGGCGGCAGCGACTGGTCCAGGAGCTCCCGGACCAGTCGGTTGAGGTTGCTGACGCTGTATGTGGTCCGGGGAGCCCCACCCTCGGGCCCGTCTTCCCCTTCCGGACGCGTCTGCCGCTCCGCCTCGGCGGCGGCGAACAGGTCCAGCGGTCCCGTCACGCCGGGCCCGCGCCCTCGGCGGCCTCCGCGGATCGGACCGACCGCTGCGCGGCCTCCAGTGTGTTCTTCATCAGCATGGTAATGGTCATGGGGCCCACGCCGCCGGGGACCGGCGAGATGGCCTCGGCCACCTCACTGACGCCGTCGAAATCCACGTCGCCGACCCACTTGTAGCCCCGATCGTCGGTGGGATCATCCACCTTGTTGGAGCCCACGTCGATGACCACCACGCCTTCCTTCACCATCTCCTTCGTGACGGTGTTCGGGCGGCCGACGGCGGCCACCACGATATCGGCCTGGCGAGTCATGCCGCCCAGATCCGCGGTCCGGCTGTGGGCCACCGTCACGGTGGCGTTGCCGCCCCGGGCTTTCCGGAGCAGGAGCAGCGCCAGCGGCTTCCCCACGATGTTGGAGCGGCCCACCACCACCACATGCTTGCCCGACGGGTCGTAGCCGTTCCGGACCAGCATCTCCACGATGCCCGCGGGGGTGCACGGCGCCAGCACCTCGGGGTCGCCGATGGAGAGACGGCCCACGTTCACGGGATGGAACCCGTCCACGTCCTTCTCCGGGTCGATGGCCCGGATGATCTCGTCCTCATCGATCTGGTCGGGGAGCGGGAGCTGGACCAGGATCCCGTGGATCTCGGGGTCCGCGTTCAGCCCTTCCACCACGCCCAGCAGCTCTTCGTGTGGCGTGTCGCCCGACATCGTGATCTGTCGCGAGTTGAACCCCGCCTTGTCGGCGGCCTTCCCCTTCATCCGCACGTACTGCTCGCTCGCGGGATCGGCGCCCACCAGCACCGTGGCCAGCCCCGGCTTCACACCCGTCTCCTCGAAGAGGGCCTCCGCACCCTCCCGGATCTCCTCCCGCATCTCTTTCGCCAGCGCCCGCCCATCAATGATCTTCGCCATATCTATCTACCGCCCTTAAGGTTGTTTGTTGTTGTTGGTTGTTTGTTGTTGTTTCTTCTTACCGCGCGAAATCCACCGCCCGGGTCTCCCGGATCACCACCACCTTGATCTGACCCGGGTACTGGAGCTCTTCTTCCAGCGTCCGGGCGATCCTCTCGCTCATCTGCGCCATGTCATTGTCCCGGGCCTTGTCCGGGTCCACCATGACCCGGACCTCGCGGCCCGCCTGAATCGCGAAGCACCGCTCCACGCCATCGAAACCCTTGGCGATCTCCTCGAGCTTCTCCAGGCGCTTCACGTACGTCTCGAACATCTCCCGGCGCGCTCCGGGGCGTGCCCCGCTGATGGCGTCGGCGGCGGTGACGAGGAACGTCTCCGGATACCGGTGCGGCTCCTCGTCGTGGTGCGCCTTGATGGCGTTCAGCACCGGGTCGGGCTCCCTGTGTCGCTTGCACAGGTCGTAGCCGAGCTCCACGTGGGTGCCTTCCTGCTCGTGGGTGAGACCCTTCCCCACATCGTGGAGGAGGCCCATCCGCTTCGCCATCTGGGCGTCGAGCCCCATCTCCAGCGCCATGTTGCCGGCCAGGAGCGCCACTTCCTGCGAGTGGAGCAGCTGGTTCTGGCCGTACGAGGTCCGGAACTTGAGCCGACCCAGGACCTTCACGATCTCGTCGGCGACGCCATGAATCCCCAGCTCGTAGAGGACCTCCTCGGCCGCCTTGATCATGGACGCCTCGACCTCTTCGCGACTCTTCGCCACCAGCTCCTCGATGCGACCCGGGTGGATCCGGCCGTCCGCCACCAGCTTCTCCATGGCGATGCGACCCACCTCCCGACGGATCGGGTCGAAACCCGACAGGACCACCGCCTCCGGCGTGTCATCGATGATCACGTCGATCCCCGTCTCCTGCTCGAAGGCGCGGATGTTCCGACCTTCCCGGCCGATGATCCGGCCCTTCATCTCGTCCGACGGCAGCTGGACCACGCTGACCACGCTCTCGGCCGTATGATCGGCGGCAACCCGCTGGATGGCCAGCCCGATGATGTTCTTCGCCTCGCGCTCGGCCTCCCGCTTCGCCTCGTCCTTGATCTCCCGGATGGTGTTGGCGGCCTCGGACCGGGCCTCGTCCTCCAGGCGGCCGATCAATTCCTTCTTCGCCGCATCGGCCGACATCCCGGCCAGCGCTTCCAGCTTCTTGCGCGCCTCCTGCTCCTGTTCCCGGGCCGCCTCTTCGGCCTCGTCGAGCTGCCGCGCTCGGTGTTTCAGCGCCTCCTCGCGCTTCTCCAGCGCCGCTTCTCGCTCCTCCAGTGTTTCGTACTTGCGGTCCAGGTTGCTCCGGCGCTCGTCGAGCCGGGCCTCGGCGCGCTCCAGCTCCTCGCGCCGCCGATCTTCTTCCCGTTCCCACTCCTCCCGGATCTTGACCGCGGTCTCGCGGCCTTCCAGCTCCGCGGCCTTCCGCATCCGGTCGGCGTCGTCCTTCGCCGTCTCGAGGATGCGCTCCGCCTCCCCTTCGGCTCCGCCTCGTGCATTGCGCAGCCGGAGCCGTTCACCGAGCCAGCCCAGAAACAGGCCGACAACGGCGGCGACCGCCACCATGATGAGGTTGTCCATATGGGCGACTCCAAGAAAGGCGCGAAGCGCCTTGGAAGGCAGCATGATTCCCCGCCGGGATCACCGCGCCCGGCGGACCGGCAGACCCACTGCCGGAATGTGGCAAGCTAGGTCCGGTCAGTCGGCGGATGCAAGGTCCGACGCCGCGGCCGTCTCTTCGATCTCCGCCAGGAGCCGCGCCGACTTCTCCGTCAGCTCCTGCCGCAGCGTTTCCACCTCCTCCCGCGACTGGAAGAGCTGGTCGGCGAGCGCCATGGCGGCCAGGATGGCCGCCTTGTGGGCCTCCACCAGCCGGCCCTGCGACATGATCTCTCGGATGGTCTCGTTCACGTACCGGGCACAGTCCCGGACATGCTCGGCCGGAGCTTCCGACCGGATGGTGTACTCGTCCCCGGCGATCTCCACCCGCGTGACCGTACGCGCTTCTTCGTTCACATCTCCTCCCGTAGGAAGTCGAAGCGGGCCACCAGCCGCCGCACCCGGTCCTGGGCCTCCACCATCCTGCGCCGCAGCTCCTCGTTCTCCGCCTCCAGCTTCCGCATCCCTTCCCGCAGCTTCATGGGGTCCAGCGCCCCGCTGCTCACGTCCCGGAGCGTCTTCTTCAGCTCGGCGCTCTTCTCCTCCGCCTGCCGCGCACGGGCCCGGTACCCGGCCAGCTGCTCGAGGAGCGCGCGTACCGATGCCTCCAGCCGGACGAAGTCCTCCGGCAGCGTGCCGTTGCCCTGCGCGTCAGGTCCGTCGTTCGACACCGTAGGCATCCTTCAGTCGTTCCAGCACCCGGTCGACCGCCCGGTCGACCTCCTCGTCCTTCAAGGTACGCTCCGGGTGTCGGAATACCAGTCGGTAGGCGATGCTCCGGATCCCGTCGGCCACGCCCTCGCCGGTGTAGACATCGAACACCTCGAGCGCTTCCAGCAGATCCCCGGCCGACTCCCGGATCGTGGCGGCCACCTCCGCGGCCGGTAGAGACGTCGGGACCAGGAGCGCCAGGTCCCGGTCGATGGCCGGCTGCGTCGGCAGCGTGGTCAGGGCCGGCCGCTCGCCCCGCGTCATGGCGTCCGTGAGCCGGACCTCCACCACAAAGGCCGGAGCCGCCCACGCCGGCGCGTCGATGGCGGCGGCCGCGACCCGACCGGCCACGCCTACCAGCTCGCCATCCCGGCGGATGCCCAGGCGAGCCTCCGGCGCCAGCGTCCCGGGCAGCGCCAGCGTGCCGGCGTCCCTGTCCCCCAGCGGCTCCACGCTGCCGCCGCCCAGGACGTCGGCCAGGGCCTCGGCCAGCCCCCTCACGTCCCAGAGGTCGTAGTCCCGGGCCTCATCGCTCCAGTGCGCCGGACGGATGGCGCCGGTCAGCAGCGCCCCGGCCCGGGTCTCCTCGTCGGGGACGGTCTCATCCGAACGGTGGAAGGTGGTGCCCAGCTCGAAGAGACGGACGTCCCGTACGCCCCGGGCCATGTTCACCTCCGCCGCCCGGACCAGCCCGTGGGCCAGCGTGGAGCGAAGCATGCTCTCCTCCGCGGAGAGGGGCCGGAGCAGCTCCACGGTGCCGGCCCCCTTTGGCGCCATGGGGATGCTCCGGGCCTCCAGGAGCCCACGGCCCACGAAGAAGTCCCGGAGCGCGTCCTCCAGCGCGGACAGGGGCGCCTCGGGGACGGCCGTGGGACGGTAGGGCTGGAGCGCCTCGTCGAACCGGTCGTAGCCGTAGCGACGGGCCACCTCCTCGATGAGGTCCACCTCCCGGGTCACGTCGTGGCCCCGGAACCCGGGCACGAGGAAGGCCAGCGCGGGGTCGCCTCGCTCGTGGAGCTCGAACCCGATGTGGGTCAGCAGCTCCTCGATGGTGTCGGCGTCAATGGCCTCGCCCAGGACCCGCTCCACCCGATCGGGTCGGACCCGGACCACGGGCGGCGGCTCGGGCGACGGGTACACGTCCATCGCCTCCTCCTGGACCCGGCCGCCGGCCAGCGCCTGGATCAGCTCCACGGCCCGGTGCGCAGCCCGCTCCATCCCGTCGATGTCCGTGCCCCGCTCGAAACGGTAGCTGGCGTCCGTCGAGAGCCCCAGCGCCCGGGCCGTCCGACGGACCGTCTTCGGGTCGAAGTAGGCGCACTCCAGGAGCACCCGCGTGGTCCCCTCGGAGACCTCGCTGTGGGCGCCGCCCATGACCCCGGCCACCGCCACCGGGTCCTCGGCGTCGGCGATCACCAGCATGGTGGGGTCGAGCGTGCGGTCCATGTCATCCAGCGTGGTGATGGTCTCCCCGGCCTCGGCCCGGCGGACCACGATGGCCGGCCCCTTCAGGAGGTCCAGGTCGAAGGCGTGCAGCGGCTGTCCCAGCTCGTGGAGGGCGTAGTTGGTGGCGTCCACTACGTTGTTGATGGGACGCTGCCCGATGGCCCGCAGTCTCCCCGCCAGCCACGCCGGCGACGGGCCCACCTCCACACCCTCGATGACCACACCGATGTACCGGGGACAGCCGTCGGCGTCCTCGACCCTTACCCGGGCCGACTCCGTGCCGCCCTCCCGCCCGGCACGACGGAAGTCCACTGCCGGCATGGCGGCATCAGTGCGCTCCTCACTGCCGTGGGCGGGGAACGGCGGCAGCTCGATCCCGTGGTGCCCGTCGGGGGCCAGCTCCCGGGCCACGCCCACGTGCGAGAGGAGGTCCGGCCGGTTCGGCGTGATCTCCAGTGTGAGCCGGGTGTCGTCGAGCCCCAGCTGGGGCGCCAGCGGGGCGCCCACGGTCAGCCCGTCGGCGAGGCGCAGGATCCCCGACGCGTCGCTGCCCAGCGCCAGCTCGGCCTCGCTGCAGAGCATGCCCCGGCTCGTCTCGCCCCGGATCTCGGCCTCTCCGACCTCCATCCCGCCCGGGAGCCTCGAGCCCACGGGCGCGAACGGGTAGAGACCGCCCTCCTCGATCACCGGCGCGCCGCACACCACCTCCACCGTCTCCTCCCCGGTGTCCACGCGGCAGAGGGAGAGGGTGTCGGCGTTCGGGTGCTCCCGGGTCGCGACCACCCGGCCTACCACGATCCCCTCGAGCCCGGCGCCGGGCCGGACCGTCTCCTCCACGGGCGCTCCGAGCATGCCGAGCCGGTCCGCCAGCTCGGCCGGCGACGCCTGGATCCCTGGCGCGATCTCTCTGATCCAGCGGTAGCTGACGTTCATGCGAACTGCTCCAGGAAGCGGGTGTCCCCCTCGTACAGCATCCGGATGTCCGGCACGCCGAAGGCCAGCATGGCGATCCGGCCGGGACCCATCCCGAAGGCGAACCCGGTGTAGCGCTCCGGGTCGTAGCCCACCGCCTCGAACACGTTCGGGTCCACCATCCCGGCGCCCATGATCTCGAGCCAGCGCGTACCCTTGCACGTGCTGCACCCGCTCTCGCAGAAGGGGCACGTCACGTCCACCTCCGCGCTGGGCTCCGTGAACGGGAAGAACGACGGCCGGAACCGGGTCTCCGTCTCCGTCCCGAACAGGCGACGGGCGAACTCGGCCAGCGTTGCCTTCAGGTCCACCATGGTGATCCCCTCGTCCACCACCAGCCCCTCGATCTGCTCGAACGCCGGCGCGTGGCTCGGGTCCCACGGGTCGCGGCGGTAGACCAGCCCCGGGGCCAGGATCCGGATCGGCGGGTCGTGGGTCATCATGGTCCGGACCTGCACCGGGCTCGTGTGGCTCCGGAGGAGCACGCCGTCGTCCAGGTAAAAGGTGTCGCCCGGCGCCGCCGCAGGGTGGTCGAGGGGCGTGTTCAGCGCCTGGAAGTTGTGCCAGTCCGTCTCGGCCTCGGGGCCGCGGGCACGGACGAACCCCATGGCGCGGAACACGCCGTGGATCTCGTCGATCACCTGGGTCACCGGATGGCGTCCGCCCTTCCAGCGCCGGCGCCCCGGCAGCGTCAGGTCGACTTCGGGGCTGCTCTCAGCGCCGCCCTCGAGCTCCGCCGCCCGGGCCTCCAGCAGCGCTGTGACGGCCTCCTTCACCTCGTTGCCCCGCCGGCCCACCGCCGGGCGTTCCTCCGCCGGCAGCTCGCCGAGCCGGCGCAGGATAGCCGTGAGCTTTCCGTCCTTGCGGCCCAGCAGCTCGATGCGCAGCGCCTCCAGCGCATCCTCGCTGTCGAGCCCCGCCGCCCGCTCCCGGGCGTACGCCTCGAGCGCGTCCAGCTCCTGTATCAGATCATTCGGCATGCATGTACCCCACAATGGAATCGCCCCCCGGCCCGTGACTGCAGGGCCGAGGGGCGAAGGTGCCGCGCGATCGCAGCGTTCGCAACTAGTCCAGCTGTGCCCTGGCCTGCTCCACCAGCTCGCCGAATGCCTCGGGCTCCCGCACGGCCAGGTCGGCGAGGACCTTTCGGTTGACCTCGACGCCGGCCTGCTTGAGCCCGTGGATAAATCGGCTGTAGTTCATATCGTGCTGGTGCGCGGCCGCGTTGATCCGCGTGATCCAGAGCCGCCGGAAGGTGCGCTTCTTCTGCTTCCGGTGGATATACGAGTACTGCCAGCCCCGCTCCACGGCGTTCTTGGCGATTCGCCACAGCTTGGAGCGGCCACCGAAGTAGCCGCGGGCTTCACGGAGGTACTTCTTCTTTTTGCGGTGTCGTGCCACCGCGCTCGTCGCTCTCGGCATATCCGTTATCCACCCAGCAGGCGCTTCATGCGCTTCTCGTCAGCCTTCGAAACGTAGTCGTCCTTCCGCAGATGACGCTTCCGCTTCCGCGTCTTCTTCGTGAGGATATGACGACGGCCCTGTTTCCCTCGCTTCAGCTTGCCCTTCGCCGTCTTCTTGAAACGCTTCGCAGCGCCTTTGTTCGTCTTCATCTTCGGCATTCAGATCCCCCTGCTCTACCTCTTTACCGGCACCAGGACCATGATCATGTTGCGGCCCTCGAGCCTAGGATGTGATTCGATCTTGCTCACGTCCTCCAGTTCACTCGCCACCCGGTCCAGCACCTCCCGTCCCAGCTCCGGGTGCGTCACCTGCCGGCCACGGAACATCATCGTGGCCTTCACCTTGTTCCCTTCCTCCAGGAAACGCCGGGCGTGCCGCAGCTTGAACTCCAGGTCGTGCGCCTCGATCCCCGGGCGGAACTTCACTTCCTTCAGCTGCGTGGTGTGCTGCTTCTTCTTCGCCTGACGCGCTTTCCGACTCTGCTCGTACTTGTACTTCCCGTAGTCCATGATCCGGACCACCGGCGGTCTCGAGTTCGGCGCCACTTCCACGAGGTCCAGACCCTGCTCCTCTGCCGATTCCAGCGCTTCCTCCACCGCCATAATGCCGAGCTGCTCACCGTCCTCACCGATCACCCGTACCGGGCTGATCCGGATCTGACGGTTCACCCGAACTCGCTTTTCAGTAGATATCGCCTCGTCCTCCGTCTCCGGCCAGAAAAAAAGGACCCGCTCCTTGCGAGTCCGATGTCACGACACACCCCGAGGGGCGTCGTTGCCATCTGACCCGGCGGTACCGCATCGCGGACCGAAAGGTGGAAGCGCCGGCAACCGGCCTTCACTTCGTCTCTTTTGTCGGCCCGGAAGATAAGGGAGGCGGTTGACGCGGTCAACCGGGGCTCGGCGGGCGCAGCCCGCCTCGCAACAGGCGGCGCGAACCGCGGGTCACGACACCCGTCGGCGCCGCGGGCGCGCCGCAACAGGCCGGCTCCGCCGGCAACAGGCTCCCTTCGGTCGCAAGAGGCACCGCTGCGCGGTGCAACGGCGGGGCTTTGCCCCGCAAGAGGCCCGGCCTGCGGCCGGGCAATCGGCGGCCTGCGGCCGCAGGGGCTCGCGGCCGCGCCGCTCGCAACGGCAACCGATCGTTCCCGGCGGCACTCGAGCGCAGGGCGAGCGCAGCGAGCCCACACCCTTGCGAGGCCCGTAGGCCCGAGCCTCTGCGAGCCGCAGGCGAGCCTGTTGCGGCCGTCAGGCCGCCTGTTGCCCGGCCGTCAGGCCGGGCCTGTTGCGGCGCGCCCGCGACCCGGACGAATGCCGCAGAAACGCCGGTCGCGCCGCCTGTTGCGCGCGCAGCGCGCCGCCTCTCAGAGCGCCTTCGCCTCGATCTCCTCGACCAGCCGGTCCGCGAACTCCTCCCGATCGATCACGTCCTGCTTCTTCCCCGCACCCTGCTTCCGGACGGCTACGGTGCCGGCCTCCACCTCCCGCTCGCCGACCACGGCCATGTACGGGACCTTCATGGTCTCGCCGTCCCGGATCCGGTAGCCGAGAGTCTCCGACCGGTCGTCGAGGGTGGCGCGGACGCCCCGGCCGACGAGCAGCCTGACCACCTCGCCGGCGTCGTCCGCCTGGTCATCGGTGATGGGGAGCACGCGTACCTGCTCGGGCGCGAGCCAGGTGGGGAACGCACCGGCGTAATGCTCGATGAGGATGGCGATGAAGCGTTCGAAGGAGCCGAAGATGGCCCGATGGATCACCACCGGCCGGTGCTCTGCGTTGTCCTCGCCGGTGTACTTCAGGTCGAACCGCTCCGGGGCGGAGTAATCGAGCTGGATGGTCCCGAGCTGCCATTCCCGGCCGAGGGCGTCCACCACGTCGAAGTCGATCTTGGGTCCGTAGAAGGCACCATCGCCCTCCTTGAGCTCGTAGTCCAACCCCGTGGCCTCGAGAGCCTCCCGGAGCGATGCCTCCGCCCTGTCCCACACCTCGTCGGAGCCGATCCGCTGGGGCGGTCGGGTGGCGAACTTGGCGGTGTACTCGAGCCCGAGGGTGCCGTAGAAGTAGTCCACCAGGTCCACCATCCGCTGGACCTCGGCCGGGACCTGGTCCTCGGCCAGGTAGACGTGGGCGTCATCCTGCTGGAACTGGCGGACCCGGGTCAGCCCGCCCAGGGCGCCGGACACCTCGTTGCGGTGCAGCACGTCCTGGGTCCCGTACCGTAGCGGCAGGTCCCGGTAGCTGTGGTGCCGGGAGTCGAAGAGGAGGTGGTGGCTCGGGCAGTTCATGGGCTTGAGCCCGAAGTCGTGCTCGCCCGACTCGCTGTCCAGGACCAGGAACATGTTCTCCTGGTACTTCCCCCAGTGGCCGGAGAGCTGCCACAGCTCCTTGTTGTAGAGGAGCGGCGTCTTCACCAGCTGGTAGCCGTTCTCCTTCAGTACCCCTCGCATCCAATCCACGAGCTCGTGGTAGACGGTGGTCCCCCGGTCGGTCCAGAACGGGCTCCCGGGGCTCCACGGGTGGAAGAGGAAGAGCTCCAGCTGCTTGCCTAGCTTCCGGTGATCGCGCTTCCGGGCCTGCTCCAGCCGTTCCAGGTGCTGCTCCAGCTCCTGGTCGCTCTTGAACGCCGTGCCGTAGATCCGCTGCAGCATCTGCCGGTTCTCGTCACCCCGCCAGTAGGCGCCGGCGGTGTTCAGCAGCTTGAAGTGCTCCACCTCGCTGGTCCGGTGCATGTGCGGCCCGCGGCAGAGGTCGAGGAACGGGCCGTTCCGGTAGACGGTGATGATCTCGTCGTCATCGAACTCCTCGAGGCGCTCCAGCTTCAGGGGGTCGTCGCCGAAGAGCTCCCGGGCCCCCTCCTTCGAGACGACCCGCCGCTCGAACGGCTGGTCTTCTTCCGCAACCTTCCGCATCTCGGCCTCGATGGCTTCGAGCTCCTCGGGCGTGAACGGCTCGTCCACCTCGAAGTCGTAGTAGAACCCCTCGTCGATGGCGGGCCCGAACCCGATCCCGGCGCCGGGGCGGACCTTCCGGACCGCTGTGGCCAGCATGTGGGCCGCCGAGTGACGGAGCACGTCCAGCGCGTCGTCGCTCCGGGGCGTGACGATCTCCAGCGTCACGTCGTCATCGAGCGGCGTGTGCACGTCGATGACCTGGCCATCGACCTTTCCGGCCAGCGCCGCCCTGGCGAGCCCGGGCCCGATCCGCTCCGCCACGTCGAGCGGGGTCGACCCCCGCGGCACCTCCATAGTGGAGCCGTCCGGCAGCGTAACGGTGATCACGTCCTGGTTGTTCGATCCAGCCATCACTATCTCACTCTTCGATTCATCGGGCGATCAACGTAGTGGGCCGTGCCGCAGCACGACACCGTCCCGACGCACAAAGTATGCGCCCCACAATAGAAACCGGAGAGCGACGGGCCGTCAATCCGAAAGGCGGGAGGATGCCGCGGGGATCCGCCCGCTTCACAGAGTTTGCATTGTCCTCTACCTTTGGTGCCGCGTGCCGCACCCGCGTGAACGCAAGCGAATGTCACCCAATCGACGCCTGGAGTCCATGAAGCTGTCCGAAAGACTGAACGATCTGGCCCACAACCTACGCTGGGACTGGGACACACCCACCCGCGCCTTCTTCCGGGAGCTCGATCCGGATCTCTGGGACGCCGTGGGCCACAACCCCGTAGCACTGCTGCGGCGCCTGGACCCCGGCGTCCTGGACGACCCGGACATCGCCGAGCGCGCCGACGCCCTCTGGCACGACCTCCAGACCTACCTCCGGGCCGAAGACGTCTGGTTCGACGGCGAGCGTGCCGTGGAGGACCGGCCGCTGGTGGCCTACTTCTCGGCCGAGTTCGGCCTCACCGCCTGCCTCCGGATCTACTCCGGCGGACTGGGCGTCCTGGCCGGTGACCACCTGAAGTCCGCCAGCGACCTCGGGGTCCCCTTGGTGGCCGTCGGCGTCCTCTACCGCGAGGGGTACTTCCGCCAGGAGGTAGACGGCGACGGTCGGCAGACGGAAAGTTTCCCCGTGGCCGACTTCGACGACCTCCCCGTGCGACCGGTGGAACGGCCCGACGGTTCGCCGCTCCGCATCAAGCTGGCCTTCCCCGGCCGCCAGGTCAGCGCACGGGTCTGGCGGGCCGACGTGGGCCGCGTGCCCCTGTTCCTCCTGGACACCGACATCCCGGAGAACGCCGACGCAGACCGCCGTATCACCGCCCGCCTGTACGGCGGCGCCCAGGAGATGCGGATCGCCCAGGAGATCCTCCTGGGGATGGGCGGCTATCGCGCCCTGAACGAGCTCGGTGTCCGCCCGGAGACGTACCACATGAACGAGGGCCACTCGGCGTTCCTGGCTCTCGACCTGGTCCGTGACATCATGCAGGCCGAGCAGCTGGAGTTCGACGCCGCGGCGGACCGCGCCCGGCAACGATGTGTCTTCACCACCCACACACCGGTGCCCGCGGGCCACGACCGCTTCTCCCGCGCCCTCATGAGCCGGTACCTGACCGAGACCGCCCACTCCCTGGGCCTCGACCTGGACGCCCTCATGGAGCTGGGCCGGGAGGAGCCCGGCGAGGGGCCGTTCACCATGACGGTCCTGGCCATCCGCCTAGCCCGGGCCACGAACGGCGTGAGCGCCCTGCACGGCGCCGTCTCCCGGGACATGTGGCACGGGCTGTGGCCCGACCGCCCCGTGGAGCAGGTGCCTATCGACCACATCACCAACGGGATCCACGTACCCACATGGATCCACGACCGCATCTCGGCCACGTACGGCATGGACACGTCGGACATCGGACTCGAGGACGCCCCCGCCCCGAGGCCGGAGGCCAGGCGGCTGTGGACGGCCCACGAGGAACGTCGCCGGGCCCTCGTCGCCTACGTGGCCCGGACCACCGGGGTCCGCCTCGACCCCGACGCCCTGACCGTGGCCTTCGCCCGTCGGTTCGCCACCTACAAGCGCGCCACGCTGCTCCTGGGCGATCTCGACCGTCTGGACGGGGTCCTGAACCACACCGACCGTCCGGCCCAGGTGATCTTCGCCGGGAAAGCCCACCCCCGCGACGAGGGCGGGAAGGCGCTCATCGCCCGTATCGGCGAGGTGGCCCGAACGCCGCGGTTCCGCGGGAAGGTGGTCTTCCTGCCGGACTACGGGATCGACGTGGCCCGCGCGCTGGTCCAGGGCGCCGACGTATGGCTGAACAACCCCCGTCGGCCCATGGAGGCCAGCGGGACCAGCGGGATGAAGGCGGCCATGAACGGCGTGCTGAACCTCAGCGTACTCGACGGCTGGTGGGACGAGGCGTACCGTGGCCGGGAGACCGACGCGCCGGCGCCCGGCTGGGCGATCCGCGAGCACGCGGCCGGGGGCCCGGCCGAGGCGCAGCGGACGCAGGAGGCCGCCGACCGCGCCGACCGGGACGCGCTGTACCGGGCCCTCGAGGATGAGGTGGCGCCCCTCTTCTACGACCGTGACGCGTCCGGTCTGCCGGCCCGATGGGTGGCCCGGATGCAGGAGAGCATCCGGCAGGTGGCGCCCTTCTTCAACACCCACCGGATGCTCCGGGACTACACGGAACGGTATCGCGCCCTGCCCGGCGACGCCGAGGCGCCGCCCTCCCCTGAAGAAGGCTAGTCGGAGGTGCCGGCGGCCTCCGACGCCTCCTCCTTCGGCCCCCGGGCCAGGACCCAGATCGCTTCCACCACGCTCGCGGCGGTCTCCAGCCCCTGGGCCACCGCCGGGCCGTAGTGGCGCTCCGCATCGGTCAGGATCTCGTCGAGCGCCGCTTCCACCGCCGCCGCCGGCTCCAGCCCCGAGTCCATGTGGACCACCGCCGCGTGGTCGATGGCGTCCGCTGCTGCCACGATGAGGGACGTAGTGGGAATGTCTTCCCCGCTGAGCCCGTTCGGTCCTCCGCTCCCGTTCCACCGCTCCCGCATGTGGTTCACCGTTCGGAGGACCTTCGACTCGACCCCAAGGTCGTAGAGGAGCTGGGCCGTCCGACTGGCCAGCTCCGTCTGCGTGGCCGTGGGACCCAGAAGCCGCCCCAGCTCGTGGGAACGGGCCGCCACGTCCAGTGCGTTCCGGTCCTCCGAGCCCAGCTGCACGTCCATGGCGGACCCGATCGCGCCGGCCAGGCGCGCCACTCGGTAGCCGTGACCCCGGCCCGCCGAGGATCGACTGTCCGCCAGCTCCAGCCACGCCGTGGGAATCACGCCCCCACCGGTGCCCTGGTCCGGTAGCTCCACCGCGTCGGATTTCGCCAGCGACTCGGCCGCCTCCACCAGCTCCAGCCGGGAAAGCGCCTGCTGCACCGCCGCCTCCAGCTCGAACAGTTCGAACGGCTTCAGCAGGTAGCCCGCCGCGCCGTAGTCCAGCGCCTTCCGGGCCAGCGATTCGTCCGAGTCACCGGTGATCATGATCACCGGCCGCAGCGGTGAATGCGTCAGCAGCAGCCGGAGCAGCTCCACCCCGGACAGTCCGGGCAGGTGGATATCGCTCAGCACCACGTCGAACGGCTCCCGGTCCCGGGACATGCGCAGCAGCACCTGCTCCGCGTCTGACGCCCGGGTCACCACGTACCCGAGCTTCTCCAGGTGCTTCGCCACCAGCTCCCGCACCGGGGCCTCGTCTTCGACCACCAGCACGCGCCGTTCCGTTTCAGCCATGAATCGCACTCCGCGTTCTTGCTCGTAGGATCCCTTACAGAGAAAGTATCGGCAGGCTGCCGGTGGGCTTTAGCGCGGCAGGCTCGCCTGCGGCTCGTACTGATGTCGCAAGAACGCCGTTCGCGCCGCCCGTTGCGCGGCTCCGCCGCGCCGCCGCGAACGCCCCGCAAAGAAGGAGGCCCCGCCGCTCCGCGTTGGAACGACAGGGCCTTTCCCTTTCCCGCTATGTCACGCGTTCGCGGCTAGTACATCCCCTCCATGCCACCGGGCATGCCACCGCCGGCGCCACCGCCGCCACCTTCGTTCTCATCCTTCTCCTCGACCACCACACACTCGGTGGTGAGCAGCAGGCTCGAGATCGACGCGGCGTTCTGGAGCGCTGTACGGGTCACCTTGGTCGGATCGATCACGCCGGCCTCGACCATGTCCTCATACACGTCCGTCTGGGCGTTGTAGCCGTAGTTTACATCCTTCGACTCCTTCACCCGCTCCACGACGATAGAGCCTTCCTTGCCCGCGTTGTTCGCGATGAGCTTCAGCGGCTCCGACAGACTCCGCAGGAGGATGTCCACGCCGATCTGCTCCTCGACGTTGTCCACCTGGAAGTCGGCCAGGTTCATCATCGCCCGCAACAGTGCCACACCGCCGCCGGGCACAATGCCCTCTTCCACCGCGGCGCGCGTGGCGTGCAGCGCGTCCTCGACGAGCGCCTTCTTCTCCTTCATCTCGGTCTCGGTGGCCGCGCCCACGTTGATCACCGCAACACCGCCGGCCAGCTTCGCCAGGCGCTCCTGCAGCTTCTCCTGGTCGTAGTCGCTCGTGGACTTCTCGATCGCCGCCCGGATCTCGTCGATCCGGCCCTTGATCTGGTCCTCCTCGCCGGCGCCGTCCACGATGGTCGTGTTGTCCTTGTCGATCACGACCCGCTTCGCCTCACCGAGATCGCCGATCACGGCGTTCTCCAGCTTGAAGCCGACCTCCTCGCTGATCACGTTCCCGCCGGTCAGTACCGCGATATCCTGCAGCATCTGCTTCCGACGATCACCGAAGCCCGGCGCCTTCACCGCGCACACCTTCAGCGTACCGCGCAGCTTGTTCACCACCAGCGTGGCCAGCGCCTCGCCCTCGATATCCTCCGCGATGATCAGGAGCGGCTTGCCCTGCTGGGCCACCTTCTCCAGCACCGGGAGCAGGTCCTTCATGGCGCTGATCTTCTTGTCGTGGATCAGGATCATGGCGTCCTCGAGCACGACCTCCATGCGCTCCGAGTCCGTCACGAAGTACGGCGACAGGTAGCCGCGGTCGAACTGCATCCCCTCGACCGTCTCCAGCGTGGTCTCCAGGCCCTTCGCCTCCTCGACCGTGATCACGCCGTCCTTGCCGACCTTCTCCATGGCGTCCGCGATCAGCTCGCCGATCTCGGCGTCGTTGTTCGCCGAAATCGCTCCGACCTGCGCGATCTCCTTCTTGCCCTTCGTCTCCACCGAGGAATCCTGCAGGTTCTCGACCACCTTCTCCACCGCGGCGTCGATCCCGCGGCGGATGCTCATGGGGTTCGCCCCGGCCGTCACGTTCTTCAGTCCTTCCCGGAAGATGGCCTGCGCCAGCACCGTGGCCGTCGTGGTGCCATCTCCAGCCAGGTCGCTCGTCTTCGTCGCGACCTCCTTCACCATCTGGGCGCCCATGTTCTCGACGGCGTCCTCCAGCTCGATCTCCTTCGCCACCGTCACTCCGTCCTTCGTGACCGTGGGAGAACCAAACTGCCGGTCCAGCACCACGTTACGACCTCGCGGGCCCAACGTGACCTTCACGGCACGGGCCAGCTTGTCCACACCCTTCTTCAGGCGTGCCCTGGCCTCCGTGTCAAACTCGAGTTCCTTCGCCATATGCGTTCCTCCTCGTTCCTATGTAGTTGCTTCGATCGTCTCGTTGCCTCTGCAGCCCACGGCCTCAGCCGATGACCGCCAGAACGTCCGTCTCACGAAGGATCAGGTAGTCCTCCCCGCCGACCGTCACTTCCGTCCCGCTGTACTTCCCGTACAGCACACGGTCGCCGGTCTCCAGCTCCATCTCGATCCGCGCTCCGTCGTCGCTCACGCGACCCGGGCCCACCGCCACGATCTCGCCCTGCTGGGGCTTCTCCTTCGCCGTGTCCGGTACGATGATCCCGCCGCGCGTCTGCTCTTCCGTCTCGTCCAGCGGTCGCACGACTACGCGATCCGCCAGCGGCTTGATGTTCACCGCGGAAGCAGTGGCCATAGATCCTCCTCTGTGTTGATTCAGTTGAAGTGCATCGGGCGCGTTCTGTTAGCACTCGACGAAATCGAGTGCTAATCGCCGCGCCAAGAGTAGGCGGACCTCACAATGCAGTCAAGGCCCGCGGACGACCTGCACTCCATGCACACGCCGTGCCCGCGGGATGTGCCAGATCGGCAGGCGACGAGGTGTCCGGTTGGCAGGGGCGGGCGCCGGCGAAGGCCGCTGGGGTGGAGCGGTACCGCCGGAACGCCGCTACCGGACGGGTCGCTCGGTCCAGGCCAGGCGGAGTCCGTGGAGTGTGAGGAAGGGCTCGACGCGGTCGATGGCGGCGCAGTGGGGCTCGAGGAAGCGGGCCAGCCCGCCGGTGGCCACCACCAGCGGGTCGGGGGTCCATGCGTCCGTGATGCGGCGCACGATCCCGTCGATGGACTCGATGGCGCCGTAGAAGATCCCGCTCTGGAGCGCCGTATCGGTGCGCCGGCCGATGACGGACGGGGGTGGCTCGATATCGACGCTGGGCAGTTTGGCCGTCCGGCGGGTGAGGGTCTCTACGCCGGTGCGGATGCCGGGGGCGATGACGCCGCCCTTGAAGACACCGTCGGCGGTGATGCAGTCGAAGGTGGTGGCGGTGCCGAGGTCCACCACGATGGTATCCCGTGCGTACAGGCGTGCGGCGGCGAGGGTGTTGGCGATGCGGTCGGCGCCGACGGTGAGGGGCTCCTCTACGTCGAGGCGTACGGGCAGGTCGGGGCTGC
Source organism: Longimicrobiales bacterium (assembly GCA_046483065.1). Lineage (GTDB taxonomy): Bacteria > Gemmatimonadota > Gemmatimonadetes > Longimicrobiales > RSA9 > JAWVYT01. Next base: position 30,232 of record JAWODW010000031.1, on the reverse strand, counting down.
CGGGCTCGAGGACGAAGGCCGCCATGCCCAGGTGACGCCGGCAGGCGCGTGCCAGGGCGCGTGTGAGGGGCGGGACCACGGAGGCCACGGCGGCGCCCGTCACGTCGCCGGGCTCCACGGCGCTCTCCCGGAGTATGGAACGTAGGAGGAGCCCGTACTCGTCCACGGTGCGCTGGGGGTGGGTCGAGAGCCGCCAGTCGGCCACCAGCTCGTCGTCGTGGAAGATGCCCAGGACGGTGTCGGTGTTCCCGATATCGAAGGTCAGGATCATGACGGTTCTCCCGTGTCGCGTTGAAGGAGTCGTACGGTGCCGGAGACGACCCGTCGGGCCCGCCCTTCGGGGTGGGCCAGCAGCAGGGCGCCATCCGCGGCCAGCCCCTGCACCACCCCGGCGGGATCGCCTTCCACGGTGACCGGGCGGTCGCCCAGGACATCCCGGCTGCGGAACGCGTCCAGCTCGTCGGGCGACAGCGTATCTGCCGGCGCATCGAGGACGTCCAGCCATCGGGCGACGACGCGTCCTGCCAGCGCCGGCATCTCCACCGCGAGGCCGGCCCGTGCCGCGAGGGACGTGGCCCGGTCGGCCAGGGTGTCGGGCCACGCGTCGTCGGGCTGGAGCACGTTGACGCCGGTGCCGGCCACCACGAACGCCGGCCGGCCCTGCTCGATGGCGCCTTCACAGAGCATGCCGCCCACCTTCAGGCCATCCACCAGGAGATCATTGGGCCATTTCAGCCCGACCGCCAGCGGTACCGTGTCTTCGATGGCCCGTGCGGTGGCCAGTCCCAGCCGGATGGAGAGTACCGACTCGACGCCGCGGGCACCGGGCCGGACTACCATGGAGAGGATCAGACTGCAACCGGGGTCGGCGTGCCAGACCCGTCCCCGCCGGCCCCTGCCCCGGGTCTGCGCATCGGCGATCACGGTGGTCCCTTCCGGCGCGCCGTCCTCGGCGAGCCGGCGGGCCGCGTCGTTTGTGGAGCCCGCGGACCGGAAGATGTGGAGCGCGGGCACGCCCCACGCCGTCCGCCACGCCTCCACGGAGCGACCATGCCACTGCTCGAGCCGCGGGCCTTCATCCAGCCCGCTCCCGCCGCGCTCCTTCGGTCCGGGGTCGTTCATCCGTCCTCAGGCCAGGTAGAGGTAGCCGAGGAAGAAGAGCCCCACGGCCCAGACATACCAGGCGAAGTGGTGGAAGCCCTGCCGACGGACGAGCCAGACCAGGGACTTTATGGCGGCCACCCCCGCCACCAGCGCGGTAATGAACGCCGCCAGCAGCGGCCCGTCCACCGTCACGTCCGGTCCCAGGTCCGTGGCCTGGAGGATCGCCGCCCCGGCGATGGCCGGCAGCGACATCAGGAACGAGAATTCCGCCGCCCGCTCGCCGTCCAGCTTCAGCCACAGTCCTACCGCGATGGTGCTCCCGGACCGTGAGATTCCGGGCAGGAGCGCCAGGCACTGGGCCAGCCCCATGGAGACGGCCTGGCCGGGATCCGGGTCCCGGATGGGTCGGGCTGGCCGGTCGGGCCAGTCAGGCCGGTCGGCCCCGGCTGTCCGGTCCCGGGTGCCCCAACGGGTGGACCAGAGGATGAGCCCGGTGGCCAGGAGCATGAACCCCGTCACGTACGGCGTGTCGAACGCCGCCTCGATGGCGTCCTTGAAGAAGAGCCCGATGACCGCCACGGGCAGCGTGGCGAGGATGAGCAGCCCGATGTAGCGAAGCGCCTGGCCCTCCCTTCGGACCCCGCCCACCAGCAACTCCAGCAGCTTTCCCCGGTAGACCACCACCACCGAGAGGAGCGTGGCCACGTGCAGCGCCACCTCCAGGAAGACGCCGGGCGCCGGCACGCCCAGAAACGTCTGGGCCATGACCAGGTGGCCGGAGCTGGAGACGGGGAGGAACTCGGTGAGCCCCTGTACCAGCCCGAGGATCAGCGCATCGAGGTAGTTCACGTCTCCATGATCCTCCGGTAGTAGGCCTCGTACCGGGGCACCACCGTTTCGGCGGCGAAGACGGTGGCGCGTTCCCGGGCCCCGTCACTGAAGTCCTGCCAGTGGCCGCCCTCCAGGATCTCCAGTCCCGACGCCGCCATGGCGTCCACATCGCCCACCGGATGCAGCCGCCCTGCTGGCTCCGTGACCACCTCGGGCAGCCCGCCCACACGGCTTCCCACCACGGGCACGCCGCACGCCATGGCCTCCAGCGCCACCAGTCCGAAGGCCTCGTTGTCGCTGGGCAGGAGGAAGAGGTCGCCGCACGCCAGGATGTCGGCCACCGACTCCTGCTTGCCCAGGTAGACGACCCGGTCGGCCACGCCCTCGTCCTCGGCCACCTGCCGGGTGTGTCCACGCTCCGGGCCGTCACCGATGAAGACCAGCCTGGCCGGCGTCTCCCGTGCGATCCGTGCGAAGACCCGGACCACGTCGGTGACCCGCTTCACCGACCGGAAGTTCGAGATGTGCATGACCACCTTCTCTTCATCGGTGGCGAACTGGTCCCGGTGGCACGGCTCGATGTCCCGGCGGTAGGTCTCCAGGTCCACGAAGTTCGGGATCACGTCGATGGTGTCCTCCGGCACGTCGAACCGCTCCACGGTCTCCCGCTTGAGGAACTCGCTCACCGCCGTGATGCCGTCGGACTTCTGGAGCGAGAACCGCACGACCGAGTGGTACGACGGGTCGCGGCCCACCAGCGTGATGTCGGTGCCGTGGAGTGTGGTCACCACCTTCGGGCCCTCCCCCTGCATCAGCTCCTTCGCCAGCCACGCCGACGTGGCGTGGGGGATAGCGTAGTGAACATGGAGGACGTCCAGGTCCCGCCGCTCTGCCGTGTTCTGCATCTCCACGGCCAGCGCCAGCGAGTAGGGCGGGTATTCGAAGAGGGGATAGATGGGAACCTCCACCTCATGGTAGTAGACGTTCTCCATGAAGCGCGAGAGCCGGAACGGCTGCGCGTACGTGATGAAATGGACCTCGTGACCGCGCTTGGCCAGCTCCATCCCCAGCTCGGTGGCCACCACGCCCGACCCACCGTACACCGGGTAGCACGTGATCCCTACCTTCAGCTGTTCACCCATCGCTCCACCACTTCCTCCACGAGTTCGTCCGTCGGCCTCACCCCGTCGAGCCATACCGCGTGGTCCGGGAGCTGGTTCCGGAACCACGTCAGTTGCCGGCGCGCGTACCCCCGCGTCTTCCGCCGGATCCGGTCCGCCGCCTCCTCCAGCGACGTTTCCCCTGCAAGGTGCGCGGCGATCTCCGGGTAGCCGGTAGCGGTCATCCCCGGGGCGTCCGGAGCGTAGCCGGCCTCCAGCAGCGCCGCCACCTCCGCCACCAGCCCCGCCTCGAGCATGGCGTCCACGCGGCGATTGATCCGCTCGTACAGCACCTCCCGGGGCGTTGACAGGACGAAGACCAGAGCGTCCAGCCCCTCCCGCTCCGCCGCCCGGTGCCGGTGCCACCACCCCAGCGGCCGGCCCGTCAGGAGCGCCATCTCCAGCGCCCGCAGGACCCGCTGGCGGCCGCCGCTCTCCGACAGCCGCTCGGCGCTCGCCGGGTCCAGCACATTCAGCCACTGCCGCAGTGTTTCCGGGTCCTGCGCCTCCAGGAACCCTTTCAGCGCCTCCCGCCGCTCCCGGTCCATGGGCGGCTCCCGGAACAGGGGGTCGGTGAGGGCGCGAATGAAGAACCCCGTCCCACCCACGATCATGGGCACCCGGCCCCGGCTCCGGACCTCCCGGATCCACGCCCTGGCGTCCCGTGCGAACCGGCCGGCGCTGTAGCGCTCGCCGGGATCGACCAGATCGAGGCCGTGGTGCGGGACGCGGGCCCGCTCCTGGGCCGTGGCCTTCGCGGTCCCGATGTCCATCCCGCGGTAGACCTGCCGGGAGTCGGCCGAGATGATCTCGCCATCCAGGCGCTCGGCCACGGCCAGCGAGAGGCCGGTCTTCCCGACTCCGGTGGGGCCCGTCAGGATCAGGGCCGGCGGGGTCCGGCGGTGGGGATCGGCCACGGGGCCCGTCTCGCCCCGGCCACGGCCCGTCTCGCCCCGGCCACGGCCCGGTTCGCCCCGGCCTGTCTCCTCCTCAGCCATGACGTCCGAACCGCCGCTCGAGCTCATCGAGGCTGAGCCGGACGATGGTGGGGCGGCCGTGGACGTCGTGGTACGGCAGCTCGGTGGCGAAGAGGTCGTCGAAGAGCTCGCGCATCTCCGCCTCGCTCAGGCGCTGGCCCGCCTTGATGGCGCCCTTGCACGCGAACGTCATGGCCAGCCGCTCGTACTGATTCCGCGCGGCACGGGTCAGCTCGCTCCCCTCCGCCAGCTCCGCCAACATCTCCCGCAGGCAGTGCTCGGCGTCGAACCACGCGTGGGGGTTCGGCGCGGCGTGGACGATCACCGTCCGACCGCCGAAGGGCTCGGCCTCGAACCCGGCCTGCTCCAGGAGTGCTCGCGTGTCCTCTACCACGGTGTACTCCGCCGGCGATAGCCGAAGGGTGATCGGGAAGAGGAGCCGCTGGCTCGGCCGGCCGCCCGCGTCGAAGTCCCGCATCAGCTCCTCGAACAGGATCCGCTCGTGGGCCGAGTGCTGGTCGATGATGAGCAGCCCGCTCCGGGTCTCGGCCACGATATACGTGTCGTGGACCTGCCAGAGCATGTGGCGCCGCTCCTCGTCCACCCCCGCCGCGGCCGCCCCGGTCTCCACCACCGCGTCGGCCCCGTCGGCGGCGCCGGGCGACGCGGAGACGAAGAAGGCCAGCTGCCCCTCGTCGCCACCGGACGGCCGGTCCTCACGACGACCGCCCGTGGGTCGACCCGGCCCGCCCCGCCCTTCACCCGGCGTCCGGATCTGCGGCGGCGTGGGCCGCTGGTCCAGCGTGGCCGAGCTCTCCACGGTGGCCATGGCGCCCCGCACGGCGGCCTCCACGGCGGCCTCCACCGCCCCGTGGTCGCCGAACCGGACCTCGGCCTTTGCCGGGTGCACGTTCACGTCCACGCCGCCGTCGGGCACGTCCAGGTACAGGAGCAGCGACGGCTTCGTATTCTGGGGCACCGTGGTCTGGTAGCCCCGCTCCGCGGCGGCCACCAGCGACCGGTCGGAGAACGGGCGGCCGCCCACGAACAGCTGCACGCGGCGGGGCCCGCTGGTGGCCGCGTCCGGCCGCTCCACCAGCCCGGCCACCTCCACGCCCCCCTCCTCGTGGTCCACCGCCACCAGCGCGCCGGCGAAGCCGTCGCCCCAGAGGTCCGCGGCCCGGCTGGCCAGGTCCCGGGCCGACGGCAGCTCCATGAGCGTGCGGTCGTTGGAGACCAGCCGGAACCCGGCCGAAAGGTTGGCCAGCGCCAGCGCCGTCATCACGTCGGCGATGGCGCGCGTCTCCACGGCCGCGCTCTTCAGGAACTTGGCCCGGGCCGGCACGTTGAAGAAGAGGTTCCCGACGGTGACGGTGGTGCCCCGCTGGCGGGCGCAGTCCTCAGCGCCCATGATCCGGCCGGCCGAGACCCGGACCCGGGTCCCCACTCCGCCGGCCTCCGCGGTCTCCAGGGTCAGGCGGGAGACCGACGCGATGGACGGAAGCGCCTCGCCGCGGAACCCGAACGTCCGCACGGACCGCAGGTCGTCCTCGCTGCCGATCTTGCTGGTGGCGTGCCGGTCCAGCGCCAGGAGCGCGTCCTCATTGCCCATCCCGTGGCCGTCATCGCTGACCCGGATCTCCGTCTTCCCGCCGTTCCGGATCACCACGTCGACCCGGGTGGCGGCGGCGTCCAGGGCGTTCTCCACCAACTCCTTCACCACCGACGCAGGCCGTTCCACCACCTCGCCGGCCGCGATCTGGTTGGCCAGCGTATCGGGCAGGATCTGGATCCGTCGGCCCATTGTGGGGTCAGTCCAGCTGGTAGAAGGTCAGCGCGTTCCGGGTGGTCTGCTCCGCCACGGTCTCCAGCGGCTCCTCCCGGAGCTCCGCCACGGCCCGGGCCACGTCCACGACGTACGCCGGCTCGTTCCGGCTCCCCCGGTGTGGCACCGGGGCCAGGTACGGCGCGTCGGTCTCGATCAGCAGTCGGTCAGCCGGGGTTTCTGCCACCAGCGACTTGGTCTCGTAGGTGCGGAACGTCACGAGCCCGGAGAAGGAGACGTACCAGCCGGCCGCGACCCCCGCTTCGAAGAGCGCCGGTGCGCCGGCGAAGCAGTGGAGCACGCCCGTCACCGCGTCCCCGGCGGCCCGGATCATGGAGATGGTGTCGGCATCGGCATCCCGGGAGTGGACCACCACGGGTGTGCCGAGCTCGGCCGCCAGCTGGAGGTGCCCGTCGAAGGATTTCCGCTGGATGCGGCGGGGCGAGTTGTCGTAATAGTAGTCGAGCCCCGTCTCCCCGATGGCCACTACCCGCTCCTCGGTCTCCACCAGCTCGCGGACCCGGTCGAAGCCGGTGGCGTGGCGGGTGGCCTCGTGGGGATGGATCCCCGCCGTGGACCAGAGCTCGAGCTCACCGGCGATCCCCAGCGCCTTCTCCGAGTCCTCCTCATTGGACCCGATGATCACGAACCGGTCGACCCCGACCTCCCGGGCCCGCTCGGCCACCGTGCTCGCTTCACCGACGAACCGCTCGTCGGTCAGGTGGCAGTGGGAGTCGAAATACAACGGCCGGCCCCTACGCCTTGGCCTTGGCGGCGGAAGCGCCGTGGCTCTCCCCCGTCCGTTCCTCGATCTCCAGCAGCGCCGGCGAGGCGACGAAGATGGACGAATAGGTCCCGATCAACACACCGAGCATCAGGATCAGTGCGAAGTCCTGGATCATCGTCCCACCCAGGATGAAGAGCGCCAGCAGCACCGCGAAGGTGGTCCCCGACGTCATCACGGTGCGAGGCAGCACCTCGTTGATGGATCGGTTGATGGTGTGGATGTACGGGTCCCGGCGCATCTTCCCCTTCAGGTTCTCCCGGACCCGGTCGAAGACCACGATCGTGTCATTGAGGGAGTACCCGATGATCGTCAGCACCGCCGCCACCGTGGGCAGCGAGACCTCCATCCGGATCAGGGAGATAAACCCCAGGGTGATCAGGATGTCGTGGACCGTGGCGATGACCGCTGCCACGCCGAACCGCCACTCAAAGCGGAACGCCAGGTAGGTCAGCGTCAGGGCGAAGGACATGAGGATCGCCAGCAGCGCCTTGGTCTGCAGCTCGTCGCCGATCTTCGGGCCCACCGCCTCCGTCCGCACCACCGTGAAGGAATCCTCGCCGAACTCCTCCTCCAGTGTGCCCGTGATGACCTCCGAGATGTTCGTCCCCTCCTCGGCGAACGTGGGCACCCGGATCAGGTACTCGTTCTCACCCCCGAACCGGGTTACGTCCGGCCGCTGCAGCGCACCCAGGGCGCCCCGGACATCGCTCACCGTGGTGCTCTCGTTGAACTCGACCTGGACCAGCGTGCCGCCCGTGAAATCGACGCCGTAGTTCACCCACCCGGCGCCGACCACACCCCACCCCACCATGGCCAGGATACTGGTGGCCAGCACCGCAGCACTGACCACGTACGCCTTCCGGCGCAGCTCGATGAACTTGTAATCTGCGTTCTGGAAGAACCGCATGTCTCCTCGATGTCCCTTCGTTCAGATGCTGATGGGGTCGGTGGCGCCCTTCCGTTCCAGATACAGCAGGAAGAACGTCCGCGTCACGTACACGGCGCTGAAGAACGACGCCACGATCCCGATGGAGAGCGTAACGGCGAAGCCCCGCACCGGGCCGGTCCCGAACTGGAACAGGATCAGCGCAGTGAGGAGCGTGGTCAGGTTCGAGTCGACGATGGCCGACATGGCGTGCTGGAAGCCCTCGTCGGAGGCCGTCCTCGGCACCCTCCCGGCGGTGAGCTCCTCGCGGATCCTCTCGAAGATCAGGACGTTGGCATCCACCGCCATCCCCACCGAGAGGATCAACCCGGCGATGCCCGGCAGCGTCAGCGTGGCATTGAACGCCGCCAGCCCGCCCATGACCATCATGACGTAGACGGCCAGCGCCCCCACGGCCAGCACGCCGGAGACGCGGTAGTACCCGATCATGACGAAGACCACCAGGACCAGACCGATCATCCCGGCCAGCTCGCCCTTCTCGACCGAGTCGGCGCCCAGCGACGGCCCCACCGTCCGCTCCTCCATGATCCGGAGCGGTGCCGGCAGCGCACCGGCCCGGAGCACCAGCGCCAGGTCACGAGCCTCCTCCAGCGGCGCCTGACCCATCTGGATCTGGCCCTGCGCACCGATCCGGCTCCGGATCACCGGCGCGCTCACCACTTCCTGGTCCAGCACGATGGCGATCAGCTCCCCGATGTTGTTACTCGTGACCCGCTCGAAGATCCGGCCGCCGCGCCGCGACAGGTCGAAGGAGACGATGGTCTCGTTGAACTGCTGCTCCTTCCCCGGCTGCGCGTCCTCCAGCTCCTCCCCCCGCAGGAACGGCCGATCCTCCAGGACCCAGAGCGGCCGATAGAGCTGGGCGCCCTGGGCGATGGGCTCCTGGCTCCAGCGCAGCGTCATCCCCCGGGGGATCGCCCGCTGGACCTGCGGGTGGTTCAACCACTCGTCCACCCTCTCGTAGTCGCGCTCCTCCACCAGGAGCTGACCGTCCTGGCCGCTCTCCAGCAGCTGCGCGCTCAGCGGCCGGCGGGATGGCTCCGTCGGGACTTCCGCCGTGTCCGCGACGGCGGTGTCGGCTGCCCCGGGCGTGGTGTCGCCGAAGAGCAGCTGCTCCACCGTCTCCGTGTCCTGCTCCGGCGCCTCCCCCTGAACCTGACTTGCGGCGTCATCGCCGAACGCCGCCAAAACCGCACGGTCCATCCGCGGCAACGCGTTCCGGAAGGCCTGGTACTCCTGCCCCGACTGGACCAGGAAGAACTGGAGGAAGGCCGTCTGCTGGAGGATGTCCTTGGCCCGGCTCTCGTCCTGGATCCCGGCCAGCTCCACGATGATCCGGTCTTCGCCCGCCTTCTGGATCAGCGGCTCCTCGACGCCGAACTCGTCGATCCGGGTCCGGATGATCTTCAGCGCCCGGTCCGTGGCATCCGCCCGGCTCTCCGGCGTCATGGTGCCTTCGGTGTCCTCCACTTCCAGGGCGAGGTGCATCCCGCCCTGCAGGTCGAGCCCGAGCTTCAGCCCGTTGTTGTAGAGGTACCAACTGCTCCCGGCCAGGACCAGGAGGATGACGATGATCCGCCCTCTGAGGCTACTGAACATACGTTCCTATGCGCTCCGGTGGACCGCGTGGCGGGCCCCCGGGCCCGTCACACTCTAAAGACGGGAAAAGGTGACGGGGGCGCGCCCGGTTGTCAACGTCGCACCGAGCGCCGCATCAGGACTCGGGTCGATGGATGACGCGCCAGATCCGTCCACCAGCGTCGTCACTGATGTAGAGCGACCCGTCGGGCCCCACGGCTACGCCGGTGGGACGGTTGGTCCGCGTCTCTGCCCAGTTCTCCTGCCCCTCGGCGAAGATCTCCCACTCGGAGGCGAAGCCGCCATCGGTGCGGGGCACGAAGACCACGTTGGCCCCTTCCTGCGGCAGAGGCGCCCGGTTCCACGAGCCGTGGAACGCGATGAAGACGCCGTCCCTGTAGCGGTCGGGGAGCTGGCTGCCGTGATAGAAGACCAGGTCGTTGGGCCCCCAGTGCCCCGGGAAGGCGATGAGGGGGTCATCCATGTCGGCGCAGCGGCCGATCTCCTGGCCGTCACCGCCGTACTCGGGAGCCAGCACCTTCTCCCCCTGGCGCTGGTCGTAATAGCAGTACGGCCAGCCGTAGTCGTCGCCTTCCCCGACCCGGACGAACTCCTCGGCCGGGAGCTCGGCGCTCTCCTCGGCCGTGTAGATCTCCGGCCAGTTCTGCATGAGCTGGTCCCGGCCGTGGATGGCGGCGTACAGCTCACCGTCGCCGGCGTTGTAGTGGAGTGCCACGGTGTTGCGCATCCCGGCGGCGAACCGCTCGCCGTCGGCCATCGTCTGCCCTTCAGTCTCCGCATCGAATCGCCAGATCCCGGCGTTCGTCTCCCGCTCCAGGCACGGGTCCTTGCCCGGCGAGCCGGCGCGCCGGTCCTCTTCCTGACAGGCGTTGGACGGCGAGCCGATGTTCACGAAGAGGGTTCCCTCGGGCGTGATCTCCACAGGCTTGGCCGCGTGGCCGCCCCGGGCGCGCAGCCCCTGAACGATGACCTGGGCCGGACCTTCGGGCGCCAGCCGACCCTCGGGCCGACGGTACCGTACGACGCCGTCGTCGTGACCAACGTAGACCCAGTCGCCCCAGAGCTCGATCCCGGTGCCGCCGGCGTCATCGAACGTGACCTCCACGTCTGCCATGCCGTCGCCGGTGGTGTCCCGCAGCGCCACAGCCCGCCCGGGCGTCTGCCGGGTGCCCCGGAGCGCCACGTACAGGTCGCCGTTGGGCGCCGCGGCCATGTGGCGTGGTGCGCCGATCTCGTCGGCCACCACCACGGCGCAGAACCCTTCCGGCAGCGTCAGCCCTCCGTTATCCGGGGCACACGTCAGCGCCTCGTCAGACGCCATGTCCGCCGTGCCGGTCTCGCACGCCGCCAGCAGAACACAGGCCGCGAGCGCGGCCATGCTGCCGAGCTGCTTCGCTCTCATTGGCCCTCCCGTCTCGTAGTGTGATGCCCCCAAGTTGTGTCGCCCCCGGATGGGGGTCAACCGACCGCTGCCGCGGCGCGTGGGCGCGAGCCGGCGCCATTCCAGGGCGCGGTCGCGGGGTCGCTTGCCCGCGGTGCCGGCCGCTCCTATCTTCCGCCCTGTTCTTTCTCCCCGGCCACCGATTCCGTCGCTCTCCAGGCGACCACGCCACGCAACCGAACGCGATGACCGACCCACGCAAGGGTGCTCCCGACGACAGACAGCCGGACCGCGACCCGTCGCCGCGGTCCCCCATGGTCGACGACCGACCGAAGCCCCCGATGACGGAGGTCGCGTCCGACAGCCCGATCTTCGACTACTTCGACGGTGGGAACAGCTGGGTGAAGCTGGGGCTGGCCGTAGCCGCCATGGCGGCCTACATCCTGGCGTTCATCCCGCCGTTCACGCCGGAAGACGCCAACATCGCCATGCTGGCGGCCACGCCCATCGTGGTCTTCGCGTGGCTCTTCGGCTTCTGGGGCGGCACGCTGGCGGCCGTGGTCATGATCCCGTTCAACGCGTTCCTCTTCTCCATGGTCACGGAGCAGACCTTCACCCAGGTGGTGAACGCCCAGGACGACCTCCTGGTGTCGGTGGTGCTCCTGGTCCTGGGCGCCGTGCTCGGCGGCCTGCGCGACATCGCCGACCAGATGCGTCGGGAGTTCCTGGCCCGGACCGAGGTCGAGGAGGCCCGGCGCGAGAGCGAGGAGCGGTACCGGTTCGTGGCCGAGAGCGCCTCCGATGGCATCATCACCATCGACCAGGACCGGCGCATCCTCTTCGCCAACCGTGCCGCCGAGAAGATTTTCGGCCTGAATATCACCGATATGGTGGGGCAGCCATTCAGCACGCTCATACCGGAGCGGGTCCGGGACGACCACGACGCGGCGCTCCAGCAGTACCTGGAGACGGTGGTGACCAGCAACCCGGACTACGCGCTCCAGATCTCCGGGATCGGCAAGGGCCATCGCGAGATCGCCCTGGAGATCTCCTTCGGCGAGTACGTGAAGAACAACGAGCACATCTTCACCGGTGTGGTCCGCGACGTGACGGAGCGGAAGCAGCTCGAGCACGTGCTGAAGCGGGCCAAGGAAGACGCCGAGCGGGCGAACCGGGCCAAGAGCGAGTTCCTCTCCCGGATGAGCCACGAGCTCCGAACGCCGCTGAACGCCATCCTCGGCTTCGCCCAGCTCCTGGAGATGGATGAGCTCGACGCCGAGCAGACGGAGAGCGTCGACCAGATCCTGAAGGCCGGGCGCCACCTCCTGTCCCTGGTGGACGAGGTCCTCGACATCGCCCGGATCGAGGCCGGCCGCATGTCGCTTTCCCTCGAGCCCATCGAAGTGAGTGGCGTGGTCCGGGAGGCGTGGGAGCTCGTCAAGCACCGGGCCGACCAGGCGGGCATCACGCTCAAGGATGCCGATGCCATGGAGTGCGACGTGAAGGTGACCGCCGACCAGCAGCGGCTGAAGCAGGTGGTCCTCAACCTCCTCTCCAACGCCGTCAAGTACAACGAGGAGAACGGGACCGTGGCCGTGCGCTGCGGCCGGGGGATGACCGGCGCGAACCGGCTCCGGGTCGCCATCACCGACACGGGCCGCGGGATCCCGGAGGAAGCGCTGAGCCGTCTCTTCCAGCCGTTCGAGCGTCTGGGCGCCGAGACCAGCGGAATCGAGGGCACCGGGATCGGCCTGGCGGTCTCCCGCGGCCTGATCGAGGCCATGGACGGCGAGATCGGAGTCGAGAGCACCGTGGGCGAGGGGTCCACGTTCTGGTTCGAGCTGCCCCTCGACCCGAACCAGGAGATCGCCGAGGCACCGGCCGTCGAGATGGCCCCCGCCGTGGACCTGGAGGCCGTCGACCGCAGCTCCCGGATCCTCTACATCGAGGACAACCCGTCGAACTTCAAGCTGGTGGAGCGGGTCCTGACGCGGCGGCCGAACGTCGAGCTGCTCACGGCCATGGATGGCCAGGAGGGCCTCGACAAGGCACGCGACGAGAACCCGAACCTGGTCCTCCTGGACCTCCACCTGCCGGACATCCACGGGTCCGAGGTCCTGCGCCGCATCCAGGACGACCCCGCGACAGAGCAGACGCCCGTGGTTATCATCAGTGCAGACGTCACCAGCAGCCAGGTGCAGGAGCTCCTGAACGCCGGGGCCACCGCGTACCTGACGAAGCCGCTGGACGTGCAGGAGTTCCTGAGAGTCGTGGACGAGGTCCTGGAGCCTGAAGCTTGAAGATGTTCGAAGAAGAGTACCTGGAATCGAGAATCCTGATCGTCGACGACGAGCCGGCCAACGTCCGGCTCCTCGAACGCATCCTCCAGCGGGAGGGGTTCAAGGACATCGACAGTACGAACGACCCGCGGAAGTTCCTGGCGCTCTACGCGGCCAGAAAGCCCGATATCCTGCTCCTCGACCTCCACATGCCGGGGCTCGACGGCTTCGCCGTCATGGAGCAGCTCAAGGGCCGGATCCCGCCGAGCGAGTTCGTCCCGATCCTGGTCCTCACCGCTGACATCACGCCCCAGGCGCGCCAGAAGGCGCTTTCGGCCGGGGCCAAGGACTTCCTCACCAAGCCGGTCGATCCCACCGAGGTCATCCTCCGGATCAAGAACCTGCTCCAGACCCGGTACCTCTACCGTCAGCTCCAGAACCAGAACCAGAACCTGGAGCAGAAGGTCTCGGAACGGACCCGTGAGCTCCAGCAGGCCCAGATCGAGATCCTGGAGCGACTCGCACGCGCCGCCGAGTACCGGGATGACGAGACCGGCCACCACGCCCAGCGCGTCGGCCACATGTCCGCCATCATCGCCCACGAGATGGGCCTGCCCGACGAGCAGGTGGTCCTCATCCGCCGGGCGGCACCGCTCCACGACGTGGGCAAGATCGGGATCCCCGACTCCATCCTCCTCAAGCCGGGCAAGCTGACGGACGAGGAGTTCGACGAGATGAAGAAGCACACCTCCATCGGCGCCGGGATCCTGGCCGGGAGCCGGTTCCCCGTCCTCCAGATGGCCGAGGAGATCGCCCTCTACCACCACGAGAACTACGATGGCTCCGGCTACATGAGCATGGAGACGGAGCTCATCCCGCTCCCCGCCCAGATCGTCCACGCCGCCGACGTCTTCGACGCCCTCACCCACGAGCGGCCGTACAAGGAGGCGTGGCCCGTGGACAAGGCGCTGGCCGAGATCCGGGAGCTCGACGGCCGCTTCTTCGATCCCGCCCTGGTCCAGGCTGTCTTCGCCGTCCACGCCCAGGACCGCCTCGAGATCCAGGGCGCACCACCCCCTCTCGCCGACATCTTCCGCAAGGACCGGGGCGAGGACATCGAGGAGCTGGCGGCCAAGGCCGCCGAGGCCGAGGCCCGGGCCAGGAAGCTGCCGGTGAAGGCCACCCCGGAGCCCGCCCCGAGCCAGGACGTGAAAGGGCTGTCCGGTGGTACGGGCGACGCCGGCGGATCCGGCGAAAACGGCGTGACCGCACCGGTGGACGCAGCCGAGGCCTGACCCCGCCACCACGGCGCCCAGCGGCACCCGTGGCGCTTCAGAAGCTTCAGTGGCAGCGCCCGGGGCGTCATGGGCGCAAACCGCTCGTAGTGGTTAGTGGTGGTCGTGGCCGACCAGCACCAGCTCGACGCCGGCCCGGTAGAGGGCTTCCCAGATCGGGCGGACGTTCACGTCATCGTACAGGTCCGCGTTGCTCCCGTGGGCCCCCGAGCTGACCAGCGGGTGATGGAGATACGCCACCGTACACCGCGACGGGTTGTCCGCCAGCACCTTCCGCAGCCACCGGAGCGGCTCCGAACTCCGCCCCGTGTCCAGGTTGCTGTTCAGCGCCACCACCAGCCACGTACCGTACCGTTAGGAGTACCACCCCTTCCCCGGCTCCCCGGCGGCATCGCCGAAATACTCGAAGTAGGCCCGGGCCCCGGTGAACAGCACGGCCTCCCCGCCGCCCGGCGGCACCGGCGGAGCGCCGGCGCCCGGCGCACACGCCGCCAGCAGAATCGGCAGCACGAGGGCCGGCCGGGTCGGGAGCTTCACCAGTCGGATTGCGGAGTTCGGGTTGCGGTAGTGAGTGGGCCCGGCAGGACTCGAACCTGCGACCCTCCGATTATGAGTCGGGTGCTCTGACCAACTGAGCTACGGGCCCGGGGGTGTCGCTATTGTTGTCGTACAAGGTCAGACACGACGTGCAAGATAGTCTCCTGGTCCGCCTGTTGGTAGACCTCCGTGACCAGCGTGGCGACGTGGACGTACGTGGCGTCGGCGCGGCCCGGGGCGGGTCATCAGCAGCAGGAGCGGAATGACTCGATGGATCATGATGCGATTCCTTCAGTGTCCGTGCTCGGGAGCTGGGCACGTGACACTGGATGCACATGTCTCCCTCTGCGGTCAGGTCATTCAGTACCAGACGTGCACCCCGGCCACGAACCGGGTTTCGCTGACGTCTGCACCGGCGGCCCGTGCGAAATCGGCGGTCTGCCCGAATCGCCGCTCCCAGACCACGCCCACGTACGGGGCGAACTCCCGGGCGATCTCGTAGCGGAGCCGTCCGCCGAGTTCGACGTCGTTGAGCCCGGAGCCCACCTCCCACTCGGGCACCTCCTGCAGCGCCGCCTTCAGCTCCAGCTCGGGCTCGAGGACGAGCCGCTGGGAGAAGAGAAGCGCGTAGCTCGCGCTGAACGCGAACGAGACGTCACCCTCGTGGCTGACCAGGAGCTGCGGCTCGATCTCGAACCAGTACGGCGCCAGGCCCTGGAGCCCGAGCACGAACAGGCCCCGGCGCAGGGACTCGGCGCCCCCGAACGTGGTCTCCATGCCGAGCCCCACGTGCGCTTCGAAGAAGGGGCTGATCAGACGACTGTAGAGGGCCTGAGCCTCGAGGTCGCCCTCCGACTCCAGGGTGCTCCCCTCCCCCTCCAGCTTCACCCGGAGACGATTGTAGTCGCCGCCCACCCAGACGGACGCACCCAGGAACACCGGGCGGCCCTCGGGCCCCGGCGCGTATTCCAGCTCGTCGGCCATGACCATCCAGTAGATGTGGTCATCCATGACCTGGGCAGCCGCTGCCTCCGGGAGCATGGCCACGGCCAGGGCCACGAGGAGCGCCGCGAGCCAGGGAGTGATTCCCCGGCGGCTTCTGTCGAGCGTTCGGATCGTCGCCGCCATGATCACTCCTCCTCCGCCATCGCGGGCTCGCTGACCCGGACCACCCGGAACATCCCGGCCTCCATGTGATAGAGCACGTGGCAGTGGAACGCCCATGGCCCCATGGCATCGCCGTTGAACAGGAGCGAGATCCGCTCCGCCGGCTTCACGCTGATGGTGTGGACCCGGGGCATCCGTTCCCCCGCCCCGTTTTCCAGGTGCATCCACATCCCGTGCAGGTGCATGGGATGATTCATCATGGTGTCGTTCACGAGCACCAGCCGGATCCGCTCCCCGTACGTCACCTCGATCGGCTCGGCATCGGAGAACTTCACGCCGTTGATGGACCACATGAAGCGTTCCATGTTGCCCGTCAGATGCAGTTCGATCTCCCGGTCCGGCGGGCCGAGGTCGGGGTACGGATCGCGCGCCCGCAGCTGGGAGTAGGTGAGCACGCGCCAGCCGTCGTCGCCCAGCCCGAGCCCCGGCTCGTCCAGCCGGGGCGCCGTTTCCATGGGCAGGCCCGCTTCGCCCGGGCCGTGGCCGTCCGGCCCGTGCATCTCGGCCGCGGGCAGGGCCCCGGGCGGCTGGTGACCTCCGGTGGCGACGTCCTCTTCCATGGTCATCTCGTCAGCGTCCATGCCCTCATCGTCCATGCCTTCGTCGTCCATGTCGCCGTGCATCCCCATGGCGGCCATGGTCAGCAGCGGACGCTCCCGGCGTTCCGGAACCGGGGCCTCCAGCCCCTCCCGGATGGCCAGGGTCCCGCGAGCGTAGCCGCTCCGATCGATGGCCTCCGCGAAGACCGTATGGGCCTTACCCCGGGGCCGGACCAGCACGTCGTACGTCTCGGCGATCCCGATCCGAAACTCGTCCGTCTCCACCGGCTCCACGGGCTGGCCGTCTCGTTCGATCACCTCCAGCGGCAGACCGGGTACGCGGACATCGAAGAACGTGGCGGCCGACGCGTTGACGAATCGGAGCCGGACCGTTTCGCCCGGCTCGAAGAGCCCGGCCCAGTTCGTGCCCGGCGCCAGGCCGTTCATGAGGTACGTATACGTCGCGCCGGTCACGTCCGAGATGTCGGCCGGGCTCATCCGCATCCGGCCCCACTCCAGACGGTTCCGGATCGTCCAGCCAAGGCCCTTCCGGCCCACGTCTCGGAAGAAGTCCCCGATGGTCCGCTGCTGGAAGTTGTAGTAATGGGGGTGCTTCTTCAGCCTTGCCATGACCCGGTACGGGCTCTCGAACGTCCAGTCCGACAGCACGACCACGTAGTCCCGATCGTACTCGTAGACCTCCGGTTCCGCCGGATCAATCACCATCGGGCCGTAGTGCCCCAGCTGCTCCTGGAGCCGCGAATGACTGTGGTACCAGTAGGTCCCGCTCTGCTCCACCGGATAGCGGTAGGTGAACGTCTCGCCCGGGCGGATGCCGGGGAAGTTGACCTTCGGCACGCCGTCCATGGCGTTGGGCAGGAGGATGCCGTGCCAATGGATGGATGTGTCCTCATCCAGGCGGTTGGTGACATGGATCACCGCATCGCCGCCCTCACGGAGCCGGATCAGCGGACCCGGGACCGTGCCGTTCATCGTGATGGCCCCGCCGCTTCGCCCTCCCACGTCGATGGGCGTCTCGGCGATCTCGATCTCGATGGGGCCATCCCGACCATCCAGGACGTGGAGCTCGCCAGCTTGTCCACGAGCCCGGTATGGCCCGGCGTACTCGGGGGCGAGTCGCTCCAGGCTCGCGACGGCCCCGGTGGCACCCGCGTATCGGAGGAAGTCGCGCCTGGACACCCGGTCCAGGCCCGGCAGCAACGTCTGTCCGGCCATTTTCGGGCCTTATCGGAACGGTTCGAACTCAGTGGTTAACATGGACAGTCATGCACGAGGTGTTCCATGAGACCGGTCGGACGACGGCGGGGCCCGAGGGAGATCCCCGGGCCCCGCCGTCGTCGATCCCACTGTCAGAGTGTCAGGCGGCCGTCGTGAAGGTGAAGATCATCCCGTAGCTGCCGTTGTCCGGGTGCTGCCAGCCCTCGTCCATGTGCGGGTGGTCGCCTCCCATCATGCCACCCCCCATCATGGAACCCATGGCCCAATCGCCGCCCATTTGCGTCCCACGGGTCTCGAGGTCCATGTGGTTCCCGTCTTCATCCATCATGTTGCCGCCGATGTGGATGGTGTAGTCTGTGGCCGGCTCGAGGGCTTCGTCCGGTGTGAAGACGAGCTGTGTCGCATCCTCCGAGAGCGACCAGATGCCCGCCACTTCCGGGCCGTCGATGTCCCCCTCGTGCAGCGCCGCGTAGTCCACCATCATCGAGTCGATGGCGTGGTTGAACGTGACCGTAACGGGCTCCGTGGGATCCACCGCCATCGCACCGCCCTCAGGGTCCACCGCAACCAGTGCCGAAGGGGCCGTACCGGCGGTGGTGAAGCTGAACACCATCCCGTAGCTGCCGTTGTCGGGGTGCTGCCAGCCGTCGCTCATGTGAGAGTGCTGGCCGCCCATCATTCCTCCCGTCATCATGGAGTCGGTGGCCCACATGCCGCCCATGCCCATCCCGTGCGTCTCCAGGTCCACCCTGTGCCCTTCAACGTCCTCCATGCCACCACCCAGGTGGATCGTGTACTGCGTGCCCTCCTTCAGCGGCGCCTCCGGCGTGAAGTGGAGCAGCGTCCCCTCCTGCTCCATCATCCATGCGCCGGCCACCTCGGGGCCGGTCACGTCTCCCTCGTGAACCGCCATGTAGTCCACCACGTGGTCGTGCATCCCGTGGTCGAACGCCACCTCGATCGGCTCGCTCGAGTCCACTCCCGTGGACCCGCCCTCCGGAGCAACGCTCAGCAGCGCCGTCTCCGTCTCAATCGACGTCGTGTCCTCCGCGCACGCCGTGGCGCCGAGGCCTATCGTGGCGGCCAGCGCCATCAGTCCCAGTGTCCGTGTTCTCATATTGCTTCTCTCTTTCCGTGTCCGGTTCTACGTATTTCTACAGAGCTATACAGTTAAATTAAACGCCCCGCCATGAACTCCTGGTGAACCCGCGATTAAGGCGCGTTCATCTGCCGCGGAGCGAATCCGAGGCCGCACCGAGGAACCCCGTCGCGGCCTCGAGCTCCTCACGGTCCGGAGGGATAACGCCTGCCCGCTCGATGTGCTCGCGCATCTCAGCGACCTTCCCCACCCACCGCTTCGACGGATAGGCGGCCGGGTCGGGGAGCACGTGGCAGGACGAGCAGCGCATGGCGTACTCGTGGAACCCCGGCAGGTCCTCCAGGTCGGCCAGCTCGTCCTGGTCGGCCGCCGGGACCCGCTTGGGCAGCACGCTCACCCCGGCTGAGGTATTGGACCGGGCCCAAGACCGGACCTTGCTGGTCTCGAGGGCTTCTTCTCGCCGATTCTCCTCCATCACGCCCTGGCGCCAGGCCAGGAGTCCGGCGCCGATCAGGGCGAGGAGAACGAGGACGAAGGCGCGTCTCACGCTGGTTCCTTCGGGATCAGGTTTCGTAGAGCCGGTCGATGGCCGTCCGGATGTCATCCAGGGACTTGCCATCCGCGTGCATCGCGTACGCCATGTCGGCCTCGGAGAGACAGACATCACAGCGGGCCGCGTGCGCGTCCTTGTAGCAGTCCAGCAGCGAATAGTGTCCGGAGTGCTCGGAGCACGCGCAGTAGCAGTAGATCCCGTCGATGACCTGCGGCACCTCGGCCACCCGGTTGTAGATCTCGGCAACCCGCGGATACGTGGCGTACCGGGCGCCGGCCACCACGTGCCTCTCGTGAGCGTCAGCTCGCGGCTCCGGATGGTGATCCGCCGGCGCGAAGTTGACGGCCGGCAGTACGGCCAGGGCAAGCAGCAGCGCTCCGCCACCGAGCCAGACCAGCCCCGAGTCCTTCCAGCTCTTGCCCCGCTTGCCTCTTCTCGCTGCCCGCCTCCGGTCCCGTCTGGCCATGACCTCCTCCAAGCCTGTATTCCGTCAGTCCGTCGGGCGCCGTATCGCCCGGTTGCCGAGATAGTACACCTTCCGCCGTGAGAAACCGGTTAAAGCACCATTAAGGTCCGTTCATGGTCCTCATCTGGGCTCCGAACGGTCGTATGTTTGGTGCGAAAGGGGAGCCCTGGCATACCTGGAGGGACACATGCGGATCCTGGTAGTGGAAGACGACAAGAAGGTCGCGAGCTTCGTGGAGCAGGGGCTCCGGGAGGAGGGGTATTCGGTCGACGTGGCCCACGACGGCGAGGACGGCAGCCTGAAGGCGGCCGTGTACGGCTACGACCTGGTGATCCTCGATGTCATGCTCCCCGGCAAGAGCGGATTCGAGATCGTCCGGGATCTTCGGAAGAGTGAGAAGGCCGTGCCGGTCCTGCTGCTCACGGCCCGGGACACCAAGCAGGACATCGTTCGCGGGCTGGACGTGGGGGCGGACGACTACCTGACGAAGCCGTTCAGCTTCGACGAGTTGCTGGCCCGGGTCCGGGCGCTGCTGCGCCGCGGCGGGTCCTCGAGGCAGGAGCGCCTCATTTACGGCGATGTGGAGCTTGACAGGCTGAAGCACACGGCGACCCGGGCCGGGCAGGACCTGGACCTGACCCCCAAGGAGTACCAGCTGCTGGAGTACTTCATCATGCGGCCGGAAGAGGTGATCCGTCGTACGGGGCTGCTGGAGAAGGTCTGGGACCTCCAGTTCGACCCCATGAGCAACGTGGTGGACGTACACGTGGGCAACCTGCGCAAGAAGCTCCGGGCGCTGGGCGAGCCTCTGATCCACACCGTCCGGGGCGTGGGCTACATCTTCGAGGCCGGGTACGAGAGCGAGGACTGATGCGTTCGCTGCGCCTCAGCCTGGCCGTCCGGGCGGCCGTATCCATGACGGCGGCCATGGCCATCCTGTCGCTGTTCGTGGTCCTCGCGATGCGCGAGTTCCTGGATCGGGAGCTCAACGCGAACCTGCTTAACGTGGCTTCGATCCAGGCGGCGTCCGTGACCGACGCGCCGGACGGGGAGATGCACTTCCACGAGTGGGAGCTGACGCCGGAGGAAGCCACGCAGATCCGGGAGCTGAACCGGTTCGCCCAGATCTGGAACGCCGACGGCGAGAGCCTGCTCCGGAGCCAGTTCGTCACCCAGGACCTCCCGCTGGACACCACGGCGCTGCAGCGCGCCTCCGCGGGCGAGATGGTCATGACGGAGCAGCAGTACCTGGACATCCCCGTCCGGTCCCTGTACTACCCACTCGAGCGGCTGGGCCCCCTTCACGCCCGTCACGTTCTCCAGGTTGCCGCCCCACTCGAGAGCCGCAACGAGATCGTGGCTCGCCTGATTCAGGCCCTCGGCGCCCTCACCGTGCTGCTTGGCCTGGCCACGTTCGGTGGCGGGTGGTGGCTGGCCCGGCGTATGGTGAAGCCGGTGAGCGAGATCATCGATCAGGCCGAGTCCATGGAGGCCCGGACGCTGGACCGGCGCATCGACGCGCACGCCGACATCCGTGAGTACGAGCGGCTTGTCGGGGTCCTGAACACCATGCTCGCACGCCTCGACCGGGCCTTCGAGGCCCAGCGTCGATTCACCGCCGACGCCAGTCACGAGCTCCGGGGTCCCCTCACAGCCCTGCGAGGCGAGATCGAGCTGGCCCTGCGCCGACAACGAGATGAGGAGGAGTATCGCCGGGTCCTGGCGAGCAACCTCCAGGAAGTGGACCGGCTGTCGCAGCTGGCCGAGGACCTCCTGACCCTGGCCCGCTCCGACGCCGGCGTCATGCAGCCCCGGCTGCAGCGCACGGACGTGACCAGCCGCGCGGAGCGAGTAGTGGAGCGGCTCGGCCGGAAGGCGGAGGACAAGCAGGTCGAGCTCACCCTGGAGAGCGATGGGGACACCGAGGGCATCTTCGACCCTGGTCTGGTGGACCAGGTCCTCTGGAACCTGGTGGACAACGCCGTGAAGTTCACGCCCGACGAAGGGACCGTCGAGGTGATGGTGAAGGGTCGTGACGCCGAGGTGGCGATCCGGGTGGCCGACACGGGCCCGGGGCTGCCACCCGAGGACCTGGATCGCATCTTCGAGCGCTTCTACCGGGCGGATCTTTCCAGGACGCACCATGCCGAGACATCGGGCACCGGGCTCGGCCTGTCCATCGTCCGGGCCATCACCGACGTCCACGGGGGAGAAATCGAAGCGCGGAACCGCCCGGGCGGCGGAGCCGTGTTCGAGGTGACCCTCCCCCGCTCTCCGTGATCACAGGGCGCGTCGCCCCCCCCGAGACCTTCCCCGCCCAGCCCTAAAGCAGCCTTCATTCCCACTTCACGACCGCTTCACGGGCCGCCTGCCATCTTCCGGCAGTCGCAAGAGGATCACCCCAACTGCGAGGCGGCCCGTGAAGGAGATCAAGGCGATTGTGAGAACCGACCGGGTGCAGGCGGTCGTGAAGGCACTGGACCAGGCAGGGGTAGCCCGCCTCCTGATCTGTCACGTTCACTCCCTCGGGGCCGGCGTGGACCCGGAGGACTTTCGCGTGTCGTTCGAGGAGGGGGCGACCTACACGGAGAAGTGCAAGGTCGAGGTGGTCTGCGCGGATGACGCGGCGGATGACATCCTGGACGTCATCGCCGACGCGGCCCGCACAGGGCAACCGGGCGATGGGATCATCATTGTCTCGGATGTGGAGCGGGTCACCACAGTCCGAACGGGCGACGAGGGCGCCCTGGCCCTGGTCTGAAGGAGGTCCCGATGACACTGCCGTATCTGTTCGTACAACAAGGCGAGGTCTGGCACCGCCAGGGCCTGTACATGGGGATGCATTGGGCATGGTGGCTGTTCTGGATCGCCCTCTTCATCGTGCTGGGCTGGGCGTTCTGGCGGCTGATCGCCGAACGCAGAGAAGCCAGAGCCGGCACCCGCCGGATGGTGGAGGCCGAGGAGATCCTCCGTCAGCGGTTCGCCCGAGGGGAGATCGACGAGGACGAGCTGCTTGAGGGGATGCGGGCGCTTCACGCGGCGCGCCTCCCTGGACCCGAGCTTACGAAATCGGAATCGGCGGGGTGGGGTGCGTCAACTGCGCCAACCGGATCATCGCCCGACTCCCGTTCGCGGGTGGAACGTCCGGGCACCGATACCGGGCGGAAATCATCTCCATCCAGCTGAACTAACGGGCTATCAGCCAAATCGATCGAGACGTGGGCCGCTCGCCGATCCGCCTGACGGCCTCGCCACGATCTCACGCCAGATCCCTTCACGCCGGACATCCACGATCGCCAGCCCGGCAGCCTCCACGTTCGCCTCGGTCCGCCGGTTGATCTCGGGGCCCATGAGTCGCCGGGTGAGCGGCGTCAGCCAGTCGAACAGCTTGCCCAGGACCGGGTTCCGGGGCCGGACGTGCTCCAGGAGCCGGACCTCACCGCCGGGCTTCACCACCCGCCGGATCTCCTCCAGCCCCCGCACCGGGTCCTCCACCGAGCAGAACACGCACGTCGCAGTCACGGTGTCGAAGCGGTCGTCTTCGAAAGGAAGCGACTCGGCGTCGGCAACGCGCAGGTCCGGACTCGGCTCCAGGCCCGACGCCCGGGCCCGGGCCCGCTGCAGCATCCCTTCCGAAATGTCGATCCCGGTCACCCGGGCGTCGTCGGGGTACAGGTCGAGATTGCGCCCCGTACCCACACCTACCTCCAGAACGTCGCCGTGGGCCCCGCTGATCACGCGGACCCGCCGATCCCGGCCGCCGAGCCACTCCATGGGCGCCTCTATGAGGTCGTAGACCGGGGCGATCCGGTCGTAGACCCTGGCGTCTCGAGTGCTCATTCGTCGCCCTCAGATCGACGCCCGCTTCCCGCGGGAGCGCCACGATAGTTTAGTTGGCAACCTCGTCGAGTCACGACGTCCCCTTCCGCACGCGCTACCTACGTTCCTCAGCCGTCAGGGCTGGCGCCACCGCCCTGATTCATCATGCCACGGTCCATCATCCCACGGTTCATCATCCCGCCGCCCATCATGCCCTGCCGCATCTCCTTCATCATCGACCGGGCCAGGGCCAGGCGCTCCCGCTGTTCCGGAGTGAGCACCTGCCGCGCCTCGACCGCGGCCCGGGCCATGGCCGTGTGTGCCTGGACCATATGGTTGGTCGCTTCACGGACCCGGGCCTCGTAGGCGTCCAGGTCCGGGGAGTCCGAACCCAGCTGCTCGGACGCGGCGTGCATGACCTGCATCCCCTGCATCATATGCTGCCGCATGGTCGACTGGGCCGAGTCCCGCAGTGTCTCCAGCTCCGTGACCTGGTCCTCCGTAAGGCCCAGGGACTCCTGCAGCCGGAGGACCATCCCCGGCCCCATGGCCATCCCCATCATCATGCCGGACTGCATCATCTGCATCATCCCGCCCTGCATCATCCCGGACTGGCCCTGCAGCATCCCCATGCCGCGGCTGCTGTCCGCCCGGGCGCCGTGGTGTCCCTGCGCCATGGCCGGGGCCGCCGCCAACATGATTGCTACCAGTGCTGCAAATGTCTTCCTCATACCTCCGCTCCTCTTCATCGACTATTCGCGTCGCAGCTCATCGAGCTTGCGACGATACTCCTCTTCATCGATCTCGCCGCGGGCGTATCGCTCCCGCAGCACGCTCTCCGCTCCATCCTCGCCGCTCCGGCCACCGCCCTCCCGTCTTCCGGGCCAGCGACCGTCGGCGATGGCCCAGACCACCAGGATCAGGACCACCAGGATCAACCCCCAGCCGAACATCATGCCCCAGCCTCCCCAGCTCATGTGATCGCCACACCAGGGGCACCAACCCTGGATCGTCGTCAGCGCTGCGAGCATGCTCATTTGTTCCCCTCTTCTACGCGGTTCAGCACTCTCACCGGTCTGGACCGCACTTCCCCTGCCAGCGACTCGAGAGCCTCGCCGCCAGCCACACCCAGCTGGACCACCAGGTCCACCGCGTCATAGTCGAGCTCGACCGTGCGCTTCATGGCGTAGCTTCCACTCTGCCCCTTGATAATCCCTCCTTGTTACAGGTCCCGTTCCCTTTATCAGCCATAGCTGACCATATAGTAATACACGGCCGATGAACGGTACGTGAGATCGGAGTGAAGGGTTGTTCACGCGCCGTTTGTCGAGTGGCTCGGCCCTGGGCGACCGCCCAGACGAAGGCGGGCACGCGGGCCGCATTCTTCTCGGAGATTCCCCCGGGAAAGGCGGCGTGCCGAAGACGGAGAGCGCCGTCGGAACCAGAATTCCGCGTAGCCGCATGCTTCCTCCTCAGTTTCATCCGGCTCCGTGCGCCGCACCCGGACCGCACCCGTCCTCTCGGGGCCCCGCGCATTGAAGCTGGCGCAGGACCCGCTCCACGAGCCGCGCCGCGAACCCGGGACGTTCCACCACAACGGCGTGTCCGGTGTGGGGAAGCACGTGCAGTGAAGGATCCGGAAGCCCCCGGGCCAGCTTCGTGGAATGCGAGGGGGCAAAGACGCGGTCGTGCTCACCGACCACTACCGTGACCGGCACGCGGATCTCGTGCAGCCGGTCGTGGATGGTCGGCCGGTCGGCCAGCAGACGGAGCGACGCGGCGACCACGTTTCGCGGGACTTCTTCGGCCTGCCGGACGGCCGCCCGGTCCCGCGCGTGGTCGAGGGGATAGGCCGGGTCGAACGCGATGCGACGCACGGCCCACCGAACCGGTGGCGCCGCGCCCACGACACGGTACACCGCGGCCAGCGTGCGGTAGAGCACCCGCCGGTGCCGCGGCTCGCCGGACGCAGTGCCGCCAAACAGCACCAGCCCCGCGACCGCCTCGGGCTTCACGAGCGCTGCGTGCAGCGCGGCGATGGCTCCCGTGCTGATCCCGACCAGGACGGCCCGGCCGCACGCGTCGGGGATCGCCCGCAGGAGCTCCCGGGCCAGGGCGTCCATGGTCCGGGCTGGCGTTTCCCCTGCCCTGCGGCCGTGGCCCGGGAAATCCAGGGCTACGAGCCGGTGGTCCATCCTGATGTGGCGCATCATCGGGGCGTACAACCGCGCGTCGGACCACATGCCGTGGCCCAGTACCACCGCGAGTTCCTTCCTGGGTTCCTGCACCGAATCAGACGGAAGTGTGGTCGGACCCCGAGCCGGCGCCGGTCTCGCTCTCATCGAGCGGACATGTCCCGCACCCGAAGCCGATCTTCTTCTTCCAGCAGCCGCCACTGCCGCATTCCCGGTGGTCTCGCTCGCGCTGGATGAACGGGAACGCCAGGAACAGTCCCACGAGAACCGCGATCCCGACCACGGTGCTCATCGGCTCGTCTCCTCTCCCGCTGGGTCCGGTCCGGCCGCGATCATCGCCTCGATCTGCTCCGTGAGGAGCTCATCCGTCACGGGACCGACGTGCTTGTAGGCAATTCGGCCGGTCGAGTCGACGAGGTACATCTCCGGCACGCCGTGGCCGCCGAAGTCGATGGACGTACGGGTGTTCGAGTCCATGAGATTGGTCCAGCCGCCACCCCGGCGGGCCTTGTACTCCAGCGCGTTGCCGCGGTTGTCCTGGTACACGACCTCGATGAACCGTACGGCTGCGCCCGCCTCCTCGTACCGCTCCCACGCCCGCACCAGCGCGGGGTGTTCCTGCCGGCAGGCGAGGCACCATGACGCCCAGAAGTTGACGACCACGGCGGTGCCCCGCAGGTCGGTCACACGCCGGGTGCTGCTCACCCGCGCCTCCTCGAGCGCTCCGGGCCTCTACAGCCGTCCAGGCCACAGGTAGCCTGCGGCGTGCCGCGGTCGCCACCCGCGAAGCGGATCACGAGCCACAGCAGCAGGCCGATCCCGAGCAGCAGCCCCCAGCCGATCAGGTACTCCATCGGTGTCTCCTTCCGTTTCCAATCAGGTACGGGCCTGTTCCCGCATCCAAACTGGTGGACACGCCTTGAAGTGGGCGTGAATCCGGAATGAAGTCTCCTTCATCAGAAGCGAATGAGAGCCGCATCATGCTGGCGCCCGGGCGTGTCGGGCTGGCCTCAAGGGACCCGCGTGCCGCGCCGACACCCATGGCCGGATCTCTGCCAGCTTCATTTCAATCGTCTCGTAGAACTCCGCGGTTTCCGTCGGCCCGACCGTGACGTCCAGGAGAACGGTGGCCAGCGCCCGCGGCAGCAGCGCCAGCTCGGCCTCGATCCGCTCCGTGTCGATCTCCCGCCTTCTCAAACGAGCCACCTCGGCGGCCAGCAGTCGGTCGGTCTCTTTCCGCCTGTCCCCGTCCCCGGTGAGTCCGAAGGTGAGGAGGGCGCGCTCCAGGGTCCGGGTGCGCAGCCACCCCTGGTCGTCGTCGAGGAGACGCCGCCAGTGTCGCGCCACCAGGGCTTCGACCTCGTCCAGGGTCAGCATTCCGACCTGGGGTGCGGTGGCCAGCGTCCGGCTCCTGCGGGCCGACGATTCCTGCGGCTGAAGTGCGAGCGGCTCCCCGCCGCAGGGGGCCGTTTCTGCCCTGCTGCCGCCCTCGACCCACGCGTGCACGTCGACGTGCTGCGCGGGATCCTCCCGGAACCGGGTCGCACACCCCGTGCAGCAGAAGTACACCACGACCGGCCCGACCACTTCGTAGTTCACCGCCTCTTCCCATCGGATCTCCATGCCGCACACCGGATCACGGAACCTCATTGTCCACCTCCGCTGCAGTAATGGCCCCCGAGCGCCGGGAACCGTTGGTTCTGTCTGGTCAACACATACAGGATCCGGCGTGAATCGAGGGTGAGACGCGCATGAAGCCGGATTCATCGTACACCCGTGAGCTTCCTGAATTCGCCTTAATCGCAGCCTAACGACCTCTTCATTGCGTCCCCTGTACCATGCAATCGTCCCGGCGCCGCACTGCCGCTGTCGGGTCACGAACCGAGTGGAAAGGAGGCCACGGATGAGCCCAGCAGAAACGACGGTCAGACACGGCGCCGGGGCCCCCGCGGGGGTGCCGGGCGAAATCAGAGCCGAAGAGCAGTTCACTCTTGGGATCGAGGCCCGGGAGGTCGAGGCGGAGGAGGCCGTCGACAGTGCGGCCGAGGACCGCAAGCGCGAGTACCGGGACCTGATGAAGCGGTTCTGGATCGGGCTGGCCATCTCCATTCCGGTCCTGATCACCGCGTGGCCCGACTGGTTCCCCGGCCTGCGGGAGCTCTCGCACGGCTGGGTCCGGGTGATCTGGGGGATCGACGGCCTGTTGACCCTGGTCGTGCTCACCTACGTCGGGAAGCGGTTCTTCACGGGCGGCTGGTCCGCACTGAAGCACCGAAACGCCGACATGAACACGCTCATCGCCCTGGGTACGGGCGCGGCGTGGCTCTACAGCGTGGTGGCGGTGGCGTTCCCACAGCTCTTCCCCGCGGGCACGGCCGAGCCGTTCTTCGACGTGGCCGCCGTGGTGATCACGCTGGTACTCCTCGGCCAGGCGCTGGAGGTCCGGGCCAAGGGCCGCACGTCCGACGCGATCCGGAAGCTGCTGGACCTCCAGGCCAAGACCGCGCGGGTGATCCGCGAAGGCCAGGAAGTCGACATCCCGGTGGAAGAGGTGGTGGCCGGCGACATCGTGGTGGTGCGCCCCGGCGAGAAGGTCCCGGTGGACGGCGTCATCGTGGACGGCCACAGCGCGCTGGACGAGTCCATGGTCACGGGGGAGAGCATCCCCGTGGAGAAGGGCCCCGACGGCGAGGTGATCGGCGCTACGCTCAACAAGAGCGGCAGCTTCCGGTTCCGGGCCACCAAGGTCGGCAAGGACACGGCCCTCGCCCAGATCGTGAAGATGGTGCAGGAGGCCCAGGGCTCGAAGCCGCCCATCGCCCGCGTGGTGGACGTGGTGGCCAGTTACTTCGTTCCCGCCGTCATGATCGTTGCCACGCTCACGTTCGCGGCGTGGTACACCTTCGGCCCCGCGCCGGTACTGACCTACGCGCTGGTGACGGCCATGACGGTGCTGATCATCGCGTGCCCGTGCGCCCTCGGGCTCGCCACACCCATGTCCATCATGGTCGGCGTCGGGAAGGCCGCCGAGCACGGTGTCCTGATCCGGAACGGCACGGCGCTCCAGACAGCGCGCAGCCTGGACGCCATCGTCCTGGACAAGACCGGGACCATCACCAAGGGGCAGCCGGAGCTCACCGACGTGGTGGCGGCCCCGGGGTTCCGGGAAGACGACGTGCTGCGCCTGGCCGCGTCGGCGGAGCGGGGCTCGGAACACCCGCTGGGCGAGGCCATCGTCGAGGGCGCTCGCGCCCGGGGGCTGGAGCTCTCGGAGGCCGCGGAGTTCGAGGCCATCGCCGGGCACGGGATCAGCACCGTCGTCGACGGAAAGAACGTGACCCTCGGCAACCGGAAGCTCATGAAGGACCGGGGCTGGCCCACCGGCGGGCTGGACCACACGGTCCGGGAGCTGTCGGACGCGGGCAGGACGCCCATGTACGTGGCCATCGACGGGGCCGTGGCCGGGGTGATTGCCGTGGCCGACCGGGTCAAGGACGACTCCGTGGCCGCCATCCGCCGACTCCACGACCTGGGCCTCGAGGTGGCCATGATCACGGGCGACAACGAGCGGACGGCCCGCGCCATCGCGGCCCAGGTCGGCATCGACCGGGTCCTGGCCGAGGTGCTGCCGGATCAGAAGGCGGCCCAGGTCCAGGCGCTCCAGGCCGGGGGCAAGAAGGTGGCCATGGTGGGCGATGGCATCAACGACGCGCCTGCGCTGGCCCAGGCCGACGTCGGGATCGCCATCGGCACCGGCACCGACGTGGCCATCGAGGCCGCCGACATCACCCTGATCGGGGGATCGCTGAACGGCGTGGCCACCGCCATGGACGTCTCCCGGGCCACGTTCCGCAACATCAAGCAGAACCTGTTCGGCGCGTTCGCCTACAACACCGCCGGCATCCCGGTGGCGGCCGGGGTCCTGTACCCCGCGTTCGGGCTGCTGCTCTCACCGATCCTGGCGGGTGCAGCCATGGCGTTCAGCTCCGTCACCGTGGTAACCAACGCAAACCGACTGCGGCTGTATCAGCCGAAGGGGGCATAAATGGGCATCGACGTCATTCTGGTCGACATCTTCGCACTACTGACCACTGGGTGGATCGTGTGGTACTTCTGGCTCAGTGAGAGCCAGTCGACCCTGGCCACGGCCGTGGACAGACAGACACGTCGATCGTTCGTACGACGAACGGGGGCAACGACAGCGGCGATTGGAGCGCTTGCAACGGCCGGCTGCCTCGGTGGTGATGATGAGGAAGGCCTTGACGAGGTCGACAGCGTCGAAATCGAGCGAAGCTTCCAGGGCCAGTTTGTCCATTTCTATCTGGACCGGTATGGGATACGCCCCCGTGAAGCAGGCAAGGCAGAAGAGATCTCTGGGCAGATCTACAGCCCGAATCAGACCGTCCAGGCTCAGGTATCCCAGCGAATCGGCAT
>JAWODW010000075.1:0-74115 GCA_046483065.1 Longimicrobiales bacterium | reverse complement strand
GAGGGTCAGGGGTCTGATGGCGTTCATCGCGGTCTCCGGGTTCGTGGTGAGCGAGTTCGAGTTCGGTTTCGAGGTTCGATTTCGAGGTTCGGTTTCGAGTTCGAGTCGTGGGGCATGGACGTTGGGAAACGTAGGCACGGGCGTGGGTGGGGCAAGCGGGTGGTCAACCGCGGAGGCGCGGAGACGCGGAGGCGCGGAGACGCGGAGGCGCGGAGGCGCGGAGGCGCGGAGGCGCGGAGGCGCGGAGGCGCGGAGACGCGGAGAGGCTGGCGGCCCAGGCTGGCTGAGTCGCCCGGGCTGGAAAACTGCGATGCCGTCACCCGCTGCGCAGCGAGATCGCACTTTTCCACGCCACAGGTGGGCATTTCGCAACCTGACCGCCGACGCCTTGCCGTGGAATCGCAATATCCCAACCCATCCCGTGGAAATCTCCAACTTCGCGGGCCGGTAGGTCGCCAGATCGCAATCTTCCCTGCCGGCTCGCTCTCCGCGCCTCCGCGCTCCTCCGCGTCTCCGCGGTGAACCAGGCCTTTCCCGATCCGAGCCCCGGCCCCATCCCACGATGCTGGCATGGTCCCGGCATCGTATGTTTCCCGCGGCGCGAATGACCACATCGATCATGGAGTCACGATGGAATACACGCGATTGGGAGAGACGGAACTCGAGGTCTCACGGGTCTGCTTCGGGACCTGGCAGCTGGGCGGCGACTGGGGCGACATCGACGCGGAACAGGCGAAGGCGGCGATGCGGCGGGCCCTCGAGCTGGGCATCAACTTCTTCGACACGGCCCAGGCCTACGGGTTCGGCCGGTCCGAGCAGGTGGTGGGCGAGGCGCTCCGGGACGAGATCGAGAACGACCGGGAGTCCATCGTCCTGGCCACCAAGGGCGGGCTCCGGCCGGACCCGGCGGGGGACGGGCTGACGCGGGACGCCGGCCGCGACTGGCTGCGGCAGGGGGTGGAGGAGAGTCTTGAGCATCTGGGCACCGACTACATCGACCTCTACCAGGTCCACTGGCCCGACGCCGACACACCGGCCGAAGAGACCGCCCACGCCCTCCAGGAGCTGGTGGAGGAGGGGAAGATCCGCTACGTGGGCGTCTCCAACTACAGCGCCGGCCAGATGCTGGCCTTCGAGCGGTACGTGAAGCTCGATGCGCTCCAGCCGCCGTACCACATCTTCCGGCGCGAGATCGAGAAGCACGTGCTCCCGTACACCGAGGCCCACGGCGTTGGAACGCTGGTCTACGGTCCGCTGGCCCACGGGCTCCTGGCCGGGAAGTACGACGAGGACACCACGTTCCCCGATGGCGACTGGCGGAGCCAGCTCTCGGCGTTCAGCGGCGATGTCTTCGCCCACAACCTGGAGATCGTCGAGCGGCTGAAGAAGCTCGCCTTCGACCGGGGGATCACCCTCGTCCAGCTCGCCGTGGCGTGGGTCCTGGCGCACCCGGCCGTGGACGTGGCCATCGTGGGCGCCCGGACCCCGGAGCACATCGAGGGCACCGCCCCGGCGGCCGACCTCTTCCTCACCGATGACGACCTCATCGAGATCGCCGACATCATCGAGGACGCCATCCCCATCGGCGGCGCCACGCCGGAAGGGGTGGACTGAGGAGGTGGCCGGCTCCCAGGGAACCGGCAGCGACAGGCGTGCAGCGAACCGCCGAGACGCGGAGACGCGGAGAATTCGGGGAGGTTTTTGGTTTGACCGGGCGATGCTACATTCGTGGCGGCACCAGCGGCACCAGCGGCACCAGCGGCACCAGCGGCACCAGCGGCACCAGCGGCACCAGCGGCACCAGCGGCACCAGCGGCCGCAACGCAGGTTGGACAAAGCACTTCGCCCCTTCGCGCCTCCGCGTGAGATGAGTGAAGCAGGCGGCCCTGCCGGCGTCTTTCGTCTTCCGACCCGAACATGGCCTCCTCCGGAATCCCAGGTCCGTTCTCCGCGTGTGCTCCGCGCCTCCGTGCCTCCGCGGTTGACGAGGCGCCGGTCCCGGCCATGATGTGGACGACAGACCGAATCCAGCCAGCGAGCGAGTTATGACCGACACCCAGCGATACCCCGTCCCCGCCAGGGCGCACCGGGTGGAGGAGCGGATCAAGCAGAGCCGCTTCATCACCACCGTGGCCCGGGCCGCGACGGCCGACGAGGCCCACACGTTCATCGACGGGATCCGGGAGGAGTTCCCCGACGCCACCCACAACTGCTGGGCCTTCGTGGCCGGCCCGCCGGGCTCCACCACCGACGTGGGGATGAGCGACGACGGCGAGCCCCACGGCACCGCGGGCCGCCCCATGCTCGAGGCGCTCCTCCACGCCGAGGTGGGCGAGGTGGTGGCGGTGGTGACCCGCTACTACGGCGGCGTGAACCTCGGGAAAGGCGGGCTCCAGCGGGCGTACTCGGGCGGCGTACAGCGGGCGCTGGCGTCGATGCCCGTCATGGAGCGGGTCCACCGGGCCACCGTCTGGGTGGCCGTGGAGTACCCGGAGCGCGACCGCATGGTGCGGGTGGCCGAGGAGATGGACGGCGTGCTGCTCGACGAGGAGTACGGCGCCGACGTGCGCCTCAAGATTGCCGTCCCCTCCCAGCAGCTGGGCGACTTCCGGCACGCGGTGGCGGAGGTGACGGGGGGCAAGGGCCGGATCGAGCCGGCGTGAGACACACAGAGACACAGAGGGAGCGCCCCCCTGTGCCTCTGTGTACTCTGTGCTCCTCCGCGTCTCCGCGCTCCTCCGCGTCTCCGCGCCCTGATCAGTTCCCGCTCTCGAAGACCTCCTCGATGGGGATGATGGTGATGTCATCCTCGGACACGGGGATCGGATGCCGCGCGATCTCCTCGTCCTCGGCCATGACCTCGGCCGGCTGGGGGCCGGAGTAGGTGATGGCGGTGGGGGTGGCGTTCAGCAGCTTCTGCTTCATCCCCTCGGCGTCGGCCGTGATCAGCACCATGTACAGGTTGTTGGCCTGCAGGTGCTGCCGGATGGCCGCGTTCACCGTGTCGGCATCGAGCGCCTCGAGCCCCGGCCGGATGCTGGCCAGGTAGCCCGGTCTGTCGATGCCGTAGAAGGCGTCATCCATGGCGTACGCCAGGCGCCGGTTGATGGTGTTGCCCCAGTTCACCGAGTAGTTCCGCAGGAACGCCACCGTCTCCTCCACCTGCTGCCCGGTCATGCCGTTCTCCACGAGCTGTTCCAGCTCCCGGATCGCGGCCCGGGTGGCGAAGAGCGCGCGGTCGTGGAGGGTGCCGGGGTCCGTCATGGCGATGGGCCGGATCCAGATCTCGAAGAGCTGGCTCTGGCGCGCCACGTTCACCCGCGGCTGCTGCGTCCCGTAGCCGGCGGGGAACGCCTCGATGTAGGAGTAGTCGCCGTAGTTCATGCCCCGCGTCTCCCGGATCACCTGGTAGAGGTGGCTGAAGGAGTTGCGGTGCTCGCCGAACCAGGAGTTCGCCGCGAGCATGGCCATGAACTCGTCGTCGCCTCGCAGCAGGTCGATGGGGAACCCGATGGAGATGGCCACCGCGTCGGTGGGCTTCTCCACCAGCAGGATCTTCATCCCGTCAGGCCGCTGCGGCTCCGGTGGCGCCGGCTGCTCGACCGCCCCCTCGGGCAGAGTGTCGAAGTCGGCCCGGACCCGCTCCGCGAAGCCGGCAGGGTAGCCGCCGCCCACGCCCACCACCACGTTGTCCCGCAGGTAGTGGTCGGCGTAGAACTGCTTCACGTCATCCAGGGTCAGATCGGCCACGCTCTGGACGTACCCCTCCTCGGGATGCTCGTACGGCGTGTCCTGGTACGCCATCCAGAAGAGCAGCTCCTTGCTGAGCTCCTCGTCGCGGTTGTAGCGACGGCCCCGCTCGAGCTGGTTCATGGTCTGGCTCTTGATCCGCTCGAAGTCCTCCGGGTCGAACGCCGGCTCGAGCAGCGCGGCGCGGAAGAGGTCGTAGTACTCCTCCACGTTGTCCCGGTGGATCCGGCCGGTGAACGTGGTCATCTCCTTGTCCACCGTATAGCCGTATCCGGCGGCCAGGGGGTAGAGCGCTTCCAGGATGTCCTGGTAGCTGCGCCCCTCCGTCCCGCCGTCGGCCAGCACGTTGGCCGTCAGCGCGGCCAGACCTTCCTGGCCCTCCGGGTCGTTCTGCGACCCCGCCCGGACCCAGATGTTGAACGCGATGTACGGGGATCCCGATTCCTCCAGGGTGACGAGCCGGGGCGCGTCCATGGTGTCCTCCGCGCCGGCACACCCGGTGAAGGCCAGGGCCGCGATCAGTAGGATCTTCCTCATGATTCTAGCCCTCCGCCTGGATCATGGTGACCGTCGTCCGCTTCTCCGGCACGAGGTACTCCCGCGCCGCCTGCCTCAGGTGCTCGGCCGTGACGCCATCCAGCGTCTCGTAGTACGTTTCCACCGCCTCGATCCCGCCGGTGTTGATGACGAACCCGATCAGGCTGAACGCGATGCTCTGGGCGTTCTCCAGCCCCATGAGGAAGCTGTACTTCATGTTGCTCTTGGTGTCCTCGAGCATCTGCGCGTCCACCGGCTCCTCTCGGTAACGCTCCACCGCCGTCAGGATCCGCTCCTCCACGGCGTCCACGTCCGCCGGGTCGCTGACCATGGTGGTCAGGTCCACCAGCGCCGGGTCGCGGGCCAGCCCGAAGCCGGCCGAGAGGTACTGCACCTTCTGGTCCTGGATCACCAGCTCACGATACAGGTCCGAGTTGGAGCCGAACGCCGCACGACCGAGCACTTCCAGCGCCACGGCCATGGTGTCTGCCGCGCTCCACGCCGGCGCCTTGTAGTTGATGCTCAGGATCGGCAGCGTGCGGGCCGGGTACTCCACCACGCTGTCCCGGGCCGCCATCTGCTCCGGCTCCTGCTGCACCTCCGGCGGCACGTAGCCCGGCTCCCAGCCGCCGTAGTACTCCTCGACCATCGACCGCGCCTCGGCCACATCGAAGT
Source organism: Longimicrobiales bacterium (assembly GCA_046483065.1). Lineage (GTDB taxonomy): Bacteria > Gemmatimonadota > Gemmatimonadetes > Longimicrobiales > RSA9 > JAWVYT01. The sequence continues at coordinate 69,153 of JAWODW010000075.1, read as the reverse complement.
CGCCGGCGATCACCAGCACCACGTTCTCGGGACGGTAGAACCGGTCGTAGAAGCTCAGGCTGTACTCGTAGCCCTCCGGCATCGCCCGGATGTCTTCCTCGAACCCGATGGTGGTGTGCTCGTACGTGTGCACGTCGAACGCCGTGGCACGGACCGCCTCGTCCAGGTACCGGAACGGGCTCAGCTTGCCCTGCTGGTACTCGCCCAGGATCGCGCCCGCCTCCGTCCGGAAGTCATCCTCGCTGTACGCCAGGTTCCGGAACCGGTCGCTCTCCAGGTCCATCACCTGCTCCAGGTAGTCGCTCGCCACCGTCAGGTAGTAGACCGTCATGTCGTTCGACGTGAACGCGTTACGGGCCGCGCCCATGCTCGCCGTGATCTCGTCGTACTTCGGGTACTTCTCCGTTCCGCGGAACATCATGTGCTCGAAGAAGTGGGCGTAACCCGTCCGGCCTTCCTCGACCTCGTCCCGGGCGCCCGTACGCACCATGCTCACGTACGCGAGCTGGTTCGGGGCGCCCCCGTTTATCAGGTAAGCCGTGAACCCGTTGTCGAGCTCCACCTTCTCGTAATCGTAGGGGAAGATGCCGGCCTCCGGGTCAGCGGGCGGCCCGCAGGCGGCTGTCACCAGCCCCACGAACAGCCCGAGCGTGATCAGAGCTCTCATCCCTCCGCTGCCTTTCTCTGTGTGAACGGGGCTTCAGCCTAACAACGTATGCGACGACGGTGGGGGGAGGCAATGCGGTGGCGGGCCTGCTTCGCGGCAGCCTCGCGTACCGCCGGCAGGGCGGCTATCTTTCTCACCCATACCCCTCGAATCGGAGATACTTCATGCGACGAATGCTGCTATCCACCCTCGTCGCCCTCGGGCTGACCGCACTCGGGGCCGCGGTGCCGGCGCCGGCCGCGGCCCAGGAGCCGCTGGAGGTCGGGGCGCAGGCGCCGGGCTTCGCGCTCCCCGGCGCCACCCGCCACGGCGTGCTGGCCGACTCGGTCCGACTCAGCGACTACGCGGGCGAGACGGTGGTCCTGGCCTTCTTCTTCCGGGCCAGAACACGCGGTTGAACAGTCCAAATGCACGCGTACCGTGATCAGTACGCGCAGATCTTCAACAGCGGCCAGGACGTGGTGCTCATCGCCATCAGCACCGACGACATCGAGGACCTGGCCTCCTGGGCCCACGACGACGACTTCCAGTTCCTCATGGCGAGCGACAGGGCGCTGACGGCCGCGGAGGCGTACGGCGCCGTGGCCAACCGCGTGGGTCCGAACCTGACCAACCGGAACCTGTTCGTGATCGGCCCGGACGGACGGATCGCCCACACGGCCACGCCGTTCGGCGAGGTGGACCCAATGGCGTACGAAGCGCTGGAGGCGGCCATCGACAGCCTCGCGGTAGCCGTGGAAGGACAGATGTAGCGGACCGCGCGCTCGCCGGCCTGGACCTGGTCGGCGCCTCATCAACGGCGGAGACGCGGAGGCGCGGAGGATACGCGGAGGGAAGCCGGCGCTGCGTCAGCTCCGAGGCGAGGCAGCCGCCGGGGGGTTCTTTGTCTCATGCTTCGCGGCTCGGGGTAGCTCGCGGCGGAGGACGTCCGTTCGCTCTCGTTGGTCGGGTCGTCAAGCCGCGTCGAAGCCAGCCGAAGACCCGGCATGATGCTCCGCCCGGGTCACCCAACAAACCTCCGCGGGTGCTCCGCGCCTCGGTGCCTCCGCGGTTCGCTGGGCGCTATTGCCCCAGGATCCGTGCGAGTGCGCCCCTGAGGTCCTGGGTGATGCCGGTGCCGGTGTACGCCACGGTCCCGTGACATGGATCACAGCCCCGGCCTCCTGATGGTGCCACACTGAGCCTTGATAAACGTGAAGCCCGTGGTCCTGGCAGGTCTCGTTCTCCTCCCGGCGCTCCTCTTTCCGGCGCCCATCGCTCCGGCGCTCCACGCGCAGGAGCCGGCACTGGCCGGCGTATACGGTCTGGCTCCGGACCGCAGCGGTGACGTGGGTCAGGCCATCCGGGAGGCCACCGAGGGGGCGGGCTTCTTCGTGCGGACGGTGGGCCGGCGGATGCTGGCCGACCGGCTCGCGCCGCCGGAGACGGTTCGGATCGTCCTGACCGACAGCACGGCGTCCATCCCGCAGCGCGGCGTCGGCCTCCAGGACCCCGGCCAGGTCCCGGGCATCCGCGGCCTCGGCCATGCGGACGGCCAGGTCGTGCACGGTCTGGTCGAAGGCCTGGAACCGGGCCATGTCATCGCCCAGGGCACCCGCGATCTTCTGGCCCTCTTCGGGTGGGATGGCCGGGTGGTCGGCTACGGCGCGGGCGGCCGCGGCGATGCTGTCGTACCGCTCCAGCCACAGGCCGCGACTGACGCGGCTCATGTCTCCCTGCAGGCCGAGCATGATGCTGAACAGGGTGGGCAGCGCCGCCCGGGTGGCCGTCACGGAGTCGGCCGCGCCCTGGGCCGCGCCGTCCGGGTTGGCCCGGGCGGCGTCGTCCGGCGCGCCGCAGGCGCCAGCGGCCAGCGCCAGCGCGAGGGAGCCCGCCAGTGTGGCCGTGATCCAGCGCGTTCTCATCGTCGTCTCCTGGTTGTGTACACTCGCAGTTTATGGTCCTGGAGCGTGTGGGTCACCCAGGCCTCATCGAGGGTTCGGGCGCCCGCCGGCAGGGGAGCCGACATAGAGGAGGTCATCCCCGGATGGCCGCCCATTCCTGCCACACGTTTACGGCTTCGAACGAAGCGCTGAGGTGCACGCGCCCACCCTCGCGGCGGTGCAGGTAGATGAGCCGCCTTTCGTGGCGACCCCGGCCGCCGCCACGACCTCCTCGAGGGGGCCCACCGGGCCTCACCGCGGTGAATGACGGGTTATCCGCCGCCCACGACTCGCTCCAGTGCACCCACCAGGTCCTGGTCGGTGCCGGTGCCGGTGTATGCCACTTTGCCGGCTGCGTCGAGGATCACGATGAAGCCGGTCCCGGGGGCGTCGAAGGCCCGGGTGGCGGCGCCCCGTCCGTCCCAGAGGATCCGGCCGGGCATGGGGCTCCGGGTCAGGTGCCTGCGGACATCGTCCTGGTCCTGGGCCACGCCCACGGCCACGATCAGGAACTCGGCCGCGTCGCCGTAGGCGTCATGGGCTTCCTGAACCCGCGGCTCCAGCGCCCGGCAGACGGCACACCAGGTGGCCCAGAACTCCACGAGCACCGGCTTCTTCCCGACCACGTCGGCCAGGTCCAGGGAGTCGCCGTCCAGCGTTTCCAGGACGGGCGCATCGGGCGTCTCGCCCACGGCGATCCCCTCCTGGGCCGCGCCGGGCGCGGCCAGTGCGAGCCCTGCGGTCAGCGCCAGTACCGTTCCCATCGATTTCTGCATCAGCGGTTCCCCTGGTGTTCGGTGAAGTGTCCGGATGCCTAATGCAGGAGTCGGGCCCGAAGATCCCGGCAGGTTTCATGTGCGTCCGTCTCAGCTTCGCCGGGGCCCCGGCACGAACACCCGCACCCGCCGGGCGTACTGGTCCCACCCCGGGCGGCCTTCCATCATCCGCTCGGCCAGCGGCACGCCTGAGACGTAGCGGAGGAGGAGCGTCATGATGATGGGGCTCACCACCGTCGCCCAGCCCCACGGCGCGGCGAGGGCCGGGAGCCAGATCCCCCACCACAGCATGGCCTCGCCGAAGTAGTTCGGGTGACGGGTGTAGGTCCAGAGCCCGTCGTCGAGGATGCCGGACTTCTGCGGGTCGGCCTTGAAGGCCGCGAGCTGCGCGTCGGCGATGGCCTCCATGAGGAACCCGGCCGCCCAGACCAGCTCGCCGATGGCGTCCCAGGCGGTGAACCGCTCGGCGCCGGGCAGGGCCATGACCACCTGGATCGGGAGCGAGACGACCCAGAGGACGGCCCCCTGGAGGAGGAATACGCGGAAGAGGCTGACCCACCACCACGAGCCGCCGTACTCCTCCCGCCACTTCGCGTACCGGGGATCCTCGCCCTTGCCCTTGTTCCGCCGGTGGATGTGCCACCCGAGGCGGAGCCCCCAGAGCGCGACCATGGCCAGGACCAGGAGCTGCCGGCCGGCCCAGCCGCTGCCGAGGACGGCGCCCACGGCGGCGACGGCCACGAAGATCGGCCCCCAGGCGATGTCGGCGATGCTGGAGTCCCGGAGCGCCAGGCTCAGGACCCAGAGGAGGAGCATCACACCGGCGATGAGGGCGCCGGAGACCAGGAACATCGTTGTCAGTGCCATGCTCCCAAGGTACGGCAGGCGGCGCCGGTTATCGAGACTCGCGCTGAACGGCGGACCGGTTGCCGCGGGCGGCCGAGACCCCGACCTTGCCGGGGAGGGGGAAGCTCGATCCTCGAACATTGAACGCGAACGCGATGCCCAGTCCCCGCGACTTCATCAACCGGGAGATCTCCCGATACCGCACGGAGCTGCTGGATTTCCTCCGGATCCCCAGCATCAGCACCGACCCGGAGCACGTCGGCGACATGGCGGAGGCGGCGGAGTGGCTGCGCGCCCGGATGACGCAGGCCGGGCTGAAGGCCGCGGTCGAAACGACGGAGGGGCACCCCGTCGTCGTCGGGCGGCACCGGGCGCAGGACCCCGACGCGCCCACCCTCCTGGTCTACGGTCACTACGACGTCCAGCCGCCGGAGCCGCTGGAGCCGTGGACCTCGCTGCCGTTCGAGCCGGAGGTGCGGGACGGCCGGATCTGGGGGCGGGGCGCGGCCGATGACAAGAGCCAGATCTTCCTCCAGGTGGCGGCGGCGGAGGCGGCGCTCGCCACCACGGGGCTGCCGGTGAACCTGACCCTGCTCTTCGAGGGCGAGGAGGAGATCGGCTCGCCGTCGCTGGTGCCGTGGGTCCGGGATCGGGCGGACGAGCTGGCGGCGGACCACGTCCTCATCGCCGACTCCATGATGTTCGCGCCGGGGCGGCCGTCGCTGATCTTCGGGATGCGCGGGATCGCGTACTTCGAGATCGAGGCCACCATCGGGTCGACGGACCTCCACAGCGGCCAGTACGGCGGCGCGGTGCCGAACCCGGCCAACGCGCTGGCGGCGGTGATCGCGTCGATGCACGAGGGCGGGCGCGTGGCCATCGACGGGTTCTACGACCACGTGGTCATGCCGCCCGAGCACGTCCGGGAGCAGTGGCGCTGGCTCGGGTTCGATGAAGACGCGTTCCGGGAGACCGCCGGCGGCGCGGCGCTCGTCGGCGAGCCGGGCTACAGCACGCCGGAGCGCCTCTGGGTCCGGCCGGCGCTGGACGTGAACGGGCTCGTCGGCGGGTACACGGGCGCCGGGAAGAAGACGGTGCTGCCGGCCTCGGCGCTGGCCAAGCTCTCCACCCGGCTGGTCCCGGAGCAGGATCCGACGCGGATCGAGGACGCGCTCCGTGCCCACGTGGAGCGGGTGGCGCCGGAGGGCGTGGCGTTCGAGGTCCGGTCGCTGCAGGACAATCGGCCCTGGCGCGACGACCCCGACGCGCCGCTGTTCCGGGCGGCCGCCGGCGCGCTGGAGGACGTGTTCGGCACCGAGCCGGTGCTCGTGGCCCACGGCGGCACGCTCCCCATTGCACCGGAGCTGCGAGACATCCTGGGCGCCACCGTGGCGGTCATGGGGTTCGCGCTCCCGGGCGCCAACATGCACGCCCCCGACGAGTGGTTTCCCGTGGCGCACCTGGAGCAGGGGATGAAGACCGTGACGCGACTCTACGAGCGGTTGAGGGAGGGAGCATGAAGGTCCGTGAGATGAACTGGATGCAGGTGGAGCGCTACCTGAAGAAGGACGACCGGTGTGTGGTCCCCCTGGGCAGCACCGAGCAGCACGGCTACCTGAGCCTCATGGTGGACACCATCCTCCCCGAGCGGGTGGCGACGGAGGCGGCCGAGCCCCTCGGGGTGCCCGTCTTCCCGGCACTGCCCTACGGCGTGGCGCCGTACTTCCTGGGCTACCCGGGGACCATCGCCATCACGCTGGAGACCTACCTCCGGTTCATCGGCGATATCCTCGACAGCCTCTACGAGACCGGCTTCCGGCGCATCATCCTGGTCAACGGCCACGGCGGGAACAGCCCCGTGGCCACCCTGGCCGTGGAGTGGATGGACCGCCATCGGGAGACCACCGTGAAGGTCCACAACTGGTGGAACGCGCCGGAGACGTGGGCGAAGGTGCAGGAGGTCGACCGGGTGGCGAGCCACGCGTCGTGGCTGGAGAACTTCCCCTGGACCCGCCTCGAGGGCGTGGTGCTGCCCGACCGGCAGAAGGAGCCCATCGAGCGGGATGTCATGGCGTTGAAGAACCCGGTCGAGGTCCGCAACTATCTGGGCGACGGCAACTTCGCCGGCGAATACCAGAAGTCCGACGAGGCGATGCGGGCGATCTGGGAGGTGGCCGTGAAAGAGACCCGGGCGGCCATCGAAGGGCCATGGGAGTGAAGGATGCAGGATCCGGGGTTCAGGAGGTGAGGCGACGTGAGTGATGCCGTGCTGATCTGGGGCGCCGGCGCCATGGGCGGGACCATCGGCGCCCACCTGGTCCGGGCGGGGCACGACGTGCTCTTCGTGGACGTGGCGGAGGAGCACGTCCGGGCCATGAACCAACGCGGGCTCCGGATCACCGGGCCGGTGTCCGACTTCGCGGTTCCGGCCACGGCCTTCACACCCGACGCCCTCGAGGGCCGGTACCGGACCATCCTCCTGGCGGTGAAGGCGCACCACACCGCCGGCGCGGCGGAGCAGCTGCTGCCGCACCTGGCCGATGGCGGCGTGGTGGTCTCCGTCCAGAACGGGTTGAACGAGGAGGTCATCGCCCGGGTGGTGGGCCGCGACGCCACCTTCGGCTGCTTCGTCAACTTCGGCGCCGACTACATGGAGCCCGGCGTGATTCACTACGGCGGCCGGGGCAGCGTTGTGGTGGGCGAACTCGACGGCCGGCGCACGCCCCGGGCCGAGCGGATCCACGGGCTGTTCACCGACTTCGCTGACCACGCCATCCTGACCGCCAACATCTTCGGCTACCTGTGGAGCAAGCTGGCGTACGCCTCCATGCTCTTCGCCACCGCACTCACCGACGACGCCATCGCCGACACCCTCGCCGCCCCCGCCACCCGCGACGTCTACGCCGACCTCGCCCGGGAGGTGGTGGCCGTGGCCGACGCCGCCCACGTCAGCCTCGAGCCTTTCGACGGCTTCGACCCCGGGGCGTTCGCGCCCGACGCCGGCGAAGCGGCAGCGGAGGCGTCGTTGGACGGGCTCGTGGCCCACAACCGGAAGTCCGCCAAGACCCATACCGGGATCTGGCGCGACCTGGCCGTCCGGCACCGGAAGACCGAGGTGGACGCCCAGCTCGGGCCGGTGGTGGCGCGGGGCGGGGAGTTGGGCGTGCCCACGCCGCTGAACGCGCGCGTTATCACCATGATCCACGAGATCGAGGCCGGCGTCCGGGAGCGGGCGCGTGCGAACCTGGCCGAGCTGCGGAGGATGGAGTGAACCGGAGCGTCGCCGTGACCGTGGCGGCCGTGCATCCCGGTGCTGGCGAACCCGACCTGCCGGAGACCCCATGAACATCCGATTCGACGACGCCACCGTTATCGTCACCGGCGCCGCCCACGGCTTCGGCCGGGAGATCGCCCACCGCTTCGCCGCCCTCGGCGCCCGGGTCTGGGCGTGCGACATCCTGGAGGACGAGCTCGCCGAGACGAAGGCCGCTTGCGACGGCTGGTGCGAAGTCCGGGTGGTCGATGTCACTGACCGCGACGCCGTCCAGGCGTTCGTGCAGGAAGTCGAGTCCGCGACGCCGGCGGAAACGCCGGAAGGTCAGACTCCGCCCCCGACCGCGAGTCCCACCCCGACCCCGAAGCCACGGGTCCTGATAAACAACGCCGGTGGCGTGCTCGGCCAGGTCGGAAAGCCGATCGAGGAGGTCAGGCGCGACGAGTGGCAATCCATCTTCGACGTGAACACCACCGGCGCGTTCTGGTTCGCTCAGGCGGTGGCGCCGGCCATGAAGGCAGCGGGACAGGGTCGCATCATCAACATCTCCAGCGGCGCCGGCCTCGGCGTGAGCCTCACCGGGATCCAGGCGTACGCGTCGGCGAAGGCCGCCCAGATCGGGCTCACCCGCCAGCTGGCCCACGAGCTCGGGCCCCACGGGATCACCGTGAACAATATCGCCCCCGGCTTCGTCCGCTCGAATCCCACCACCGAGAAGCAGTGGCAGTCGTACGGCGAAGAAGGTCAGCGGGAGCTGGTGGAAGGGATCGCCATGCGACGACTGGGCACCCCGGCGGACATCGCCCACGCCGTCCTCTTCCTGGCGTCGGACTACGCGGGCTGGATCACCGGCGAGGTGCTGCGGGTGAGCGGGGGGCGATAGCCCACCCCCTCCCATCCCCGGACTGGGGCACTGGGGGACTGGGGGACTGGGAGACTGGGAGACGGCGCCGGGGGACCGGGGGACCGGGAGATGGCGCTGGGCAGGCCGTGGCTGGAGATTACCGTCCGACGGCCTTCATGGATGATTCCGGGTAGCGGAGTCCCTCGGCGGCGCCCTCGGGCGCGATCTCATCGATCTGCGCCAGCTCCCGGTCACTGAGCTCCACGTCCAGCGCGGCGGCGTTGGACTCCAGGTGGTCCGGGTTCGTGGTACCGGGGATCGGGACGACGTCGTCGCCCTGGTGCAGCAGCCACGCCAGCGCCAGCCTCGCCGCGGGGACACCCTTCTCCTCGGCCATGCCCTCGATCCGGTCCACCAGCTCCAGGTTCTTCCGGAAGTTGTGGCCCTGGAACCGGGGGTTGTTGCGCCGCCAGTCGTCCTCGGCCAGGTCGTCGGGACTGCGGATCTCGCCGGAGAGGAAGCCGCGGCCCAGCGGGCTGTACGGCACGAACCCGATCCCCAGCTCCCGGACCGTGGGCAGGATCTCCGCCTCCGGGAACCGGCTCCACAGCGAGTACTCGGTCTGGAGCGCGGTGATGGGGTGGGTGGCGTGGGCCCGGCGGATCGTTTCGGGCCCGGCCTCGGAGAGCCCGAGGTAGCGGACCTTGCCGGCTTCCACCAGCCGGCTCATGGCGCCCACCGTCTCCTCGATGGGCACGTCCGGGTCCACCCGGTGCTGGTAGTAGAGGTCGATGTGGTCCACACCGAGCCGCCCCAGCGACGCGTCGCACGCCTTCCGCACGTACTCCGGCCGACCGTTCACGCCCACGAACGAGCCGTCCGGCTCCCGCTCGTTGCCGAACTTGGTGGCCAGCTCCACCTCGTCGCGACGGCCGGCGATGGCCCGGCCCACCAGCTTCTCGTTGGTGAACGGGCCGTACATGTCCGCGGTGTCGAGGAAGGTGATCCCCAGATCGATGGCCTTGTGGATGACGTCCACGGACCGGTCGTCGTCGGGGTCGCCGTAGAACTCGCTCATCCCCATGCACCCCAGCCCGATGGCCGAGACCTCGAGGCCCTGTTCGCCCAGCGCGCGTCGTTCCACTGCCGCCTCCCTACTCCATTTCCGTGTTGGCCAGCGAGGATCGAGCGTGCAAGGTGCCTGCCGGTGGGGCCTCCGCCTCACTCTCCCGGAACAGCCCGCCGGCCGCCCGCTCGAACCGGCGGTGCAGGCGTTCCCTGTGGCAATGGAGTCTGCCATCGTCCGCCTTCACCCACCGCCGCCGTCGACGCGGCAGCTGCGTCATCGCCTCCACCATTGCCGCGGCCCGTCCGTCGCGTCCCGGCCATGAGCGTGGCGGCGGAGCCCATTGCAGAGCGCCCCCCCTCGCCCCACGTTTGACGCGGTTGGAACCCAACGAAGCAATCAAGGAGGTGCGTGTGTCTCGTGTGATCCGTTTGTCCGCCGCACTGCTGGCGCTGGCCGTGATGGCTGCGCCCGTGGCCGCCCAGAACTTCCCCACCGACGACCCGGTGCTGCACAGCATCTGGGACGAGGGGATGAACCGCTCGCAGGTCTACCCGCTGGCCCAGACGCTCCTGGACTCCATCGGCCCCCGTGTCACCGGCTCCACCGGGCTCGACGCGGCCCACGACTGGCTGGTCGGGCTCTATGAGGGCTGGGGGATCGAGGCGGAGAACCAGCAGTACGGCACCTGGAGGGGGTGGGAGCGGGGCGCCGTCCACGTGGACCTCCTCGAACCGCGCGTCCGGACGTTGGATGCCACGCTCCTGGCCTGGAGCCGTGGCACCGACGGGCAGGTGGAGGGCGACGTGATGCTGCTCCCCGAGCCCGGCGATGACCTGATGGCGTGGCTGCGGAACGCCCGTGGCGCCTTCGTCCTGGCCTCGCCGAACGAGCCCACCTGCCGGCCCCTCGACCAGTGGGAGGAGCTGGGCGACGCCTCGGTCTACGAGGGGATCGTCGCCGCCCGGGAGGCGGCTCACCAGGACTTCGGCGGGCGCGCGGCCATGTTCGGCGACGACGAGGCGGAGATGGTACAGATGCTCGCCGATGCCGGCGTGGCCGGCGTGCTGACGTCGAGCTGGTCCGGCGGCTACGGCACGCGTCGCGTGTTCGGCGACCGGGTCGGCCTGCTGCCGACCTTCTCGGTGAGCTGTGAGCACTTCGGGATGCTCTACCGGCTGGCCGCGGCCGGCCAGGGCCCGGTGGTCCGGGCCGACGCCCGAGCGGAGTTGCGCGGCGAGGTCCCGGTCTACAACACCGTCGGGATGATCCGCGGCACCGAGCGGCCCGACGAGTACGTGCTCCTGTCCGCCCACCTGGACTCGTGGGACGGGGCCCCCGGCGCCACCGACAACGGCACGGGTACCATCATCATGGCCGAGGCCATGCGGCTGCTGAACCGATTCTACCCGAACCCGAAGCGGACCATCATGGTCGGGCACTGGGGCAGCGAGGAGCAGGGGCTCAACGGGTCCCGGGCCTTCGTGGCCGACCATCCGGACATCGTGGACGCGCTCCAGGCGGTCTTCAACCAGGACAACGGCACCGGCAAGATCGCACGGGTCAGCATGCAGGGGCTCATGGATGCCGGGCCCCACTTCGCGGCGTGGCTCAGCGCGCTGCCCGGCGAGCTGACCTCCGGGATCGACGCTACGTTCCCCGGCACGCCCGGCGGCGGCGGGAGCGACTACGCCGCCTTTGTCTGCGCCGGCGCCCCGGGCTTCGGCCTCTGGTCCGACTCCTGGGACTACGGGACCTACACCTGGCACACGAACATGGACACCTTCGACAAGCTGGCGCTCGACAACGTGCGCCATAACGCCGTCCTCATCGCCATGCTCGCCTACATGGCGGCCGAGGACCCGGACTTCATCGACCGGGAGCGCCGCTCCGTCCTGCCGATGAACTCCCGCACCGGCGAGCGCATGGAGTGGCCCGCGTGCCGGGAGCCCGACCGGAGCTGGGAGGGCTACGGGCACTAGATCGGACCCGGTTGACCGGCGGCCGGCAGTGTGGATGGCGCCTGGCGGTGGACCAGCGCCTGGTTAACCGCGGAGGCGCGGAGGCGCGGAGACGCGGAGCACACGCGGAGAACAGCTTGGGTTTTGGCCCGGCGGATTCAGCGATCGGGCCTGATCCCTGGCTTGGCAGGAAGGGCAGCGTTCGGGGGCCCGGAGTCATGCTTCGGCGGCGGTGGGGTACGTCCCGGCGAAGCCGCGGGCCTCCGAACCCTGCTTCCAGTCCGATCCCGGCGTCCTCCGCCGCGATCCCCGGCGCGGGCCCCGGCCTCTGCTTCAACCCCGATCCCGGCGTCCTCCGCCGCGAGCCCCGAAGCAAGCCGGACAACCTCCAAGAAATCTCCGCAAGTACTCCGCGCCCCCGCGTCTCCGCGGTTCACTGGGCCCTTCTCTCACAGAAGCCCAACCTCACGCCTCCAGCCTCATGCCGCCGGTTTCACGCCTCACTTCGCCGGCACCTCGCACTCGCCGGCGTTCGGCACGAAGAGCGGTCGGCCGAACCGCTCGGCGCCGTACGCCCCGATGAGCGCCTGGGCCTCCTCGCCCGTGATCCAGCGGGCGAAGGCCCGGGCGGCCTCGGGGTGACGGGCGCCGGATACGGGGATCACGCCGTACTGGTTGAACAGCCGCTCGTCGCCTTCCACCAGCACCTGCAGCCCCAGTCCCTCCCGCTGCGCCAGGTAGGTGGCCCGGTCGCTCACCGTGTACGCCCGCCGCTCGGTGGCCATCCGCAGCGCCTCCGCCATCCCCTGGCCCACTTCCAAGTACCACCCGCCCCCGGGGTCGAGATCGGCCGACGACCACAGCTCACGCTCCTTCCGGTGCGTCCCGCTGTCGTCGCCGCGGGAGACGAACCGGACGCTCTCTTCCGATGACGCCGCCGCCGCGATCCGCGTCAACGCCGCCGGCGCGTCGCTCATCCCGGCGAGCCCGGCGGGGTCCGATGGCGGGCCGACGATGACGAAGTCGTTGTACATGACCTCGCACCGCACGCTGCCGTGCCCGCCCGCCACGAACGCCGATTCCGCCGCCGGGGAGTGGACCAGCAGCACGTCCGCGTCCTTGCGACGACCCAGGACCAGCGCCTGACCCGTGCCCACCGCCGTCAGGTGCACCTCGTACTCCGGGTGGGCCCCCGTGAACGCCGGCAGGAGCGCGTCGAACAGCCCCGAGTCCTCCGTGGACGTGGTCGACGCGATGAGCAGGTCCCCGGGCTCCGAGCAGCCCCCGGCCACACCCGCCAGCGTCAGCAGTGCCGCCACCCAGCGCCTACGACCCATCCGCGCCTCCATTCCGGTTACATTCCGACCGCCGGCCACAACCTCGGGATGCGGCCGGGGACGCGCAATCGCGTCGCGCAGTCGGGCCCGTGGGAGTTTCCCCCACGGTGCGGCGCAGGACTTTCCCGATTGTCCACAGGCAGGCGCGTGGGCACAATTGAGAACGAGTTTCAAAGACTCCGCCGAAGCCCACGGGGTTGGGAATGACGGTACAGACGAAAGAGACCACGGACCGCCACCGGGAGGAGCCCCCGGCGGATGCGCGGGTGGGCCCGGGCTACGGCAGCCCGGGCCGACCCGAGCCCGCGCCGGATGCCGACCTTCGGGTAGCGCTGGTGGGTGCGCCGAACGTGGGGAAGAGCACGCTCTTCAACAAGCTCACGGGTGCGTACGTGACGGTGTCGAACTATCCCGGGACGTCGGTGGGGGTGGACCGGGGCCACGGTGAGTTGGGGGACCGTTCCGTAGAGGTAATCGATACGCCGGGCATGTACTCGCTGCTTCCGACCACGGAGGAGGAGCGGGTGGCCCGGCGTATCGTGTTGGAGGGCGAGGCGGACGTGCTGGTACAGGTGGCGGACGCCAAGAGCCTGGAGCGTGCGCTGCCGCTGACGCTGCAGTTGCTGGAGGTGGGTCGGCCTCTGGTGCTGGCGGTGAATATGATGGACGAGGCCGAGGAGCTGGGCCTCGAGATCGACGTGGCGCGGCTGGAGGAGCGGCTGGGGATCGCGGTGGTGCCGGTGGTGGCGGTGAAGGGGCGGGGGTTGGGGCGGCTGGCCGAGGCGGTGGAGCGAGCGGTGGTGTCACCGCCGCCGGTCCGGCCCGAGTACTCCAACGGCGTCGGGGAGGCCATCACGCGGGTCCGGGGCAAGCTGTCGGGGATCTACCCGGTGGACCCGACGGTCTTCGCGACGCTCATGATCCAGGGCGATCCGGAGGCGGCGGAGTGGGTGGCGGAGGCGGAGCCCGATGCGGGCGACGGGGTGATCGCGGAGCTGGAGGCGGCCACGGCCGAATTCGCCGACACGGCCATCTACCGGGTGGCGTACGAGCGGCACCGTGCGGCGGAGAAGGCGCTGGCTGGCGCGGTCACCGGCGGCGATGAAGAGGCGGAGTCGCGGTCGTTCCGGACGTGGCTGGGCTCTGCGCTGTCGCGGCCGCTCATCGGTGTCCCTGCGCTGGTCCTGGTGCTGTACGTGGGGCTGTTCAAGTTCGTGGGCGAGTTCGGCGCCGGCACGGTGGTGGACTGGCTGGAGACCACGGTCTTCGAGCAGGGTCTGAACCCCATCTTCCAGAGCGCGTTCGAGGTGATGATCCCGTGGCCGTGGCTCCAGGGTCTGTTCGTGGGGGACTACGGGCTCCTGACGCTGGGCGTGCGCTACGCCGTGGCCATCATCCTGCCCATCGTGGGGACGTTCTTCCTCTTCTTCAGCATCCTGGAGGACAGCGGCTACTTCCCGCGGCTGGCGCTGTTGGTGGACCGTACGTTCAAGAAGATCGGGCTCAGTGGCCGGGCCGTGATCCCCATGGTGCTGGGCTTCGCGTGCGACACCATGGCCACCATGGTGACCCGAACGCTGGAGACGAACCGGGAGCGGGTGCTGGCCACGCTGCTCCTGGCGCTGGCCATCCCGTGCTCCGCCCAGCTCGGCGTGATCCTGGCGATCCTGTCGGGGAACAGCGCGGCGCTGGCGGTGCTGATCCTGGTCCTGAGCGGCGTGTTCCTCCTGGTGGGCTGGCTCAGCGCGAAGGTGCTGCCCGGCGAGCAGCCCACCTTCCATATGGAGCTGCCACCGATGCGGATGCCCACGTTCGGGAACGTGATGACCAAGACCACGTCCCGGATGCAGTGGTACTTCATCGAGGTGCTGCCGCTCTTCCTCCTGGCCAGCGTGTTCCTCTGGATCGGCGACCTGACCGGGCTGCTGGAGCTGACCCTGGCCGGAATGGCCCCGATCGTCGGGGCGCTGGGGCTCCCGGGGGAGACGGCCGAGGCGTTCCTCTTCGGCTTCTTCCGCCGCGACTACGGCGCCGCCGGCCTCTTCGACCTGAACCAGCAGGGGCTCCTGAGCCCCCGGCAGCTCACCGTGGCCGCCGTCACGCTCACCCTCTTCGTGCCGTGCGTGGCCCAGTTCCTCATGATGCTCAAGGAGCGGGGCGTGAAGACCGCCATGGCCATCTTCGCCTTCACCGTGCCCTTCGCCTTCGGCGTCGGCGCACTCCTGAACCAGGTGCTCCAGGCATTCGGATGGTAAGGTTGAACGAAGGGTCGGCGATGAGAGACGGCGAGCCGTCGTCCGCGAACGGCCCGGCCCACGCCGACCCCGGCGAGAAGGCGGTCACCTGCGGCTTCTGCGGCCGGGAGTTCGTGGAGGACCGGAGCCAGGCCACCTGCCAGGCGTGCCCCCTGAGCAAGGGGTGCAGCCTCATGCGGTGTCCCCATTGCGGCTACGAGAACGCCAAGGAGCCGGGCTGGCTCATCAAGCTGAAGGAGTGGATCGGATGATGACGCTCGTCGAACTGCTCAAGGACACCCTGAAGGGCGTGGCCGGCTGGAAGGACGCGTGCGACGCCGGCGCCCCCGTCCCCGGTGAGGACGAGTGCTCCGAGTGCGGCTCCGTCCCCCTGACCACCCTCAGCCGGGGCGCCCGGGGCTCGGTGAGCTGCCTGGAAGAGCCGTGGACCGCCCAGGCCGCCAAGCTGGCGGGGCTCGGGATCCTCCCCGGCGTGCGGCTGCGCGTGGTCCAGCGGTCCCCCGCATGGGTGCTCCGCATGGGCCGCACCGAGATCGCCCTCGACGAAGAGCTGGCGTCCCGCATCCGGGTGCTGGTGGCGTAGCAGAGCCCCTACTCGCCGATCGGCACGAACTCTTCCCGGTCCACGTCCAGGGCCAGGACCCGGCCCTCCTCGATGATGTAGTGCCAGCCGTGGAGGGACAGCGTCCCTTCGTCCACTTCCCGCTGCACCATCGGGTACGTCAGCAGCCGCTCGAGCTGGAGGGCAATGGAGCGCTGCTCCGCGCGGCGGAGGATGGCGTTCGACGGCTCGTTGCCGTCCCCATCGTCGTCCACCCGGGCTCGCCGGGCCAGCTCCAGCCACCGGCTGATGTGCGGGGTCTCCGGGTCCGGCGCGTCGTAGAGCGCCCGGATCCCGCCGCAGTGGCTGTGGCCGCAGACCACGATGTCGGTGACCCGCAGGTGCTGTACGGCGTACTCGATCCCGGCGGCCGTCCCGTGGTAGGCGCCGTCGGGCTCGAACGGCGGGACCAGGGCGGCCACGTTCCGGACCAGGAACAGCTCACCCGGCCCGGCGTCCAGGAGCATGTCGGGGACCACCCGTGAGTCGGCGCAGCCGATGAACAGCGTGGACGGTTTCTGGCCCTCGTCCACCAGCCGGCGGTAGCGGTCGCGGTAGCGGGGGAACGTCTCGCGCTTGAAGCGCTGGAGCCCTTCGATCAGGTGATGTGGCATCGCCTCAAAGGTTCGGTGATTCGGGGTTCGGTGCCTCGATGTCTTGGGCCGCGGCGCCCGGTGCCGCGGCGCCCGGTGACTCGGTCTGCGGCAGCAGCTGTACCCGGAGCCGGGACGGGTGCTCCGTGGTCCGCCAGACCCGCTGGGTGGCCGGGACGAACGGCTCGATGCTGTCCAGCTCGTACAGGTTGTCCACGTACGTGTGCGGGTTCAGGTCCACCAGCGGGAACCAGGTGCTCTGGACCTGGACCATGATCCGGTGGCCCGCCCGGAACGTGTGCAGCACGTCCAGCAGCGGCACCTCCACCTTCGTAACCTCGCCGGGGACGAGCGGCTCCGGGTCGCTGGGGCTGTTCCGGTATCGGCCGCGGATCACGTCGCCCCGGACCAGCATCTGGTAGCCGCCGGTCCGGAACCCATCCCGGTCCCGGGCTGCCGGCGTGTCCTCGGCGTCGGGCGGGAACTCGTCGATGACCTTCACGATCCAGTCGCCGGCCGTCCCCGAGGTGGAGACGAACAGCTCGGCCACCATGGGCCCGGCCACCGTCACGTCCTCGGTGAGCACCTCGCTCCGGTACGTCACCACGTCAGGCCGCCGGGCGGCGAAGCGCTGGTCCTCGGTGAGGTACGGCCGGGTCATCCCCAGCGTGACCTCGCGGGTGAAGGGGACGGGGTCGGCCGGGTCGCTGGTCCACTCGTCGTAGCCCGGGTCGGAGCGGCCGGCGTCATTCAGCCGACTGAAGCCCTCCCCGGTGGGCGGGGGCGGCGCGTCGGGCTCCCACGTCAGCCCGCCGCCGGGGGCCATGTAGAGCGATCGCTCGCTGGCCGACGCCGGCGTCCATTCATCGAACCGGCGCCACTCGTTGCGACCCGTGTCGAACATGGTGGCCTCGGCGAGGCCCGGGTCGGGCCCGCCCTTCAGGTGGTGCCGGAACCACGGCAGCTCCACGCTGTCCCGGTAGAACTCCGACGTGGGCTGCCCGAACCACGCGTCGCCGAGCCGGTCGCCGGCGGTACGCGACCACCCGCCGTGGACCCACGGGCCCTCGATGATCTTCGTATCGGTGTCCGGATCCCGGGCCTCGATGGACTGGTAGATGGCCAGCGGCCCGTAGAGGTCCTCGGCGTCGTACCAGCCGCCCACCACGAGCACGGCCGGCGCCACATCGTCCAGGTGCGGCACGATGTTGCGGCGCTGCCAGAACGCGTCGTAGTGCGGGTGGGCGATGACCGAGTCCCAGAAGGCGACCCGGTGTCGGTACCAGTCGTCGTTGATGTTCGCCAGCGGCCCCAGCTCACGGTAGAACGCGTAGCCGTCCACGTGGCCGTACTCCAGCGGCTCCGGCCACTCGGTAGTGGGCTCGGGACGCGCCTGGCCGAAGAACCAGAAGAAGCCGAAGAAGTGGGGGAGGAAGAACGCGCCGTTGTGGTGGAAGTCGTCGTACCACCAGTCGGCGATGGGCGCCTGCGGACTCACCGCCTTGAGCGCCGGGTGGGCGTCGATCATCCCGGCGGCGCTGTAGAACCCGGGGTACGAGATCCCCCACTGGCCCACCCGCCCGTTGTGCCCGTCCACGTTCGCCAGCACCCATTCGATGGTGTCGTACGTGTCGCTGCTCTCGTCGACGTCCTCCGGGCCCTCCTTCTCCGCCACGTGGGGCGTCATGTTCACGAACTGCCCCTCGCTCATCATCCGGCCCCGTACGTCCTGGTAGACGAAGATGTAGCCGCCCCGGGTGAACGCCTCGTTCGGCCCCAGCGAGCCGGGGTACGCGTCCGGGCCGTACGGCCCCACGCTGTAGGGCGTTCGGAAGAGCATGACCGGGTAACTCTCTGACGTGTCCTTCGGCGTGTAGATCGCCGTGAAGAGCCGCGTCCCGTCCCGCATGGGGATGTGGACCTCCCGCTTCGTGTAGTGCGCCCGGACGTATTCGGCGTCCACCGGCCGCGTCTCGGCGCCCGCCGCCGCCGCCGAGACCGTGGCCGTGTCGGGCTCCGCCGCGGCCGTGTCGGGTTCGGGCGCGTAAGGGCGAGGGGGCGTGGGCCCCGAGGCGCACGCGGCGAGGAGCAGGAGCCCGGGGAGCAGGGTGAGGAGGCGCGAAGCGCGCAGCGAAGGACGCATCATCTTCTCCGGTGGTTCTGGCCGGCGGCCATGGCGGTTGAGGCTCCGCCGGCAAGCTGGGGAAGTGCGCGGCCGTGAGCAACACCGACGTCGCAGCTGCGTTGTAGAAAATGCCCCGAACATCGGGTCGCCCGGGAGTCGGTTGGGGGATTCCCTACGATATCTGTATGGAATCCCCCGAAGACCCCCCCCGCCCACCACCTCTTTGGGGAGGTCCCCACGATATCCGTAGTGAAGTCCCCGAGTAAGGCCCGGCGTTGTCTTCGTTCGGGGAATTGTCCCGACGCGGAGGTTCCGTGGCCCGGCGAGGATCGAGGCCTCGTCACATCCGTTCGTCCTCGCCGCGTCTTCAGCCGCCAGTCTCCGCCGCCCGGGCGATCCCGCGCAGCATCCCGCGGAAGACCATGGAGTGCAGCGGGTAGATGCCGTACCAGTAGGCGAGCCCGGCGAGGCCTACGGGGTCGAAGATCGCGGTCTGGCGGATGGTGGAGCCGGCGTCGTCGGTGGAGCCCGCGTCGTCGCCCTGGACCTCGAACTGGAGCCATGCCCGGCCCGGGAGCTTCATCTCGGCGTGGAGTCGAAGGAGCCGGTCGTCCTCGATGGCTTCGACGCGCCAGAAGTCCACGGCGTCGCCCGGTACCAGGTGGTCGGGATCGCGGCGGCCGCGGCGGACGCCCACGCCGCCCAGCAGCAGGTCGAGAAAGCCCCGGAGCCGCCAGAGCCAGCTGCCCCAGTACCAGCCCGTCTCGCCGCCGATGCGGCGGATCGGCTCGAACGCCTCCTCGGGTGGAACCTCCACGGTGACGGTCCGGGAGTCGACCCGACGGAGCCCGAACCGCTCGCCGCCGTAGCCGCCGGCGTCGGCCCCGTACGCCAGGGCGTCGTTCCAGCGGGTCTCGGCCAGCTCCCGGTCTTCGTTGGCCAGCGCCCGTGCGATGGCCTCGGGGACGGGACGGGGCTCGATGGTGGGGAAGAGCTCACGGGCCCGGTCCGAGTCCACCACCGTCTTGTTCTTCAGGCTGTCCACCAGCTTCCGGCCCACCCGGGCGTAGACCGGGGTGACGAGCCCGAGCCAGAGACTCGACAGGTAGGGGGTGAGCAGCGGAACAGGGATCATCGTGCGGCTCAGCCCTCGCTGATCGGCGTACTCCATCATGAGGTCGCCGTAGGAGACCCGGTCGGGCCCGCCGATCTGTACGACCTCGCTCCCGTCGAGCTCCACGTCGATCCCGGCCACCAGGTAGTTGAGGACGTCTTCAATGGCGATGGGCTGCGCTTCCTGGCTCACCCACCGGGGCGTGACCATGACCGGGAGGTGCTCCACCAGGGAGCGGAGCATCTCGAACGAGAGGCTGCCCGAGCCCAGGATGATGGAGGCCTGCAGCTCCAGCGTCGGGACCCCGGACGCCCGCAGGATCGCCCCCACTTCCTGCCGGCTGGCCAGGTGCGCCGACAGGTCATCGGCGGAGCCGAGGCCACCAAGGTAGATGATCCGGCGCACGCCCGCGGACCCGGCCGCCGCCGCGAAGTTCTCGGCCGCCCGACGGTCCTCCTCCCGGAAGTCTTCGCCCTCCATGGAGTGGATCAGGTAATAGGCCGTGTCGACCCTCTCCATGGCGGGGGCCAGCGAGCCGGCGTCCAGGGCGTCGCCGGCCACGGCCTCCGCACTCTCGGGGAGCCGCGGCGCCAGGTACTCGGGGCGACGCGACATCCCCCGGACCTCGTGCCCCCGGTTCGCGAGCACCCGGATGAGCCGGCCGCCCACGTAGCCGCTGGCGCCGGTCACCAGGATCGGGCCGTCCTTCCGGCTCACCTCGACGGACGCCTCGGCACCAGGGAGTGGGGCCCCGGAGCCTGTCAGGTCCCCCATGAGGTCCGCAGGCCGATGGGACTAGTGACGCTCCGCCTCCGGTACTTCGGCGGCGAGCTTCAGCAGCAGCCTGCGGACGGGTTCCGCGTGCTCGCACTCCAGGCAGTCACGGCCGAGCTCGGCGCACGGTACGCCATCCGCCTGGGCCTCGGTGCAGCAGACGCCCAGGGGCAGCAGCCATTCCATGGCGCGGCGGATCTCTGCGGGGGACAGCTCCATGATCGACCTCCTCGTGGTCCTCCCGCGGGTAGATGGGGCTTCTTGAAGCTAGACCTTCTGGCCTGTGCCGTGCAATGGGTAAACGGGGCGGTTCTGGCATTTCCGGCAAACCCCTGCCGGGCGGTCCTGTGATCTCCCACACGACTTTAAAGCACCTCCCTACGTCGTCACCCCCGTATTTCCGTCATCTTCTTTGTGGATATCCGTGCCAAATGAGCAACGCTCGAAAGGAGTACTCGATGCGGGAGCTTCGCATCCATGGGCGGGGCGGACAGGGTGCGGTCATCGCCTCCAAGGTGCTGGCCGTGGCGCTGTTCCGCGAAGACCGCTGGGTCCAGTCATTTCCGGCATTCGGAGTGGAGAGACGCGGGGCGCCGGTGACGGCGTTTCTGCGGCTCGACGATGAGCCGATCCGGCTCCGCTGCGAGATCCGGGAGCCGGACGACCTGATCATTCTCGACTCGACGCTGGTGGACGCCATAGACGTGACCGCGGGACTCAAGGAAGGGGGCGGCATCCTGATCAACACGGATCGGCCCCCTTCGGCGTACCCGCACCTGACGGACCGGTTCGAAGTGGCCACAGTGGACGCCAGCTCGGTGGCCACGGCCCGGGGGATCGGGAGCAAGTCCCAACCCATCGTGAACACGGCCATCCTGGGCGCGTTCGCCACCTGGTCGGGGGTTGTGAGTCTGGACAGTGTCTGCGCCGCCATCGACGAGGAGGTCCCGTCGCGTACGGAGGAGAACAAGGCGGCGGCCCGGGAGGCGGCGGAGGTCGTCCGGACCCTGGAAGACGCGGATGCGGAGGTGGCCCATGTCTAGCCCGTTCGGCGCGCCCCTGGTCTCCATGAGCAGCACGTCGACCCTGGAGAACAAGACGGGGTCGTGGAAGTACATCCGGCCCATGTACCGCGACGCGGTAGCGCCGTGCAATCAGGCGTGCCCCGCCGGCGTGGATGTGCAGGGCTACCTGAATCTGCTGCGCCAGGATCGCCTCGACGACGCCCTCGAGCTCCTGATGCGGGAGAACCCGATGCCCGCCATCACGGGCCGGGTCTGCCACCATCCGTGCGAGGCGGGGTGCAACCGCCGGGAGTTCGACGCGGCGGTGGCCGTCCACGCCATCGAGCGGGCGGTGGGCGACGAGATTTTGAGCCGGGCACACCCGTCGGCACCGGAGCGAACCCATGACGCGCGGGTTGCGATCGTCGGCGCGGGGCCGGCGGGCCTGTCGGCGGCGTACCACCTGGCGCGCCTCGGGTACGGGGTGACGGTCTACGACGAGGCCGAGGAAGCCGGCGGGATGCTGCGCCAGGGGATCCCGTCGTACCGTCTGCCCCGGGAGATCCTGGACCGACAGATCGAGCGGTACGAGTCCATGGGGATCGAGATCCAGACGGGCGTGCGCCTGGAGGGCGATGCGGCCCGGGAAGAGCTGGAGGGCTACGACGCCGTCTTTCTGGCCACGGGCGCCCACAAGGGAAGGCCGCTGGGCGTGCCCGGTGAGGATGGCCCGGGCGTGGTGCCGGGGCTCGACTTCCTGAAGGCCGTGAACCGGGGCAACCGCCCCGACCTCGGCCACCGGGTGGCGGTCATCGGCGGCGGCAATACCGCCATGGACTGCGCCCGCACCGCGCTCCGGCTCGGCTCCGAGCCCATCGTGGTCTACCGGCGGACGCGGGAGCAGATGCCGGCCATCGACCAGGAGGTCGAGGAGGCCATGGCCGAGGGGATCGAGTTCGTCTTCCTGGCCTCGCCGGAGTCGTTCCACCACGAGGACGGCCGCCTGGACCGGATGCACGTGACGCGGATGGAGCTGGGCGAGCCCGACGAGAGCGGTCGGCGACGCCCGGTCCCCATCGACGATGGCGGCTTCAGCATCGAGGTCGACACAGTGCTCACGGCCATCGGGGAGGAGACGGAGCTGGACGTGCTGCCCGGAGCCTTCGAAGAGGAGTGGGGCGCCGTGACGGTGGACGCCCTGGGTGCCACGAGCGCTCCGGCGTTCTTCGCCGGCGGAGATGTAGCGGGCGAGGACCGGACGGTGTCCGACGCGCTGGGGTCCGGGAAGCGG
Source organism: Longimicrobiales bacterium (assembly GCA_046483065.1). Classification (GTDB taxonomy): domain Bacteria; phylum Gemmatimonadota; class Gemmatimonadetes; order Longimicrobiales; family RSA9; genus JAWVYT01. The sequence goes on along the minus strand of JAWODW010000075.1, from coordinate 46,703 downwards.
GCCGCCATCGGGATCGACCGGTACCTGCGGGGCCTGACCGACGAGGCGGCGGACCCGGACGGTGCGGTGGACGCCCTGCGCTGGGGCGCCGGCAACGTGAGTATCTCCCGCTATCGGGGCGATGACCCGGTCCGGCGGACGGATCCCACCAACGAGGTGGTGGACATCCCGGAGCTCCAGCTGGCCCACTTCCGTCACGAGGCGCGGGCCGAGGAGCGAACCAAGAACGGCCCCATGGACTTCGGCGAGGTGAACCTGGGGCTGGACCTGGCGGAGGCGGTGGCGGAAGCCAAGCGGTGCTTCAACTGCGCCGTCTGCAACGACTGTGAGGTCTGTCTGGTCTTCTGCCCGGACAACGCGATCCGTCGGAAGCCGGAGGGCGGGTTCGAGGTGGACATGGACTACTGCAAGGGGTGCGGCCTGTGCGCGGAAGAGTGTCCGCGCGGGGCCATTGTCATGACGCGGGAGGGGCTGTGAAGAAGGTCATGGTCGGGAACCACGCGGTGAGCCTGGGCGTGAAGCTGGCCCGGTCGGAGGTCATCTCCGCGTACCCCATCACGCCGCAGACGCAGATCGTGGAGATGCTCTCGGAGATGTGCGGGAGCGGCGATCTCGATGCACGCTTCATCAAGGTCGAGAGTGAGCACTCGGCCATGGCGGCGTGCATGGGCGCCAGCGCCACGGGCGTCCGTACGTTCACCGCCACGTCGAGCCAGGGGCTGGCGCTGATGCACGAGCTCCTGCACTGGGCGGCGGGGGCGCGGCATCCCATCGTCATGGCCAACGTGAACCGGGCCATGGGCCCGGGCTGGAACATCTGGACCGACCAGAACGACTCGCTGAGCCAGCGGGACACGGGCTGGGTCCAGCTCTACTGCGAGAACAACCAGGAAGTGCTGGACACCACGATCCAGGCGTTCAAGCTGGCCGAGCTGGTGAACCTCCCGGTCATGATCATCCTGGACGCGTTCTTCCTGTCGCACACCAGCGAGCCCGTGGACGTGCCGGAGCAGGCGCTGGTGGACGAGTTCCTGCCGAAGCGGGAAGCCGACGTGAAGCTGGACCCGGAGAACCCGCAGGCCTTCAACGCCCTGGTCCGTCCCGATGCGTACATGGAGATGCGCTGGGACCAGCAGGAGGCCATGCGACGGGCGCTCAACCTCTACCCGGAGATCGATGCCGACTGGCGCCTCCTCACCGGCCGCGGTTACGGCGCCCTCGAGGCGTACCGCATCGATGACGCGGACCTGATCCTCGTCACGTCCGGGACCGTCACGTCCACCACCCGCACGGTGATCGATCAGCGGCGCGAGGACGGCGAGAAGATCGGCCTCGTGAAGGTCAAGATGTTCCGGCCGTTCCCCACGGTGCCGCTCCGGAAGCTGCTTCGCGGAGCCCGCAAGGTGGCCGTTCTCGACCGCAACATATCGCCGGGCCACGGTGGGATCTTCGCCGAGGAGATCCGCTCGGCGCTCTACGACGTACCTCGGGACGACCGCCCCACGCTGTACGGCTACGTGCTGGGGCTCGGCGGGCGGGACGTGACGCCCGAGACCATCGACGAGATCATCGAACGTACGCACGCGGTGGACGCACCGACGCGCGAAGACCTCTGGGTGGGAGTGAAGGCATGAGCCAGGTCATGATCAAGGAGATCGTCCCCACGCGGGAGCTGCTGGACTCCGGGCACCTCGCGTGCCCCGGTTGCGGTGCATCCCTCGCCATGCGCATGGTCCTCAAGGAGCTGGGCGAGAAGACCATCGTGGTGCTGCCGGCGTGCTGCTGGAGCATCATCGCGGGGCCATACCCCCAGAGCTCGCTCCACGTCCCCCTCTACCATACCGCGTTCGAGACGGCCGGTGCAGTGGCCTCCGGCGTACGGGCGGCGCTGGATGTGCAGGGTGACACCGAGACCACGGTCATGGCTTGGGCCGGCGACGGCGGGACGTTCGACATCGGGCTCCAGGCCCTCTCCGGCGCCGCCGAGCGGAACGAGAACTTCCTCTACGTGACGTACGACAACGAGGCGTACATGAACACGGGGATCCAGCGCAGCTCCGCCACACCCTGGGGCGCCTGGACCACCACCACCCCGTACGACAATCCCCAGTCCACGAAGAAGAAGGACATCCTCTCCATTATGGCGGCCCACCGGATCCCGTACGCCGCTACGGCGTCCACTGCGTATCCCGAGGACCTGCTGGCGAAGGTCCGGAAGGCCCGGGACACCCGGGGGACTCGCTTCCTCCACATCCTCTCGCCCTGCCCGCCCGGGTGGAAGACGGCCGACGAGCAGACCGTGGAGCTGGGCCGGAAGGCTGTCCAGAACCGGGTGTTCCCGCTGATGGAGGTCGAGGACGGGCTGCGGTGGCGGTTCACCATGGAGAGCGACGGCGACCCGGTGGAGCCGTATATCCGGGCCCAGGGCCGCTTCAAGCACCTGAGCGACGAGGACATCGAGCAGATCCAGGCGGACGTGAACGCCCGCTACGAGTACCTGGAGCGGATGGTCCGCGCCAGCAGCCAGTGAGGTTGTAGATCGCACGCGGGCCCGGGCGTGCCCGCGACCCCGCGGTTGCCGAACGGTTTCTGACGTGGGCCCCGGCGTTGCCGGGTCCCGGGGCAGGGTCTAGCGGTCGGGGCCCTCCGCGGGCCCGGCTTCCTCTTCGGCCCCCGCTTCAGCAGCTTCTTCCCCCGCGTCCGCCTGGCGCGCTGCCCATTCGACCAAGCGCTCGCGGTCCGCGTCGGTCAGGCGGGCATCGCGGTGGATGATCCGGTAGCTCCGCAGCGGCATATGCTCCTCCTCCACCTCTTCGGCCACCTCTTCCCATTTGTGGGCCGCCTCATCGGCGTCGTAGTGGTTCCAGGTCGAGAAGTTCAGGTCCGAGCGGGCGTCCTCCACGTGGCTGCGGACCAGCCATTTCGACGGCGCTACACTGGCGTACCACGGCCACGCCGTCTCGTGGGAGTGGCAGTCGTAGCACGACTGGCGGAGGATCTGAAGCACCTCGGTCGGCGCCGTCACTTCTTCCTCCACCGGTGGGTTGTCCGCCGCCGCCGCCGGGACCAGCTGGAGGATCAGGAAAAGGAGGACCAGTCCTGCGAGGCCGTACTGCCAGTGTCGTTTGTTCATGCGTCTCCCGTGCCTGTCGGTTCGTGGTGGTTGCCCCCTGTCGACGCCCGCCGCTATGGTTCGGGAGTCTTCGCTCCCACGCAGGGACGACGTTCCTCAGACTGGAAGCAGCTTTCTGTAATGTATGCGCCTTTCCGGATCGCGCCCATCGCCGCCCTTCTCGCTCTCGCCGCTGCCGGCTGCGACAGCGGGACGGAGCCCACCGGCGCCCTGAACGACCTGAACGCCGATGCGGTCGCGAGCCTCGCCGAGGGGATGCTGGTGCCCAGCAGGGGGATCGTCGCCCCCGTCGCAGCGCTCCGGGACGCATTCCCGGTCCTCACCGAGCAGGGGGTCAGCTTCCGCCGGGCCGTGGCCGCTGACCTGGTCTTCCCCACGGAGTTGACGGGGCAGACCTTCGTCTACGATGTGCAGGCCGAAACGTGGGTCGCCGATTCTGCCCGCACGGCCGCCCCGGCCGATGGGATTCGCGTGGTCTGGTACGACACCGACCCCGCGGGCAATCTCCTGCTCCCGCTGGACGAGGAGGGGTACGTCGACCTGACGGACGAAGACAGTGGTGGCGCCCTCAGCCGGATCGGGATCCGCATCATGGGCACGGCCGGCGACGGGGACGTGTCGGTGGCCGACTTCTCCGAGGGTCTCGATCGTTCCGGCGCCGAACAGTGGTCGGAGACGTTTACGGCCGCCGGCTTCTACGGGGGTGGGTTCGCGGGCGGCGACCGGATCGTCGATTTCGATGTCGTGTCCCAGGCCACCGGCGACACCGTCAGCGGGGACCAGCAGTTCACCATCGACGTGACGCTCGAGGATCAGGACGCCGTCTACTCGCTGGCCATCACCGGCAGTGAGGAGGGGGCCAGCGACGCCAACCAGCAGACCTACCTGAGCACCGTCGTCCACCCGGGCGGCACCACGGAGCTCGACCTCGACATCGTCACCGACGAGGCGGGCAACCAGTCGGGCAGCGGCACGCTCTCCCATGACGGCATCGAACGGGTCCGGATCACCATCGCCGAAAGCGACTTCAGCTATAGCGACATCGACGGCAACGCTCTGTCTCCCGGAGAGGCCGGAGACGTGGATGGGCTCGTCCTCGCACTCTTCACCACCGGCTACAGGCTGCTGTTCAAGCTGCCGCTGCTCTTCCTCTAGGAACGCGGCGTCAGCCCCCGGCCGCCGCGTTCGACCGGCTCGCCTCCCGCTCCCCCTCCAGCGCCGCCTCCAGGATCTCCGCAGCGTCCTGGATCACCTCCCGGCGCGCCGGTCCGATCCCTTCCAGCAGCGACGCCGTCCGCTCGATACGATGCTGCCGGGCCTCGTTCAGCGCCCGAACTCCTGCCGGCGTCACCACCACCCGGACACGACGCCCGTCCGCCGAGTCCGGCTCGCGGCTCACGTACCCCTCCCGCTCCAGCCCCGTCACCAGGCGGCTCATGGTCGGCGCCGTCACCTGCTCCGCCGCCGCCAGCTCCCCCACTGATCGGGGGCCGCTGAACACCAGCATCGACAACGCAGACAGCCGCGCTGCACTCAACGCCGAGTCCGCGTCCGCCGCACGCACCCGTCGCAGCAGGTGCATGGCCAGCGAATGGACCCGATCGGCCAGCTCCTCGCTCGTTGTGGACATATCCGGAATCTATGAGGACAGAGTTGATTTTCTTTAGCCAAGCTAACTATAACGGCGGGGCAGGGCCAAGGGCGCGGCTGCAGAGGGCGCCGGTATTTGATGACGCCGGCGTGGGCGTCGTAGGTTCGGTGCGGCGCGGGAGGCGCGAAGAGCAACTGACGGGCTGGAGAGTGATTTAATGGCGTGGCTGACGGACCCGGAGATCTGGATCGCGTTCGCGACGTTGACATCGTTGGAGATCGTGCTGGGGATCGACAACATCGTATTCATCTCCATCGTATCGTCGCGGCTCCCTGCGGAGAGCCAGGGGAAGGCGCGGACCACGGGTCTGGCGCTGGCGATGATCACGCGGATCCTGCTGCTGCTGGTTCTGGCGTGGATCATCGGTCTGACGGCGCCGTGGTTCAGCGTGTTCGGCGAGGAGATCAGCGGTCGGGACCTGATCCTGCTGTTGGGCGGTCTGTTCCTCGTGGCGAAGAGCACATACGAGATCCATCACAAGCTGGAGGGAGCGGCGGACACTCCGGAGCGGACGAAGGTGTATCCGTCGTTCCGGTCGGTGATCTTCCAGATCCTGCTGCTGGACCTGGTCTTCTCCCTGGACTCGGTGATCACCGCGGTGGGGATGGTGGACGAGATCGGGGTCATGGTCGCGGCGGTGGTGGTGGCGGTGCTGGTCATGCTGGTGGCGGCGGGCCCCATCAGTCGGTTCGTGGAGGACCACCCGACCATCAAGATGCTGGCGCTCTCGTTCCTCCTGCTGGTGGGGGTCATGCTGATCCTGGAGAGCTTCGACCAGCATGTGCCCAAGGGCTACATCTACTTCGCCATGGCGTTCTCCCTCTTCGTGGAGATGCTGAACCTGCGCCTCAAGAAGGTCCGGGAGACGCCGGTCCACCTCCGGGAGACGGAAGCGCTGGACCAGGGCCCGGCGGTGGACTGACGGTGGCGGGCCGGTGGGGAAGCGGCCAGCGCGAAGCGTTTGGCTCGGCCTCCGCATCTCCGCGCCTCTGCGCCTCCTCTGCGCCTCCGCGCCTAAAATACCGAGGTCATGGCCACGCCCACGGCGAAGAGGAGGCCGGCGGTGAACTGGAGCTGGACGGTGGCGGCGCACGCGGGCTTCAGCGCGGCGGGCACCCGGGTGGAGTAGAGGATCCGTGCGGCCTTGATGGCGAGGGGTGCGGCCAGGAGGGCCGCGAAGGCCCAGATCGGGGCCATCCCGGCGGCGTAGAGACCGATGATGACCAGGACGGTGAGCACCAGGAGCGCGATGTATCCGCCGCGGGCGGTCTCCCACCCGAGTGTGGCGACCAGGTTCATCTTCCCGCCGGCACGGTCTCCCTCGATGTCCGGGAACTCGTTGATCCAGAGGATGGCGGCGGTCAGGATCCCCGGGACCAGCCCGTAGAGTGCGTCTGTCCAGATCAGCTCACCCCGCAGGACCGTGGTTACGCCCAGGACCAGGAACGGGCCGAAGGTGAGCCCCACGAACAGCTCACCGAGCCCCTTCCGGGCCGCCAGCCGGAGGGGCGGCGCGGTGTAGAAGTAGGAGGCGAATGCGCCGATGAGGCCCAGGAGCGCGATCTCGCCTGCGGCCTGCGGCTGGAGTGCCATGATCAGCGCGGCCACGGCCATCGACGCCAGGAGCAGTCCGATGGAGAGGATGAGGAGTCCCCTGGGTGTGACGAGCCCCAGCTCAATGGACCGACTGCCGCCGGTGAAGGGCACGATGTAGTCGGTGTTCGCCTGGTCGGTGCCGCTCCGCCAGTCGAAGTAGTCGTTGGCGGTGTTGGCGAACATGTGCAGGAGCGCGGTGCCCAGGAGCGTGAGACCGAAGAGCCCCCACGGCACGGAGCCGGTGGTGGCGAAGACGGCGGCGGCGCCCGTGAGAACCCCCACGGCCGTAGCCGAGAGGAAGGGCGCGCGGGTCACCACGAGCCACTTGAAGATCTTGGTGGCCGTGGAGATCTCGGGCTCGGCCTCCTCCAGCGCCGTGCCCTCGAGGGGGACCGTGACGCCGCAGTAGCCGATCTGCTCGCGCTCCCCGGTCTCCGGGTCGTTGCCGAAGGTGGGCGTGATCTTGATGTGGGCGGGGAACCGGGTGCCGTCCTTGCTCACGAACACCGTATCGGTCTCGAACTCGCCCTCCTCCTGGGCGGTGGCCAGCCAGCCGCCCACGTGGCCCAGCACCACCTCGCCGGGGGAGAACGCCGAGACCCGGAGCTTCCCGATCGCCTCGTCGCGGGTGTAGCCGAACAGCTCCTGCGCGCCCTCGTTGAACGTCTCGATCTTGCCATCGAGGTCGGTCGTGATGACGCTCTTCACCGGCTTGTTCATCTGTCCAACCTGGGTAAGGGGCTTCCTGATTCGAACATCCAAAAGTGTACGGGAACGGCAGAATCGTCAACGCGGGCGCCGGGCTCTCACGACGGCCGGCGGGGCCCACTGGGAGCTGCCGGCCGGCCCGAACCCCGCAAAGCCATCACCTCCTGACCGGCCGCAGAGCCATGGCTGCTTGCGTACGCACGCCGACGCGCCGCAGGTTGGCGGACCATGAGCGCAATCGTACTGCTTGCAGTCGGCCTGACGGCGTTCTTCACGGGCTACCGTCTCTACTCCCGCTACATCGCCCGGCACGTCTACCGCCTCGACCCCGACTTCGAGACGCCGGCCCACCAGTTCGAGGATGGCGTGGACTACGTGCCCACGAACAAGCACGTCCTCTTCGGCCACCACTTCACGTCGGTGGCGGGCGCGGCGCCCATCGTGGGGCCGGCCATCGCCGTGATCTGGGGCTGGCTGCCGGCGTTCCTCTGGGTGGTGCTCGGCACCATTTTCGCCGGCGCCGTCCACGACTTCGGCGCGCTCTGGCTCAGCGTGCGCAACAAGGGCCAGTCCATCGGCACGCTGACGGAAGGGGTCATCGGGTCCCGGGCCCGGGTCCTGTTCCTCTTCGTTATCTTCTTCCTTCTCCTCATGGTGAACGCCGTGTTCGCCGTGATCATCGCGAACCTCTTCATCGCGAACCCGGGGGCCATCTTCCCGGTCTGGATGGCCATGCCCACTGCGCTGGCCGTGGGGGTGCTCGTGTACCGGACCCGGGCCGGGATCCTGATCCCGAGCATCGTCGCACTGCTCCTGCTCTACCTCTACATCTGGCTGGGCCAGTATATCCAGCCGCAGCTCCCGGACTTCTTCGGCTTCGCGCCCACCGCCGCCCAGATCCAGGCGGCGGGCGGCGACATGGCGGCGGCGCAGGCGGCGGCCGTCACCGACGGGATCCGGGCCGGCTGGGTCATCATCATGCTGATCTACGGGCTCATCGCCTCCACGCTCCCCGTCTGGCTCCTGCTCCAGCCCCGGGACTACATCAACAGTCACCAGCTGTTCGTGGCGCTGGCCGTGATCTTCGCCGGTGTGCTCATCGTGAACCCGCCCGTAGTGGCGCCGGCCATCAATACCCACCTGCCCGCCGACTCGCCCGGCTGGTTCCCGCTGCTGTTCATCACCGTGGCGTGCGGGGCGATCTCCGGGTTCCACGGCCTCGTGGCATCCGGGACCACGTCCAAGCAGCTCGACCGGGAGACCGATGCACGGTACGTGGGATACGGCGGGATGACCGGCGAGGGGACGCTGGCGCTTACGTCCATTTTGGCCACCACCGCAGGGTTCGCCGTCTACGCAGGAATCGACGGCTGGCGGGAGCACTACGCGTCGTTTGCGTCGGCCTCGGCGGGTGGCGTGAACGCCTTCGTCAGCGGTGTGGGCGTGCTGGCCGAGGGGATCCTCATCCCCCACGAGGTGGCCGTCATCTTCGCCGCCGTGGTGGTCATCTCCTTCGCCGCCACCACCATGGATACCGGTGTCCGGCTCCAGCGCTACATCATCGAGGAGCTCGGCGTCCAGTACCGGGTGAAGGCGTTCCAGAACGGCGTGGTGGCGTCGGTGGTAGCCGTAGCCGCCGTGGGCGCGTTGGCCCTCGGCATCGACCGGGGCGCCGGCGGGATGCGGATCTGGCCGCTCTTCGGGACCACCAACCAGCTCACCGGCGCCCTCACACTCCTGGTCATTACCATCGTGCTCCTGGTCAAGAAACGGAACGCGTGGGTTACCGGCATCCCCATGGTCTTCCTCTTCTTCATGACTACCTGGGCCATGCTCGAGCAGCTCGCGGAGCACTTCGCCAGCCAGTGGATGCTGTTCGCCGTCGGCGCCCTGATCTTCGTCCTCGAGATCTGGATGATCCTCGAGGCCGTGGTGGCCATCCGGAAAGTGTTGGCTTCCTCCGGGGAAGAGCCAGCGGGGGGATAGGGCCGGGCCCCGGGCCGGCCGAGGGTGGGGGAGCCTGCTTCGCGGCGGCGCACCGGTTCCGGCGAACTCCTCCACCGGAATCGCTCCATGCGCCGCGAACGCACCTCCGCCCGGACACCTCTCATCCCCTCATCATTTGCCGCGAACGGAACGGGTCCCGAGGTCTCAGGTCGCCATGAACCGGCCTCACCGCGAACGTTCATCCCCCCATTGCCGTACGCCGGTAACGCGGCTGTGCCGGGCTCTCGAATCCCACCCGAAACCTGCCGTTTGCCCGTCAGCCAGAAACGCCACGACAGTGGCCCGGAACTTGCTCCCCTTACCGCCGGAAACAGGAGCCCCAACAATCGGAACAGGGACGAATATGCCGACTATGACGAAGGCCCCCGAACGCGGTGTGCTGGCCGAGGAGAATACGGAGAAGCGTGAGCAGCTCATCGAGATGCTCAAGAAGTCCTACTGGATGGAGATGGAGACGGTCATGAGCTACACGGCCAACTCCGTGAACCCCGACGGCGTTCGGGCCCAGGAGGTGATCGAGAGCCTTGAGGAGGACATCCAGGAGGAGCTGGGCCATGCCCAGGAGTTCGCCCAGCGGATCCGGGAGCTGTGGGGCACCGTGCCCGGCTCCATGGAGTTCGAGGCCGAGCAGGCGTTCCTCCAGCCGCCCGAGGACTCCACGGACATCCTCTCAGTGATCAAGGGCGTGATCGAGGCGGAGAAGGGCGCCATCGAGCACTACTCGAAGATCATCGAGTTCACCGACGGCTTCGACTACACCACGCAGGACATGGTCATCGCCATCATGCGCGACGAGGAAGGCCACTTGCGGCTCTTCGAGGGCTTCCTCCGGGAGTTCCAGAACTGAAGACCGCGAATTGCGTAGATTACCACCCGCGGTGACCAGCGGGAATCGGGCTCGTGGCGAGGCGTCAGGCTTCGTCGCGGGCTCAATTTTTTACCACAGATTACACAGAGTACACGGATTGTTGTCCGGGCGAGGCTGAGCTCGACGCAGGGTGGCGACCATTCCGGCGGGGCGTTGTGGCAGCTTGCTGAAGGGGCTTCAGAGTGGCGAATCTGTGTAATCTGTGATTCACATGCACCGGGAAGCCGGGAGCCGACGGGAGTCGCCTATGAGCTGGTGGACAGAATGGCGTCGGAAACTGAAGGCCGCCGCCGAGATCTACGAGGGCATCGCTCTGGCCCCGTACCGTGCCGAGATCCAGCGGCGCTACGCCCGGCAGCGGGACGCGTTCCTGCTGGCCACCTTCTCTGACGCCCTGGGCGTGCCCGACCCCACCGAGTTCTACACGCTCGAGCTCATGCCGTACCTCATGGAGGAGTTCCACGAGTGGCACCAGCGGATCGGGATGGACCACCCGCCGGACGGGGGGTGGCGGTGCTGCTGAGGGTCGGGTCGTGGCCGGGATTCAGCCAGGCGACGCCGTCGCCGCGCGGGGTACGGGCATGAGCCTGCCGATCCGGCCCGTGACGTTCGTGGGCGGGAAGGGGGGCGTGGGCAAGACGACGATTGCCGCCGCCCTCGCCGTCGCGTCCGCTGACGCCGGCGAGCGCACGCTCCTGGTCTCGACGGATCCGGCCCATTCCACGTCCGATGTGCTGGGCACGCAGCTGGGCCCCGAGCCGGCCCCGGTGACCGACGGGCTGGACGCCATGGAGATCGATCCCCGCCGGGAGGCCGACGCCTACATCGCCGACGTGAAGGAACGGATCCGCGACGTCGCCTCGCCGCGGATGCTGAAGGAGATCGAACGGGAGGTGGACGTGGCCCGGGTCTCGCCTGGCGCCGAGGAGGCTGCGCTCTTCGACCGGTTCGCCCGCCTCATGCCCCGGGCCGGCGACGACTACGACCGCGTCATCTTCGACACCGCGCCCACCGGTCACACGCTCCGGCTGCTCGGGCTGCCGGAGGCCATGGAGGGGTGGGTGGCCGGGCTGGTGGCCCGGCGCCGGAAGCTCGCGTCGCTGGGCAAGATGTGGCGCAACGTAGCGGGTGCCGCGGCCGGGAGCGATCGGAAGGACGAGCCCGCCGATCCCGTGCTGGAGGCCCTCGAGCGGCGGCAGGCCCGCTTCCGGGACGCCCGCGCCATCGTCACCGACCCGGCCCGGGCCGGGTTCCTGTTCGTGGTGATCCCCGAGCGGCTGCCGATCCTGGAGACCCGCCGGGCCGTGGACGCGCTGGACCGCTACGGGATCCCGGTCACGGGGCTGGTGGTCAACCGGGTGCTCCCCGCGGAAGCCGACGGCGAGTTCCTGGCCCGGCGCCGGGAGCGGGAGGCCCAATACCTCGCCATGATCGACCGGGATCTCGGCGGGTTGGAGCGGTGGACCGTTCCGCTCCGGGAGGAGGACGTGGTGGGGGTGCCGGCGCTGCGGCGGCTCGGGAATGCACCGTGAGCGGTGACCAGATCGGTCCGCTCATGCTCCTCGTGGGAGTCGCCCTGGCGGTCCTCGGGGCGGTGCTCTGGATCGGCGGGCTCGACTGGTTCGGGCGGCTGCCGGGCGACATCCGGTATGAGTCCGGGGACACGCGCGTGTACATCCCGCTCACGTCCATGATCCTGCTCTCGGTGGCGCTGACCGCCATCGCCTGGATCGTTCGGCGGCTCCTGGGCGAGTAGAGAAGCTGCCGTCGTCTCCTCGACGCGCCCGCCGGCCCGGCGTTGACGGCGGTGGCCCCCACTGTTGATCCGCGCTTCACCACGTCATGGGATTTCGGGCCAGCCGGCCTCGCTTGAAATCCTCGCGGTAGGAGAACCACCTCCACGTGAGCTCGTCCAGGTTCTCTTCGACCTGCTCGAGGATCCGGCGCCGCTCGGGTTCGGTGAAGGGACCCGACCGCGTGAAATGCAGGTCCTCCTCGTCCAGCCAGATCTCGGCCGTCCTGGCTTCGCGTCGGACCAGGAGCCGCGGTGGACCGTAGAACAGCCGGGGATCCATGAGGAGCTCCAGGTCGCCGAGCTCCATGGCGACGGCGTAGTGTCCGATCTCGTCGAGATCCTCTCTGTGCGTGGCGAGCCACTGGGCCCGCAGCTCCTTCAGGTCGATACCGTACCGGTTGGACATGTTCACCTCCGTGTTGAAGACGCATCAACTCTGGACGACGGATCGGGGCAGGGGAATGGTGGGATGAGACGAGCGGTGGCCCGTGCTCCGGTCATCGAGTGCACAGCAGTCACGCCGCCGGCGTCTGGAACAGCCCTCATTTGTGCCCGGCACGCGCCGCCTGTAGTTTCTTCTCTCCGCGCTCCTCGCGGGCGCGGTCCCAGAAGCGACAACGTGACTCTTGCCCGATCCCGTCATGAGAAAGCTTGCGACGCTGTTCACGACCCTGTTCCTCCTGCTCCTCGCCGGTCCGGCGATGGCGCAGCAGACCTCCCTCACCGACGCGCGGCTGTCCGGCATTCAGCTTCGCAACATCGGTCCGGCGCTCAACAGCGGCCGGATCGCCGACATCGACTTCCACCCGCACGACGAGAGCATCATCTATGTGGCCGTGGGCTCAGGCGGCGTGTGGAAGACGACGAACGCCGGGACCACGTGGGAGCCGATCTTCGACAACGAGTCGTCGTACAGCATCGGGTCGGTGGCCATCGACCCTAGCGCCCCGGACGTGATCTGGGTGGGCACGGGCGAGGACGTGGGCGGCCGGCACGTGGGCTACGGCGACGGGATCTACAAGTCGACCGACGGCGGCCGGACGTGGCAGAACATGGGGCTCGAGAACAGCGAGCACCTGTCCACGATCATCGTGCACCCGGAGGACTCGGACGTGGTCTGGGTCGCGGCCCAGGGCCCGCTCTGGAGGTCCGGCGACCAGCGGGGTCTGTACAAGACCACCGACGGCGGCGAGACGTGGCGGAAGGTACTGGGTGACGACGGATGGACGGGTGCGACGGACGTCGTCATCGACCCGCGCAACCCGGACCGGCTCTACGCGGCCACATGGGACCGGCACCGTACCGTTGCCGCGTACATGGGCGGCGGCCCCGGCTCGGGCGTCTGGAAGAGCGAGGACGGCGGCGAGACGTGGGACCGGCTCCGGACGGGGCTGCCGGGCGGTCCGCTGGGGAAGATCGGGCTGGCCATCTCGCCGCAGAAGCCGGACATCGTCTACGCGGCCATCGAGACGATCCGGACCGAGGGCGGCGTGTGGATGAGCGAGGACCGGGGCGAGTCGTGGCGGAAGATGTCCGATGCCGTGTCGGGTGCCACCGGCCCTCACTACTACCAGGAGCTATACGCCTCGCCGCACGAGTTCGGGCGGCTCTGGCTGGTGAGCGCCACCACGCTGGTCAGCGACGACCACTTCGAGACCTATTACGGTCTCAACAACCGGAACAAGCACGGCGATGACCACGCCATCGCGTTCCGGAAGGACGATCCCGACTACATCCTGTTCGGCACCGACGGCGGGCTGTACGAGACGTTCGACGACATGGAGACGTGGCGGTACGTGACCAACCTCCCGGTGATGCAGTACTACAAGATCGCCGTGGATGACGACACGCCGTTCTACAAGGTGTATGGCGGGACCCAGGACAACGGGTCGAACCGCGGGCCGGCTCGGACGCATTTCGACTACGGGATCCGGAACCAGGACTGGTTCCACACGCTGGGCGCCGACGGGCACGACCAGGCCGTGGAGCCGGGCAACCCGAACATCCACTACGGCGAGTTCCAGCAGGGCGTGCTGTGGCGGACCGACCGGACCACGGGCGAGGCGGTCTACATCCAGCCGCAGGCGAGGGAAGGCGAGGGGTTCGAGCGGTTCAACTGGGACGCGCCCATCGAGGTCAGCTTCCACCAGCCGACGCGGATCTACCACGCGTCGTACCGGGTCTGGCGGAGCGACGACCGGGGCAACAGCTGGACGCCGATCTCCGGCGACCTGACCCGGAGCCAGGAGCGGCTCGCACTGCCCATCATGGGCCACGTCCAGAGCTGGGACGCGGCGTGGGACGTGGGCGCCATGTCGAACTACAACACCGTCACGTCCATCGGCGAGAGCCCGCTGGATGAGAACCTGATCTACGCCGGCACCGATGACGGCCTGTTCTGGGTCACCGAGGATGGCGGTGAGAACTGGCGCCGGATCGAGGTGGGCGACATGGCGAACGTGCCGGACATGGCGTTCGTGAACGACGTCAAGGCCAGCCACCACGACCCGAACACCGTCTACGCGGCGCTCGACAACCACAAGAACGGCGACTTCTCGCCATACATCGTCAAGAGCACCAACCGGGGCCAGTCGTGGACGTCCATCACCGGCAACCTCCCGGACCGGCACCTGACGTGGCGCGTGGTCCAGGACCACATCGATCCGGACCTGCTGTTCGCCGCCACCGAGTTCGGCGTCTTCTTCACCGTGAACGGCGGCGAGGAGTGGACGGAGCTGCCGGGCACGCCGACCATCTCCTTCCGCGACATCGTGATCCAGCGGGAGATGGAGGACGTGGTGGCCGCGTCGTTCGGGCGCGGGATCTTCGTCCTGGATGACTACACGCCGCTGCGGGAGGGCGCCGACGGGCTGAACGGCGAGGCGATGCTGTTCGACACCCGGCCGGCGCTCTGGTACGAGCCGCAGAGCGTGCAGCACTCCCAGGGCGCGCAGCAGTGGACGGCGGACAACCCGCCGTTCGGCGCCGTGTTCACCTACTGGCTGCGGGACGGCTACCCGTCGCTGGAGGCCGAGCGCCAGGAGCGGGAGCGGGCCATCGAGGAAGGGCGTGATGTGCCGTTCCCCGGCTGGGACGCGCTCGAGGCCGAGATACGCGAGCAGGGCCCGATGGTCCAGGTCGTGATTCGGGACCGGAACGGGCTGGTCATCAATCGTGTGAACGGCCCGGCGTCCGCCGGGGTCCATCGCATAGACTGGGATCTGGAGTACTCGTCCAACGCCATGATCGGACTCGGCGAAGACGGCGGCTGGGGTGGTGGCTTCATGGTCCTGCCCGACACGTACACGGCCACGTTGATCAAGATCGAGCAGGGCGAGGTCACCGAGTTGGCCGGGCCGATGGAGTTCGAGGTCGAGCCCGCGTTCGAGGGCGCGCTCGAGCGGGTGCCCGCGGATGTGGTGGCCGCGTTCCGCGAAGAGGTCGAGGCGTTCGCCCACGAGATGACGCGCGTGAACGACCTGCTCCAGGAGCAGATCCAGAAGGTCGAAGCGATGCAGATCGCGCTGAGCCGGGCGGACCGTCCGGATGCGGAGCTCACGAGCCGCCTCTACGACACCCGTCTCGAGCTGCTGGGGCTGCGCGAGCAGCTGCGGGGGAGCGAGGCGAAGCGTGAGGTGGGCGAGCGCGGCCCGCCGACGCCGTCGAGCCGTCTTTCCGTTGGATATCGGGGGTTGAGCACCACGTACGGCCCCACGGAGATGCACCGGCAGTCGGTGCGGGTCGGGCAGGCTGAGCTGGCCCCGATCCGGGCCGAGATCGAGCGCTACGCCGATGAGGTGGTGCCATCGCTGCACGACGCGCTCGAAGCCACGGGGGCACCGCCCATCGAGGGGATGGGCGGCGGCTGAGCCGGGACCGATGGCACGACCGGCGTTTGACCGGACGGCCGTCTGAGGGACCGGTGTGAGCGAGGGGGCGTGCCCACTACGGCGCGCCCCCTCTCACATTCACCCTAGATGCCATTGATCGGGATCCCCGATTCGATCCCGTCGCATACCCGTCTGGCGGCCGGAAACGAGCCCGGCGAGCTGCTGACGATCACGGGCACGGTGTACCACACGACGGTGAGCCGGCGCCCGGCATCATCGTGTACGCGTACTACACGGATGACACCGGCGTCTATTCCCCACGGCTCGAAAACGACGTGTGGCACGTGGAGCGGGACATCTGGCTGGGGCGGAACATCGACGGCTACCGCTAGCGGCGTCCGATGAATAGACGGATACCGACGGGCCGCCGTCAGCCCCCGGCCACCACCCGCATGACCTGGCCGCAGAACCAGGCGGCGTAGGTGCCCAGGGCGTATCCGAAGACGGCCAGGAGCACGCCCACCGTGGCGAGCGCCGGGTGGAAGGCGGAGGCCACGATGGGTGCCGACGCGGCCCCACCCACGTTGGCCTGGCTGCCCACGGCCAGGAAGAAGACGGGCGCCTTGATGAGGATGGCCACCACGATCAACAGGGCGGCGTGGACCGAGATCCAGATGAAGCCGACCAGGAAGAGCTCCGGGTTCTCGAAGATGGCCATGAGGTTCATGTTCATCCCGATGGAGGCGATGAGCACGTAGAGCAGGGCCGAACCCACCCGTGACGCACCGGCGCCCTCGAGCTGCCGGAGCCCGGTGAACGACAGGATCATGCCGCCCGTGGTGGCGATGACCACGATCCAGAAGAACGGGCTGGTGAGGCTCAGCCGATCGAGCTGCGGCAGGTTCTCTCCGATCCACGGTGCGATCAGGTCGGCGCCGAAATGGGCCAGGGCCGTGAGGCCGAAGCCCACGGCCAGGATCTTCATGAGGTCCGCCAGGTTGGGGATCCGCGCCACCTTCGCCTGGTACTCCGCCATGGTGGTCTTCAACTGCTCGATGGCCGAGTTGTCGGCCCCCAGCTTCCGGTCGATGGCATCCGATTCGCCCGCCGCGTACAGCAGCACCGCCAGCCAGACGTTCGCTACCAGCACGTCCACCGCCACCATCACCGAGAAGATCTGGTCGCCGACCTCGAAGACCTCCTTCATGGCCGTCTGGTTCGCGCCGCCGCCGATCCAGCTCCCCGCCACCGTGGTCATCCCACGCCAGATCGCGTCGGGCCCCGCACCCCCGAGGGCGTCCGGGCTGACCCACGAGAAGAGCAGGAGCGCCAGCGGACCGCCAATCACGATCCCTGCGGTACCCGTCACGAACATGATGATGGCCTTCGGCCCCAGCCGGACCATGCCCTTGATGTCGATGCTGAGCGTCAACAGGACCAGGCTCGCCGGCAGGAGGTATCGCGACGATACGAAGTACAGGTTCGACACCTCGCCCGAGATGATCCCCAGCGTGGCCACCACCGACGGGAGGAAGTAGCAGAGCAGAAGCGCCGGAACGTACTTGTAGAACTTCTGCCAGCCGGGCTTGTCGCTGTGCGACGTATGGAACACGGCGGCGAGGATGACCAACAGGATGCCCAGGACAACGGCATCGTTGGTGATGAGCGGGCTGGTTTGCGCGATATTTTCTTGCATAGGGGGGGCAAAATATGGGCTCTCCTGCGGCGACGCGAGGGGCCGGCCCTGTTGGGGTTGTCGACGCTGCGGCTCGCACGCGCGTCCTCGGGTGCCGGGCTCGAACCGTCGACTGCATGACTTCGGGCGTGGATCACCATCACGCCCCTCCGGGGTTAGCTGCCGGGGAGCGGCTCCGGACCGAGCGAGGCGTCGAGCTCATGGATCTGGTGGGCCAGGTCCTCCTGGCACTCCATCAACCGCTGCCGGCGCGGATCGGTGCTGGAGACGAACAGCTTGTTGCGGAGCTCCCTCAGGACCTGCTGCCGCTCGTCGCGGGCTTCCTGGAGGGCGATGAGGATCGTGATGCCGCGGGCGGCCTGCGCACGGGCCGCCGGTGAGGGCGAGTTGTCGGACATGTTCGGATAGGGGGCTTGAGACGCAGGAAACGTAGCGGCTGCCTCCGGGATCGCAAGCCCGAGGGACCTCCAAGACGTGGGACCTCAAGACGTCGCACCAGTCACCAGTTTGACGGGTTTTGTATGGGAGGCGAAAAGGACTGAAAGGCTGGGTGGCGCCCGGAAACGACAGGAAATGCATCGATTCGCCGGCATGCCCCCCGCGGCCATGTCGCTATGGGTAGAAACTGGTGACTGGTGCGTCGTCCGCAAAGCTCGTCCGCAAAGCACTGGACAGTCTTCCGTCCGTCCCGCTACCTTCGGCGCCGTGCCAAGCCCCGAAGCCCACCTCCGCGGACTCAACCCCGAGCAGCGCCGGGCCGTCCTTCAGACGGACGGCCCTGTGCTGGTCCTGGCCGGCGCCGGGTCCGGAAAAACCAAGATGCTGGTCCACCGGATCGTGCACCTCATCAAGTCCGGCAAGGCCGAGCCGCGTAAGATCCTGGCGGTGACGTTCACCAACAAGGCGGCCGACGAGATGAAGGAGCGGGTGGCCGCGTTCGCCGGCGATGCGGCGAAGGACGTGGTCCTCTCCACGTTCCACTCCCTGGGTGTCCGGATCCTCCGGGAGCACGGGGAGCGGCTGGAGCTGCCGAAGCGGTTCGCCATCTACGACACCCGGGATCAGCTCGGCGCGCTGAAGCAGGCGGCGGCCGAGGTCCACGTGGACGACGACGCGTTCGACCTGCAGCGGGTGCTCCGGCAGATCTCGGACTGGAAGACCCGGGGCGTTTCGCCGGCTGCCGCCCGGCGGGAGGTCATGGCGGATCCGGGCGAGGGGACCCGGGCCGATGACTACGCGATCTTGTGCGCCGACGTGTACCCGAAGTACCGGGACGTGCTGCGGGCGTGCGGCGCCGTGGACTTTGACGACCTGCTGCTGCTGCCCAGGAAGCTGCTCGAGGAGGACGAGGAGGTCCGTCGAGCGGTCTGGAAGCGGTGGAAATACGTCATGATCGACGAGTACCAGGACACCAACGGCGTCCAGCTCGACATGGCGCGCCACCTGGCCGGCGGCCGGCGGAACCTGTGCGTGGTGGGCGACGACGACCAATCGATTTACGCCTTCCGTGGCGCCGATGTCCGGAACATCCTCGAGTTCGAGCGCCATTTCCCCGGCGCCGAGGTGATCCAGCTGGAGCAGAACTACCGGAGCACGAAGCGGATCCTGGCGGTGGCCAGCGCGGTGATCGCCGAGAATCCGCACCGGCACGAGAAGACGCTCCGGACGGAGAACCCCATCGGCGAGCCGGTGGACGTCTACGAGCACGAGAACGAGACGAAGGAGGCCGGGACCGTCGCGAAGGAAATCGGGCTCCGTCGCTACCGCCACGGCACCGACTGGAGGGACTACGCCGTCCTCTACCGGACCAACCTCCAGGGCCGACCGCTGGAGGAGGCCATGCGAGAGCGCGACATCCCCTACCGCGTGGTGGGCAGCACCGGGTTCTTCGACCGGAAGGAGGTCGCCGACGGCGTCGCGTATCTCCGGGCCATCGCCCACCCCAACGACGAGATCGCCGTCCGCCGCATCATCAACGTACCGACCCGCGGGATCGGCCGGACCACGGTCATGCGGCTGGCCGACCGGGCGCGAGCGCAGGGCCAGGGGTTCTGCAAGACGCTCCGCCAGCTGGCCGGCAGCGGGGGGCCCGGCGGTGGTTCAGGCGACGACGGCACCGGCAGCGATTTCGGCTCGCCCCAGCTCCGGGCGGTCCAGGACTTCGAGGCGCTCATCGAGAAGGCCCGGCGGAAGCTGATCAAGGCCGAGGAGCACACGGCCACCTACCCGCCGGGGTCGAAGCTGACGCCCATCGCCGGCTGGGCGCTGGAGCTGTTCCGGGACGGGACGGGGCTCATCGACAGCGTGGCGGAGGACGAGCACCGGGTGCACAACCTGAAGGACCTGGTGGGCGCCCTCGCCCGCTACGAGCGGAAGCGCTGGGCCGACCACCCGAACGCCGAGGAGTCGTACCAGGGCCGGCCGCAGCTGGCGCCCGAGGGCCCCGATGGATGGCAGCCGCCCACGCTCCACGACGCGCTGATCCGGCTGAAGCTGGACCAGGAGGAGGACGACGAGGATGACGAGGAGCTGGACGCCGTCGTCCTCATGACGCTGCACAGCGCCAAGGGGCTCGAGTTCGACGAGGTGTTCCTGGTGGGGCTCGAGGAAGGGATCCTGCCCCACGCCCGGTCCATCAACGAGGCGCCTGCCGGCGACCCGTTGGCCGAGGAGCGCCGGCTGCTCTACGTGGGAATCACGCGCGCGAGAAAGCGAGTGACGCTGTCCCGGTGCCTGACCCGGCAGCGGGGCGGGGAAGAGCTGGAGACCCAGCCGAGCCGCTACCTCGACGACCTCCCCGACGAGCACCTGAACGTGAAGTCGGCGGAGCAGATCCTCACACCCGAGGAGAGCGAGGAACTCCGGAGCAACTTCTTCAAGGAGATGAAGGAGCTGCTGACCGAGTGACGGCCCCGGGGGTCGGCCGGGCCTGGGGGGCGCGGCTCCGGATGACCCGGGGTGGGTTCGGGTCCCGGGCCGACCCCACGTCAGGAGCGGGCCGGCTCCGGGCTACTCGTTTCCGCCCTCGGTGGCCCGGCCGGCCAGGGTCTGGAACGCCTCGAGGAACTCCATGGGCAGCGGGATCAGGGAGAACGAGGCGTTCTGCTCCTCGCTCACTTCGGCCATGGTCTGGAGGTAGCGGAGCTGGAGGGCGATGGGGTGGTCGCGCATCATCTCGGCGGCCTCCACGAGCCGTGTCGCGGCCTGGAACTCGCCTTCGGCGTTGATGACCCGGGCCCGGCGATCGCGCTCGGTCTCGGCCTGTCGGGCCATGGCCCGCTTCATGTTCTCGGGCAGGACCACGTCCCGGACCTCGACGGAGACCACCTTGATCCCCCACGGGTCGGTCTGGCGGTCGATGATCTCCTGGATCTTCTGGTTGACCTTCTCCCGCTCGGCCAGCAGCTCGTCGAGCTCCACCTGCCCCACGATGCTCCGGAGCGTGGCCTGTGCCAGCCACGTGGTGGCCTCTATGTAGCGCTCCACCTGGATGATGGCGCGCTCGGCGTCGACCACCTGGAAGAAGACGATGGCGTCCACGTGGACGGTGACATTGTCCTTCGTGATAACCTCCTGGCGCTCCACGTTGATGGTGAGGACCCGGAGGTCGACCCGCTCGATCCGGTCGATGAACGGGATCAGGAAGATCAGGCCGGGGCCCTTCACCTTCAGGAACTTGCCGAGCCGGAACACCACCGCCCGCTCGTACTCGCGCAGGATCCGGATCATCTGCGGGACGAGGATGACGGCCAGGATCACCAGGGGCAGCAGCCAGGCCAGCGGTTCGGTCCAAATGTTCAGGTCCTCCATGGGTCGCTCCCTTTCCGTCTCAGGTTCCGCTCTCCGTCCCGACATCGGGACCCAGCGGTCGCACGGTCAATGTGAGTCCGTCCACCGACTCGATCTCGCACACCCGGCCTTCCGGGATCTCCACGTCGCTCACGGCGTTCCAGTAGGCGCCGTCCAGGAAGACCTTGCCACCCTCGGGCCCCACCGGTGCCACCACGTTCGCCTGGCGGCCGACGAGGATGCCCGGCCCCGTCCGGGCCGGCGCGAACTGGGCCTTGACTCCGGCGGTGGCGATGAGTGCGAAGAAGGCGGCTGTGAGCACGGTCGCCGGCACCAGCCAGTACCACGGCAGCGCCATGGGCCCGGGGAGGTCCTGGAAGACCATGAGCGCTCCCAGGAAGAACGCCACCGAGCCCGCCCCCAGCAGCAGCCCGAAGGTGGGCGTGAACGCCTCCACGATGAACAGGGCGACCCCGAGCCCCAGGAGCAGGAATCCCGCGGCGTTGATGGGCATGGCCGCGGATGCGTAAAGCAGCAGGATCAGTGCGATTACGCCGGCCGCGCCCGGGATGATGGCGCCGGGGTTCGTCAGCTCGCCGATGATCCCGTAGATCGCCACCAGCATCAGGATCAGCATGAGCTCCGGCCGGATGATGAGCCCCAGGAACCGCTCCGCGGGGTTGGCGGGGATCGTGACCCACTCGGCCCCCGCCGTACGGAGGGTGTCCTCTTCCACCACCCGGCCGTCGATCTGTCGCAGCAGGTCCTCCCGGTCGGCGGCCACCAGGTCGATGACGCCGAGCTCGAGCGCCTCCTGTTCCGTGGCCGACGCGCCCTCTCGCACGGCGGCCAGGGCCCATTCGAGGTTCCGGCCACGGCGGGACGCCACCGTCTCCATGACGCTCTCGGTGGCGTTGAATACCTTCCGCTGCATCACCGTATCGCCCTGCGCGCCAGGTGACATGGTCACGGGCGAAGCGGCGCCGATGGTGGTGGATGGCGCCATGGCAGCGACGTGGGCCGCCAGCGTGATGAACGTGCCCGCACTGGCCGCCCGGGCGCCGTCGGGTGCCACGTACACCACCAGGGGCACCGATGCGCCGAAGAACGAGCGGAGGATGTCCTGCGTCGACTCCAGCAGTCCGCCGGGGGTGTCCAGCTCCACGACCAGCGCTATGGACCCGTCGGTCTCCGCTCGGGCCAGAGCGCGCCGGATGTAGTTCGTGGTGACCGGCGTGATGGGGCCCTCCACGCGGATCCGGCTCACCGTAGGCACCGCCGCGGGCACGGTGTCCTGCGGGCCGCCCATGAGCGCCGCCAGTACCAGCACTGATTTCAGCATTCGACACAGGGCTCGGGGTGAGGGACCTTACAACAAGAGGATGTCTACGCGCGGAGGGCCGGGCAAGTTGGACGGCCGGCACGCGTGCCGTCACATTGACCGTGATCGAGGCCTCCCGGTGCCCCGCGTCCCTCCCCGGGGCACAACCATCCGGCCCGGCCGCGCGTCGTACGTACGGGCACCGGACCCTGTAGACAGACACGACGTTTCGACAGCGCACAACGAACCCCACTCTCGAGGAGCCGACAAACCATGCCAGATTCTGTTCGCCCCGCATTGCTCCCCGCTTTCCTGTTCCTTTTGATGTTCGTGCCGGCCTCGGCGGCGTCCGCCCAGCGGGTGGCGGACCTGGAGCCGGAACCGGCGCGGGATCAGGGCTTCGACCTCACCATCGGCAACGTCATGCGGGGCTACGAGCTGGTGGGGAAGGACCCGCAGCGGGTGCGGTGGACGGACGACTCGGAGTGGGTCTACTTCCAGTGGCTCCCGGGCGGGCACGACTGGCACGCGGATCGGGAGCTGTACCGGGTGCCCGCGGGTGGCGGCGAGCCGGAGCAGCTGACGGATGAGGAGGCGGACTCGCTGGCGCCGCTCCTGTCCGGCGGCGACCTGTCGGACGACCGTCGCTGGCGCGTGACGTCCTCCGGCGGCGACCTGTACCTGATCGACCGCCGGAGCCTGGAGGTGACCCGGCTCACGGAGACTTCCGCGAACGAAGGGGCGCCCATGTTCTCGGCCGACGAGAGCAGCGTCTACTTCAGCCGCGACCAGAACCTCTTCGCGCTGGACATCGATGACGGCGGGATCCGCCAGCTCACCGACATCCGGCAGGGGCCGAAGCCGCAGGAGGAGAAGGAGGCCGAGGGCCGGGAGGCGTTCCT
This sequence comes from Longimicrobiales bacterium, assembly GCA_046483065.1. GTDB lineage: Bacteria > Gemmatimonadota > Gemmatimonadetes > Longimicrobiales > RSA9 > JAWVYT01. The sequence continues at coordinate 23,407 of JAWODW010000075.1, read as the reverse complement.
GGAGGCACAGCAGGAGCAGCTGTTCGAGCACATCCGCCTGCAGAAAGAGAAGGAAGCCGAGCGGGAGGCACGTCGGGAGGCGCGCGAAGAGGGCGAGCCCGAGACGGTCTGGCTCGGCGAGCGGGAGCGGGTCCGGGGTCTCGCGCCGAACCCGGTGGGGACATACGTGGTGGTTACGACCGGCACTCCGGCCCGGGAATCGGAGTCGGTCATGGTCCCCGAGTGGATCACCGAGACGGGGTACACCGGCGAGATGGATACGCGCTCGAAGGTGGGTGACGCTCAGAGCCGGACCCGGGTCGGGCTGCTGGAGGTAGCCACCGGCGAGGTCGCCTGGCTGGAGCTGACGCCGGGCACGGAGTCGGAGGATACCGCGTCGCAGAAGAGCGACCGGCCGGACCTCATCAATGCCGGCTTCGTCGCCTGGAACGACGACGGGACCATCGGGCTGCTCCAGTCCATCGCGTACGACTTCAAGACCCGCTGGTTCTGGGCCCTCGACGCCGCCACCGGTGAGCTCACGCTGCTGGATGCGCTGCGCGACGAGGCGTGGGTGGGCGGTCCGTGCTTCGGTTGCGCCGGCTGGATCCCCGATCGCGATCGGGCGTGGTTCGTGGGTGAGGCGGACGGCTGGGCGCACCTGTACGCCGTGGACGCCGACGGCTCGGACCGGGCCCAGCTGACGTCCGGCGCGTGGGAGGTCCGGGGCGTGTCGATCCCGGAGGACCGCTCGAGGTTCCACCTCCATACCAGCCGCACGTCGCCGTTCGACACGCATTACTACACACTGGACTTCGACGGCGGCGACCTCACGCAGGTCACGGTGGGCGACGGCGAGTTCCAGGCGACGCCGTCGCCCGACGGCCGTCGTCTCGCGGTCGTGGCGTCGCGCGCGAACCGGCCGCCGGAGCTGTTCGTGGGCCGGAACCGGGCAGACGCGGGGATCGACGCCGGGCTCGAGCAGGTCACAGTGTCGCCGACCGAAGACTGGCTGACGTTCCCGTGGGTCGCGCCGGAGATCGTGCGGTTCGAGGCGGACGACGGCGTCCGGGTCCCGGCGCGCATCTACCGGCCGGGCGACATGGGTGCGGAGTCCAACGGCGCGGCGGTGGTCTTCGTCCACGGCGCCGGCTACCTCCAGAACGTGAGCCACGGCTGGTCGGGCTACTTCCGGGAGTACATGTTCCACCACTTCCTGGCGGCCCTGGGCTACACCGTGCTGGACATCGACTACCGGGGCAGCGCCGGCTACGGCCGGGACTGGCGGACGGCGGTCTACCGGTGGATGGGGGGCGCGGACCTGAGCGACCAGGTGGACGGCGCCGAGTACCTGGTGGCCGAGGAGGGGATCGATCCGGACCGGATCGGGATCTACGGCGGCTCCTACGGCGGGTTCATCACGCTGATGGCGCTGTTCAACGCCGGCGAGACGTTCACGTCCGGTGCGGCACTGCGGTCGGTGACCGACTGGGCCCACTACAACCACTGGTACACCAGCCGGATCCTGAACCAACCGCAGGACGACCCGGAGGCGTACGAGCAGAGCTCACCGATCTACTTCGCCGAGAACTTCGGCCCCGACCAACACCTCCTGATCCTCCACGGGATGGTGGACACCAACGTCCATTACTCCGACGTGGTACGGCTGGCCCAGCGGCTCATCGAGCTGGGCAAGGAGAACTGGGAGATGGCCGGATTCCCGGTGGAAGGCCACGGCTTCGAGGCACCCAGCTCCTGGACCGACGAGTACCGTCGGATCTTCGAGCTCATGGACCGGACCATCGGAGCGGCGCTGACGGTGGAGCGGACGCCCGCCACGCGATCTCGCAGGTAGCAATGTCTCGGCGGTAGCGATCGGCCGCGGCGTCAGGGTGAGGCGGACCAGCCCACGTACACGGAGATATCGGGCGCGGAGTTGGTGAGGCCGTAGCTGGCGCCGAGGCTCAGCGATCGGTTGTCGCCGAGCCTGTAGCTGAGCCCGCCGCCCACGGTGGCCGGGGCCGCCATGCCATCGATCATGGGCGAGGAGACGGAGACCGAGGCGAGACCGCTCAGCCGTTCGCTCAGGGATCGCCCGACCCCGGCGGAAACGGTGCCGTACGGATCGAGTGCGAGATCCGGCATGTCCCCCGGGTTCCAGACCGACGCGTCCCCGAAGAGGTACGTCTGCCCGAACCCGATGCCCGCCGAGACTCCGGCACCCGCGTCCCACTGCCCGGTGCCGACGCCTGACGCGGGGTCGGCCACAGGCGCCTTGGCCATGGCCTGAACCTCCACGAAGCGCAGCGTCCCGAAGCCCTGGTACGGGTTGAACGAGACTCGTATCACCGGGTCGCCGATCACCGCCTCGTATGCGCCCGTCGTTTCCTCGGCCGTTCCACCCATACCGGGGCGCCCTCCCGTCATACCGCCGCGGGACGAACCGGTGGGAACCTGCATCCCGCCGATGGTACTCACGGCGCCGCTGTTCTGGATGACCACCGGCAGGGTTGCCGAGACCGACCAGCCCGTGGCCGTCAGGCCGAGCCCGTTCAGGATCGAGAACGACGAAGTTCGCTCTTCGAACGTATAGGACCCCGTGGCGTAACCCATGGAGCCCGTGTACTGAACCTCCTGCCCCACGAGGGGGGTGCCGGCGAGCGCCGCGAGGGCGCACGCCAGCACGATGCTTCCAGCGCTATGGTTGTGATGCATGCTCACGAGCGTCAGCGGCCACCGTCCGGCCCGCCGCCGGTTCGCCGCTGGATCTCACCCAGCGACTCGGTGCTGGCCACCAGCTCGTCGACGATCCCCTGCATGTGCTCGCGGAGCCGCTCCATCTCCTGCTGCATGGCTCCGTCCTCATGCATGGCCGGGTCCTGTGCCAGCTCCCGGACCTGCATCATGGTGGCGCGGATCTGCTGGGACATCTCCTGCATGGAGCTCGCCACGCCGTGCATGTGGCGCTGCTGCTGCATCTGCTGCTGCGACATCTGCCGGCCCATCTCGCCCTGCATCCGGCTCTGCATCTGCTGCTCCATGTTCTGCAGCCGCTCCTGCACATGACCCATCCGCTGGATCATCCGGTCCATGTGCTGCTGCATCTGCTGCATCCGCTCCATCTGCTGCTGCCGCTGCATCTGGCCCTGCTGCTGCGCGACCGCCATGGTCGGGACAGCCAGCACGGCGAGAAGTACGGCGATCATGTATTTTCTCATGGTGCGTTCCTCCTGCGTTGGTGCGTATGGTGTTGTCCTGCTACATACCATGGACGATTCCCGGAGGCCGGACGTAACACGACGACCGCCTCCCGGTACCCGCCTCCCGGGACCCGCCCCTGCCGGCGTGCATGCCGGCTAGATCCCGATCAGGACCCCCGCCCAGATCCCGATCAGCGCCAGCAGCCACCCGGCCAGCACATCGCCGGGGTAGTGGACCCCGAGGTAGGCGCGGCTGAACCCGATCGTCAGCGTCAACCCGAGGACGGCCCAGCCCCCGAGCCCGCCGATGGCCACGGCCACGGGCAGGCCCACCGAGAGCGACGCCGCCGAGTGGCCGGACGGGAAGCTGAACCGGTCGGGCGTTCGGACCAGCGTCTCGAGCCCCGGCGGCATCTGGGGCCGGGGCCGGTTCACATGACGCTTGATGATGTGGACCAGGCCGTGGGAGAGGACCAGGGCGAAGGCGCCGAGAAGGCCGGCCCGGGATAGGGTCGGTACGGCGAACGTGAGGATCAGCGCGATGGCGACGGTCACGACCGACCCGCCCAGGTGCGTCACCAGCCCGAGGACCGCGTCAGCCCGGCGGCTGCGACGGAGCAGGAGCGCCTTCAGCGCCCGTTCGTCGTGGTGCGTCAGTCGTATCAGCAGCTCGGTCACGGACAGCCCCTCGAGCTCGTCGAGTTCCTCACGTGGAGTCTGGGGGTTGTCCATTTCACACGGGTCCTGGGCCGGTAACCGTTACGCAACGATCTCGCGGGGCCGACGCCTGCGCGGGCGGCCGACTGAGCCGACCGATTGATACCCGCGTTGCCACCCGACGATCCGGAGGTGCACGGGCCATGCCGCGACACGGACCGGACCGGTGTCCGACTTTCGTATCCCGGAGCCCGACCCTACTTTCGGCGCCATGCCCGACCCTACCTGGATCTCCCTGCTCCCGGCGGTGCTGGCCATCGTGCTGGCCATCTGGACGCGACAGGTCTATCTGTCGCTGGCCGGCGGCGTCTGGTTGGGCTGGGCCATCATCGAGGGCTGGAACCCGGCCGCGGGCGCCGCCCGTGCCATCGACGAGACCATCGCCGTGCTGGGCAGCCCCGACAACACGCGCGTGATCCTCTTCGCCCTCTTCATCGGCGCGCTCATCGCCACCATCGAGGTGTCGGGCGGTGTGAAGGGGTTCGTGAAGTGGCTCGAGGACCGGAAATGGGTCACGGGCCCGAAGGGCGCTCAGCTGCTGGCGTACGTGGTGGGGCTCGTCATCTTCATCGAGTCCAATATCACCATCCTGGTGGCCGGATCGGTGGCCCGCCCGCTGGTGGACCGGCACGGGACGTCGCGGGAGAAGCTGGCGTACATCATCGACACCACGTCGGCGGCCATCTGCATCCTCATCCCGCTGAACGCATGGGGCGCCTATATCCTGGGGATCCTGACGGAGCTGGGCGTGGAGGACCCCCTGGGCACGTTCGTGACGGCCATCCCGCTGAACTTCTACGCCATCACCGCCGTGATCCTGGCGGGTTTCACCATCGCCACCGGTCTGGACCTGGGCCCCATGAAGGCGGCCGAGCGACGGACCCGGGAAGAAGGCAAGCTGCTCTGGGACGACGCGTCGCCGATGCTGGACCCGGAGGTGCTGAAGCCGGAGACGGAGGGCGGGCCGGCGAGTCCGCTGTACATGGTCGTCCCCATCGTGGCCATGGTCGTCATGATGCCGGTGGCCCTCTACATCACCGGCGACGGCGACATCCGCGAGGGATCCGGCTCCACCGGCGTGCTCTGGGCGGTCCTCACGGGGCTGGTGGTGGCGTGGGTCATGATCCTGGCCACACGACGATCCACCGCCGATGAGCTCACGGAGGTCGGCCTCCGTGGCGCCGGCGGGCTCATCAACATGGCCACCGTCCTCTGGCTCTCGCTGGCGCTGGCCGCCGTGACCGACACCCTGGGCGCCGGCCCGTACGTGGCCCAGGTCACCGCCGGGACGCTGCCGCCCGTGGTCTTCCTCCCGCTGGTCTTCCTGGTGGCCGCGTTCGTGGCCTTCGCCACCGGCACGAGCTGGGGCACCTTCGCCATCATGCTGCCCATCGCCGTCCCGGCCGCCATGACGCTGGGCTGGCCCGTGGCGCCGTTCGTGGCCGCGTCGCTGGCCGGCGGCATTTTCGGCGACCACTCCTCGCCCATCAGCGACACCACGATCATCGCGTCCATGGCCGCGGCCACCGACCACATCGACCACGTCCGGACGCAGCTGCCGTACGCCATGGCGGCCGGGGCCGTGGCGGTGGTGGGATATGCGGTGGTGGGGCTGACGGTGTAGGGCGGCGCTGTGTGCGCCGCAACAGGCCGGCGCTCCGCGCCGGCAACAGGCGCCGCTGACGCGGCGCAACAGGCTCGGCTTCGCCTCGCAACAGGCGGCCTGCGGCCGCAACGGACTCGCTTCGCTCGCACTGGCTCGGCCTGCGGCCTCGCAAGGGGGGGTAGGGGAGGTTGTGTCGCGAAGCGGCACGCCCCATCTGTAGGGTCGGGTCGTTCTCGCACTCCATCCATGGGAGCCTGCCATGCCGTCCATGAAGTCGGTCCTGTTTCATCGCCTGACCGCCGTCTGGGTCCTCGCCCTGTTCCTGGCCGCATCGGCCGGGGTTGCGGCCGCGGACGCTCAGGAGGCGGCCGACAGCGCGGACGAGGCGACGGAAACGCTCGACACCACGCGGTGGTCGCCGGAGCTGTCCATGGAGTTCCGGTCGGTGGGGCAGACGGCGCTCTCGCCGGATGGCGAGCGGGTGGCGTTCACGGTCCGGGAGCCCATCATGGAGGGAGAGACGTCGGAGTACCGTACGCAGATCTGGGTCGCCCCGGCCGACGGGTCGGGTGAGGCGATCCAGTACACGCGGGGCGAGTCGTCGGCGAGCAGCCCGGCCTTCTCGCCCGACGGCGAGTGGCTGGCGTTCACGTCGTCCCGGAACGGCAGCAGCCAGGTCTGGCGGATCCGGCTGCGTGGCGGTGAGGCGGAGCGGGTGACGGCAGCGCCGGAGGGGGTGGGCTCCTACGCCTGGTCGCCGGACGGGGGCCGGGTCGCCTACACCATGCGCGACCCGGAGGCCGAGGAGATCGAGCGAGCGAAGCGGGAGAAGCGGCACGTCATCCTGGTCGACCAGGACTACCGCTACGCGCACCTGTACACGGCCCCGGTGGGGGCCGGCGATCCCGACACGGTGGAGGCGACGCGCCTGACGGAGGGCGACTTCCACGTGACCGGCTTCGACTGGGCGCCCGACGGTGAGCGCGTCGTGTTCGCGCATCAGCCCGACCCCCGGATCAACACGGGCGGGATCGCCAGCGACATCTCGGTGGTGTCGACGGACGGCGAGGGCGAGCCGCGGGCGCTGGTCGCCCGGGACGGCGACGACGAGGCGCCCATCGTCTCGCCCGACGGTCGCACGGTGGTCTTCGCGTCCCACGGCGGGCAGCCCGAGCGGGTGGGGCTCTACGACCTCTGGGCGGTGCCCATGGGTGGCGGCGAGGCCCGGCCGCTGGCCCACACGCCCGACCGTCAGGCCCGGCCCATCCGGTGGTCCGCTGATGGCGACATGGTGTACGTGTTGGAGTCCGCGGGTGTGGACCGGCACCTGTACGCCGTCCCCGGGAACGGCGACGACGTGCGCCGGCTCACCGACAGACCCGGCGTCCGCGGCGCCGTCTCGTTCGATGACCGCACCCGGCGGCTGGCGTTCACCTGGGAGAACACCGACACGCCGGAAGAGGTGTATACTGCGCGGGTCCGGCGGAACCCGGACCGGGTCCGTATCAGCGCGGTCAACGCCGACGTGCCGATGCCGCCGATGGGGCGGACCGAGGTCCTGCGCTGGACCTCCGACGACGGGCTCGAGGTCGAGGGGCTGCTGACCTACCCCGTCGACTACGTCGAAGGCCGGCGCTATCCGCTGATCCTCAACGTGCACGGCGGCCCGGCGGGCGTGTACGCCCGGTCGTTCACCGGCGCGCCGAGCATCTACATGCTCCAGGACTTCGCCCAGCACGGCTACGCCATCCTCCGGCCCAACCCCCGGGGCAGCACCGGCTACGGCAAGGAGTTCCGCTACGCCAATGTGGAGGACTGGGGCTTCGGCGATTTCCGGGACCTCATGACCGGCGTGGACCACGTCATCGACATGGGCGTGGCCCACCCCGACTCACTGGCCCTCATGGGCTGGAGCTACGGCGGCTACATGACGTCGTGGGCCGTCACCGCCACGGACCGGTTCCAGGCGGCGAGCATGGGCGCCGGGCTGCCGAACCTGATCTCCATGACCACCACCACCGATATCCCCGACTACCTGGTGGCCCACATGGGCGGGAAGGAACCCTGGGAGGCCTACGAGATCTACGAGCGCCACTCGGCCATGTACAACATCGCCGACGTCACCACCCCCACGCAGGTCATCCACGGCGCCCAGGATCTCCGCGTGCCGTTCACCCAGGGCCAGGAGTTCTACGTGGCCCTCGACCGCATGGGCGTGCCCACCGAGATGGTGGTCCTGCCCCGGACGCCCCACGGGCCCCGGGAACCGAAGCTGCTCATGGCGGTCTCGCCGCTGATCCTGGACTGGTTCGAGCGGTGGGTAAGGGGGGAACAGCGGCGCCGCTAGCGCGGCGCAACAGGCCCGGCGTAGCCGAGCAACAGGCGGCCTGCTCGCAACAGGCCGGCTTCGCCGGCAGCGGGCTCGGCTTCGGCTCGCAACAGGCCGGCTTCGCCGGCAGCGGGCTCGGCCTTCGGCCTCGCAAGAAACCGCCTGTCCGGTCACCTGCTGCGAGGGCCGCAGGCCTCTCGCCCTTGCCGCGCGCAGCGCGGCCGGTTGCCGGGCTCGCAGGGCACGGCCTGTTGCGCCGCGCCAGCGGCGCCGTTTCCGGGCCGCCAGGCCCGGACTGTTGCCCGGCGCAGCCGGGCCTGTTGCGAGGCCGGAGGCCGAGCCTGTTGCGGGGCGCCCATCCCCGTTTCGAAAAGAGCCGCGACGCCGTTCGCCCCGCCTGTTGCGCGCCCCGGTGACCGCTGCTGGCCTTCGACTTGCGCGGACTCGTGTACCGAAGCCGAACCCGCAGACCGGAGGAGCGCGCCCCATGCCCCGTACAGCCGCCGAGAAGCTGATCTCCTCCCATCTCGTCGAGGGCGAGATGACGCCCGGCGAGTCCATCGCATTGCGCATCGACCAGACGCTGACGCAGGACGCCACGGGCACGCTGGTGATGCTGGAGCTGGAGGCGATGGGGCTGGACCGTGTGGAGACGGAGCTGAGCGCCCAGTACGTGGACCACAACCTGATCCAGGCGGACAACAAGAACCCGGACGACCACCTCTTCCTGAAGTCTGCGTGCGCGCGCTATGGGCTCTGGTACAGCGGCCCCGGGAACGGGGTCAGCCATCCCGTGCACATGCAGTGGTTCGGCGTTCCGGGGAAGACGCTGCTGGGCTCGGACAGCCACACGCCTGCGGCCGGGTCGCTGGGGATGCTGGCCATCGGCGCCGGCGGGATCGACGTGGCGCTGGCCATGGCGGGCGAGCCGTACTGGGTGGAGATGCCGGAGATCTGGGGCGTGCGGCTGACGGGTGAGCTGCCGGACTGGGTGAGCGCGAAGGACGTGATCCTGGAGATGCTGCGTCGTCACGACGTGGACGGCGGGATGGGCCGGATCATCGAGTACTACGGCCCGGGCCTGGAGAATCTAACGGCCATGGACCGTCACGTGATTGCGAACATGGGGACGGAGCTCGGGGCGACGACGACGGTCTTCCCGTCCGACGGCGAGACCCGTCGCTTCATGGCGGCATTCGGTCGCGAGGACGAGTGGGTCGAGCTGGTGGCCGACCCGGACGCCGAGTACCACGTGACGGAGGAGATCGACCTGTCGTCGCTGGAGCCGCTCATCGCGAAGCCCACCAGCCCCGGCAACGTGGTCCCGGTGAGCGATGTGGCGGGCGAGGACCTGTACCAGGCGTATATCGGCAGCTCGGCGAACCCGGGCTACAGGGACTTCGCAATCGCCGCGAAGATGGTCGAGGGCCGGACGATCGGGGAGGGGGTGTCGCTGGACCTCAACCCGTCGTCGCGCTCCACGCTCCAGGACCTGATCCGGGAAGGGATGCTGACGCACCTGCTCCAGGCCGGCGGGCGGCTGCACCAGGCCGGGTGCAACGGGTGCATCGGGATGGGGCAGGCGCCGGCCACCGACGGGAACAGCCTGCGCACGGTGCCCCGCAACTTCCCGGGCCGGTCGGGCACCAAGGAGGACCGGGTCTTCCTGTGCAGCCCGGAGACGGCCACGGCGTCGGCGCTCCGGGGCGAGATCACCGACCCGCGGACGCTGGACATGGAGTATCCCCGGGTGCCCGAGCCGGAGGAGCGGGCGAGCTGGAACGAGGAGCTTCTGGTTCCGCCGCTTCCACCCGAGACGGCCGCGGATGTCGAGCTGGAGAAGGGGCCGAACATCTCGACGCTGCCGGGGCTCGAACCGCTCCCCGACGAGCTCGAGGTGCCGGTCCTGCTGAAGGTGGGCGACGACATCTCCACCGACGAGATCATGCCGGCCGGCTCCGAGGTCCTGCCGTACCGGAGCAACATCCCGAAGATCTCCGAGTTCGTCTTCAGCCAGGTCGACGAGAGCTACCCGGACCGGGCGGAGACGTCCCGCGAGGATGGCGGCCATGCCGTGGTGGGCGGCACCAACTACGGCCAGGGCTCCAGCCGGGAGCACGCCGCCATCGCGCCCCGGTATCTGGGGCTGCGCATCGTCCTCGTGAAGGGGTTTGCCCGGATCCACCGACAGAACCTCATCAATTTCGGCGTGCTGCCGGTAGTCTTCGACCACGACCGGGACTACGACGGCATCGAGCAGGGCGACACGCTGCGCGTCAGCGGGATCCGGGCGGCCGTGGAGGCCGGCTCGCCGCTGGAGGTCGAGAACGTCACCCGGGGCACCACGTCCACCGTGATGGCGCCTATGTCGGATCGGGAGCGGGAAGTGCTGCTGGCCGGCGGCGTGACGAACTGGGTCTAGGGGCGCCGCAGAGCGGCGCAACAGGCCGGCGCTCTGCGTCGGCAACAGGCTCGGCTTCGCCCCGCAACAGGCCTCCGCTTCGCGTCGGCAACACGCGCCCTGCGGGCGCAGGGGCTCGGCCTGCGGCCTCGCAAGAAACCGCCCGCCCGTTCGAGTCTTGCGAGGGCCGGAGGCCCTTCGCCTTTGCCGCGCGCAGCGCGGCCGATTGCCGGGCCCGCAGGGGCCCGCCTGTTGCGTCGCGCCAGCGGCGCCGTTTCCGGGCCGGCAGGCCCGGACTGTTGCCCGGCGCAGCCGGGCCTGTTGCGAGGCCGAAGGCCGAGCCTGTTGCGGGGCCCCGCCGCGAGTGGTGAGCCGCCGGCAAGAAAGAGGGCGCCGGCAGCCCTGAAGCCACCGGCGCCCCGAAAGGCCCCGCCTGTTGCGCGGCTTTGCCGCGCCGCTACTTCCGCTTGCCCTCCTTCTTCTCCCGCAGATACCGCTGCCGCGCCTCGATGTTGTCGTACCACGGCTCGCGCTCGAAGTAGCTCTTCGTCATCTCCACCACCTTCGGGGCCAGGATGACCATGGCCAGGAGGTTGGGCAGGATGACGATGCCGAGGAACACGTCGCCCAGGTCCCAGATCACGGTCAGCGGCAGGATGGCGCCGATGAAGTGCATCCCTACGAAGACGAGCTTGTACGGGATGATGGCCTTCCTCCCGAAGAGGTAGTTGGCGCACCGGTCCCCGTAATAGCTCCATGCAATGGCCGTCGAGATGGCGAACAGGAGCACGCTCATGAGAACGATGAATCGGCCCCAATCACCGGGCAGCCCGAGCTGGAACCCGAGCATGGTCAGCGGCGCGCCGGCCCGTACCGCCTGACCGTAGAGCGTGGTGAGCTGCGTGCCGCCGAGGGTCCGTGCGGCGCTGAGTGGGGGTACCACCTCGCCCGTGAACGGCTCCGTCATCTCGGGGTCGACGAACAGCTGCTCGACCGCCACGGAGTTCCACGCCACCACCGGGCTCATCCCCGGGTCGTTCGCCGGCAGGCCGTCGCTATAGCGAACGGACGGAGGCGTCTCATCGACCGGGTGGCCGGCGCCCGTCTCATCGATGGTGACGTAGGTGAGGTCGCCGCTGCCGATGGTGATGGTGGTCGGGACCCTGGCGCCGTACGCGCCGCTCATGATAATGACCAGCCCCGTCATGGTGCAGATGACGATGGTGTCGATGAACGGCTCGAGGAGGGCCACGACGCCTTCCGAGACGGGCTCATCGGTTTTGGCGGCCGAGTGGGCGATAGGAGCGGAGCCCTGACCGGCCTCGTTCGAGAAGAGGCCCCGGCGGACCCCCCAGACCAGTGTCAGGAGGAACGCGCCGGCCCCGGTGCCGGCCACGCCGGCGCTCGGGTTGAACGCCTCCGAGAAGATCAGGCCGAACGTCGGCAGGATCTGGTCGTAATTGAGGGCGATGATGATCAGGGCGCCCAGGACGTAGATCCCGGCCATGAGAGGCGCCAGGATCCCCGTCACCTTCCCGATTCGCTTGATCCCGCCGAGGATCACCAGCGCCACCACCGTCGCCGTGAACAGGCCGGTGACCCAGGCCGAGATGCCGAACTCGGTGGACATGGTGTCCGCCACCGTGTTGGCCTGGATCCCGTTCCCGGTCAGGAACGCGGTCAGCCCGAGCATGGTGGCGAAGAAGACGGCCATCCACTTCCACTGGGGGCCGAGTCCCTTTTCGATGTAGTACATGGGGCCGCCGGAGACGCTGCCCTCCCACGCCTTCGGGTCGTGGTCCTTCACCACGTCCCGGTAGCGCTGGGCCAGCGTCACCTCGGTGAACTTGGTGGCCATCCCCAGGAACGCCGTCACCCACATCCAGAAGAGGGCGCCCGGGCCGCCCCAGTGCAGGGCCAGGGCCACACCGGCGATGTTGCCGATCCCGACGGTGGCCGAGAGGGCGGTGGTCAGGGCCTGGAAATGCGCGACGTCGCCGGGCTCATCCGGGTCGTCGTACTTCCCGGTGGTGACCCCGAACCCGTGGCCGAGGTGGCGGAGCTGGATGAACCCGAGGCGGAACGTCAGATAGATCCCGACACCCAGGAGCGCGATCGCGACCAGCGGGATCTGCTCCTCGCCGATGGGGATCCCGAAGTCCCAGACGTAGTACCCTACCTCGTCCACGAACCAGGTGAGGACGTTCTCCAAGAAACCAAAGATCGAATCCATGAGCTCTCGCTTCGGTGAATGGTCGGCCGGTTCGGCCGCGCTCGGTTTTGGCCCTGAGTCGGGCAATGGTACAACGTGCGAGGCGTGGAAGCCAGCGGACGCCGGCTCTTAACGACCGGGGCACCGGCTGCGTCTGTACGGGTGGTTGCAGGAGAAACACTGAATTGACACCGGAGGAGCAGACCGATGCGTGGAATGACGAAGATTGCGAGTGCCGTGGCAGCGCTGGCGCTGGTTGCTGCGCCGCTGGCGGCCCAGGCCGGCCGCGGCCAGGGCCCGGCCATGGGCCGCGGGATGATAGAGGGCGGCCCCGAGGCCTTGGCCCACAACCCGGCCACCGTCGTGCTGGAGCACCGCGACGCGCTGGCGCTGACCGCCGACCAGGTGGCCACCGTCCAGCAGCTCGAGGCACGGATCGAAGCGGAGAACGGGCCCCGCTGGGCGCAGCTGGAAGAGGCCTTCGGTGACGCCGACCCCGCGGAGATGAGCCTCGAGGACCGGCAGGCCATGCGGGCCCGGATGCAGGAGCTCGCACCCGTCCGTGAAGCGATCCGGGAGACGAACCGGACCGTCATGACCGAGCTTCACGAGATGCTCACCGCCGAGCAGGAGACCGAGCTCCGCTCGATCATGCGACGGAGCCGGAGGGCCGACGGCCCCGGCGCCCGCGGCGTGCGCGGCGCGCGACCCGGCGACCGGATGGTGGGCGCCGCGTGGCGCTCCGGGTTCCGGGCGGGGATGGCCCAGGGCTGCCAGGGCTCCCGTGCCCACCGTGGCCCGCGCAGCCCGGCTCCGGGCGGGCCCGGCCGCTGACGGCATCATCCGGCCATCGCGCCGGACCGGCTGACGGAGACCGCTCGTCCGTGCCCTCGGGCGAGCGGTCCTTCATCATGGCCATCCAACCATCCGGCGTCCTCGTCCATCCAATACAGTGACGACTGTCATCACAACCGGAGACCGACCATGAGATCCCAGCTGTTCGCAGCTCTCGCCCTCGTATTCGCTCTACCCATCGCCGTGGGCGCCCAGGACCGGTGCGATGTGCGCCGCGACGTGGACCGCCAGATCGACGCTGCAGGCCTCGATGGCGTCCTGATCGAAGCCGCGGCCGGCTCCCTCGAGGTGGTGGGCGCCGACGTCGACCGGGTCCGGGTCCGGGGCGTCCTCTGTGCCAGCGACGAGGCGATCGCCGCCGACGCCCGGCTGATCCTCGAGCGCCGCCAGGGCGCGGCGTGGATCGAGGCCGATCTGCCCGAGAGCCGGTGGCGGGACTACGTACGCATGGACCTGACGGTGGAGATGCCCCGGTCGCTGGCCACCGACATCCGGGACGGGAGCGGCGAGATCGTGGTCCGAAGCGTCGCCGCCGTGCGCATCGACGACGGCTCCGGCGAGATGGACATCCGGGACGTGCCGGGGTCCGTGATCGTCGATGACGGCTCCGGCGGGATCCGGATCGAGCGCGTCGGCTCGGTGGAGGTCGATGACGGCAGCGGCGGCATCGAGATCTACGACGTAGCCGGCAGCGTCCTCGTGGTGGAGGATGGCTCGGGCACCATCGAGATTCGCGACGTGACCGGCGATGTCCGCATCCAGGAGGACGGCTCCGGCAGCATCGTGGTGGTCGGGGTAGGCGGCGACTTCGTCCTCGAGGACGACGGCAGCGGCTCCGTCGACTACCGCGACATCCAGGGCCGCGTCTCCGTCCCCGACGAGGGTCGCTGAGCTCCGAGGGCCGGCCCACGCCCGGAGCCGGGCGGCGCGCCGGTCCCACTCAGCTCTCAGATCTCAGCTCTCAGATCTCTGATCTGACGCTCAGGCCTTCTCGAGCGCCCGCCGGAAGAGCCATACACTGACCCACAGGCCGAGGCCGATCCAGAGCACGCCCCAGACCACGGTGGGGATACCGGTCATCTCGGCGAGCATGTGGGCGTCCGACTCCAGGTAGGGCCGGTCCAGCACATCGCTCTTGATGTCCAGCAGCGCGTAGAGGCACGACGTGAGCCCGAGCGCCGTGAGCGTCAGGACGTGGACTGTCCGGCCGGTGGACCGGAGGGCGATCAGGGCCGCACCGAAGAGGGCGCCGAAGAGGATCCCGAACCCGTTCCGTACATAGAAGGCTGTGAGCGCCAGCACGGCCACGCCGATGAGGGTGGTGACGTTCCGCGGACCCGGCCGCCGGGCCCGCGCCAGTATCAGGATCAGCGCGCCCCACCCCAGGCTGCCGAGGTAGCCGGCCGAGAGGGTCAGGAATGCGTTCCCGCCGGCGCAGTAGCATACGCCGCCCTGGTCCGGCGTCACCACGATCCGCTGGATCTCGCCGCCCGTGGCCAGCGCCATGGCCGCGTGGCTCGCCTCGTGGAGGAGCACCACGAACAGCTTGAGCGGGTAGATCACCGGCGACCACCACAGCAGCCACACCACCACCAGCCACACCGTGAGCCCCGCCACCAGCCCGATCTGCCGCTTCGTCTTACTCCGCAATCCCTTCCCCCGCAGGCGGTACCGTAGTCGTTCGTTGTTCGTTGTTGCTGTTGCTGTTGCCGGGATCGTTGGATCCCGCCCCGAATCACGCCTTCGCCAGGATCCCCAGCACCGCCTCGATGTCCGCCTCCGTGTGGTCCGCGTTGATCTGGAAGCGGATCTCCTCATCCCCCTTGGGCACCACCGGGAAGGCCAGCCCGGTGGCCAGCACACCGTTCTCGAACAGGTGGGCCACAATCTCACGGGTCCGGGCTGTGTCGCGGACCATGAGCGGGACCACCGGGTGGTCGCCGGGGATGGTCTCCATCCCGAGCTCCTCGAGCCCCTCCTCGAACTGCTTGGTCAGGTCCCGGAGCTTCTCCAGGAGCCGGCGCCCGGCAGCGCTGTCCAGCAGGTCCACCGACTTCGTGGCCGCCAGCGCCTCGCCCGGCGTGATGGGGTTGCTGTAGATGTAGAATGGCGACGTCTCGCGCAGGTACCGGATCACCGCCGCGGGGCCCACGATGTAGCCGCCGTTCACCCCGAACGCCTTGCCCAGCGTGCCCACCAGCAGGTCGACCTTCGTGCCCGTGTACTCCTCGGTGCCCCGGCCCGTCTCGCCGAACGCGCCCACGCCGTGGGAGTCGTCGGCCACCACGAACGCGCCCTCGGGGAAGTCGCCATCGCGACGCCGGACGGTGTCCATGATAATGTCCAGCGGCGCGTGGTCGCCCCGCATGCTGAAGATCCCGTCAGTCACGACCAGGAGCCGGTTCCCCTTGCTCACGGCGGCCGAGCAGGCGTCCTCCAGCGCCGCCATGTCGTTGTGGGGGTAGATGATCTTGTCCGCCGGCCGCGAGAGGCGCATCGCGTTGATGATGCAGTTGTGGTTCAGCTCATCGCTGACCACCACCGTCTCCTTCGTGATCAGCGGGGTGATGATCCCCATGATGGTGGCGTAGGCGGAGCTGAAGATCATCCCGGCCTCCCGGTTGTGGAACGCCGCCAGCCGTTTTTCCAGCGCGATGTGCGCCTGGTAGGTGCCGCTGATGAACCGGACCGCGCCGGGGCCGGCGCCGTACGCCTCGCTGCCCGCCTCCTCGGCGGCGATGACCTCGTCCCGGAGCCCCATCCCCAGGTACGAGTTCGAGTTCATCCGGATGAACTCCTTGGTGCCGTGGCCCTCCAGGTGGAACCGGGGCCCGCGGTCGCCCTCGGGCTTCAGCACCCCGGTGACGACGGCTTCCGCACCCTTCGCGCGGTTCTCCTTCTCCAGCGAGGCGACTTCGTTCTCCAGAACGGGAATCAGCTTGTCGAGTGGCATGGTCTTTCAGAGTCTAGAGTCTAGAGATCAGAGTTCAGAGTTCAGAGTTCAGAGTCGAGAGTCGACAGCTGCGAGCGGACAGTCGAGCGCCTCCCAATACCAGCCCCACCTCTACTACCAAGCGAAGCTCGCATCTTCAGCCGACCGGGCTGGTCACGCCCAGCCGTGGTGCGAGCTTCGCCAGCATGTCCTCCACCATCGCCGCCGTATCATACTCGTGCTGCCAGCCCCATTCCTCGCGGGCGGCGGTGTCGTCCACCCGGCGAGGCCAGGAGTCGGCGATCTTCTGCTTCGCGGGGTCCACGTCGTAATCGATCTCGAACGACGGCATGTGGACCGTGATGGCGTCGGTCAGCTCGGCCGGCGTCAGCGGCATGGCGGCCAGGTTGAATGCGTTCCGGTGCTCCAGCGCCTCGGCCGGCGCGTCCATGAGCTCCATGGCCGCCCGGAGCGCGTCGGGCATGTACATCATGTCGAGCTGCGCGTCGGGCTCCAGGTAGCAGGTGTAGCGCCCGTCCTTCAGCGCGGCGTGGAAGATCTCCACGGCGTAGTCGGTGGTCCCGCCGCCCGGGGGCGCCATGTAACTGATCAGCCCCGGGTACCGTACGCCCCGGGCGTCCACGCCGAACCGGGTGTGGTAGTAGTCGCACAGCAGCTCGCCAGCCACCTTGCTCACTCCGTAGAGCGTGTTGGGCCGCTGGATCGTGTCCTGGGGCGTCGGGTCCGGCGGCGTCTCGGGCCCGAACGCGGCAATGGAGCTGGGCGTGAACACCGCGCAGTCGTTCGCCCGCGCGGCCTCCAGGATGTTGTACAGCCCGCCCATGTTCACCGCCCACGCCTTCTGCGGCATCCCCTCCGCCGTGGCCGACAGGATCGCCGCCAGGTGGTAGATCGTGTCGATCCCCTCATCGGCGACGAGCGTGTTCAGCGAACCGGCGTCGGTGCAGTCCAGGCGCCGGAATTCGGCGCCGTCCGGGAGCGCGTCCGTCGGCTCCTTGATGTCGGTGGCGACCACCGTCGCCCCCTCGTATCGGTCCAGGAGCGCCGGCACCAGCTCCGTGCCGATCTGCCCCGCCGCGCCCGTCACCAGGATCCGCTTCATGACGCCTCTCTATCGCTTCAAAGTCGTGCTCGGTTTCGTGCCCGAAGCGTACCGCGGTGGGAGGGTGGCGGCAAGCGGGCGGCGCGTCCCGACCTTCGGCGCGGATCCTGCCCCCAACGGCGTGTCGCGGGGAGCTTGCGGTGGGGCAGGGGTTCGCCGCGAAATCCGAAACCACCAGGCGAAATCCACGATTGAAGTAGTGTATTCGGCCGGGTGTCGGACGATTCGCGACGAAGCCCTCCGCGCCCTCCGCGCACCCTCCGCGAGCGCTGGATCTGCTTGGCGCTACTCGATGAACAGCCGGGCTACGTTCGCCGCGATCCCGCCGTGGCCGATGCCACCGGTGTTACCCAGGATCGCCACCGCCACCCCGTGGTCGGGCAGCAGGATCAGCATGGCGGTGGCGCCCGTGGACCCGCCGCTGTGGCTGACCACCCGGTGGCCGTCCACCTCGCCTACGCGCCAGCCCAGGCCGTACGACGGCTCGCCCTCCGGCGTCTGCTGCGTCCACATCTCCGCCCGTGCACTGTCGGAGAGCACGCGGCCGTGGAGCACGCCCAGCGCGAAGTTCACCAGGTCTGCCGTGGTGGCCACCAGCCCGCCGCCCGCCCACTTGTTCGACAGGTCGACCTCGGGGGCGTTGAGGTACGCGGTGGAGTCCCGGTCATAGAACCGGGCGTGGTGCGGGATCACCGAGTCCTGCCACTCGGGTTGGAGGGTGGTGAGCCCCAGGGGGCCGACGACCTCGTCGTCGAGGACCTGGAGCCAGGTCCGGCCCCCGTCCGCCGCCTCCGTCACGGCGCTGACCACCGTCCAGCCGTACGTCGAGTACGAGTACTCGGTGCCCGGCTCGAACAGGAGCGAGTCGGCCCAGAAGACGGTCATCGGCGCCATGACGTCGGGGTAGGCGACGTTGCTCAGGAACTCGTCGCCGTCGTAGTGCCGGACACCGGCCGTGTGGCTCATGAGCTGCCGCATGGTGATGCGGGCATTGTCCGCCGGGTAGTCCGGCAGGTAGGTGGAGATCGGCGCGTCCAGGTCGATGCGTCCCCGGTCCCGGAGCGCCATGGCCGCCACCGCCGCCACCGGCTTCGAGATGGACCCGATCCGCGAGACCGTCTCCGGGCCCGTCGGGACCCGGTTCTGGAGATCGGCATAGCCGAACCCGCCGGTCCAGACCAGCCGCCCGTCCACGGCGATGGCGGCGCTGAGCCCGGCGACGCCGGAGGTGTCCTGGTGGGTGGCGAGCATCGCCTGCGCGCGCTCGAGCTTCTCGGCCAGGGAGGTTGGCCCGACCGCGGCGGACGCGGTGTCCTGGGCGGCGGCCGGAGCGGTGCCGATGACCAGCGCGACGACGAGTGCCATGAGCCGGCGGACATGATTTGGTTCGCAGAACATGAGTGTGCCTCGTGGTGAGTGGGTGGATCGAGGTTCAGCTAGGTCCCCTCGGGCTCGTGGACTCCCTCCAGGACGCCCGGCCGGTTCCGCACCCGGGCGATGCCGAACACCAGCTCCGTGCCGAGCCGGGAGCCCAGAACGTACGCGACGATGATGACCAGCGCGTAGAGGTAGCGAAACTGGCCGCCCGGGCTGATGGCCAGCGCGATCCATATCCCGAGCAGCGCGGCCGCGGCCAATGCCAGCCCGCGTCCCCAGCGCGCCGCCCGCTTCCGCTCGAACTCGACGCAGTCCTCGCACCAGAGGATCCGGTCGAGATCATCGCCGGGCACGGGGCGCAGGCAGCGCCGGCAGCGGGCCTCGTCGTGGTTCGTCATAACCCCCGCAGCCGCTCCCCCGCCGCCTCCAGCGTCTCCACCCGCTTGCAGAACGCGAACCGGACCAGGTCGCGTCCCAGCCCCGGCTCGTGGAAGAAGCTGGAGCCGGGGACGGTGGCCACGCCGGCCTCGGCGGCGAGGCGGCGGGCGAAGGTGTCGTCGGGCTCGTCGCTGAGGGCGGAGAAGTCGGCCAGGATGTAGTAGGCGCCCTCGGGCGGGGAGCAGTCGAAGCCGGCGTGAACGAGGGCTGCGTGGAGGGTGTCGCGACGACGGCGGTAGTCGGCCGCGAGCGTCGCGTAGTACTCGTCGTTGAGGGTCTCGAGCCCGTGGGCCACGGCGTCCTGGAGCGGCGCCGGCGCGCCCACGGTGAGGAAGTCGTGGACCTTCCGGATGGCGCCGGTCAGGTCCGGCGGCGCCACGATCCAGCCCACCCGCCAGCCGGTGACGCTGAACGTCTTCGACGCGCCGCTGATGGTCACCGTCCGGTCCGCCATCCCGTCGAGGGTGGCCAGCGGGACGTGGGCGCCGTCGTAGCGGATGTGCTCGTAGATCTCGTCGGTGAACGCGATGGCGTCGTGGCGGCGGCACAGCTCTGCGATGGCCTCCAGCTCGTCCCGCTGGAAGACGTGCCCTGACGGGTTGTTCGGCGAGTTCAGAACGATGGCCCGGGTCCGGTCGCTGAACGCGGCGGCCAGCCGGTCCAGGTCCAGCTCGAACGCCAGCCCGCCATCGCGTCGGGTCCGCTCCATGGGCACCCACACCGGCCGCGCGCCGCACAGGATGGCGTCGGGCCCGTAGTTCTCGTAGAACGGCTCGAGGACGATCACCTCGTCGTCCGGGTCCACCACCGCCAGCAGCGCGCTGGCCATGGCCTCCGTGGCGCCGCACGTGACCGTGACCTGCCGGTCCGGGTCGATCTCCAGCCCGTACCACTCGTGGTAGGCGACGCCGAGCGCCCGCCGGATCCGCGGCGAGCCCCACGTCACCGCGTACTGGTTCACATCCCGGCGCACCGCCTCCACCGCCGCCGCCTTCAGCGCGTCCGGCGCCGGGAAGTCGGGGAACCCCTGGGCGAGGTTGAGGGCCTCGTGCTCTGCGGCGAAGCGGGTCATCTCCCGGATCACCGATTCGGTGAAGCCGTGGGTGCGGCGGGCGGTGCGAGGGTTCTCGGGGGCGGGTTGGATCATGGGGTCCGTGGTCGGGGTGGGTCCGTCGCTGGAGCGTAGGTCGCGGTTCGGCACGAGGCAACTGAGGTGGTCCGGTCCCGCGATGGTGTTGCGCTCGACCACCCGGAACCCTCCGGGGCATGGCCACCTCCCCACGTACCCGATCCTCCGGGGCCCGGGAGCGCAGCCAGCGGATCCGCCCCTTCTTCCACTACGACCCCGCCCTCGCCGGCGCCGTGCTCCGGGTCCTGCTCCGCGCCGTCCGCACCCGTTTGCGGCTTGACAGTCCCGGCGCCGGCCTCAACGCCCGGATCGCCGCTGTCTCCTTCCTCCCCCGCTTCGGGTCCTCCCTCAACCCCCACTTCCACTTCCACGTCGTGGTCCTCGACGGCGTGTTCACCGAGACCGAGGGCGGCGAGGTCCGATTCGACGAAGCCACCCACTTCTCCGCCGCCGACGCGCGCGCCCTTACGCCCGTCCTCCAGCGCCGCATCCTCCGCCTCTTCCAGCGCCGCGGGCTCCTCGATGAACACTTCCGGGTGTCACCTCCGGTAGTAAGCTGGACAGAAGCAACGGTTTAGAAATGGACACTCCCCTGTCAATCCTACCTGGAGGCAGAAGTGAAGGCTACAAGGGTCCATCTGTTCGTAATCCTGCTAGCGGGCGTCTTCACCGGTTGCCAGGAAGCAGGGCCCGACCCAACGATCCCGACTTGGCATAGCGATGTCGAGTCTTCTGCAGTACTGGGGTCCGAAGCACCCGAGCGTGACTCGAAATGGGGACAGGCGACGGGAGCGGAACTTGCCGCAGCAGTTAGGAATGCCCAAGGACGTGTTCTGATCGGAGTGAAGGAACCTGACGTATCCCGCGGGATCTACCGTGGGGAGGTTCTCGTCAGCTCCACAACCTACGAGTCCGCAAAGCAGGGTCTGAAGGAGCGGGGAGCAACGATTCTGCACGAGTACCAGTTGAGCCCCACGATTGTTGCATCGATCGAACCGACGTCTGCCCCGATCCTACGCGACCTACCGACTATCGACTATCTAGAGCCGGACCTGCCAGGCGAATGGCTGAGCGAAGATACGACTTGGAATATACAGCGAATAGACGCAGACTACGCTTGGACCCGTTCGACCGGAAGCGGAGTCGATCTTCTTATCATCGACAGCGGGATCGACAATGGCAACTTCGATTTGGATCCCGAGTCGGTACAGGCGTGTGATGGGAGCAACGGCTTGGATGTCGTCGGCCACGGATCTTTCGTTGCAGGAATCGCAGCTGCAACGAATAACACCGGTGGTGTCGTCGGTACGGCGCCAGGTGTAGACCTTTGGAGTTCGCGCGTGGGTGACATGCAGGGACCGGTTCCGTCGTACATCAAATGTGCCGTGGAATACGGGCGAGTCAATGATTTCTTTGTGATGAATATGAGCCTCTCAGCCGACACGCTGGAGGCTTTGGTCGATGAGATTGAGGCAGCGTGGAATGAAGGGCACGTACTGGTCGCCGCTGCGGGCAATACCTCTGGTGGTGTTGCGACTTTCCCTGCCGAGCATCCAGATGTGATCGCGGTCACCGCGACGGACGAGAACGATGACTGGGCTGGGATCGGTCCCGAGGACTCCGAAGTCGAGATCTCGGCACCTGGAGGCGTCTACATTACTTCAACGGGCTCCAGCTACGCTGGAATCGATATTTTCGACTGCACGATTTGCTCGGACACGGTGGCGGCCACGTCTTATGCGGCGCCGCACGTGGCCGCGGCAGCGGCCATGATCAAGAGTTACTATCCAGCTTGGGACAACGAGGACGTCCGGGATCGGTTGCAGGAGACCGCGGTGGATCTCGGTGACAGCGACAAGTTCGGATATGGCCTACTGGACATCGCGGCGGCGGTGGGGATTTCACCCATGTCAGTCAGCATCAACGGGCCGTCGGAGATTCAGCCTGATGACGAATCCTGTACATGGGTTGCCGATGTGTCCGGTGGGGCCGGTCCATATACGTATGCATGGCGCTACGATGGGCAATACGTGGGATCTGCTTCCTCGTGGACGGGTGGGCTGAACAGTGGCGACATCGACGACGAGTTCTATCTGTCACTCTGGGTCTACGACGTCGGTGGCGAACCAGCGGGCGATGAGATTCTCGTGACGACGAGCGAGTTTGCCATGTGGTGTCCGAGCTAGAAGGACGAGTAGCATGATGTGGGTGCGTTCGATCCTGAACACGCTGATTTTGGCGCCGCTGTTTGCGTGTGACGGCCCGGTGGCTCCTCCGCATCCAAAGCCGGTCGAGGTGGTACCGATCCGCCCAAGCATTGAAGCGGGCGGGTTCAGCACGTGCAGCTTAGACGAGGAAGGCGCGGTCTTGTGCTGGGGGTACAGCAATGACCGGTGGGCGTCGCAATCCGAACGGCCGGGGTCGGGGGCCGACTCGGCCGACGGCTATCCGTTCAGTGCGCACCGCGGCGTGCCACAGCCAGTCTTGAGCGCACCCGTGTTCGCCCGCGTGGTCGCGGCCGCGTCTTTTCATTGCGGCCTAACGGAGGAGGGCCGGGCGTACTGTTGGGGAAGGAATGATTTCGGACAGCTCGGGGACGGGACCCGTGGGGACGATCGGTGGGAGGCGATGCCGGTTGCCACCGACCTCAGGTTCGAACGCCTGGCCTCGCCCAGCAACGCCGGCCACATGTGCGGTTTGACGTCCGAAGGAGAGGCCTATTGCTGGGGTCACAACGGCAACGGCCAACTGGGGGCCGGATCGGACGCCGAGGTTGACAACATCCACCCGCTCCCCGTCGCTGTGGCCGGGAACCATCGATTCCAAATGTTGGCGATGAGCGGCCCGGAGACATGCGGCTTGACGAGCGACTCGCTCCTGTACTGCTGGGGCAGGGACTTCAGCGGTCTCACCCACGAGGAGCGTACCGAACCGACGTTCGTTCCCACGCCGGTGGCTTTTGACACCACGGAGGTGGGCGATGCCGTGATCTGCGGCCTCGCGCAAGGCAAGGCCTACTGTCGCGGCTGGAATGGGAACGGCGTCCTCGGGACGGGGGATACCGAATCCAGGTCGGAATTCACACCCGTTGCCACCGACTTGTATTTCG
>JAWODW010000052.1:0-101430 GCA_046483065.1 Longimicrobiales bacterium | reverse complement strand
TTGAGCCAACGGAGTCAAGTGTATTAATGGGTCAAGACCCGCTCGTTGACAGAACGCGTGCCACCTAGAGGGGTCCCCTACAACCGAACCGCTATCCTCAGGTCTATCTGCTCGCTCACCGAATCGAAGCACGTTTTCAGCCCCATAGTGTCGTGCGATGTGTTGTGCTTCAGAGTCTTTCGGACAACTCGGAGCCGGTTGAGAGTTACACCTGGCCTGGGCATCAAGCGGCCTCCTGAAGCCGCGCTCGGTTAATCATTTCGCGGTGTTTTCTGGCGCGCTCCAGCTTCTCCCTGCGCTCCTCCATCCTCGCTTCCGGATCTCCCTCCCAGTACTCAGCCGGGGGGAGGTAGTTCAGAGAGGCATGCAAGCGCTCGCTGTTGTAGAACTCCACCCAGCGGCCGAGGATCTCTCGGGCTCGCCCGAGGTTCTTCAGCTCCTGCTCGTCCAATGCGTCCCGCGTGCTCCGATGGAACCGCTCCAGCTTCCCGTTCGACTCCGGGTGGTACGTCCGGATCCGGATGTGCTCGAGCTCGAAGTCGTGCACCAGCTCCCGGAAATCCTTCGCCGTGAACTGGCTGCCGTTGTCGGTGACGATCTCCGGATTCGCTCCGGTCTTCTTCAGGGCGTCCTGGATCACAAGCCGTACATCGGCCGCGGTCATCGACGTCAACAGGTCCCAGTGCACCACGTACCGGCTGTAGGCGTCCAGCACGGTGACCAGGAAGTACCAGGTGTCTTCGACTCGCAGATACATCAGGTCCGTGTGCCACCGCTCGTTCGGCGCCGTCGGCTCCGGCGGCGGCTCGCCCACCTTCCGACTCCGCTTCCACCGGTACAGCAGATCCGCGTCCCGCAGCGTCCGGTACACGCTCGAAGCGCTCATGTACGCCACGTCCGCGTCGATCATCATCCAAGTCAACCGCCGATACCCCTCCTGCGGATGGACCAGCGCGTAGTCTATCACCGCATCCTTCTCCTCCACCAGGATCGCATGGGGCGAACTGCGAGCTCCGCCCGCCCGGTCCTCCAGGCGCTGCTCCGCCGCCCGCCGCTTCCAGTCGTAGTAGCGGGACTTGGGCATCCCCAGCCGCTTGAGGATCCGGCGAATCGTCCAGCCGGTCCGCGCACGGGTCCGCTCCACCAGACGCAACACCCGCCGCTTCTCCGCCTCGCTGAACCGCTTTGCAGCCCCAAGTCTCAAAGCCCCTTTTTTAGCTCAAGGTTCTCTTCCACCACCTCGGCGATGATCCGGCTCTTCCGCTCCAGCTCCGATTCCAGCCGCTCCACCTCCCGCTCCAGCCCCTTCCCATTCCGCCGCTTCCGCTCCAGCGCCTCCCGCATCCCCGCCTTCGCCTGCTTCTCCCAGCGGTAGAACGTGTGCGCAGCCACCTGGTGCCTGCGCAGGACCTCCGCCACCGTCGTGTTCGGCTGGCGGGCCTCCTCCAGGATCCGCAACTTGTCCTCCACCGTGAACTTCCGGGCCTTCCGCTTTTTCGACATTCTCCCCTCCCTCCTCTGTGGCCGCGGCTCCGCCGCCCGATGAGGGCAAGGTGTCACTCCTACGTCAACCCGAAAAGTCCGAAATCGGCTGAACCACTACAATAAAGCGCCGGTAGTTGCCGTCAGCATCGACGCTCGCTACCCCCATGACTGACCCGTTGGCACTGTAGTAATCGGGATCGTCTTCCTCGCTGTTTCCGAGTGCACTAAGGAGCAGGACATCCCCGTAGTTGTAGGCATCGTCGAGAGCATCCATAATGGCGGGCGCACCGTAGCCCGCGAAGCTCATCGAGAGGACATCGAGGTTGTTGTAAGTTGCCCAGTTCAGGGCCGCAAGAATGTCGTCGTCCTCGACACAGAACGTCGACTCTACGCCTCCACAAGTGCCTCTTCCTGACGGGTAGGTGTTGAAACTGATCTTCAGCGAATAGACGGTCGCTTCGGGCGCGATGCCCTGACGGCCGAAGGAGTTGTCATTCGCACCTACCAGCCCGGTCATTGCCGTACCGTGGCCTCCCTGGTAGGGATATTGGACGTAGGTATGGTCGTCCCAGGGGGTGCAGATTCCCTGGGACTGCTGGCCATCGGATGTGCAGCCCCCCCAAGTCGTCTGCGAACCCCAGCTTGATGATCCCGTACGTGCCAAAGCTCTGCCCATCCGGGTGGAAGTTGGAGGTGGCGAAATCGTAGGCGAATCCGCTGTCCATGATACCGATCCAAGCACCGCTGCCCCGTGTATATGTCCAAGCGGCCTGAACATGGTGATCGAGATGTTTCTCGTCGACATCGATTTGCGATCCGGAGCTCGGAGTCAGCGGCCGCCGCTCGTTGGCCTGGACATAGTCAACGTTCGGGTGCCTTAGCAGGGCGGCTACCACCCTCTCCAGCTTATCGTCAGGTATTCTCATTGCCATGAAGGTGAACCGATCAGCCGACAGGTAGGGCTCAACTTCGAACTGGGAAGCCAGTTCGAGTAGTTGAGCGCGCTCGGCGGCGCCCGGACGGTTCGGCCGACGTAGAGTCGCACGGCGCTGATCCGCATGGGCAGGAATTCCGATCACCGATCGGTCGGCGTGCTCAAGGAAGGGCTCAAAACCCGGAGCCGGATCACCCTGAACGCGCAATACGACGATGATCTCGTTGTCGTTGCCTGCGGCCCGTATACCGGCAGCAAGAGTGTCTGCGTTCGTAGTGATGACTCCGTGAGAACTGGGCGAGGCGAGGGTGCGGTCTGCCTCGTCAGGGCTCAATGGCGCAGGGCTCAGAGGCGCTTCATCGCAGCCGTAGAAAAAGAGGGCAGTGGACAAGACAGCGGCAATTCGGGTGGCGCGCATGGCAAACTCCCGGAAGAAGGTTGTACGGCCGGCTTCTCTCGCAGGGGTGGGCTTCGCCGTCGAGATTGAGGCAGCTCGTCTCTCTAGCTGCTCAAGCAGAGTCGGTCTTAGGCTTCTATTGAGTTAGATGCCGCTCAGCACCGAAATCTTACAACAAATTTCCAGATCACCGTTGTTGTTTGGGCAACGAAAGCCGCCAAGTCTGGTCTACTCTTGGCCTTATGGTCGTCAGTCGATTTTGCTCGGGTTATAGTGCTACTGCCGGCAAGCCTGGCACGGCCCTGGGCTTGCCGGGTGCCAAGTCCCATCGGCTGCGTAGCGGCGTACACCCCGAACGCCGCGTGGAGCCTACCACCGGACGGTGAACCCGGATTATTCGGCAGGCTGAGCGGGATTGCGAGAAGCTGGTGAGGGCTGCGGAGGCCGGACAGGATCGGTACCAGCGTTGCGCTACACCGCCGCAGCCAACGCCCGAAGGTGGTGGGACCGGGGGCGCTTACCCATCCCCAAAGGTGGCGTACGCCCCGATGCTGGACAGCAGCCACAGATCGTCCAGCACGCCGCCACCGTAGAAGAGCAGCGCCGTCCAGACCTCCACCATCAGGCTCGGCCGGTAGCGCCCCGGAAGGTCTTCGTGGGCCCGGTCCAGCCACTGCCCCAGGTCGAGGCGGTCCCAGAGACGGCGGAGCAGGACCAGTCCGCCGCTGTCCGTGAGGTTCTGGGCGCTGTGGCGGACGCGGAGCGGAGCACTCGCGCCTTGAACACGAGGCCGGGATTCGATACGGTGATTGTGCACCGTCTGGGTGCCTTTCGTGACGGAGACTCACATGGCTGTACGTCCTTGCAATGAAAGGTCCTGGGCGGTGTTTTGCATCCCAAGACTACGCCCTCACCGCAGGATCCGGGTTCAAATACGTCACCGGACGTCGCATCCTGGAAGGCGTTGAGACTCGTGCCGAGCTGGAGAGGGAGCTCCAGGCCGAGGGCATGACGATCGAGACCTTCATGCTCAACCCGTTTTTCGACGAGTTCGTGCAGGAGTGGCCTTGGTTGAAGGAGCTGAAAATAGCCGATGACGAATCGTGATAGCGCCGGCAGACGCGGATCATCCAGATCAGGAGAGGTGTGAAGAACAAGCACTACAAGCAGATTACGCCCAGGGAGGCGTTTCGGGCGATGTACATCGACTTCGAGGGATTCAAGAAGGGCTCCCCTTCATTGATCGGCATCGCCTGCGAGTACGAGTTCGAGCAGGTTGTGCTATCGGAGCGCCTCTATCCGGCGGCTGAAGCCAAAGGACTCAAGGGGGCTTCGCTCGAGCGCATGGGTCAGGAACTGCTGGGGCGAAGCGACGACGAGGACCGGTTGATCGTCGGGTACAGCCAACTCGAACGGAAACTGCTGCGGAAGTACGGCCAGGTTGATGTCCAACACCGGTACCGCGACGCGCGGATGATCGGTCGCCGCTGGATCAACAGGGTTCGCCGGAGACGGATCGTCCACTTTTCGCTCAGGTCTCGCTTGTTCGACTTGCCCATGGTGGACCTCTCGGCACGTGTGCTCTTCAGTATAGGCGACCTGTCGTACCCGGATCAAGATCCGTATCCCGGACCGGTTGACGCGGCTGGTGTTAGGCAGATGGCTGGAACATCGCATAGATTGAAGACATGAACCTGCACCCGATGGACACGTCACCGGAAGTCGAACGGCGCCAGGCGGACGCCCACCGGGCGCTGGGCCCGACGGGTCGTGTGGAGGTGGCTGTGGAGCTCAGCGAAGCCGTGCGGGAGCTGCGCCTGGCGGGCCTTCGCTCGACCTTTCCGAACGACTCGAGGCAGGAGCTCGTGCAGCGGTTCATCTCGGAAGTCCACGGCATCCCAGTCGAGCCACTGGAGTGACCCTCCCGGAAGTGCTGCGGCGGGTGGTGTCGATCCTGAGTGAGGAGTCTGTGGCCTACATGGTGACGGGCTCTTTTGCGACGGCGTATTACGCACATCCGCGGGCGACCCAGGACATCGACCTCGTGGTCGAGGCGTCGGAGGTCGCGCTCGAGCGAGTGGCCGCCCGGTTGAAGGAGGCGGGTTACTACGTGAGCCCGGAGGCCGTTCGGGAGGCGGTAGAGCAGGAGGGCCAGTTCAACGCGATTGAGGCCGACACGGGCTGGAAAATCGATTTCATCGTGCGGAAGTCGAGGCCGTTCAGCATCGCGGAGTTCAGTCGGCGGACGCGCACCGAGGTGTTGGGCCTGGAGCTCTCGTTGGCCACAGCCGAAGATCTCGTGATCGCCAAACTCGAGTGGGCGAAGCTCGGGGGATCGGAGGTCCAACTCCGAGACGTGCAGAAGATCGTACGGACGCAATGGGACGAACTCGACCGGTCCTACCTGAACCAATGGATCGTGGAGCTGGGCCTGGGCGACCTCTGGGACCGCGTCACCGAGGCGATCGATGTCGACCCTGGCGACTCGTCACCTGCCTGACTCCCGCCGGCGCCATTTTCCGCAGGATAAGCCCGGAGCCGACCCGCTCCGGGGTGCCGCCGGCTTGCGGCGAGTCCCGCGATCTGGCATTCCTTTTTCCCGGCAGCTACCGGGAACCACTACCAGGGACCGCACCGTGTCTTCGAGCCCTCAGGCCCCCGACGGGGGGCTGAACACCGACCTCTATCGAGCGCCTGCACCGGTCCGTCTGGTGCTGAATGGCTTTTCACGCCTGACCCCGCCGCTGGCCGTGCGGCTCGCTGCGTACCTTTTCGCCCGCCCGAAGCGGGGGCAGGTGCACCCGGAGGAGGAAGCGACCATGGCCCGGGCCGAGGCCTTCCGGATGGAGGTGGAAGGCCGCCGTCTGGCCTGCTGGCGCTGGGGAGAGGGCCCCATCGTCTTCCTCCATCACGGCTGGGGGAGCCGGGGCAGCCGGCTCGCGCCTTTCGTGGAGCCCATCACCTCCCGGGGGTTCCAGGTGGTGACCTACGATGCCCCGTCCCACGGCGACTCGGAGGGGAGGACTACGACCGCCCCCGACATCGGCCGCCATCTGGCGGAGCTGGAACGGAGGCTGGGCGGGTTCCACGCGATGGTGGCCCACAGCGTGGGCTGCTGGGCCGCCGCCATGGCCATGCGCCGGGGACTGACGCCCGGCCGGGTCGTCTTCGTGAGCCCTCCGGGGTACCTGGACTACTTCGCCGAGTTCTTCACCCGTCAGCTCGGGTTCACCGACGAGGTGAGGCTGCGGATGGAGGCCATGTTCAAGGAACGGACGGGGGTGCCCTGGGAGACCCTCAAACCCGAGGGGATGGCACCGGACGATCCGCCGCCGCTGCTGGTGTTTCACGACCGGGACGATGAGGTGGTACCCGTGGATCACGCTCGGGCCGTGGTGGACGCCTGGGGAGGCGCCGAGCTGATCGAGACCGGGGGACTGGGACACCGGCGGATCCTCCGGGACCCCGGTGTGGTTGCCCGGGCCGTGGACTTCGTCACAGAGGGATCTCCAGGCGGGCAATGATACACGCATGAGGATCTTCTACGCCGTACTGGAGTTGTCCCGGAATGGAGGGACCGGGTCTCAGCCGTGGCCCAGAACCTCTCGCACCCTCTGCATGAGCGTCCTGGGGGTGAACGGCTTCTGGAGGAACTCGACATCCTCCGGCAGATCGACCCGATCCCCCGGGGAGTCGACGGCGTACCCGGACATCACGAGGATCGGGACATCCCCGCCCTTCTCCCGGAGCAGGTCCACCAATGCCCGACCGGAGACACCCGGCAGGGCGAAGTCGGTGAGCACCAGGTCGAAGCCGCCGCCCCGCTCCAGCTCGGCAATGCCCTCCTCGCCGCTTTCAACCGCCAGCACGATCATACCCGCGCGCTCGAGGATGCGGGCGGTGAGGTCGCGGACGGCCTCCTCGTCCTCCACGATCAGCACGCGCCGGCTCTGCACGTCCTCCTCGTCTGCTGCGGTCCCGCGATCCGGCATCCTTCGCGGCTCCGGTTCTCCCTTCACGGCCGGGAAGGAGAGAGTGAACGTGGTGCCTTCCCCGGGCTCGCTCTCCACCCGCACGAGCCCGCCGCTCTGCGTGACCATGCCGTACACCATGGGCAGCCCCAGTCCCGTCCCTCGCTCCGTCTCCTTGGTAGTGAAGAACGGCTCGAAGATGCGCGACACCGTTGCCGCGTCCATCCCCGTTCCCGTATCGGACACATCGAGAGCCACGTAGCGGCCGGCCTCGGGAGGCGGGCCGGCCACTCTGGCGTCGGCCGACACGTCCATGACGCGCGTCCGCAGAGTGAGCACGCCGCCCTCGGGCATGGCATCACGGGCGTTGATGGCCAGGTTCATGACCACGTGCTCGAACTGGTCAGGGTCCACCCGTACCGGAGGGAGCCCCTCCGGGAGGTGGGCTTCCACAGTCACGTCAGGGCCGACCACCCGCTCAACCAGCCGCATCGCTTCCCGACTGATCTCCGAGAGGTCGACGGTCCTGGGCTGGAGAACCTGCTCCCGGCTGAAGGCCAGGAGCTTGTGCGTCAGCGTGGCGGCCCGCTCCCCTGCGGCCTGAATGGTCTCGAGCTCCGGACGCGCGGTGGCCGGCTCCAGAACGTCCTGCTCCTCCAGATCCATGAGCAGCAGGTCGGCCTGCGATCGGACCACCGTGAGCAGGTTGTTGAAGTCGTGGGCAACCCCTGCGGCGAGGCGTCCGACCGCCTCCAGCTTCTGACCGTGACGGAGCTGCTCCTCGAGAAGATACCGCTCCGTCACGTCTCGCGTGGTCACCACGAGCCCGCTGATGGCCGGATGGTCGATCAGGTTCCGGGCCACCGACTCCATGTGTCTCTCCTCACCATCGGCGGTGATCGCCCGGTACTGGAGCTGCTTCATCGACCCCGGCTCCTCCTCACTCAGCTTCCGCAGCGCCGCCTCGACCCCGGGCCGGTCCTCGGGATGGACCATTTCAAGAGCGTTCCGGCCTTCCATTTCCGGCCCCGTGTAGCCCATTTCCCCCGCCTGGCCCGGCTTCGCGAAGAGGAACAACCCGTCCGGGGCGAGGATGCTCACGGCGTCACCCGTCTCCAGCAGCATGTGCGCGAGTCGCTCCCGCTTCGATCTCTCGCCGAGCAGGAGGGCGAGGTCGTTCAGCAGCTCTTGCTCCTCACGCAGGAATGGCCCCTCGTCGCGCTCCGGCCGGGCTTCCGTGAGGACCACCTCCAGTCGGCCCGGCTCCTGCCGGCCGAACTCCACGGGCGCCGTGATAACCCACTCGGTTTCCCTGAACCCATCCGTCACGAACTCCCGCTCGCCCAGGACCAGCCGCGCTTGCGTGATCTCCGGGTACAGCCATCCCGGGGGGATCAGGTCCACCACCGCCGCGAGCCTGTCTTCCAGCGCCCACTCCGCATCGTCCAGAATACGCGTCGCCTCGTGCAGCGTGCGGAGCTCCTTTACCCGCTCTCGCAGGGCCGAGTTTGCCTCTTCCGCCGCCTTCTTCGCCTCTTCCGCCTCCTCCTTGGCCGCGCGGAGCGCCTCGACCTGTGCCCGGTCGGTGATGTCGCGGATCGCCAGGAGGATGAGCTGGAGGTGGTCGAGGCGGCGGGCGTTGAGCAGCATCACGCGCCAGCCGAGGTCCTCGAACTCATGCGCGACTTTGTACACATCGAAGCTGTCATTCTCCGGCAGGATCTCCTCGAGCAGGGTGTGGAGCTCGGGGATGTCCCACTGGCCGTTGCCGAGCTCGTAGATCAGGCGCCCGATCGTCTCCTCCGGTGCAACCTCGAAGTACTCGTAAAAGGCCGGGTTCACCACCTGGACATGGAGATCGGGCGTGAGGACCACGAGCGGATCGTGAATGGTCTCGACGATGTCGCCGGCGACGATTCCCGCCTCCCGCAGCTCCTCGTCCAGACGCTCGCGCCCGCTCGGGTCGGGCCCGGCCGGGTTGGCCTCTCGGTCGGGCTGTGGCCTCTCCGTCATGATTTCTCCTCTCCCGATCGGCGGGGCAACGTCTTGCCCCCCCTGGCAACGAACATTCCGGGACGCAATTAGCGATAGTACGTTGGTGTGCGAGCCATATTCGTGCCGCGAAGCGCACCGGCGCGATGGGTTCGAGGGCGGAAACGCCGACAAGATCTGTGAAAGCACCTGCACCAGTCGGACGCGGCGAGGGAGCAGAACGCGCAGTCAGCCCGTTCGTGACGTCTCCGGGAAGGTCCAGATCACCCAGATGGCGTGGATGATCCCGGGCAGGTAGCCGAGGATGGTTAGAACGATGTTGATCCAGAAGTGCTTCCCGATCCCCACCTGCAGGAAGACCCCGAGCGGGGGGAGAATGATCGCGAGAATGGTCCGAATTATGTCCATGGTGCCTCCGGTGGTCGATGTGTGCCAGCAGAGAGTGCAAACCCCCTGCCACACCAACCGTACGTAGGAGCCGGATGGAAACAGGCACCTGTTTGAACTGCGGCCTGCAAAATGGCCAAGGGTCCCGAGTGCGGTTCGTCGAACCCCGTCGTGGCGAGCAGGACGCGCGTGGCGGTAATTGGACGTCACAGGTAGCGTATACGAGCAGCTGCAAGCGACCCGCCTCTCCCCGGTGGCGCTCACGAAGCTGGGCGTCGACCTGACCTGCAGGAACGACGACGGGAGTCCTCTCATGCCGGTGACATCCACCCGTGTCGGTGACGGGCCCCTGGTGTCATCCTACCGGAGGGGGCCCGTTCGATGCGCTTCTGGATTGGCCGCTGCGGGCTCGGCGAGGCGGATCACGACGTGGTCGTCGCGGACCGACACCCGGGCGTCCTCGAAGCGTGCCTCGAAGCCGGGGGCGGTGAGCATCACCGTGTCGCCGTCGTGGTGAACCTCCGGACGCTGGGGGAGGCCGGGGACCAGGAGGCGTGTGAATCCGCGGGCGAAGGCCTCTCCGTCTACGCCGGTGGTGAGGGCCTCCCGGCCCATGACCTCGGCCGTGCCGGTGGCGTGCCCGACCCGGACCCAGCGGTGGTGTAGCAGCTCGTCGTCACCGAGCTGCGTCAGGTTCATCGGATCCAGTCCCTGCAGGCCCATGACCGCTGTGGAGGGCGCGAGCAGGGTCACCTTCCAGCCGGCACGGTCGCTCAGCGCCTGCCGCAGCGAGTCCCGGCGGGTGACCAGCCGGGCGATGTCCGAGCGTGCGCGGCTCAATGCGTCCTCGTACCGGTCCTGCCATGGAGCCGCTTCACATGGCGCGCGCTCCAGCGCCCGCCCCAGCGCCGCATCCAGCGTCTCGACCCGGCCGTGCTCCACCGCCCGCTTCCATGACGGCCACAGCCGCTCGAGCAGTCGGGTCAACGCAAGACCTGCGGCGTAGCTGCGCAGGTGGAGCTCCTCGGGAGCGAATCCGTCTTCGGGCAGGGACATGAGTCCCGCCAGGGATCCCGTGGCCGTCACCTGGACGTGCTGTGCGGTCCCCTCCATCAGCTCGATCCCACGCTCGAACCGCACGATGGACGGCGGCAGCTCGGCGAACCGTGTGCTGCGCACGTTCAGGGCGGCCGCGGCGAGGCGTGCGGCTTCGGTGGAATCGGAGGCGGCCACCGCCTCGCGCAGGAGATCCGTCTCCACTCGGCGCAGGGCTAGGAGCCGTGCGTCCGTGACGGGGTTCTCGAATCCCATCCCGTCGGGACCCCAGTCCGGATGCGCCTGCCGCTGGTAGACGTGGAAGCCCTCGTGGACGGCGGCCCCCACCCGGTCGGTGAGGGTGGGGAAGTCGTCCAGGGTCTCCATCAGCAGCGTCGCCGTCTCCACCCCCGCGATCGGCGCGCTGGAGTTGCCCCGCACCGCCGGGTGCTGCCCCTCGGCGACCCAGACCCCTGGCGCCGAGGGGTGGGGCGCGAACTCCTCGGGTGGGTGGGGATGCCCGTACAGCCAGGTACGCGCACCGTCGGAGATCGCCAGTGGGATAGCGCTCACATCGTAGTTCGGCCAGAGGTCCGCCCCCGCCAGCTCCCCTCGCGCGGCAATGATCTCCAGCGCCTCCTCCTCCTGCGTCGACGGGGGCGCCGTTCTCACCTGCGCCGCAGCCACCGTCATCGAGGTGGGGGCGGCCGATGCCAGCGCGACCAGCACCGTGACCTGCGCCACTCTCCGGACCGCCCCGCTCCGGCTGCGCCACGCGACCCGCCGCCACGGCCAGCCGTTCTGCCGCTCCCGCTGTGCAACCTGCCGCTCTCGTCTGCTCCGCTTCCACTCCACCATATGACGACGATCCCCATGGGTGTTCGGTTCGATCACTCCCACCACCGTACGCTATCCGGTCGCCGCTGGATTCAGAGAGGCCCGGCCCGAAGCATCGGACCGGGGCCTCAACGCCCTCCCACCCCGGCACGATCGAGGCGGGGTCGCCCGCCGAACCACACCAACTCCTGGCGCTGGTCGCCATGGAGATCCCGGCGGCGTTCGACGTGGCCGCGATCCGCCCCGAGAAGGTGAAGGTGCTCCGGAACATCCCACCGATCGGCCGGGAGGATGTTGTGTCGGGTCAGTACGCCAGCGGCACGGACCGGCGTCAGCAGGCCGATGACGGCCGGTCCGACTCCCGTGGGTTCAGCTGCGGGTGGCCAGCAATGTCGATTCTCGATCCCTTACCGACTCTCCTTGATCTTCTCGGTGAGCACCGGGAGCAGGTCCATCAGGTCGGCCACTACGCCCACACTGGCCTCCTGGAAGATCGGCGCCTTGGGGTTCGTGTTGACGGCCAGCATGAAGGGGCTGCCCTTGATGCCGCCCATGTGCTGGAAGGAGCCGCTGATGCCGAGGGCGAGGTAGACCTTCGGCTGGACGGTCTTGCCGGAGGTGCCGACCTGCCGGGACGGGTCGAGCCACTTCGCGTCGACGATGGGCCGGGAACAGGCGACCGCGGCCCCCATCGCGCCGCTCAGCTCCTGGACCAGCTCGATGTTGTCCTCGTCTTCGATCCCGCGGCCCACGGCCACGAGGACCTCCTCGCGGGTGATGTCAACGTCTCCCGTCTCGGCCTCGATGAGCTCGACGAAGGTCCGCCGCGCCGTGGCACCCTCGGCGGCCGACGACTTGTCCACCACCTCTCCGGACGCCGAGCCGCCATCCGCGGCCGGGAACGCGCCGGGCCGGACGGTGATGACCGCGCCGCTGCCGATATCGGCGTCGACGTGGGCGCTGACCTGGCCGGAGAATTCCTGACGGATGACCTTCAGGGTCTCTCCGTCCAGCCCGTCGGCATCCACCACGTCGGGGACGTAGGCGGCGTCGACCTTGACGGCCAGCCCGGGGCCGAGATCCATCCCGAAGGTGTCGTGGGCCAGCAGCATGATGGATCCCGCGGGGAGCAGGTCCACGAGGATCGGCCGGAGCAGCTCGGCGTTGGGGTAGGCCAGCGGCTCGGCGTCGAGCTTCCAGACCTCGCCGAACGAGCTGGCGGCTTCCTGGCAGACGGCGTCGACGTCGGAGCCGGCAACGATGGCCGTCGGCCGACTTCCGGGGAACAGGCGCTCGGCGGTCGTGGCGAGCTCGAGGGCGGAGTCGTCGAGCGTGCCCTCATTATGAGCGACGTATACGAAGATCGTGGCGTCCATTATCGGATCCCTCCCTGGGCCTTCAGCAGATCGACGAGCTTGTCGGCGATCTCTTCAATGCTCCCCTCGATCATCTCGGCACCGGCTCCTCGTTCCGGAATGAAGTAGTCGACGCGTCTGACGTTCGCCCCCTCGGCGCCGACGCTGTCCGCGGCGAGTCCGAGGGCGTCGGCATCCAGCACCGGGATCTCGTAGGAGGCGACCTTGCGGATCCCCCGGACGCCGACGTAGCGAGGCTCGTTGATGCCGGTCTGGATCGAGAGCACGCACGGGGTCTCGATCTCGCTGACCTCCTGGTTCCCGCCCTCGATCTCCCGTCCGATCCGGAGGGTGCCCGCGCCGTTGGTATCGATGAGGTTCACCACCGAGGCGTACGGCCAGTCGAGGAGCGCCGCGAGCATCCCGCCCACCTGCGCGGCGCCGTCGTCGGCCTGCGCGCCGGTCAGGATCAGGTCATAGGAGCCTTTCTGCGCGGCGGCGGCGAGGATCCGGGCGGTGCCGAGACCGTCGGACCCCTCGAACGCCGCGTCGCTCAGCAGGCGGCCTTCCTCCGCGCCCATGGCCATCTCGCGATAGATGATGTCTTCGCCCTCATCGCTGTCGACGGAGACCACCGTTACGGTCCCGCCCTCCTCTTCGACGATCCGGACCGCTTCCTCGACGGCGTAGTTGTCCCACTCGTTGACCGAATACACCAGGTCGTCCCGCTCGATATCGTCTCCGTCCGGCGCGAGGCTGATCTCGTTCTCCGCCGGGTCGGGCACCCGTTTGATGCAAACCAGAATCTCCATATCGCTTCCCGTGAAGGGTTCAGTTCTCGAGCTGCCCATCGATGAGCTCGACCAGGTCGAGGGCTTCCATCTCGCCCTCGAGCCCGGCCACCTTGATGGCGTCCTCGATGTTCGTCAGGCAGAAGGGGCAGGCGGTGACGATCACGTCGGCGCCCGCGGCCCGGGCCTGCTCGACCCGCACCACGCCCATCCGCTGTTCCTCCTCCGGCTCGTAGAAGAGCATCAGGCCGCCGCCACCGCAACAGAAGGAGCGGTCGCGGCAGTTGCCCTCCATCTCGACCCGCTCGAGGCCGGGGACGCCGTCAATGGCCTGTCTCGGGGCGTCGTAGGTGTCGTTGTGGCGGGCGAGGTAGGAGGGGTCGTGATAGGTGTACGTCTTGGACGCGTCCGTCAGCGGCTTCAACGTCAGCCGGCCGTCCGCCACCGCGTCGGCGATCAGCTCGCTGACGTGCCGCACCGGCGGCATGTCCTGGTAGTCGTGGCGCAGTGTGTTCAGCGTGTGCGGGTCGTTCACCACGATGCTGCGCGCCTCCGACGCCCGGATCGATTCCGTGTTCTCCTCCCTCAGGATATCGAAGAGCATCTCCTCGCCGAACCGCCGGACGTCGTTGCCGCTGTCCTTCTCGTCGGTGCCGATGACGGCGAAGTCCACGCTGCCCCCGGTCAGAACGCGGGCCGTGGCCTGCGCGATCTTCTGCATCCGCTCATCGAAAGAGGTGATGCTGTCGACGAAGTACAGCGTCTCGGCCGTCTCTCCGTTGTCCACCCGCTTGATGGCCGTGCCGTTGCCGTTTCCGTTGATCCAGTCCGCGCGCTTCTTCTCGAGTTTGCCCCACGGGTTGCCCCGTTTCTCGAGGGAGGCCAGCGGCTTCTGCATCGACTGGGGCACGTTTCCCTCGTCCACCATGCCGCGGCGCAGGTCCACGATCTTGTCGATGTACTCAATGGCGACCGGGCACTCCTGCTCGCACGCGCCGCACGTGGTGCACGACCAGATCTCGTCCTCGCTGTAGATCCCGCCGATCAGCGGCTCCGGCTCTGTCGAGGACCGGCCGAGGACGGGGTAGTGGTCGAAGGCGTAGTCCCGGGCCTTGATACTGATGAACCGCGGCGACAGCGGCCGGCCCACCGTGGTGGCGGGACAGTGATCCGAGCAGCGGCCGCAGTCCACGCAGCTGTAGAAGTCCAGCATGTGCTTCCACGTGAAGTCCTCGAAGTTCCTCACGCCGAACGAATCGAGCTCGAGGAGCGCCTCGCCTGACACGCCGTGCCGCACCGGCTTGACGGTGCCGGTCTCCAGCCGCATGAAGAAGACGTTGAAGAGGGACGTGATGACGTGGAAGTGCTTCCCGAACGGGAGCAGGCAGAGGAAGAAGAAGAACGTCAGATCGTGGACGGTGTACGCCGCCAGCCCGACGGAGGCCAGCGTGGATCCGGCCGTTCCGGACAGCCACCGCTCGAACGCCCACGAGAGCGTGAGCACCGGGGCGGCGCCGGCTCCCGGCTCGGCGGCCAGCAGGCTCGCCTCGAAGAGGCTTTCGGAGACCATCAGGATCGCGATGAGCCCCAGGACCAGCAGCGCCTCGGAGGTGTGATCCTTCCCCAGCTCCTCGGGTACGGCGTAGCGGGCCGGCCGGAAGAAGGCGCGGCGGATGGCGAGGATCACCACCGCAATGAGTACGGCCGTGGAGGCGTAGTCCTTCGCGACGTCGTAGGCGACGCCGAGCGCCCCGTCGAGGCCGGGCACCTCGAACCCCTCGAAGATCCCGAGGAGCACGAGCTCGGTGGACCGGATCGCCAGGATCAGGAAGCCGAAGAACACGACGATGTGCAGCACGCCAGCCAGCATGTAGCGGGGGTGTCGCCACTGGCCGAGCCAGTACTTCAGGACCCTGACGACCCGCTCGGGGATCCGGCTGAGTCGCGGGTCCGGTGCTCCCCGGCGCAGCGGCGCCAGGCGTCGCGCGATCACCCAGGCGAAGACGCCGATCGCCACGAGGGCGATCAACAGGAACAGCACGTAGCCCGGGATGCCGGCGATCGTCGCGGACGCCGGAGAAAATGGTGCTTCGGCCATCATCAATATCCTCCTGGAGAGCCCTGTCAGCCCGCGAACGCTTCCTCGGGAATATCCACCACAACGCTGGTGCCGGAAAGAATCACGTCCATCTTCCCGAGGGTCACCGGGAGGTTGTTCTCCATGAAGAACTCGGCGCTTCTGATCAGACCCTCGTAGAACGCCTCATCCTTCCGCTTCGCCCCCGCCGCGAGCCCTTGCGCGGCGATGCGGGCGCGCCACAGCAGCATCCACGCGACCATGACATCGCCGGAGACCTCGAGGAACGGGTGCGCGTGGGCCGCGGCAACGGGCAGCCTGCCGTACATGGCCGTCTGCCCGAGGTGCCGGGCCACCTCTTCGAGCCGGATCAGCGCCCGCTCGACGGTGTCGGACATCTCCGCCGTCCGCTCCACCTCGGCGGCTTTCGCAATGGTGTCGCGGATCTCGGCGGCGAGGTCGATGATCGGCCGCCCGCCGTCCTGGCCGAGCTTCCGGAACAGCAGGTCCATGGCCTGGATGCCGTTGGTGCCCTCGTAGATCGGCGTGATCCGGCAGTCGCGCAGCAGCTGCTCCACCGGATACTCCTTGATGTAGCCGTAGCCGCCGTACACCTGCACCCCGAGGTCGCACACGTCCATACTCCGTTCCGTGGTATAGGCCTTGGCGATGGGGATCAGGAAGTCGATGATGCCCTGCAGACGGTCCTGCTCGTCCGTATCCTCGGTAGTGGTCATCCGGTCGAAGCAGTGGGCGATGTAGAGCGACAGGCTCCGAAGGCCCTCCACGTAGGTCTTCATGATCATCAGCATCCTGCGAACGTCCGGATGCCGGATGATCGGCACGCTCGGCGCTTCCTTGTCCTGGATGTTCCGGAGGTCCCGCCCCTGGATGCGTGTGCGGGCGTAATCGAGGGAGTACATGTAGGAGGCGCTGGCGGAGGCCAGGGCCTGGTCGCCCACCATGAGCCGGGCGTCGTTCATCATGAGGAACATGGAGCGCATGCCCTTGTTCGGCTCGCCCAGCAGCAGACCCCGGCACTCGCCGCTGCTCCCCAGGGCCATGGAGCACGTGGCGTTGCCGTGGATCCCCATCTTCTCCTCGATCCCCGTGCACACCACGTCGTTGGGCTCGCCGAGACTGCCATCCTCGTTGACCCAGATCTTCGGCACGATGAAGAGCGAGATCCCCTTGGTGCCGGCGGGTGCCCCCTCGATCCGGGCCAGCACCGGGTGGATGATGTTCTCGGTCATGTCGTGCTCGCCCGACGAGGCGAAGATCTTGTTCCCCACGATGGAGTAGGTGCCGTCGTCGTTGGGGGTGGCCGTGGTCTCGAGGGCGCCCACGTCCGAGCCCGCCTGCGGCTCGGTCAGCAGCATGGTGCCGGTCCACTCGCCGGTGTACAGCTTCTTGACGAAGAGCTTCTTCTGCTCCTCCGTCCCGAAGGTCTCGATGAGCTTCCCTGCGCCGTGACTGAGGCCCCCGTACATCAGGAAGGCGAAGTTCGCCGCCTCCAGGATGTTCATGGCGGCCGACGCCACCGACCGCGGCATCTCCTGACCGCCCCACTCGAGGTCCTCCGTCAGGGCCAGCCATTCCCCCTCTCTCAGAGCGCTCCACGCGCTGTGGAACGACTCGGGGACCGTCACGGTCCCGTTGTCGAAGGTGACACCGATACGGTCGCCATCGGTCTGCGTGGGCAGGATCTCCTTCACCGCGAGCGTGCGCGCCTCGGAGATGACCAGGTCCACCACCTTTCGGTTGAAATCGGCGAAGCGCTCGTGTTCGGCGAGCTTTGCGACCTCCAGCTGTTCGTGAAGGACGAAATCCACATCTCTACGGTCGGCGAGAATTTGAGCCATGTTCCCTCGATTGTGTTCCAGTGGGCCGGTTGATCAGATCTGTTCGAAGACGGTCGCGATGCCCTGGCCGAGGCCGATGCACATTGTCGCCACGCCGGTGTCATAGCCATCCGACTTCATCAGATGCAGCAGGGTGGTGGTGATCCGCGCGCCGGAGCACCCCAGGGGATGCCCGAGGGCGATGGCGCCACCGTTGAGATTCACCTTCTCCTCCATATCGCGCCGCAGCCGCAGATCCTTCAGAACGGGAAGCGACTGGGCCGCAAAGGCCTCATTGAGCTCCCAGAGGTCGATGTCCTGGATCTCGAGCTGTGCCCGGTCGAGCACCTTGCGGACCGCCGGCACGGGCCCGTAGCCCATGATCGACGGGTCCACACCCACCGTGGCCATGGCCCGCACCCGTGCCATCGGCTGCAGACCCAGGTCCCGGGCGCGCTCCCACGACATCACCAGCAGCGCCGAGGCGCCATCGGAGATCGCCGAGGAGTTGCCGGCGGTCACGGTGCCGTTCCTGGGATCGAAGGCCGGATTGAGCCCCGCCAGGCTCTCCATGTTCGTGTCCTCCCGGATCACCTCGTCGTAGTCGAACACCCTGGAGAACCCGTTCTCGTCGTGCCCTTCGATGGGGATGATCTCGTCGGCGAAGCGGCCTTCGGCCCTCGCCTCCGCCGCCAGCCGGTGCGAGCGCAGGGCGAACTCGTCCTGCGCCTCGCGGCTGATCCCGTGCATCTTCGCCAGGAGCTCGGCGGTGAGGCCCATCATCCCCGCCGCCTTCGCGTGGTGTTTGCTCATGGCGGGGTTCACATCGAGGCCGTGATCCATGGGCACGTGACCCATGTGCTCGACGCCGCCCACCACGAAGATGTCGCCGTTCCCGGTCATGATCGACATGGCGGCGGAATGGAGCGCGCTCATGGACGAGCCGCACAGGCGGTTGATGGTCATCGCGCCCGTGGAGTGGGGAATCCGGGTCATCAAGGCCGCGAAGCGACCGACGTTGAAGCCCTGCTCGAGGGTCTGCTGGGCGCACCCCCAGATCACGTCCTCGACCTCGGCCGGATCGACTTCGGGGCTGCGGTCGAGCAGCGCGTCGATCAGCGCGGCGGACAGTGTCTCGGCCCGGACGTTCCGAAAAAAACCTCCCTTGGAACGGCCCATCGGGGTGCGGACCGCATCTACTACGACGGCGTCGTTCATGGCTTACCTCTCTTCCTTGACGGTTCCGGCGAGCTCTGCGGTCTCGGCGGGGCGGTCTGTCTTGTGGAACGGCTCGCCGTTCTCGGCGAGCTCCACCATCTGCTGTGTCGGCTCGTAGAGCTTCCCGAGAGCGTCGTACCTCCCGGCGGTCTCGACGAGTGCGTCCAGTCCGATGGAGTCGGCGTACCGGAACGGACCGCCGCGGAACGGCGGGAAGCCGAGCCCGTAGACCAGCGCGATGTCGACCTCCACCGGCGTCCTGACGATGCCGTCCTCCAGGCAGCGGGAGCACTCGATGAGGAGCGGGAGCATCATCCGGTCGACGATGTCCTGGTCGCTGATGTCGTCGCTGTTATCGGCCTGCACCACCGGCTCCAGGAGCTTCTGCGCCTCCGGGTCGACGGTCTTCTTCGGCTTGCCCTTCTTGTCGGGCACGTAGGCATAAAACCCCTTGTCGTTCTTC
Source organism: Longimicrobiales bacterium (assembly GCA_046483065.1). GTDB lineage: Bacteria > Gemmatimonadota > Gemmatimonadetes > Longimicrobiales > RSA9 > JAWVYT01. The sequence goes on along the minus strand of JAWODW010000052.1, from coordinate 82,647 downwards.
TGACCGAACCGCTCCGCCTCGAACATCACGTCGATGGCCGTTCGGTCCGAGGTGGCCATGCGGTCCGGGTACGATTCCGCCATGACCTCGTTGGCGTGGTGCGCCGTGTCGATGCCGACCACGTCCAGCAGGTAGGCGGGCCCCATCGGCCAGCCGAACGTCTCCATGACCGAATCGATCCGGAGGAAGTCGACCCCCTCGCCGACGAGCTTCATGAAGCCGGCGAAGTAAGGGAAGAGGACGCGATTGACCAGGAAGCCCGCACAGTCGTTCACGACCACCGGCGTCTTGTCCATGGCGAGCGCGTAGGCCACGGTGGTGGCCACCGCCCGGTCGCTCGACTTCTCGCCACGGATGACCTCCACCAGCGGCATCCTGTGGACCGGGTTGAAGAAGTGCATGCCGCAGAAGCTCTCCGGCCGCTTCAGCTCCTCGCCCAGGCGCGTGATGGAGATCGTGGAGGTGTTGCTGGCCAGGACGGCGTCGTCCTTGACCCGCTCCTCGACCTCGGCCAGGACCGACTTCTTGATCTTCTCGTTCTCCACCACCGCCTCGACCACGATGTCCACGTCTTCGAAGTCGCCGTAGGAGAGCGTCGGCCGGATCCGGGTGAGGATGTCGGCCATCTCATCGGTGGTGATCTTCTCGCGGGAGAGCTGCTTGCCCAGGAGCTTCCGCGCCTCGGCCATCCCGAGGTCGAGGGCCTCGTCGTCGATATCCTTCATCACGATCGGCACGTCCTCGTACGCCGACTGGTAGGCGATCCCGCCTCCCATGATCCCGGCGCCGAGCACCGCGGCGGACTCCACCTTCGGGGCCTTCTCGGCCATCTTCTTCGCGACCTTCTTCACGTACTGGTCGCCGAGGAAGATCGTGACGAGGTTGGCGGCGGTGGGGGTCTTCGCCATCCGGGCGAAGCCCTTCGCCTCGACCTTCAGCGCCTCGTCCCGCTCCATGGTCGCGCTCTTCTGGATCGCCTTGATCGCGGCCACGGGAGACGGGTAGTTGCGACCCGCCTTGCCGGCGACGAACCCCTTGGCCGTCTCGAACGCCATCATGCTCTCGGTGAGGTTGAGCTTGAGGGGCGCCACCTTCTCGGCCCGGCGCGCCCTCCAGTCCCTCTCGCCCGCCATCGCCTGCTCCAGCAGGTCCAGAGCGCCATCCCGCAGCTTCTCGGGGGCGATGACCGCATCCACGACCCCCGTCTCGTACGCCGTCTCGGCGTCGTACTGGTTGCCGCTGGCGATCCACTCGATGGCGTTGTCTGCGCCGGCGAGACGGGAGAGCCGCACCGTACCGCCGAAGCCGGGGAAGATCCCCAGCTTGGTCTCGGGCAGGCCGACCTTCGCGTCCGGAGACATCACGCGATAGCTCGTGGTCAGCGCGAGCTCGAGCCCGCCGCCCAGGGCGAAGCCGTTGATCGCCGTGACCGACGGGAAGTCGAAGTCCTCGATCGATGAGAACACCCCATGGACTTCCATGAGCCAGTCCACCAGCTCCTCTTCCGGGTAGCGGAAGTACTCGGTGAACTCGGTGACGTCGGCGCCGACGATGAAGCCGTCCTTGCCGCTGGTGACCAGAAGACCCCTGATCTCTTCATCGGCCTCCAGGAGCCCCACCACTTCCCCGAGCTCCTCCAGCGTGGCCCGGTCGAACTTGTTGACGGAATCGTCCTGGAGATCGAACCGCAGCTCCACGATCCCTCCGTCCAGCGCACTACACTGTATCGATTGACCTTCAAACGTCATGGAAACCTCCGTTGAGCAACCGAATGGGGTTCATCCGGTCGACTGGCCGTGTCTGCGGTGGTGGATGCGAGTGTCGAGTGTATGCCCGGCTTCCGGCGTGCGAGAGCCGGCGCTGGAGAAGGAAACTCCGCCAACGCACCGACCTCCGTCGGCGCGGGGACCTGCGTCGACGCGTCATGTGAACGAAAGCTGTAAGCGGAGCACCACGTGGGTGCGCGGCGCGAAAGGGGGACCCATTGCCGGCATTGCGGGTGCCGGGACCGTCCAGATATACAACACATACCCCCTTTCAGATCGGTTGCCGTACACCGATCAGTTCGGCACGAACGGGGGGGCGTGCGTTCGCTCCACAATGGGGGGGGAGGCGGGCGTCCGTCAAGTCGAGCGGTTCCTCGAACGGGCGGCCTCGCTGGGCGGCGCCGGACCGGCGACCGAGCTGCATCCGCCGGGGCACTCGTGGGCCTCTGCTCGGATGACCGGGCGGAGGCCTTTCGTCATCGGTGGCGAGCCGTCGCTCGACCCGGGGGTGGGCCCACGGTGTGCACGCGGCGTTCTCCCCGCATACTTTGCGCTCCCACTCCGTTCGTTCACTCCTGGAGACCTGACGCATGCTCTCGATCCGACCCTCGCGACACACCGCCTCCGCCGGCGTGGTTCGCCGTCCCCGCCGGCCGCTGGTGTTGATCTGGATGTTCCTGGCGACGCTGGTGGCCCCGGCCGGACCCGCGGCCGGGCAGGCGACGACCGCAGCCGAGCGCATGGAGGCCTGGGAGGTCCACCGCATGCTGGAGGAAGCGTCGCCGTTCACGGATGTGGGATGGCGGGCGGTGGGCCCGATGCAGGCGGGGGCGCGTGTGGAGGCCATCGCGGTGCCGGAGGGGAGTCCGCACACGCTGTACGTGGGGATCGGGTCGGGGAACCTGTGGAAGTCGGTGGACAACGGGATCACGTGGACGCCGATCTTCGACGACGAGTCGACGTTCACCATCGGGGACGTGGCGGTGTCGGCGTCGGACCCGGCCGTCGTGTGGGTCGGGACCGGGGAGACGCAGCCCCGCCACAGCGGCTATTCCTACGCCGGCACCGGGGTATTCAAGTCCGTCGACGGCGGTGGGAGCTGGGACAACGTGGGGCTCCACGACACGCACCACATCGGGACGGTGCTGATACATCCGGACCACCCGAACACGGTCTACGTGGCGGCCCTCGGGCATTTCTGGACACGGAACCAGCAGCGCGGCGTGTTCCGGACCACTGACGGCGGCGACACGTGGGAGCAGGTCCTCCATATCTCGGACCGTACGGGCGTGGTCGAGCTGGCCATGGACCTCGCGGACCCGCGGATCCTGTACGCGGCGGCGTGGCAGGCCGTGAGCGGGGAAGGGGTGGAGGGCGGCGAGGAGAGCGGCCTGTACCGGAGCACGGACGGAGGCGACCGCTGGGAGCGGCTGACGAACGGGCTGCCTGCCGGGCCGCTGGGCCGGATCGGGGTCGGCGTCGCGCCGTCGCGGCCGGGCACCGTCTACGCCTTCATCGACAACCGGGCGCCCTCGGACGTGGAGGATCGGGACGTTGTCGGGGGTGAGCTGTACCGGTCCGACGACCACGGCGAGGTCTGGCGGAAGGTGAACGAGGACGACCTGTACGACGTGTTCGGGGTCTTCGGCTGGAAGTTCACCGATGTCCGCGTCTCCCCGGACGACCCGGAGGCGCTGTTCGTCCTCGGCAACCGTGGCTATCGGTCCACGGACGGGGGGCGGACGTTCGAGCGGATCGGGGAGACAATCGCCCGGATCCACGACACCCGGGGCGAGATCATGCACCTGGACCAGCACGAGATCTGGATCGACCCCCGGGATCCGGACCGGATTCTGCTCGGCAACGACGGCGGTCTCTTCCAGTCCTGGGACGGCGGCGACAGCTGGCTCCACCACAATAACATCCCGGCGGCCGAGTTCTACGCCGTCGCCACCGATACGATGGACCCCTACCGGATCTACGGCGGCACGCAGGACAACGCGGCGCTGTATGGGCCGAGCCACCTGGCGCTCGACTCCATGCTCAACGACCCGTGGGAGAACGTGTATCTGGACCGCTGGACCGGCGGCGATTCCTTCGACACGTACCTGGACCCCACCGATCCGCGGTTCGTCTACTACGAGCACCAGCACGGGGCGCTCCGGCGGATGGACATCACCGGTGATTCGGTACTCACAGGGGCCGCCGAGCGCATCCGGCCGCGGTTCCCCGACGCCGCCTGGGAATGGCGCTCCGGGTGGCACACGCCGTTCATCATCTCGCGCTACGACCCCCGGACGCTGTACCTCGGGGGGAACCGGCTGCTGAAGTCCATCGACCGGGGCGACAGCTGGACCCCCATCAGCCCGGACCTGGCGGACCCGGCCGGCGGGCCTCGGGCCACGGTGCCGTTCGGGACCATCACCATGATCGCGGAGTCGCCGCTGCGGCCGGGACTGCTGTATGTGGGCACCGAGGGAGGGAGCGTCTGGCGGACCCGGGATGACGGGGGCTCATGGGCCAGGGTGGGTGCCGACCTGCCGGACAAGTGGGTGAGCAGGGTCGTGGCGTCCGCTCACGCGGAAGGCCGCGTGTACGCGACCCTCACCGGGTTCCGCGAGGACGATTTCCGGGCCTACGCCTATCGCTCCGACGACTTCGGCGAGACCTGGCGCGCCATCCGCGGCAACCTCCCCGACGAGTCCATCAACGTGATCGCCGAAGACCCCGTGCATCCGTCGATCCTGTATCTTGGCACGGACATGGGCGTCTACGTCTCCGGTAACGGTGGAGACGACTGGCACGTCCTTGCCCCGGGCATGCCGACCACGCCCGTCCACGACCTCGATGTCCACTCCCGCGAGCCGGAGCTGGTGGTGGGGACCCACGGCCGGAGCGTGTTCGTCATCGAGCTGGAGACCGTGCGGACCGTGCTGGCGGGCGGAACGCAGGGCTGACCGTCGCTTCGCCCCGTCGGACTCCCTCGGACGGACTCCCTCGGACGTCGCACCAGTCACCAGTTTCGTCCCAACCTGCTATGGCTGTGCCCCGAAATGGGGGGCATCATCGCGGCATGGGACGCATGCGACGACCAAATACGCCGGGGGGGATCTTCCACCTCACGGCGCGCACCATCCGGGGGGAGCGTCTGTTCACGCCGGCTTTACGGTCGGCGGCCATCGAGATGCTGCCGGTGGTCGTGCCGCGGTCACGGGTTCGGCTGCTGGCCGTCGCCATCATGCCGACGCACCTGCACCTAGTGGTACAACAGGGGCCCCTGCGGGTCGACAAGCTCATGCAGCCGTACCTGTGTCGCCTCGCATTCCGGCTCCAGCGGGCGCACGACCTCGAGGGCCCGATGTTCTGGCGCCCGTATGGCTGTACGCCCTGCCACAACCCGCGGCATGCCCGCAATGCGATCGTCTACGTTCACCTGAACGCGGTGCGGGCAGGGATCTGCGCCGAGCCCGACCGGTTTCCCTGGACGTCACACGGGCTGTACGTGCCGGGTGAATCGTCGCGGACGATCGCGGCCGTACAGGAGCTCGCGACGGTTCTCGACCCCGGGGTGGCGCTGCCGCTGTTCGCCGCCGGCCCCGATCGGTCCATGCCCCAGCTCCGGGGCGACTATCTGGGTTTTGTCGATTGGCGAGTCGAGCGCGACCGAGCCGGCGCGATCGAGCTCGGGCCGGACGGCAAGCCGGTCGATCCCATGCAGCAGTCCCCGTCGCCCGTCTCGGCGTGGGGCGACCGGGCCTGGGACGCCCTGCTCACACCGCTCTTCCACGCGCCGGCCCGGGGGGCGCAGCTCGTTGGAGGCGACGTGGGCCCCCTCTACGCCCCTGACCTGGCCACGATCGCGAAGAACACGGTGGGAGCGGAAGCTCCGGGGCTCACGCTGGAGGCGATCCGGGGGCGGGGCGGCGGGCCTGAACACGTCCGGATCCGCAACCTGATCATCGGACGGCTCCATGCGGCGGGCTATCGGAACACCCAGATCGCCGACTTCCTCGGCCTGTCCGAGTCCGCGATCTGGTACCACCTCAGGGTCTGGCAGCGATCGGCCTGATCCGGAGCATGCCCCAATCGGTCACCAGCATGCCGGAACAGGTAGAAACTGGTGACTGGTGCGACGTCCGCTGTCCTCGACGTCCGCTGTCCTCGCGACGTCCGCTGTCCTCGCCGCCCTCCTCGCCGGAGGCCTCGTCGGCCTCACCCGACGGCTCGACGCCCTCCGGCGTGCCCGTCTTCTCCAGGAACGGCACGCCGCGGGTCATCCACTCGGGGGCGGACTCGCCCCGGAGGTAGTGGCCGAAGAACTGGAAGAAGCGGGTGGTGAAGTCGATCCGGTTGCCGAGCTCGCTCAGGTGGTGGCCCTCGTCCCGGTACGCCAGCAGCCACGCGGGCTTCTCGTTGAAGCGGAGCGCGTTGTAGAACTTGAGGCTCTCGTTGAAGGAGACGGTGGGGTCGGCAGTGCCGTGCATGATGAGGAACGGCTGCTTCGCCTCGTGGGCGTGGCTCAGTGCGGACTCGCTCCGGTAGACGTCGGGCCGCTCCCAGGGCGAGAAGCCCCAGCGGCCCTGGCTGTACATGTAGTAGCCGCTGCCGTTGGCGCCGCCGCCGCCGCTGTTCTGGTACGACCAGCCCCAGTGCTGGTTGAAGTCGGTGTAGAGGTCGGTGACACCGGCGCCGCCGACCACGGCGGCGAAGAGATCGGACTGGGTGCCGATATAGGCCGCACCCTCGCCGGCATAGCTGTGGCCCTGGAGCCCGATCCGGTCGGGGTCGGCGTACCCCAGCTCGATGGCCTTCCGGGTGGCGGCCTCGACGGCGTCGAGCTGGTCGGTGTGGGACGAGCCGGTGTGGTAGTGGACGTCGGGGAGCATGACGATGTAGCCGCGGCTCACGGCCTCGATGGCGGCGCGGCCGGCGCTGACCAGGAGCTCGGGCATGGGGTACCGGTTCAGCCGGTAGCTCTGGTCCTCGTAGAAGGCGACGATCATGGGGCGCTGCTCGCCCTCCCGGTAGTCGTCCGGGAGCCAGAGCAGGCCCTGCAGCGGGTGGTCGTAGCGGTCGGTGAAGTCGAAGAGGATGCTCCGGCCCCAGCGGTACTCGTCATCGTGGGGGTTCGAGTCGGTGATCCGCTCTGCGTCGCCGAAATCCCGGTCGGACACGTGGAGGTCCGGCGCCTCGGTGAAGGTCTGGCGGGTGAAGAGGAAGCGGTCGGCGTCGGCGGCTTTCGCCGGGGTGTCGTACGCGGCGTCGTCGTAGACGACCTCGCTCAGCCGGCCGCCGGAGAGCCGATAGAACCCGGCGTCCTTCGTGAGCTCACCGAACGCGGAGAGGGTGACGGGTTCGGAGAGGTCCCACACGTCTCCCGTGCGCGCGGCGCGGCTCGCCATGGGGTCGATGGGCTCCGGGCGGACGAGGCGCAGGACGGTGCGGTCCTCGGCGCCGTAGCCGCCGGTGATGTTCCGGGCCTCGCCACCGTCGAGGGGCAGCGTCCAGAGGTCGTAGCGGTCTCGAACGATCACGCTCTCGCCATCGGCGGTATAGCCCTCCACGCCCCAGGGCGGGCGGGGGCCGGTGTAGTCCCACACGGTGTCGGTGAAGACGGGCGCGCCGGGGCCGAGCGCAGTGGCCGTGCCGCGGTCGAGGTCGTAGGCGTGAAAGGTCTCATCGTCCCAGTAGAGGAACGTGGTTCCGTCGGGCGAGATCCCGAAAGCGCCGCTCCGGGTGAGGTGGCCCTCGAGCATCGGGGTGCGCTCGCCGGTGGCCGTGTTCACGCGGTAGAAGTCGGCGCGGGAGGGTCGCCAGTCGGAGATGTAGGCACGCTCGTCCCGCCCCACGGCCCAGTCCCCGTCGGGGGAGATCTCTAGGTCGCGCAGGGTCGAGTCGCTGAGCGCCACGAACGCGTCCTGACGTACGTCGAACGCCTGGCGGTATGCGAACCTTCGTTCCCGCTCGGCCCGTGACATCTGCACTGACTGGACGTACCGGTCATCGGTGCTCCAGACGTCCACGTCGGCGGTGGAGTCGGTGGCCTCGACGGTGGCAGTGTCCGACGCCGGCACCTGCGGCCGGGCGCCCAGGAACACGCGCCGGCCGTCCTCGCTCCACGTCAGCGATGCGCGGTCGCTGATGACCCAGCCGGCGGGGAAGCCGGCGGCCGTGGTGTCGAGCGTTACGGGCGCGACCGTCCCGTCCCGGAGTGCCCGCGGCACGTCGGGCACCACCAGGAGCACGTTGTGGCGGTGGAGCATCTCATCCACGTCTTCGCCCTTGAGCACGGCCAGGCCGGTCCCGGCGTCGTTCCACGCCAGACGGCTGTAGATGCGGGCGTCATTGTCGAGGGGCTGGGTGACCCCGGTGGCGACCTCCACCACGAAGAGCCCGTTGGCGTCCTCCACCTCCGCGGCCACGGTGTAGGCCAGCATGGTTCCCGTACGGTTGAACGCCGCGTCGCCTACGCTGCCCAGGTGCCGGGCGCGGCCCGTGGCCAGGTCCACGAGGATGGCGTCGGAGCCCTCGGCCGACGGCGCGCTGCCGCCGCCGAACCGGCCGCCGCCGCCGCTCGCCGCCCGGTCCCGCAGCAGCACGGACTTCGAGTTCCGGGCGAAGGTAGCCGACTGCACGTCGTGCCAGAGGAGCGTTCGCCCGGTGGCCAGCTCGCGGAGCGTTACGCGATGGACCGTATCGTCCTCGCCGTTCCCGGGCTTGCCGTTCCCCTTCTTGCCGCCGTCGGGCGTCGAGTCGGCCCGGAACGCGATCCAGCGGCCGTCGGGGGAGAACTCGGGGCTCGACGCGTCCGCGATGGCCGTGTCCCGCCCCGTCGCCAGCTCCAGGATGTGCAGCTCGGGCTCACGGCCATCGCGGGCCACGTTGGTGTGCCGGTAGACCCAGGTGGCCCAGCGTCCGTCGCTCGAGAGGCTCTCGGCGCCGATGGTCCGCCAGCGGGCGTAGTCGTCCGCCGTGAGGACCTTCGAGCCGGGATCGGCCTGTGCCGCGGCGGGGGTGGGCGGAGGGGCCAGGACCACGAGGAACGCGGCGAGGAAGACGGGAAGCGCGAACGTTCTATGCACGGCAATACTCTCCGGATACGGGTGAAACGGGCCAGGTGCAGCCCGGCTGCTGCCGGGGGAAGAATAGGGCGGCATCCGGCGCACCGCGAGGATGGCGGCAGGGAGGCGGGCCCGGTATGCCGCTTGCACCGGATGGGGTCGGCAGCGCGAGCGTATGCGACCTGGACGGGAGCGAACCCTGAGCGAAGAACCGCAGGACCGGAGGATGCCCGGCTCCGACGGTGGCCGTGGCCCCGAAGAGATGCCGACCTCCTCGCTCTCGTGGCGACTGGTGATGTGGATGCTGGTGATCTTCCTCATCGCCTACTGGACGATGGACCTGTTCGACACCGGCGCAGGCCCGCAGATCAGCTACACCGCGTTCCGGGACCAGCTCACCGGCGGCAACGTGGCCGAGGTAGTGGTGCAGGGCGAGCAGGTCCGGGGCACGCTGGCGGACTCGGCCACCCGGGTGGTCGAGGGCGACACCATCCGCTACACCGAGTTCATCACTTTCCTCCCGTCGTTCGGCGACGAGGAGCTATTCTCCCTCCTGCGCGAACACGACGTGCAGGTCGAGACCCGACCTGAGAGCGACGGGAACTGGTGGACCATCCTCCTCTGGCTCTGGCCCATCCTGCTCCTCCTCGGCATCGGCTGGCTGGCGTTCCGCCGCATGCAGACCGGCGGTCAGAACATCCTGAACATCGGGCGCAGCGGCGCGAAGCTGTACGACCGGACGGACGAGGAGACCACCTTCGATGACGTGGCCGGCGCCGAGAGCGCCAAGGGGGAGCTCCGGGAGGTCATCGAGTTCCTGAAGGACCCGGAGCGGTTCCACGGGCTGGGGGCCGAGGTGCCCACGGGCGTGCTCCTGCTGGGCCCACCGGGCACCGGGAAGACGCTGCTGGCCCGGGCCGTGGCCGGCGAGGCGGAGGTGCCGTTCTTCATCATCACCGGCTCCGACTTCATGGAGATGTTCGTGGGCGTGGGCGCGAAGCGGGTCCGGGACCTGTTCGAGAACGCGAAGGACGCCGCGCCGGCCATCATCTTCATCGACGAACTCGACTCCATTGGCCGTCAGCGCGGCGCGGGGCTGGGCGGCGGCCACGACGAGCGGGAGCAGACGCTGAACCAGCTCCTCTCCGAGCTCGACGGCTTCGAGCCCAACGAGAGCGTCATCGTCATGGCCGCCACGAACCGGCCGGACATCCTGGACCAGGCGCTGCTGCGGCCCGGTCGCTTCGACCGGCGGATCACGGTGGACCTGCCCACCACCAGCGAGCGGGAGAAGATCCTGGAGCTCCACGGGCGGGACAAGCCGCTGGACCCGGACGTGGACCTGGAGTCGCTGGCCAAAGGGACGCCAGGGTTCAGTGGCGCGGACCTGGAGAACCTGCTGAACGAGGCGGCCCTCACGGCGGCCCGGGAAGACGCCGACAAGATCACCCAGGAACACGTGGAGGAGGCCCGCGACCGGGTCCTCATGGGGCTCGAGCGCCAGGGGCTCGCCCTCTCCGACCGCCAGGTGGAGCTCCTCTCCTATCACGAGGGCGGCCACGCGCTCGTGGCGGCCGAGCTCCCCGATGCCGATCCGATCCACAAGGTCACCATCGTGCCCCGGGGCCGGTCCATGGGCAGCACGCACCAGCTGCCGGACGACGAGCGTTACATCCACGAGCGCGAGCACATGCTCGACCGCCTCGCCGTCATGCTCGGCGGGCGGGCCGCGGAGGCCACCGTCTTCGACACGCTGACCAGCGGCGCCGAGGACGACCTCCAGCAGGCCACGAGCCTGGCCCGGAGGATGGTGCTGGACTGGGGGATGAGCGAGCGCCTCGGGCCCATGGCCTCGGGCGGGAAGGAGGAGCAGGTCTTCCTCGGCGAGGAGATCGCCCAGCGCAGGGACTACAGCGAGGAGACCGCCCGCATCGTGGACGAGGAGGTCCGGTCCATCATCGGCCGCGCCTTCGAGCGGGCCACGGACGTCCTCGAGGACAAGCGCCAAGCTCTGGACCGCATCGCCGAGGTGCTCCGGGATGAGGAGGAGATCACCGGGGATCGGGTCCGGGAGATCCTGGAGGACTAGGGTCCACCGGCGCTGCGGTTGTGGCGGCGGGAAGGGCGTCGAGGACGGCCCGGGTTATGGCATCGAGCTCTCCGGCCAGCGCCGGCGACAGTGCCGCATCCACGTCGGCGCCCTCGATGACGATGCCGAGGAGCCGTGCCGGGATCGAGGCCAGCGCGGGGTCCGCGGCGCGGAGGAGCCGGAGCGCGGCGGTGGGGGAGAGCTGATGGACGCTGGCGCCCTGGTCGAGGAGCCGGGGGTCGTCGGGGTCGAGGACCACCACGGTCCCCGGCGCTTCGGGCCCCAGCACTGCGTCGACGAGAATGACCTCTTCCCGGCCGTGCATCAGGTCCTGGGCCCGCAGCAGGTCGGGGCCCGGGAGCCGCACCTCGATGTCGGGGGGAAGGCGCGGGTGGTCCCGGAGCCGCTCGGCCACGCGCACGCCGATCCCGTCGTCACCGGCCAGCACGTTGCCTAGGCCGAGGAGGAGGCGGCTCACGACCTGGGCCGGTGGACCAGGTGCACGGAGCAGGAGATGCACGGGTCGTAGGCGCGGGCGATCATCTCCAGCGTATGGGCGAGGGCGTCGGGGTCGTCCACGCCCTCGCGGTCCACCGCCGCACGGAAGTGGTCCTCAACGCTGGCCGCGTTGAAGGCGGTGGGCGTGATGACGTCGGCGTCGGTGATGAAGCCGCCGGAGTCGTACGTGTAGCTGTGCAGCAGCATCCCCCGGGGCGCCTCGGTCACCACCACGGCCTCGCCCGGTCGCGGCCGGACCGCCGGCGTGGGCTCGTCGTCGAGGTCGCCGGTCAGGAGCAGGTCGACGAGGGCGATGGCCCGCTCGACGTCCAGTGCCAGCTCGATGGCCTGGGCCTTGTTGTTGTCCATGGGGTCCCGGGACGGGAGCGTGAGCGCGAGCTCCTCGATCAATTCCTCGCCCAGCGCCGGCAGTCGGTCGCGGTTGATGGCGAGTCGGGCGAGGGCGCCCACCATGAAGGATCGCCCGTCGAGGGTGGTGTGCTTGGCGTGGGAGTGGGGCACGGCGCGCTCCGGCGCCACATCGCGCAGCTCCTCGACGGGGATCACGGTCCGGTCGCCAGCGCGGAGCACCACCACCCGGTCGCCGCGGTCGTACCGGTAGTCTTGGTCCTGGCGAAGCGCCATGAAGATGGTGTCGACGTCCAGCGGGGGCGTGGGCGGCAGTCCTTTCACGAGGTCGATAGTGGCCTCGATGTCGGCCCGGGCCACCAGCAGCTGCTCGCGGAGCTGCTGGAGCGCCTCCACACCAGGAGCGCGCCCGAATCCGCCGGGGACAGCGTTCACCGGGTGGATCTCCCGTCCTCCCACGGTCTCCTGGATCAGGTTGCCGAGCTTCTTGAGGCGAAGCCCCACGGCCACGGCCGCCGGATGATCGGCGGCGAGGGCCGGCCCGCTGGCGTAGCCGAGGTAGTCCGGCGCGGCCAGGAGGTAGAGGTGCAGGGCGTGGCTCTCGATGTTCTCACCGCGCCAGAGCAGGTCGCGCAGGAGCTCGGTGCGGGGGCTGGTGCGCACGCCGAAGACCTTCTCGGTGACCCGGATGGAGGTCATGGAGTGGGCCACGGAGCAGATGGCGCAGATTCGGGAGACGATGGGGGAGATGTCGTCCCACCGGCGGCCGCCGATGAGCCCCTCGATCAGGCGGATCCCCTCGAAGACGTCGAAGCGGACGGCGTAGACGTCCTCGCCCTCGAGCTCCACGGTGATGCCCCCGTGTCCTTCGACACGGGCCAGGTGGTCGACGGTGATGGTCCGGCGATTGGTTTCCGTAGCACTCATGATCCTTGCCTTTCCGTGGCGACGGCCGCAAAGGTCCGCATCTTCCGCTCGATCACGTCCCGGCTCATCCCGCGCTCCTCGTATGCAGCTACCAGCGCTGGCATGTTCGCGTCCACCGCCGGGCCCCGACACCCGACGCAGCCGACCCGGAGCGCGGGGCACCGGGCACCACAGCCGGCGGCGGTGACGGGCCCCATGCAGAAAGCGTCAGGGCGGATCAGGACGCAGTCGTTCTCGGCCATCTTGCACTCGGCGCACACCGGGTACTCGCGCCCCAGCGGCGGATCGCCGGCCAGCAGATGGGCGATGGCCGCAAGGAACTCGTCCTTCTCGATCGGGCACCCCGGGATCCCGAGGTCCACCTCGATCACCTCGTGCAGCGGCTTCGCCCCGCAGCTGTCGTAGCTCGACCCGAGGTCGCCGTAGACCTGCCGGAGCAGGGCGGCGCGGTCGTGGTCCCGGTCCATGATCGGCACGCCGCCGTGCAGGGCGCAGGTCCCCAGGGCGATGACGGTGTCCGCCCGCTCACGGATGGCCTTCACCTTCGCTTCGTCCCGGCCGCTCAGCACCGCGCCCTCCACGAGCGCGATGTCGAGATGGGCGTCTTCGTCGTTGTCCGATGACGCCATGAGGAAGTCGCGCACGTCCAGCACGTCCACCAGATCGAGGAGCTCGTCCTCGCAGTTCAGGATCGCGAGCTGATCTCCGGCGCAGCCGGTCAGTCCGAAGATGCCGACGGTCGGCCTGGCACGGTTACTCATATCATCTCCGGCAGGTTGAGGGCGTCCCAGTAGGTGAAGATCGGGCCGTCGGTGCACGTGTACTTGGCGCCGATCCCGCAGTGGCCGCACTTGCCGATCCCGCACTTCATCCGCCGCTCCAGCGACATCAGGATCCGATCCTTGGAGAAGCCGAGGTCGAGGAGGCGCTCGAGGACGTACTTATAGACGATCGGCGGCCCGCACACGGCCGCGTGGGTCCGCTTCGAGTCGATCTCCACCTGGTCGAAGAGCTCCGGGAGCCGGCCCACGTGGTGGGCCCACTCGCCCGTGGGATCGCGGTCCACCGAGAGGAGACACTCCAGGTCGTCCCGGTCGGTCAGCGAGGTCAGCTCCTCGCGGAAGAGCATGTTCTCCGGGTCCCGACCTCCGTACATCAGGATCACCTTGCGGAACTTCTCCCGCTCGTCCAGCGCGAACCAGAGGAGCGACCGGATCGGCGCCATGCCGAGCCCGCCCGCCACGAGCAGGAGGTCCTCGTCGTAGAGCTCCTCCATCGGGTAACCGTTTCCGTACGGACCCCGGATCCCCACGTAGTCGTTCATCCGGAGCCGGTAGAGCGCATCCGTCACCCGGCCGGTCCGGCGCACGCACAGCTCGATCACGCCCCGGCGCGTGGGCGGTGACGAGATCGAGATCGGCGCCTCGCCGCTCCCCGGCACGCTCAGCATCACGAACTGGCCCGGGCGATGGCTGAATCCGGCCGAGATGTCATCATCCTCGAACCGGACCGTGAAGACGTAGTGGTCCTCGACCATCTTGTAGATCCGAACGATCCGGGCGAGGAGCGGCTGATAGACGTTGTCGCGCCACAGCTCGGTCGGTCGCCAGACGGTGGGTACGGGACTACGCGCCTGCATGGGACACCCCCCGCAGCTTGTTCATGACGTCCACGTCGTGGATTCCGGCCGGACAGCTCACGATGCACCGTCCGCAGCCGATACAGCTCGGGCGGCCGTGTTCGACCACGAACCCCCGGTGCTTGTGGTAGAAGCGGTACTTGATCCGGTCCGCGTTCCGCTCCCGGAAATTCTCACCCCCGGCCACCGCCGCGTGCTGAGAGAAGAGGCACGAGTCCCACACCCGGAGCCGGGTGCTCCCCTCCTCGCCGAACGCACGCTCGTCCCGCACGTCGTAGCAGTAGCAGGTCGGGCAGACCATGGTGCATTTGCCGCACGACAGGCACCGCTCGCCCAGCTCCTCCCACACCGCCGAGTCGTACTCCAGGTCGAACAGCTCGGCCAGCCCCCGGATGTCCACGTTCAGAAGCAGCTCGCGCTCCTTCTCCGACGAACGACGCTTGTATCCCTCCACGTCGGCGTCCGTGACCTCCTCGAACAGCTCCGGCGCCGCCAGTACCATGTCGTCGCCCAGCGCCGTCCCCACTACCACCATGTAGTGCTCGCCGATGTCGCACAGGAACAGGTCGAATCCCGTGTCCACCATGTCCGCCCGCATCGACCGGCAGAAGCAGTGCTCGTCCGGCACGCAGTCGATCCCCACCACCGCCACGTTCCGCCGCCGGGTCCGGTAGTACGGGTCCGGCGTGTCCCCGAGGAACACCTTGTCCAGCAGGTTCAGCCCGTAGATATCGCAGACGTGGACCCCCAGCAGGATGACCCGCTCCCGTGGCTCTTCGGTCTCCGGCAGGTAGCCCGCATCCGGGTCGTAACGGAACAGTGTCTCCCGCTGTGGCAGCACGTATTTCTTCGGCGGCAGCGTGGTCCGCGTGTACTCCAACTCGGCGTCCGACCAGTGCTCCAGCCGACCGAAGGCGAGGCCCGTGTCCGTCCGCAACGGCGCGTGAACCGCCCCGAACCCGCCCAACACCTCCGTGAACGCCTCCAGACCGTCCTTCGGCAGCCGCAGTGTCTTCATCAGTCTCCTCCCGCCCGTGCCCCCGGCGTTCCCGGTGCCCTGTGCCCCGTCGCCGGTCCCACCGACCTCCCCGTCCCGGGTCGAGGCCGGCGCCATTTGTGAAAAATTTCACACAAAGCGGGGCGGTTGACAACCCCCGTCAAGGATCGAGGGCGGCGCGGTCGGGATGGAGGATCAGCCGGACTCCGTGGCCGCCTTCTCCTCGAGCGCCCGCAGGTCGGCCACCATGGCGTCGATCTCCGCGTCGCTGAAGCCCTTGCTGCGGGCGGCCTCTTCCAGTGTTCCCCAGATCGGCGCGCCGCAGGCAATGCACTGCACGCCCTTCTCCATCAGGTAGGAGACGGCCTCGGGCAAGATCTCGACCAGCTCTTCGATATGGGTGTCCCGGCGGATCATGGGTTTCTGGCTCCTTCAACGTTTGCGTGGCCCTCAGACATAAGATACATGAAGGGTTCTTCTCCGCTTTGTTGATCGTGCTCGACACTCCTGATAGACGGGGAGCACACGGCGGCGGCGGAAGCGGTGCTCGAGGCCGACCCCGAATGGGCTGCTGCGCGGCCGCGAGTACCTTCCCGACGGCGGCCGTGTCCTGGAGCGGGTCGACCGCTCCGATTGCAGCGCGTACGACTGCGAGTACGTGGCTGTGGCCGAGGCGCTGGACGCGCCGCTGCTCCCGTGGGACCGGGCCGTGCTCGCGGCGTTCCCGGACGTGGCGGTGGAGCCGGAGGCGTGGTGCGTGCCGTAAGTGCAGCAGGCATGCGCGTTGCACTCTCATCGCGCAACAGCCACGAGGAGGCCCACGAGGAGGCAGGCATGAGGTGGAGAACCACGGCAACGGCGCTGGCGCTGGTCGGACTCGTCACGGCGTGTGGCGAGTCGGAACCGGATGACGCGGCGGACAGCTCGGTGATCGAGCGAGCTCCCGGGCCGGCGGAGCGGGGAGACCGGCCCATGGGGGATCGCATGGGGGAGAGGCACGACCGGATGATGGGCGGTGGGGAAGCGGGGGAGGCACCGGCAGCGACGCCGGCGTCGGCCAGCGCGCCGGGGTGCCCGGACATCGATGGTGAGCTTGTGGATCGCGGCCGGGAGGTGTTCGACGGCGCGGGCGCCTGCTACACCTGTCACGGCGGGGACGCCACGGGGTCTCAGCTCGGGCCGGACCTGACGGACGGGGAGTGGCTGAACGTGGACGGCACGTACGCGTCGATCGCCGACGTGGTACGCACGGGCGTGAGCGACCCGGTTCGGTACCCGGCCCCGATGCCGCCGATGGGTGGCGCGAACCTGTCGGAGGCGGAGGCGTGCGCGGCGGCGGGCTACGTGTACTCCCTCAGCCGCTGAGCTCGGGGGCGACGGCGGCGCTCTCTTCGTGCCGTGAGGAGGCAGCGGGCTCGGTCACCCCTTCGCTTCCGCCTGCTGCTGGAGGGCGTCGATGAGTGCGCTGGCCGTGCCGTCCTTCCCGCCGGTCAGCTCGTCGAGGGAGTCGGCGTCCACGAGTGCCAGCGCCTCCTGCTCGGGGATCCCGGCCTCCTCGATGAGGTCCTCGATGAAGCGACGCTGCTTGGCGCTGGCGGGCCGGCGCTCGTCGTGGAGCCGGCGGAGCTCATCGATGGCGGCGCTGGCCTGTTCGCTGGTCCGGATCTCATCGAGACTGGAGACGCCGGTGAGCTCGTCGAGCTCGTCGTCGCCGAGCTCCAGGTCGGCCACCAGGCTCTCGAGGTAGGCCATCTGCTTCTCGGTGGGCGTGGGCTTCACGCCCTGCTCGCCGAGGCGGTCGATGAGGGCCCGGGCCTCTTTCTGTGAGAGCTCGGCCAGCGCCGCCGCGTCGGGGACGTCGAGGTCGGCGGGGGCGTTGGCCAGGAGACGCTCCAGGCGGTGCAGTTGGCCGGGCAGGATGGCACCGGCGCGGCGGCGCTCCTGGGCCACGGCGTGGAGATCCCGGATCTGGTCTCGCCACTCCTCCCAGCTGCCGGGGGCGGGCACCTCGCCGCGCTCGATGCGGTCGAGGCGCTCCTCCATGAGGGCGGTGAACTCGGGGTCGAAGAGCTCGATCTCTGCGTGGTCCTGGTCGGCCTCCTCGGCGTAGAGGGGTGCCACGTCGCTCCAGACGGCCCGGCCTCGCTGTGTGGGGACCAGGGTGCCGTCATCGAGCTCCACATACCCGCGCTCCTCGAGCTTCTCAACGGTGCGGCTGTAGGTGGACGGGCGGCCGATGCCGGCGTCTTTCATGGCCCGGATGAGGGTGTGGGGCCGATAGCGGGCCGGCGGCCGGGTCTCGTCCTCTATGAGGCGCGGGTTCTCGCGCTCGTCGCCGGCCGGGTCGAGGGTCCACACGGCGCCCTCCTCGAGGGGGACGTCGGGCGGGGCCGTGGCCACGTCGCCCATGAACTCGGCGTAGGCGGCCTCCCACCCGGCGAAGGTTCGCCAGCTGACGGTGCCGGTGAGGGGGCGGTCCAGGTCGGCGCACGCGGCCTCGAGGCTCACGCTGGTCCGTACGGCCGGCGCCATCTGGCTGGCGAGCGTCTGGGCCCGGACCAGGCGGTAGAGGCGGCGGGCGTCGGCGTCATCGATGGCGGGCTCGGCGAC
This sequence comes from Longimicrobiales bacterium, assembly GCA_046483065.1. Classification (GTDB taxonomy): domain Bacteria; phylum Gemmatimonadota; class Gemmatimonadetes; order Longimicrobiales; family RSA9; genus JAWVYT01. The sequence continues at coordinate 64,691 of JAWODW010000052.1, read as the reverse complement.
CTCGAGCCGGGTGGGGCGGATGGCCTCGTGGGCGTCCTGTACGGGGCCCGTGGCCACGTTGGTGCGGGCGCCATCGCCGAGGTAGTCCTCGCCGTAATCAGCGCGGACGGCGGTCCGAACCTTCTCCACGGCGGAGCGTGCCAGACGGGTGGAGTCGGTCCGGATGTAGGTGATATGGCCGGCCTCGTAGAGCATGGAGGCCAGCGCGGACGTCTTCCGGGGCGACCAGCCGAAGCGTGAGCCGCCGGCCTGGAGGAGCGCGTCGGTGGAGAAGGGCGCGAAGGGCCGCCGCTTCCGGGTGCTGGACTCGGCCTGCGTCACGGTGACGCGTCCGGCGGCCTCGAGGGCCTCCAGGGCGTCTTCGGCCAGCTCCCGGTGGAAGGTGCGCGTGGGGTGCGGCTTCCCGCTGTCGTCGCGCCAGACGTCGGGGTGGTCCCGGTCGTGGAACCGGACCTGGAGGTCGACGCTCTCGGCCTCGGCGTGGACCTCGAAGTACGGGATGGGTACGTGGGCCTCGCGCTCCAGCTCCCGCTCCACCACGAAGCCCAGGGTGGGCGTCTGTACGCGCCCCATGGAGTTGCCGCGGCCGGAAAGGACGGAGTTGGCCATCTTGGACGCCCGGTAGCCCACGAGGCGGTCGAGGAACTTCCGGACCAGAGCGCTCTCGACCATCTCCCGATCCACGGGTCGCGGGTTCTGGAGAGCGTCCTTCACGGCCTCCTCGGTGACCTCGTCGAAGGTGACGCGGTGAGTGGGGCCGTGGTCCTGGAGCACGCGCTCGAGCGACCAGGCGATGAACTCGCCCTCCCGGTCCGGGTCGGTGGCGATCCAGAAGGTGGGGTCGGGCCCGGCCTCATCGACGATCCTGCGGACGGCCTCCTCGCCGCGGTCGGTCCACACCCAGGGCGGAGAGGGCAGCTCGCCGGGACGGTTGGCCCAGAACGCCTTGGAGGCGTCCTTCCCGTGCTTCTTCTTGTCATCGGGGAGGGTCTGGACGTGGCCGCCGGTGGCCAGGACCTTCCAGCCATCGCCGAGGTACCGCTGGAGGGTTCGCGCCTTCGCGGCGGACTCCACGATGAGGATGTTCGCTGCCATTCTTCGCTTCGTTGCGGTTCGAGTTGGATCGGAACCTATCAGCCTGCCCCGACCCGTGGCAGGGGGTCGCATTGCGCGGGACACGCCGCCGGGGCATCGTTGCCGTGGTGCGCAGGACGGAGCCCACCCCGGAGCCCGGGAGCCATGATCGAAACGCTATTCGAGATCCTGATCATCACGGTGCTGGTGCTGGCCAACGGCGTGCTGGCGGCCGCGGAGATCGGTGTGGTCAGCTCCAGCAAGGCGCGGCTGCACCAGTGGGCCCGGGAGGGCGACGAGCGAGCCCGCAGGGCGCTGGACCTGGCGGAGAGCCCGAACCGGTTCCTCTCCACGGTGCAGGTCGGGATCACGTCGGTGGCGGTGCTGGCCGGCGCGTTCGGCGGCGCGCGGATCGCCGCCACGCTGACGCCGGCGCTGGCGGGCGCCGGCGTGCCGGAACGGTTCGCCCACGAGACGGCGTTGCTCCTGGTGGTGGTGGCCATCACGTACGTCACGCTGGTCATCGGCGAGCTGGTGCCGAAGCGGATCGCGCTCCACGACCCGGAGCGGCTGGCCCGTGCCGTGGCCGGCCCCATGCTGCGGCTGGCCGCGCTGGCGACGCCGCTGGTCCGACTGCTGAGCCACTCCACGGAGCTGGTGCTGCGTCTGGTCCCGCTGACCCCCCGCGATGAGGCGGGGATCACCGAAGACGAGATCCGGGGGATGATCGCTCACGCCACGGAGACCGGCGTGTTGGAGGCCACGGAGCAGCAGATCGTGGAGCGGCTGTTCCGGCTGAGTGACGCCACGGTGGAGTCCATCATGGCGCCCCGTGACGTAATCGCGTGGCTGGACAGCGAGGCGGACCCCGAGTCGTGGCGGCCGCTCCTCCTTTCCGGGATCCGCCACACCCGGTTCCTTGTGGCTGACGGCGACATCGACTCGCCCGTGGGCTACGTCATGGTCCGGGACCTGCTCCAGCGGCTGGCGGCCGGGGAGCCGCCGTCGCTGGAAGGACTGGTCCGCCAGCCCCACGTGCTGCCGGTGTGGACGCCGGTGTTCCGGCTCCTGGAGCGGTTCCAGACGTCGGGCGACCACATGGCCATCATCACCGGCGACGACGGGCGCGTGGCCGGCCTCGCCACGCTGAACGACGTGCTGGCCGGGATCGTGGGCGACGTGCCGCCGGTCCGGGGGGTCATGGCGCCGGGAATCGTGGAGCGCGACGACGGCTCCTGGCTCGTGGACGGGCTGATCCCGTTCCACGAGTTCCTGGCCTTCTTCGACCGGACGACACCGGCCCCCGACGACTACGGCACGCTGCACGCCTTCATGAAGGACCGCCTGGAGGGCGCGGTGGCCCGGGCCGACGTAGTGAACTGGGGCGGCCTCCGCCTGGAGGTGGTGGACATGGACGGCAGCCGCGTGGACCAGGTGCTCGTCCGGGAGGCGGTGGAGGAGGGCGCCGGGCGGCCCGACGACATCCACTGGCGGTGGTGAGGGCACTCACCGCCGGACCACGAGGACGGGGCGGGACGCGCCGCGGAGGACGGAGCTGGCCACGCTGCCCAGGAGCGCCTTCTCCACCGCGCCGGGGCCGCGGCTGCCGATAATAATGATATCGGGCCGCGGGGCCCGGGCCTCGTCGAGGATCTGCCGGGCCGGGTCGCCCTCCCGGACCTCGAGCCGAACGTGCTCCGGCGCGAGACCCGCCTCCCGGACCTCCTCCTCCAGCCAGGCCCGGGCCTGATCCCGCTGATCCTCCTTCAGCTCCTGATGCGACCCGGCGCCCGACACCACGCCGCCGAGCCCTGCGAACGTGGGCTGGAAGACGTGGGTGACGGTGACCCGGGCGTCGTGTCGGTCGGCCAGGCCGCCGGCCCAGGCCAGCACCTCGGCGGTCTCGGGGGAGTCGTCGATGGCCACCAGGAGCTGCTCCGGCGCCGTGCCGGGCGCGTCGGGGACCATGAGAACGGGAACTGACGCCGTGTTCACGAGCCGCTCCGCGGTGCTGCCCAGAAGCCCGCTGCCCTCGGAGCCCCGGCCGACCACGATGAGGCCGGCGTCGGACTCGTCGGCCACCGCCGAGAGGACCTCGTCGGGTCGGCCCTTCCGGACCTCGCCGCCGGCCGCATCCCCGAGCTCCTCCCGGAGTTCCGTCAGGCGCCGGTCGGCTTCCCGGCGGGCGTCGGCCAGGACCTCATCCGAGTCCGTGATGCCCAGGTAGCGCGGCGGGTCCCGCAGGTCGAGGGCGTGGACCAGGACGTGGTCCAGGTCGGGGAGGAACCGGTGAAGGGCCCACCGGGCGGCCTCCCGCGAGGCGTCGTCGAAGTCCACCCCCACCACCACGCGCTCCGGCTTCATCGGCTCGCTCCGGCCCGGGCCGGAGCGCCTTCGGGGGTTGCGGAGGTCGGAACGAGTCGCGTCATGTCGGCTCCCTTGGTCGATGGTACGGTTCACCGTCGCCTATGCGCACCGTTTTGCGACGCAACTTGTGCACCGCTCGGCCCGCGTCCGCCGCCCCCGACAGCGCCGTGCGCGGGTGGTGGATCAGGGGAGCCCTGCCAGCACGAGGAGCGCGGCCAGGACGGCGATGATCGAGCCGACGATCACGCCGCGCATGAGCCGGATGTCGTGATCTGCCAGCCATTGCGTCGTCCGGCCGGCCCCGGCGGTGAGGACGTCCCACGCCCGGCGCGGTGTGTCGGGGCGTGGGTCGGTGACCAGCGCCCCGAGGACGCGCCGGACGCGGCGGGCGACGTCCTCCAGGGGGACCACCAGGTCGCCGACGGGGACCCGGAGCCGGCCCAGTGGTCCGAGCAGCCCGGGCCGTCGGACCACGGCCCCGGCCACTACCACCCCGGCGACCACCGGGAGGAGCGACTCGAGGGGCGCGTGCAGGAGCCCCGGCAGCGCCACGCCGGGTGAGGACACGGCCCACGGGATCCAGAAGATCCCCATCCCGCCGCCGACGACCAGCAGGATCCACGGGGCGAGGAGTGCGGTGCGGGCCGCGCCGCTCGTGGGGTCCGCGCGGTCCGGCGCGCCCCGTCGATGGAGGAGGACGAGGAAGCGGGCCAGGAGGAGGGTGGTGCCGAAGGCGGCCACCAGGAGCGTAGGGTGGAGGGCGTGGTACCACGCGGCTCCGAGGCGCTCGGTGGCCTCGCCGAGGGCGCCCTTGGCCAGCGCGCCGGTGGTCAGGGGCGCGCCGGCGATGGCGAGGGCGGGGAGGAGCGCCCCGACCAGGGGCACGGTCGGCCACCGTGACGGACCCCGTGACCCGGCCCGGGCGGGCGTCCGGTCGGTCACACCCACGGCCAGGAAGAGGGCCCCCTTGGCCAGCCCGTGGTGGAGGGCGTAGACGGTGGCGGCGGCCACGGCCACGGCGGCGAGGCTCGGGTCCCGGATCATCACGCCGATGACCACGGCGATGAATCCGATCTGGCTGACGCTCGAGTAGGCCAGAACCGTCTTGGCGTCGTCCTGGAGCAGCCCCACCACCACCCCGAAGAACGCGGCGACCACGCCCACTGCGATGAGGCTGGCGGCCAGGGCGGGGAACGCCAGGCTTTCGGGGAGGAACCGGATCCACGCCAGGACGCCGGCCTTCATCATGGCGCCGCTGAGGAGCGCGCTGGCGGTGGCGGGTGCCTCCCGGTAGGCTAGCGGAAGCCATATGTGGAGCGGGAGGAGGCCCGCCTTTACGCCGAATCCGAGGAGGATGAGGGCCGCCGTCAGCCCGGGGCCCGGCCCGGCCGCGGTGAGCCCGGCCCACGCCGTTTCGAGCTCGGCTCCGAAGCCGGGTGCGCCGCCGGGGGCGCCGGAGCCCAGGGCGAAGAGTACCGCCAGGATCGCCAGGTCCGCCAAAACGGTCATGATGATGTAGATCCGACCGGCCCGGAGCGCTTCGCGCGTCCGCTCGTGGACCACCAGTCCCCACGCGGAGAAGGTCAGGAGCACGAAAAAGGCGTAGAACGTCAGGATGTCGCCGGCCACCACGAGCCCCAGGTTCCCGGCCATGGTGAGGAGGAAGAGGCCGAAGAAGGACGCGCGGTGACGGTCGCGGGCGTGGTACGTCCGGGCGAAGGCGCCGACGGCGAGCCAGAGGGCGGCGGTAAGGAGGAGGAACGCCTGCCCCGTGGGGTCGAGGGCGAGTCGCAGCCCACCCAGGAGCGGTCCCTCCACGGTCGGGAGCTGGCCGTCGACGAGCCGGGGCGTGAGGGCCAGGACCAGCGCCGGGGCCGCCGCCCAGGGCGCCAGCGCCACGGCGTGCCGGCGGAGCCGCGGCACCGTCCACGCGAGGGCGAGGGCCAGTGGGACCGCCGGTGCAGCCGCGAGGAGGGCGGTCACAGGAGTCCCCGGGCGATGATGAGGTCGGCCCAGTCGATGGCGCTCCACGCGCTGCCCACCAGGAGCCCGGCGGCCAGGGCGAGGGCGGCGGTCACGAGGGCGGGGAAGAGGAGCCGCCAGTCCGCCTCGAGCCGATGCGCCGGGGCGCGGGGAGGCCACGCCGCCGTGGGCCGGTCGAGGTAGGCGGTGCGGATGATGGGCAGGAAGTACGCCGCGTTGAGGGCGGTGCTGATGAGGAGCACGGGCACCACCCACGCCGCCCCGGCCTGGAGGGCGCCCACGCCCAGGTACCACTTGGAGTAGAACCCGGCCACCGGCGGCAGCCCGATCATCCCCAGCGCTGCCACGGAGAAGGCGAGCATGGTGAGGGGCATGCGTCGGGCGGTGCCGGCCATCTCGCTGATCTTCGTGATCCCCAACGTCTCGGAGAGGAGCCCGGCGCAGAAGAAGAGGGTAATCTTCATGATCCCCTGGTGAACCAGGTGGGCGAGCCCGCCCGCCTGGGCCACGGGGTTCACGAGCGTGACGCCCAGCGCGATGTAGGAGAGCTGGCTCACGGTGCTGAACGCCAGCAGTCGCTTGAGGTTGTCCTGGGCCAGCGCCCGGGCAGAGCCGTAGATGATGGTGGCGCCGGCCAGCCCCGCCACCACAGCGGCCGCGCCGATGTCGGTGGCGACCTCGATGCCGAAGAGGGAGTGGAGGATCCGGATCACACCGAACATCCCGGCCTTGACCACAGCCACCGCGTGAAGGAGCGCGCTCACCGGCGTGGGCGCCACCATGGCGGTGGGCAGCCAGCCATGGAGGGGCGCGAACGCCGATTTCACGCCCACACCCAGGAGCAGGAGCAGGAAGAGGCCCAGGTACCGACCGGGGGCGGCCATGGCGGTGTCGGCATCCACCACACCGCCCACGGCGAACGCCAGTGTACCGGTCTCGGTCTGGAACCAGACGGCGCCCACGATGAGCGCGGTCCCGGCGGTGAGGGTGTAGACCAGGTACTTCCGGCCCGCCCGCAGCGCCTCGGGCGTCCCCTGGTGGACCACCAGCGGGTAGGTGGTCCAGGTCAGCGCCTCGTAGAACAGGACGAAGGTGAACAGGTCGCCGGCCAGGGCGATCCCGGAGGTGGCCGCGATGCAGAAGCCGAAGAAGGCGAAGAAGCGCCGGCGGTTGGCCGAGCGGCTGAGGTAGCCCAGCGCGTAGAGGGTGGTCACGAGCCATAGCACCGAGGAGAGCCCCAGGAAGAGGAGCGCCAGGGAGTCGCCCACCAGGCTAAACGAGAGGTCCGGCAGGAGCGGGATCTCCCACCGGTACTCGAAGCCCGCCACCACCCCCTGGACCATGAGGGCCACGAGCCCGAGCTTCACCGTGGCGCCCGCGAGGCTCAGCACGGTGATGAGCCGGAGCCGAGCCCGGGGCAGCAGGAGCACGCCGACCCCGGTGAGGAACGAGGTCAGGACCACCCAGAGGGGCAGGGCGTCCACCGGCAGGAGCGGGCTCACCGTCGCCTCACCACGGCTGCAGCCCGCCGATGCCCAGGAGCTGGAGCAGCTCCAGCGGGCGCAGACCCAGGACCACGCTGGCCACCGCAAGCGCCATGGCCGACCATTCCAGGCGCCGCGGCACCGCCCGGAACTCGCCGTCCTCGGCCAGTGGGTCCTCCAGCGCGTGCCGGAGCGCCCGCACCACGTACGCCGCCGCCAGGAGTCCGCCCACGGCCAGGAGCACGGCCCACGGCCACCGGCCACCCGCCAGCGCCGACCGGATGAGGAGCCACTTGCCGATGAAGCCGCCCGAAGGCGGGATCCCGGCCATGGTCAGGCCCGCCAGGGCGAACGCGAAGAACGACACGGGCAGGCGACGGGCCACCCCTGAGATGGACGCCAGGTCGTCCCGGGCCACGGCGTACGTCATGCCGCCGGCGGCCAGGAACATGGCGGCCTTGGCCAGGGCGTGGGACGCCGCCTGGTAGATCCCGCCGTTCCACGCATCGGCGCTCCACGCCGCCGGGTCCGGGCCGGTGACGAGGAGCGGCAGCATGACGAAGAGGTACCCGACCTGCGCCACGGTGGAGTAAGCGATGAGCCGCTTGAGACTGGCCTGACGCAGCGCCAGCACCGAGCCCCAGAGGATGGCCGCGCCGCCCAGGAGCCCCAGGAGCAGCAGCCCGTCGGCCGGGCCGCCGCCGTAGACGTGGACCCAGAGGCGGAGGACGATGTAGAACGACGCCTTCACCACCAGCGCCGACAGGAGGGCGCTCCCCGGTGCGGGGGCGGAAGAGTGGGCCGGCGGCAGCCAGCCGTGCAGCGGGAAGAGCGCCGTCTTCGCCGCCATCCCCACGGTCATGGCCGCCAGCGCCACGGCGGGGAGGACCCCGGACGGCGCGAGCTGGGCGAGCTCCTCCAGCGCCAGGACGCCGTAGACGGCGTACAGCAGCGCCACGCCCAGGAGGAAGAGCATGGACCCGGCCAGCGAGACCAGGAGGTAGCGCATCCCGGCGAAGGTGGCCCGGGTGGACACGGCCAGGGTGATGATGGCCGCTGCTGAGAGCCCGAACAGCTCCACCGTCACGTACAGGTTGAACAGGTCCGCCGAGAGATACAGGGCGTTCAGCGCCGCCCAGAGGAAGAGCCAGAGAGGGGCGAAGAAACGGGCCCCGCGGCCGGCGGGGGGCTCGTCTCCGGGGCCGTCCATGAGGCCGGCGAAGTAGGCGGTGGCGTAGACGCTCACCGCGGCGCCTACGACGGCGGTCATCCCCAGCATGACCACGGTGAGGCCGTCCACCCACATCTCGATCCCCAGCGGTCGACCCCAACCGCCCAAGAGGTGCCGGCCCGGCCCGTCCCGGACCAGCCCCAGCGCCAGGCCGACCACCGCGGCCAGGCTGCTCCCGGCCCCCAGCGCCAGCCCGGCCCGGAGCGCCCGGGGCCGGCCCACCAGCGCGATAAGCGCGGCCAGAAGCGGGCCGGTGACGGCCACCGCCGTCCACAGCGCCGGGCCGGTCACCCTTCCTCCTCCGCTCCGTAGGGGCCCGGGTCCGGGACCTCCTCCTCGAGGAACGGCCGGCCTGTGCGGGCGGCCACCCGCAGGGCTAGGCCCAGCGCAAGGGCGGTGGAGGCCACGGCCACCACGATCCCGGTCAGGACCATGGCCTGGGGCACCGGGTCGGGTCCGGCGCCGAGGCGGGGTGGGGCCGTGATGAGGACCAGGAAGATGCCGCCCGCCATGATGTTCACGGCCAGCACCTTCCAGAAGAGGTGGGCCCGCGTCACGAGGGCGTGGAGGCCCACCACGAAGAGCGCTGCGCCGGCGCAGGCGTAGAGGACAAGGGGGGTCACGGGCCCTCCCCGAGGTCGTCGCGATCGAGCATCCGGCCCAGGGGGTCACCCGTGGGATCGACCCGCTCCACGGCGGGGTCCCGGACGGGTACGGCCGGGACATCGACGAAGAACTCCACGAGCGCCACGGTCACGCCCACCGTGAAGCCGGCTTCCACGGCCAGCATGAGCCCGTGGGCCCAGCCGGCGGGGTAGTGGAGGAACGAACCCGTGACGGACATGGACGCCAGCCCCACGGCCAGGAAGGCGAAGACGGCGAAGCTGATGAGGATGCGGACCGGCCGGGACGCAGCGCTGAAGGGCGGCAGGTAGCCCCCGGCTTCCGCCATGACGCCAGCACCCGCCAGCAGCGCACCCGCCTGGAACCCGCCGCCCGGCCGATGGCTCCCCGCCCACGCCAGGTAGATGGCCACCACGGCCGCCAGCGGCACCACCAGGCGGGTCAGCTCATGGAGCACCGGGTCCGGACTCCGGTCCCGGGGGTCCCGGGAGCGGGGCCGCGTGTCCCGGTCCAGCGACCATACGGCCGTCACCGCCGCCACCACCACCGTCAGCTCCAGGACCGTGTCCCAGGCCCGGAAGTTCAGCAGCACCGCGGTGACCGGATTCGTGGCGCCGCTCCCGGCCAGGCTTCCGTGCACCAGCGCGGGCAGCACGGGGGGCCGGTCCGGGAGCCCCACGAGGAGGACGGTGAGCCCCGCCACCGCCACTGCGCCGACAGCGCCGAGGGCGACCCGGAGCCAGAGGGGGCCGTCGTGGGCGCCATCGTCGATGAGGAGCGAGTCGCCTTCGGCTGCCGGCGTCCCGGCCCCCGGGGGCGCCCCGGCGGGCGCAGCCGGCCATGGCCCGGCGCGGGCCCCGGGGCCCATGCCTGCGTCGGCATCCGGGCGTCGGGTCAACCGTTGGAACGCGTTCAGGAAGAGGGCGCCGGAGACCCCGGCGCCGAGGGCGGCCTCCGCGAGGGCGATGTCCGGCGCGCCAAGCCGGACCCAGACCAGCGAGAGGGTGAGTCCGTAGGCGATGAAGAGGATGGTGGCCTCGAGGAGGTCCCGCCCGGTCAGGAGCCGCACGGCGATGCCCAGGAGGAGCGCCGCGAGCACCCCATCGATGGCCCAATCCAGCGGCGTCACGGACGGACCTCTTTCCGGGGGCGGGCCACCGGCTCGATGCCTTCCTCCATGGAGGTGCGCGCCAGGAGGTGGGCCACGGTGGCCGTGGCAGCCAGGACCAGGAGCCAGGTCAGGATGAGCTGGAGCCGGACCGCCCACGACCCGGCGCGGAAGCAGAGCCCGAGGGCGATGAATCCGAGGCCCAGCGCGTCGGCCTTGGTCAGGGCGTGCAGCCGCGTGTAGACGTCCGGGAACCGGAGGATGCCCACCGTGCCCGCGACGAAGAAGTACGCGCCCAGCAGCAGGAGGCCGGCGGCGATGACGTCGAGAGCCGGGGCCATGTCAGTCGTCCCCGTCGCGGCCGCGCTGCCGGACCCAGCCCCGCTTCACGAACGCGGTGACGATGACGGCGGCCAGGAGCGCGAAGACCAGCGCCACATCGCGCAGCGGCGGCGCGCTGCCGACCTCGGCCAGGATCAGGAGGAAGGCTACGCCGGCCGTCCCGAAGAGCTGGACGGCGATCACCCGGTCGCCCGGTGAGGGCCCCGCCAGCAGCCTCGCAAGCCCCGCCACGAGGCTCAGGAGCAGGACGAGCCCGACGGCCAGGAGCAGCGTCGTCACGACGACGACTCCAGGTCGGACTCCAGACCGAAGAGCCCGGCGACCTTCGCTTCCAGCGTCCGGAGGCGGGCCTCCGGAACCATGGCCGAGTCGAGCCGGTGGACCGTGATGTCGTCGCGGTCCACCTGGGCGCTGAACGTGCCGGGCAGGAGACTGATGGCGTTGATGAAGAAGACGCGCGGGAGCCCCTCGGGCAGCCCGGTGCGGAAGTGGAAGAGGTCGGGCGCCAGGGGCAATGATGGGCTCAGCGCCCTGCGGCTCACGTCGAGCCCGCCCCGCACCATCTGATGGAGGAAGAACGGGAGGAATCGGAGGAGCCCCGGCACCGTGAGCCGGGCCGCGCCCCGACCCCCGAGGCCGTAGTGGAGGAGTGCCCCGACGATGACCGCCAGGAGGCCCGCCTCCCAGGCGAGGTCCGGGGCCGTCAGCAGCCACCAGGCGGCGATGAGCACGGATAGCCAGAAGAAGCTGGTGCGTCGCAAGAGTGTGGTTCGTTGGCTCAGGATGGGTGAGCGACAGAGCCCATCGGGCCCCGCGAGGCCAAGGTAGGACCCGCTCTCCCCGCCCGGCAAGCGGCCCCGCCGCCGCGGGCTCGTACTCTCAGCTCCACCGCACGGTCCTTGCATTCGGGTTCGGAAACCGGAACCTGCACCTCGACGAGGACCCTACACCCCATGTCCTGGACCGCCCCGCTCTTCGGGGCCGCCGTGCTCGCCCTCGCCCCGGCCGACGCGCCGGGCCCGACCTGCGCAGAGCCGTCCACGCCGCCGGCGGACACGGTGCCGGCGGTGGAAACGTCGTCGCAGGAGGCGCTCGAGGCGCGGCTGACCCTCGGGGGCGCGCTCCGGTTCAACCTCCAGTACCGGGACTGGGCCCGGGGCCGGTTCGAGCTGCGCCGGGCCGCCGACTTCGACTTCGACACGTTCCGGCTGAACGCCGACGGCTCGTACGGCGATCTCCTCTTCTCGGCGGAGTACCGGATCTACGCCGGCTACCACATGCTGCACCACGGGTGGGTCGGCTACGGCTTCAGCGACGCGCTGGACGTCCTCCTCGGCGTCCACAAGGTGCCCTTCGGGCCGCTGCCGTACGCGTCGCACAACTGGTTCTTCCAGCTGCCGTACTACGTGGGGCTGGAGGATGACTACGACGCCGGGGTGAACGTGCTTTACGCGGCCGGCCGGTGGGGCGTCCAGATGGCTTTCTACCTGAACGATGAGGGGTCGTTCACCGGCGGCAGTGTGGCCAGCGCCCGTTACTCGTATGATGTGGTGCCCGCCACCCCGGGAGAGCTGGGGTACGCCGGGCTCGAGACGGCCCGGTCGAACGAAGAGGTCAACCAGGTCAATGGCCGGCTGACCTATACGGCGCCGCTGAGCTCCGGCAAGGGGAGCGCCGAGCTCGGCGTCTCGGGCCAGTGGGGCCAGCTCCACAACCGGGAAACCGATAGATTCGGGTCCCACTGGGCGGCCAGCGCGCACGTGGACGCCACACGCGGACGCTGGAACGTCATCGCGGAGGCCATCCGGTACGCGGTGAACCCGGATGAGGCGGGGGCCGTGGAGCCATTCGTGGTCATGGGCGCCTACGACGCGCCGTACAAGGTGGCCCGGGCAGCGAGCCTGTACCTCCTGGGGGTGGCGTACACGCTCCCGGTGGCGTGGGGGCCCATCGCCTCGATCCGGTTCTACGACGACTTCACGTACATGGTCAAGGCGGACCCGACCTATCCGGACACCCGCCAGAACGTGCTGGGGAGCGCGATCTCCGCCGGGCCCGTCTACGTCTACATGGACGTGGCCAGCGGGTGGAACCATCCGTGGCTGGGGCCCGACTACGGACGGGCCCTCGCCGAAGGGGATGGTGCCGGCGGGTGGAGCACGCGGTTCAACATGAACGTCGGCTACTACTTCTGACGGGGAAGACCTCCATGGATTGGGAGCGGTTCGGTCTGAAGATCAACCCGCCGGTGTTCTTCATCTCGGCGGCGCTGATCGCCACCTTCGTGCTCCTCGGCGCCCTCTTCTCGGAGACGGCGGCCGCCACGTTCGCCACGCTGCAGAGCGGGATCGTGGCCATGGCCGGATGGTTCTATATCCTGGCGGTGGCGTTTTTCCTGGTCTTCGTCGTGGGGCTCTTCTTCAGCCGGTTCGGGAAGATCCGGCTGGGCCCGGACGACGCCGAGCCCGAGTTCAGCTACGGCTCCTGGTTCGCCATGCTCTTCAGCGCGGGAATGGGGATCGGGCTCCTCTTCTTCAGCGTGGCGGAGCCGGTGCTCCACTACTCGAGCCCGCCGGGGGGTGGCGGCGGGACCGAGGCGGCCATCCAGGAGGCCATGGAGCTGACCTTCTTCCACTGGGGAGTCCACGCCTGGGCCGTCTACATCGTGGTGGGGCTCTCGCTGGCCTACTTCTCCTTCCGCCACGACCTGCCGCTCACCATCCGGTCGGCGCTCTATCCGATCCTCGGCGACCGGATCTACGGGCCCATCGGTGACGCCGTGGACATCTTCGCCGTCCTCGGCACCATGTTCGGCGTAGCCACCTCCCTCGGATTCGGCGTGATGCAGGTGAACGCCGGGTTGGGCTACCTGTTCGACGTGCCGGAGGCGGTCTGGGTCCAGCTCCTGCTCATCGCAACGATCACACTCATGGCCACGGTCTCGGTGGCCACCGGGCTGGAGCGGGGGATCCGGCGATTGAGCGAGTTCAATATCGGACTGGCCGTGCTCCTGGTGCTGTTCGTCTTCGTGATGGGTCCCACCGTCTACCTGCTGAACGCGCTGGCCGGGAACGTGGGGAACTACGTAAACGGGCTCGTCAGCAACACCTTCCGGACCGCCGCCTACGGCGACGCCGACTGGCTCGGCAGCTGGACCATCTTTTACTGGGGGTGGTGGATCGCGTGGTCGCCGTTCGTGGGGATGTTCATCGCCCGGATCTCACGGGGGCGCACGATCCGGGAGTTCATCGGCGGCGTACTCCTGGTGCCCGTGGCGCTGACCTTCGTCTGGCTCACGGTCTTCGGCAACACCGCCCTCTACCTGGAGCACTTCGGCGGCGTCGGCATCGTGGCGGCGGTACAGGAGAGCGTGCCGACCTCGCTCTTCGTGCTCCTGGAGCAGTTCCCGCTCGCCGTGATCAGCTCCTTCGCTGCAACGCTGGTGGTGGTGACCTTCTTCGTCACGTCCTCGGACTCGGGGTCGCTGGTGATCGACATCATCACGGCGGGTGGCGATCCGGAGCCGCCCGTCCCCCAGCGGATCTTCTGGGCCGTGACCGAGGGCGTGGTAGCGGGGATCCTGCTGGTGGCCGGGGGGCTGACGGCGCTTCAGACGGCGGCCATCAGCACGGCGCTCCCGTTCACGGTGATCATGCTCTTCGTCTGCTGGGGGCTGTTGAAAGGGCTGAGACGGGAGCGCAGGGAGGCCATGGAGGAGCGGACCCGACGGCGTCCACGCGGGGGGTCGGAGCCGCCGGCAATCGAGCGAGGACAGGAATAGGAGGATCGGCATGTCGTGGAAAGATCAGCTGAAACGCGCTCTCGGACGCCGGCGTCCGGAGCAGTGGAGCAGGGAACAGGTGCGTGAGTTTCTTCGAGAGACGGTCGCGCCGGCGCTGGGCGACGTGGCCGACGAGCTGACGCGCCACGGCCGGCGCGGCGAGATCGAGAAGGGGCCCGATCGGGTGGCCATCCGGGTGTTCGATGGCGACGACGAGGAGTTCTACTACGCGGTGAAGGTCCGGACCTTCCGGCGGCCCACCTTCGCGTTCCCGGGGCTGACCTTCGAAGACGAGGATCGGGACAGCTATTTCCGGGCCATGGTCTACACCGATGAGGGGCCCCAGGACTACGGGATCCTCGGGTACGACCGTGATCAGGTCATCGCCAACTTCATGCACGAGTACGACAAGCTGCTCCGCTGGCAGCGGCCGACCCGACCCGAATCCTGACCGACGGAACAGGCGGCCGGAGGCCGACCGACGCGCGGGGCGGCGCGGGTTCAGTCCGTGTCCGCGTCCTCCGGGAGCTCCCGCTCGAAGCGGACGCGACTGCCCGGTGAGACCGTACGCCGCTCGCCGTTCACCTCCACGTCCACGGCCGCCGCCGAGCTGGGCTGGGCGTGGATGGTGATGTGGTCCCGGCAGAGGTCGATGTCGAGCCAGTTGCTCCGGTACTGGATGGTGAAATGGAGCTCGTCCAGGTCTTCGGGGATGCGGGGGTCGAACCGGAGCCGATCGCCCCGGGCCTCCATACCGGTATAGCACCGCTGGAGCAGGTCCACCGTCCCGGTCATGGCCCCGAGGTGGATCCCTTCCGGGGTGGTCCCGCCCTGGATGTCGGAGATGTCACTCTCCAGCGCCCGCCGGAAGAACTCCCATGCCCGGTCCCGGTCGGTCCGTGCCAGGACCCAGGCGTGGACCACGCCGCTGAGCGTGGAGCCATGCGACGTCCGCTCCATGTAGTAGTCGGTGTTCCGGGCCATGGTCTCCCGGTCGAAGGGGTACCGGAGCCGGTGGAAGATCCCGGCCAGCTCGTCGGATGAGAGGAGGAAGAAGAGCATGAGGACGTCAGCCTGCTTCGACGCCTTGTATCGGTTGATGTCGTCGTCCTCGGCCTCGAGGATCCGGTCCAGGCGCTGGATGTCGTCGTAGCGATCCCGGTAGTCGGCCCAGTCGAGCTCGTTAAGGTCGCGGTAGCCCTGGAACTGGCTGATGATCCGATCGTCATCGTGGAACGGGACGAACATCTTCCGGGTGATGTCCTCCCACAGCTCCAGCTCCATCCGCTGGATCCCCAGCTTCTCCCAGAGGAGCTCGCGGCGCCGCCCCGGCAGGACGTCGGTCAGCTCCAGCGCCCGCAGCAGGACCCAGACCACCATGACGTTGGTGTAGGCGTTGTTGTCGAGGCCCGGTTCATCGGCGCCCGGGTACCGGGTGTGGAACTCGTCGGGCCCGAGCACGCCGTTGATCTCGTAGCGGTCCCGGGCCCGGTTGTACTCGGTGATGCTCGCCCAGAACCGGGCGGTCTCCAGGATCATCTCGGCGCCGTAGAAGGCCAGTAGCTCCAGGTCGCCCGTGGCCTGGTAGTGCTTCCAGATGCTGTACGGGATGGCCACGTTGATATGGCGCTGGAGGTGGGTGTTGTCGGGCACCCAGCGCCCGGAGCGGGGGTTCAGGTGCAGCGTTTGGGTCTCCTCCCGACCGCTGCTCCCGCTCTGCCACGGGAACATGGCGCCCTCGTAGCCGGCCTCCGCGGCCGCCCGCCGGGCCGCCGGGAGCCGGTGGTAACGGTACTTGAGGAGCGAGCGGGTCAACTCCGGAAGCCGGAAGTCGAGGACGGGGAACACGAACAGCTCGTCCCAGAAGACGTGCCCGCGGTACGCCTCGCCGTGGATCCCCCGGGCCGGCACGCCCACGTCGTGGCCGACGGTGTTGTCCGACACGGTCTGGAGCGTGTGGCAGAGGTAGAGGTTCACGGCCCGGTCGGTGTGCTCGTCGGTCCCGATCCGGATCTCGGACCGCCGCCAGTACTGGCTCCAGGCCAGGATATGGCGCCGGAGCAGCTCGCTGAACCGGGGCGCGGCCTCCAGGTGCCGGCGCGCCTCGAGGCCGCACTCGGAGACGGCACGGTCCAGGGACGTGTACAGGGTCAGGACCTTCTCGAAGGTGACGGCCTCGTCCTCGGCCAGCTCCACGGTCATGCCGTGGGCGATCCGGCCCTCCCCCTCCACCCGCTCCCGCTCCACTTCGACGGCGTGCTCATCGCGGTGAACGCACGTGCGTACGGCCTCCGCGATCCGGATCCGCGACTGGCGGGTCTCGGCCAGGAGGAGGAGGGACTCGCCGTCATCCAGCTCCCGGGTCTCGAGCACATCCAGATGCCGGCTCTCCAGCTGTCGATACCGCTCCACACCACCGTTCTCCACGTTTCCATCGATCCCGGACCGGACCTCGAGACGGCCCGACCAGTTCTCCGCCTTGAACGTGGTTTCCAGCGCGCCCATATGCGGGTCGGCCATGCTGACGAACCGACGCTGGGTCACCGACGTGACCCGGTCGTCGTGACGGAACTGGAGATGCCGGGAGAGGAGCCCCTCGCGGGCGTCGAAGCGCTGCTCGTAGTCCACCAGGTCACCGGCGTCGGGCGTGAACCACTCGCCGTCCTCGATCCGGAACCGGAAGTGGAGCCAGTTCGGCAGGTTGACCAGGCTCTCGTTCGGAACCGTGGTCCCCTCGATGGTGGTCTCCTGCCGGTCGTACAGCCCGATGCGGTACGTGCCCGGGTAGTGGACGTCGTCGGCCGCGCACTCGGGCGCCGCGCCCCGGGTGGCGAACACACCGTTCCCGGTGGTGCAGAGCGCTTCCCGGAGCCCTTCCTCGTCCGGGTCGTATTCGTCGTAGATCAGCAGCCATTCGGTCATGAGTTCTCCATCCGAGGTGCAGGGAGGGGCAGCTCCGCCAGGCGCTCGACCACCACGTCGGCGCCCGCCTCCCGGAGCCGGTCCGCGTTCTCTGTCGCTGCCACCCCGATCACCAGGGCGAAGCCGCCCCGGCGCCCGGCCTCCACGCCGGCCCCGGCGTCTTCCGCGATGGCGGCGTGGTCGGGTGCCACGGCCAGGTCCGCCGCGGCGGCGAGGAAGTAGGCGGGGTCCGGTTTCCCGGGGAGGCCACGCTCCTGGCCGTCCCGGCCGTCGACGCGGGCGTCGAAGAGATCCCCGAGACCCGCGGCATCCAGGATCCGACGGCCGTTCCGGCTGGAGGTCACCACCGCCAGACGATAACCGCGGTCGGCCGCGTCCCGGAGCCACCGCACCGCGCCATCGAACACCCGGGCGCCATCCCGTTCGAGGAGCTCCTGGAAGTACCGGTTCTTCCGGTTCCCGAGGCCGCTCACCGTCTCCCGGTCCGGCGGGTCATCAGGCTCGCCCCGGGGCAGGTCGATCCCCCGGGACTCCAGGAAGGCGGCGGCGCCGTCGTACCGGGGCTTCCCGTCCACGTAGCGCCGGTAGTCCCGGCTCGTGAACGGCTCGGCGTCCTCCCCCCGGCGCTCGGCCAGGTACTCCTCGAACATCCGTTTCCACGCCCGCTCGTGCAGTACCGCCGTGTCGGTCACCACGCCGTCGAGGTCCACGATAAAGGCCTGGAGCCCCTCCATCCGGCGGACGAGATCGCTCCCGGTGGCATCAGTGTCGGGGCTCATCCCCGGGCCTCCCGGGCCTCGGCGCCCTCGGCACCCGCGGCGCGGCCGCGAACCCGCTCGAAGAGCCGCTCGGTGTCCTCCCGGCGGCACAGCTCGGTGCCCGGCGTCATGACCGCCGCCGCGCCGGCGGCCACGCCGAAGCGAACGGCGGTGGCCACGTCGTCGCCCCGGGCCAGGGCGGCGGTGATCCCTGCCACGGTGCTGTCCCCGGCGCCTACCTTGCTCCGGATGGGGACGGTGGGGGCAGGGATGCGCTCGGTGTGCTGGTCCGTCACCAGGAGCACGCCGGCGGCGCCGAGGCTGACCACGACCACCTCTGCGAGACCCTCGTCCACGAGCCGGCGGGCGGCGGCCTCCTGGTCCGGGTCCTCCGAGACGTCCTGGCCGGCGATCTGGGCGAGCTCCCGGAGGTTGGGCTTGAGGAGGAATACGCCGGCCTCAACGCCCCGGCACAGGGCGTCGCCGGAGGTGTCCAGGATGAACCGGACGTCCCACTCCTGTGCGGTACGCGCGAGACGCGCGTAGAAATCGTCGGGCACGCCCGGTGGCAGGCTTCCGCTGGCCACCAGGTAGTCAGGTCTGTCGTCGAACGCCGCCTCGGCCAGCCGGTCCCGCTCGGCCTCGTCGAGCTCGGGGCCCGGCATGATGAACCGGAACTGCCGGTCTGATCGGTCTTCCGACACGAACAGATTCTCCCGCGTGAAGTCTTCCACGTCCACGGCGTGGGCGGGCACCGATTCCGCGTCGAGGAGGCGTTCGAGGAGCGCGCCGCTGCTCCCGCCGGCCGCGAAGACGGCACGCGCGCTGCCTCCGAGCCGGCAGATGGCCCGGGCCACGTTGATCCCACCACCCCCCGGGTCGCGCTGGGGCTCACGAAGCCGCAGCTTCTCCTCGGCCGTGACCTGGTCCACCGCCGCAGACACGTCCACGGCGGGGTTCATGGTCAGTGTGGTGGTATGGCTCATGGTCGGCTCCCGGTTCGTGCCCGTCTCGCCCTCTCCTCATGCAAGCCGCGTGCGCCGCCGCGCGGAACGGGTTGTGCACCGGAAACCGGTGGAAATGGGGGGCGCTATCCAACCGAACCGGGAGGTGGAGCATGCCGGTAGAGAAGTTGAAGCAGTTCCTGGAAGAGAACGGTGTCGATTACGAGACGGTCGCGCATCCCGAAGCGTACACGGCGCAGGAGGCCGCGGCGGCGGCCCATATCCGGGGAAAGGAGATCGCCAAGACCGTCATGGTCAAGGTGGACGGGGCGATGGCCATGGTGGTGCTCCCCGCCACGCTCCAGGTCGACCTGGAGCGGGTCGAGGACGTGACCGGCGCCGGATCCGTACAACTGGCCGGCGAGGACGAGTTCAAGGACCTGTTCCCGACGTGCGAGCCGGGCGCCATGCCGCCGTTCGGCAACTTGTGGGACCTCCCGGTGTTCGTGGACCGGCACCTGCGCGAGGACGAACAGATCGCGTTCCCTGCCGGGAGCCACCACGAGCTGGTCCGTATGCCGTACGCCGAGTTCGAGCGGCTGGTGGACCCGGTGGTGGCCGAGCTGGCCGCGTAACCCGGAACGATCATTGCCCCCGATGGGAGCAGGAACGCGCATCGGACACGGAGAGCCCATGAACACGCTGGAACGCCACGGCGTCCGCCTCGAGTTGACGGCGGGCGATATCACGGCGCAGGACGATTTCGACGCCATCGTGAACGCCGCCAACGCCCAGCTCCGGATCGGCGGCGGGGTGGCCGGCGCCATCCACCGGGCGGCAGGACCCGGGCTGGAGGAGGAGACCGGTCCGCTGGCCCCCATCGAACCGGGCGAGGCGGTGATCACTTCGGGGCACGACCTGCCGAACCCCCACGTGATCCACTGCCTCGGGCCGGTGTACGGCCGGGACGAGCCGTCGGACGAGCTGCTGGCCTCGTGCTACCGGGAGGCGCTGCGGCTCGCGGAGGAGAATGGCCTCGAATCCGTGGCCTTCCCGGCGCTCTCCACGGGCGCATTCGGATATCCCATGGGCGAGGCCGCGGAGGTGGCCCTCGGCACCGTCGTGGAGGAGCTGTCGGAGCTGGAGTCGGTGCGCCGGATCCGATTCGTCCTCTACGACGACGACGCACTCGAGACGCACGCGACCGCGCTGGACGCGCTCCGCTGATGGCATTCGGGTTGAGCAGGGACCGAGGGCAGGAGGAGGCGGCCTCTCCCCGTATCGCTTCGGGCGCGTCCGCAGACTCCATCATCTCCGCGGACATGGTCCTCGGCGGGGACTGTGAAACCGATGGTGCGCTGCGCGTGGACGGCCACGTGAAGGGCAGCGTTCGTGCCGGGCGACTGACCGTCGGCCCGGGCGGGCGGGTGGACGGCGACGTCACCGGAACAGGCGGTTCCGGGTCGGGTCGGGTGGTGGTCATCGAGGGCCAGGTCGGTGGAGCCGTCCGGGCGCCCCGGGTGGAGGTGGGTACGGAAGGGTCGGTGGGGTCCGGGCTCGAGGTCCACGAGGGCGTGATCGAGGGTCACGTGCGGGGCCCCATCGAGGCGGAGCACCGGCTCGTGCTCGAGGATACGGCCACGGTGGAAGGCGATGTCACCGCCCGCCGCCTCGGGCTGAAGGAGGGCGGTCGGGTCTTCGGTACCATCCGGATCGGCCAGGCGCCGGGCACGGCCGCGCCCGGGACCCCGAGCCCGGAGGCCGAGACTGACTGACCCGGCGCAGGGGTCCAGAGCGGCGCTGGACAAGCCGTGGGCCCGCGATCCGGGTGAGATCGTGGAGCAGCTCGATACCCATGCTGATACCGGGCTGTCGGGTGACGCTGTGGAGGGCCGCCGGGAGCGATACGGCCCGAACCGGCTGCGGGAGGCCGAGGCACGGAGCCGGTGGGCGATCCTCTGGGACCAGGTGCGAAGCATCATCGTGGCGCTCCTGGCGGTGGCCATCGTCGTCTCCCTGGCCTTCGGCCATGTGGTGGAGGCCATCGCCATCGGCGTGGTCATCGTGGTGAACGCAGCCATCGGGTTCTTCACCGAGCTCCGGGCCGTCCGCTCCATGGAATCGCTGCAGGAGCTCGGGCAGGCCGACTCGAAGGTCCGCCGGGACGGTGAGGTGTGTGAGGTCCCGGCGGTGGAGCTGGTGCCGGGTGACATCGTGGTGCTGGAGCGCGGTGAGGTCCTGGGCGCCGACGTCCGGATCCTGGAGGTGGACGGGCTCCAGATCGACGAGTCGCCGCTGACGGGCGAGTCCGTGCCCGTGACCAAGCAGGCCGACCCCGTGGACGCCGACACGGCGCTGGCCGATCGGGCCTGCATGGGCTACAAGGGCACCGCCGTGACCCGCGGGACCGGGCTCGGCGTGGTGGTCCGGACCGGGATGGACACGGAGATCGGCGAGATCTCCGAGATGGCGGGGGCGGCCGGTTCGGAGGAGACCCCCCTCGAGCGACGTCTCGACACCCTCGGCCGCCGCCTGGTCTGGCTCACCATCGGCGTGGCCGCCGTAGTGGCCGTGACCGGGATCATGGCGGGCCGTGAGATCTTCCTCATGATCGAGACCGGGATCGCGCTGGCGGTGGCCGCCGTGCCCGAAGGGCTCCCCATCGTCGCCACCATCGCCCTGGCCCGGGGCGTTCGCCGCATGGCCCGCAGGAACGCCCTCATCCGGCGTCTCTCCTCCGTGGAGACGCTGGGCTCCACCACCGTGATCTGCGCCGACAAGACGGGCACCCTCACCGAAAACCGCATGGACGTGGCCACTCTGGCGCTGCCCCACGTTCGGGTACAGGCCCCGGTCCAGCCCGGCGACGATCCGCTCCTGGAAGAGGCCATCCGTATCGCGGTCCTGGCCAACGAGGCGGAAGAGGACGAGGCGGCCGAGGGGGCCGAGGACGGCCCCGGCGACCCCATGGAGCTCGCCCTTCTCCGGCTGGGACGGGAGGTGGGGCTCTCCCGGCCCGAGCTGCTGGAGCGGTTCCCCCGGCGCCGGGTGGAGCGGTTCGAGCGGGAGACGGCCATGATGGCGTCGTATCACCGGACCGATGACGGCGGGCTCGTCGCGGTGAAGGGCGCACCGGAGGCCGTCCTGGAGGCGAGCACCACCATCGCCGGACCGGAGGGCGCCCGCGAGCTCACGGAGGAGGCCCGGGCGGAATGGCTGGAGAGAAGCGAGGCGCTGGCGGCGGAGGGGCTCCGGGTCCTGGCTCTGGCCGTACGGGAAGGTGGAGAGGACGGCGATGCCGGCGAGGACACGGAGCCGTACCGGGACCTCCGGCTCCTGGGGCTCGTCGGCCTCATCGACCCACCCCGGGACGGCGTGGCCGGGGCCGTGGGGGAGTGCCGGGACGCCGGCATCCGGGTGGTCATGGTCACCGGCGACCATCCGGAGACGGCCCGCCACGTGGCCGCCGCCGTGGGCATCGGTGAGCAGGGGCTGGACGTGGTGACAGGCGAAACGCTGGCCGACGCGGCCGGAGACGCCACGGAGGACGGAGAGCTGGCGGCATCGGCCCGGGTGTTCGCCCGGGTGGACCCGGCCCAGAAGCTCCGGCTCATCGACGCGTTCCAGGAACGGGGCGAGATCCTGGCCATGACCGGCGATGGCGTCAACGACGCGCCGGCGCTGCAGCGGGCCGACATCGGGGTGGCCATGGGCCGTCGGGGCACTGAGGTGGCCCGCGAGGCTGCCGACATGGTGCTACTGGACGACGCGTTCTCCACCATCGTCGAGGCGGTCCGCCACGGCCGGGTGATCTTCCGGAACGTCCGGAAGTTCGTGGTCTACCTGCTGTCGGGGAACGTGGGCGAGATCCTGGCAGTGGGCGCCGCCTCGGCCGTGGGCGCGCCGCTCCCGCTCCTGCCGCTCCAGATCCTCTACCTGAACCTGGTCAACGACGTGTTCCCGGCGCTCGCGTTGGGGGTGGGGAAGGGGGAGGGTCACGTCATGGAACGACCCCCGCGAGACCCCGACGAGTCGATCCTCGAGGCTCGCCAGTGGTGGGAGATCGGGGCGTACGGCGCGGTCATCACCGTGGCGATTCTCGGGGCGTTCTTCGGGGCGCTGAACGGTCTGGAGCTGCCGGTAAGCGACGCCGTGACCACGTCGTTCCTGGTCCTTTCGGGCGCCCGGCTCTTCCATGTCTTCAACATGCGCGACGCCGGCTCGCACCCGCTGCGCAACGAGGTGACCCGGAACCCGTGGGTCTGGGGCGCCATCGTCCTGTGCATCGGGCTCCTGGGCCTGGCCGTTTACGTGGAGCCGCTGGCCGGAGTGCTGAGCCTCACGCCGCCCGTGGGCGCCCAGTGGCTCCTGATCGCGGCCGGGAGCCTGTTCCCGATGGTGGTGGGGCAGCTCTACTTGATCACCGCCGACCGGCTCGGGGGCCGGGACGGTGACCGCGAACAGGCCTCGGACGCCGGGGCGGGCGGCTGAACCGCCCCCCGGTCAGGTCCTGGAGGTCAGCCCTCCCAGAGCGCCTCGATCTGCTCGGGGAGCTGGGCCCGGACGTGCCGGATCTGGCCCTCCTCGATACGGTTCTCGAGGAGCTGGAAGACCGCCTTGACCGCTGCCCGGAGCTCGTCCTCCGAGGTCATCTGGCCATCCAGGCTCTCCCGTACCTTGTCCATGAACTCGGCCTGGGTCTCCTGGTCGTTGGGGGCCAGGGCCGGACGCCACCCCTCGTAGTAGAAGCCCCGGACCAGCATCGGCAGCTCCGACGCCAGGTGTGTGGCCTCCTCCACCGTCAGGCGGTCCCGGAGCGCGTGGAGCACGGCCCGGAAGTGGGAGTACGCCTGCTGCTGGTTCTCGAACGGCCCGAGGTCGGCGAGCGCTTTCAGCCACTCATCGGTTTCTGTGACCGTGTGATTCAGCGCGGTGATCTCCGTCTTCGTGGTCATCCGGTCTCCTGGTGTGGTGCGCGTGTCATCAACTCACCGGAATGAGGCGCAAGGGCCATTCCCGTGCCGGCGCGGCGCCGGCCACCTCCCGGGTGTCAGGGACGCGGCTGGTGCTCGTCGCAGTGGTAGGTGGGCCGCCCATTGACCTCCGACTTCCGGATCGTGCCATCATCCCGGGGGCAGGGCGCGTCGTCCTCCCGGTTCGGCAGGAGCCAGCCGGGGGGCAGCCGGTCCACATCCACATCCTTCTCAATGGCCTTCTCGACCACCTCTACAGCGATGCGGTACAGCGTCTCCAGCCGGCGGTCGGAGAGCTCGGCCACCGGTGTTTCCGGGTGCAGGCCGGCCTGGAAGAGGACCTCATCGGTGTAGACGTTCCCGAGCCCGGCCACGAGGCCCTGGTCCATGAGCGCCGACTTGACGCCCCCGCGGCGCCCCTGGAGGCGGTGACGGAACATGGCGGGGCCCATCCCTTCGGCCAGGAGATCGGGGCCGAGGTCGTGCTCCTCGGCGAAATCGTCCGGGTCGTCCACCAGCCCGATCTCGCCGAATTTGCGCGGGCACCGGTACGCCAGGGAGGTGCCGCCGCGGAACTCCAGCCGGAGCCGGGTGTGGTCGGGCTCGTCGTCGTCTTCGGCCAGCGGCACCAGGGAGCCGGTCATGCCAAAATGGAGCCGGAGCCAGCGGTGGCGGTCCTCGCCGGACCGGAGGAAGAGGTGCTTGCCGCGTCGGGCAGTGGTGGTGAGTGTATGGCCCAGGAGCGCCGACCGGAGTGTGGACTCGCCCGAGGTCACGGTCATGCCGTCCGGGCGAAGGCTCACCGTCCCTATGGGCCGGCGCAGGGCGTGGTTCTCGGCGATCCCTCGGAAGACTTCCACGTCTGGCAGCTCGGGCATCTTCTCCTCCTCCGGCACGAAACGAGCAGGCCACTTCACGTACCCGGACAGGTTCCCGCGCAAGAGCGGTTCCTGGACCTATGTTCGAGGTGCGGACGTTCATCGCGGAAAGAGCATTCTGACAAGGGGTATTGTCGTGATCCAGAAAGCCATTTTCGGCCTGATATCGGACGCCATGGCCGTAGCGCCCTCGCTCACCATGTCACCCCGTGACGCGGAGGCGATTCTGGCCCGCAATTTCCGACTGACCGGTGAGGTCCAGTACGACCTTGACCGGGAGAGCTACCGGGTGGCCACCGGCTTCGTTTCGGCATTCTGAAGGAGGGACCCTTGCGACGTATGACGAGTGCAGTGACGCTGGCCGCTGCCGTGGCCCTCGTGGCCGCGGCGGCGCCCCCCGCCACCCTGACCGGCGCCACTCCCGGCGAGGTCGCGATCCGGCAGGACCCCGGTGAAGCCATCTTCCGGGGGAAGGGCAACTGCTTCACCTGCCACAAACAGGACGCTACGGGCACACCGCTGGCCCCGGACCTCACCGACTCGGAATGGATCAACTTCGAGGACGGCCGACCGAGCCAGCAGGAGATGGAAGCGTTGATCCGGGAGGGCGTCTCCCGCCCGGTACAGCACCCGGCCCCCATGCCGCCCATGGGTGGGGGCAGCCTGAGCGACGAGGAGGTCACCCAGGTCGCCCGTTACGCCCTCAGCCTGAGCGCGGAGGACTCACTGGACTGAGGGTTGCAAGAGATCACCCTGCCGACCACAGCGACCCGAGAGCGATGGCGAAGCCTGATCTCAGCGACCCGACCCTCACACACTTCTACCGGGCCGTGGTGGGACACGCCGACGTGTGGCGCCAGCGGATGGATGCCACCACCAACTGGGCGGCGGCCACCACCGCCGGGATGATCACGTTCGCTTTCTCGACGGCCAGCTCACCCCACTTCGTGCTTCTCATTGCGCTGTTCTTCGATGGGGTATTCCTGCTCATGGAGTCCCGCCGCTACCAGGCGTACGACCGCTGGCGGCGCCAGTTCCACTCCCTGAACCGCTACCTGATTGCCCCGGCGCTGGAGGGGAGCCAGAAGGTCTCGGAGCCGGGGTTCCAGGAGATCCTCGAGGACCTGAGCCGGACCGTCCCGCACCTCAGCCTCTGGCAGGCCGTGGGCTACCGGCTGCGCCGCAACTACGGATACCTCTTCGGTGTGGTCCTCCTGGCCTGGGGACTCAAGCTCCAGGTCCACCCCGAGCCGGCCGCCAGCGTGGCCCATGCCATGGCTCGGGCAGAGGTCGGACTCGTGTCCGCCGATGTGGTGGTGGCGGTGGTCGGGTTCTTCGTAGCCATGACGCTGGCCCTGATCTTGACGGGTCCGTCAGAGAAGATGATCAACTGGGAGGAGATCGGGTCGCCATGGGGGCGGCTGGCGAACTGGAAGATGTTCGGCGGACATGGGGTCGAGAAACCCGACCGGCCGACGGAGGGAGAAAGGGAGAACGCATGAGCAGAGAACAGGACGGCACGACGGAGGATGCACCCCGGGGCGGTGGACCCGCCGGGACCGGGCGGGTGGTTCTGGCCACCCGCTTCGAGGAGGAGGCGAAGGCCACCGCTGAAGTGGCCGCCGGGTTGAGCGACGCGCTGGGGCTCGAGTTGATGGTCCTCTACGTGGCCGTGGAGCTCGACACGGCCCAACTGGTGGCCTCCCAGGGCGGCCTCGATGAGGACGTCGTGGATGAGGAGATCATCGCGGCCCTCGAGGAAGACGCCCGGGCGTACGCCGAGGACTGGTTCCCCGGCCGGGATTTCCGCGTGGTGGTGGGCCAGGGTCGGGTGGTGGAGACCATCGTGGAGCACGCAGAGGCCCCGGAGACCGAGCTCCTGGTGGTGGGGCACCACCAGCACGGCCCGCTGGCCCGACTCTTCGGCGCCGACCCGGCCCATGACCTGCTGGAGCGGGCGCCCTGCCCGGTGGTGGTGGTACCGCTGCAGTGATGCAGGAGGCGACGGTCCCGCTCCAGCAGCTCCAGCAGGTGGAGTTCACGCTGGAGATCGGCATGACGCTGGGGATCGTCCTCGTCGCACTCGCCCTCTTCATCTGGAACCGCCTGCGCCTCGATGTGGTGGCGCTCATCGTCCTCGCGCTGCTCCTGGTGCTGGGGCTGATCACGCCCGACGAGGCCGTGGCGGGCTTCTCCAACGAGGCCACGATCACGGTGGCCCTCATGCTGATCCTCTCCGCCGGGCTGCTCCGCACCGGGTTCGTGGACGTGCTCGGCTCCCGGATCGCACGCCTCGCCCAAGGCAGGGAGCTCCGGCTCCTGGTCCTGATCGTGGCCGTGGTGGTCCCCATGAGCGCGTTCATCAACAACACGGCCGCCGTGGCCATACTCCTGCCCATGATCATCGGGCTTACCCGGGAGATGGACGTTCCGCCCTCGCGGCTCCTCATGCCCCTCAGCTATTCCGGTCAGCTCGGCGGTACCCTGACCCTCATCGGGACCAGCACCAACCTCCTGGTGGCCGGCCTCATCATCGATCTGGGGGTGGAGCGGATCCGCCTCTTCGACATCACGCCACCCGCGCTGATCCTGGTGGCCATCGGGGTCGGCTACATCCTGACCGTGGGACGCCGGCTGATCCCCGACCGGGAAGCGTCGGCCGAGCTCCTGAAGACGTACGAGCTCCACGAGTACCTGACCGCCCTGATCGTGGAGGAGGACTCGCCACTGGCCGGGCGCACGCTGGCGGAGTCGGAGTTCGGAAAGCAGCACGGGCTCGAGGTGCTCCGGCTGGACCGCGATGACACCGTGGTGAACGACCCCGGACCGGATACCGTCATCCGCGGCGGAGACATGCTGCTCGTGGAGGGCAGCATCCCCCATATCGCCGAGATCCGGAAGAAGCACGGTGTGGAGATCTCCAGCGTCCGGGAGGAGGCCGGTGCCGTGGCCGCAGAGGCCGCCGAAAGCGAAAGTGCCGAGGAGGCGGAGCTGGCCGAGGTCATGATCCCGCCCCACTCGCCGCTGGTGGGATCCACCCTGCAGCGGGCCCACTTCGAGCGTCAGTTCGGCCTGACCGTCCTGGCCATCCTGCGCCACGGGCACCCGCTCCAGAAGCCCCTGGTCTCGGTGGAGCTCCAGGGCGGCGATATCCTCCTGGTATCGGCGCCGGCCCGGGCGCTGCGGGAGGCCCACGAGAGCGAGCAGGTGGCCCTCCTCCAGGCACTGGATATCCCGGAAAAACGACGGTCCAAGCTGAAGTTCGCCATCCCCATCCTCCTCGGCGTGGTACTCTTCCCGGCGCTGGGCATCACCCGGATCATGGTCTCGGCCTTCATCGGCGTGGTGGCCATGTTCCTCACCGGCTGCCTGACCCCGGAAGAGGCGTACAGCGAGATGGACTGGATGGTGGTCATCCTCCTGGGCGCCATCCTGCCCCTGGGCATCGCCATGCAGAACACCGGCGCCGCCGAGTTTCTCGCCGCCGGCGTCCTCGACCTCACGCGACCGCTGGGGCCCCACGGGATCCTCGCCGCCTTCTTCCTCCTGACCATGGGTTTCACGTCGGTGATCAGTAACAACGGTGCCGCCGTTGTCCTGACGCCCATTGCCGTGGCCACCGCGGCGGCGCTGGAGCTCTCGCCACTCCCGTTCGTAGTGGCCGTCATGTTCGGCGCGTCCAATGCCTTCATGACGCCCATCGGCTACCAGACCAATATCTTCGTCTACGGCCCCGGCGGGTACCGGTTCACCGACTTCGTCCGCGTGGGCACCCCCCTGGGGCTCCTGATCGCCGCCGCCGCCACCTTCGTGATCCCCATCTTCTTCCCGTTCTGAGCCGCAAGGAGACACCGTGAGTGAACCGAACCAGCACCACAACGACGAACACGAGGACCACGACGGCTCGAACAACCACAATGGCCACGAAGGCCACGCAGCCAGGTTCCGGGACCGGTTCTGGTGGTCGCTGGCCCTGACGCTGCCGACCCTGTTCTGGGGACAGAACCTCCAGGACTGGCTGGGCTACACCGCGCCGACCTTCCCCGGCTCCGCTTACATCCCGCCGGTCTTCGGGACCGCCGTGCTGGTTTACGGCGGCCGCGTCTTCATCCAGGGGGCATACGACGAGCTGAAGGACCGGCTCCCGGGGATGATGACGCTCATCGCCCTGGCCATCACCGTGGCGTTCGCCTTCAGCCTGGCCGTCACCCTCGGCTTCGACGCCCAGCCGCTGTGGTGGGAGCTGGCCACGCTGGTCACCATCATGCTCCTCGGCCACTGGATCGAGATGCGCTCCATCTCCCGGGCCCACGGCGCCCTCAAGGAACTGGCCAAACTCATGCCCTCCACCGCCCAGCGCGTCACCGACGACGGGGAGACCGAGGAGGTCCCCATCGAGGAGCTCGAGGCAGGCGATGTGGTCCTCGTCCGACCCGGAGACAGCGTCCCGGCCGATGGCACTGTCGTCAGCGGCGAGAGCGGCGTGAACGAGTCCATGGTCACGGGCGAGTCGAAACCGGTGGGGAAGGGGGAGGGCGACGAGGTCATCGCCGGGACCGTGAACGGGGAGGGCTCCCTCAGGGTCGAGGTCACCGGTACCGGCGAGGAGACCGCCCTCGCCGGGATCATGCGCATGGTCGAGGAAGCCCAGCAGTCCCGCTCCAGGGCCCAGAACCTGGCCGATCGCGCCGCCTTCTGGCTCACCATCGTGGCCGTCTCTGCTGCCCTCATCACCGCTGTGGTCTGGACCGCCGTCGGCGCCGACGCACCGTTCACCATCAAACGGGTGGTCACAGTCCTCGTCATCGCCTGCCCCCACGCCCTCGGACTCGCCATCCCCCTCGTCATCGCCATCTCCACCACCCTCGGCGCGCAGAACGGCCTCCTCGTCCGCGACCGCAGGGGGCTCGAGGAGGCACGAACCCTCGACGCCGTGGTCTTCGACAAGACGGGCACCCTCACCCGGGGCGAGTTCCGCGTGGCCGCCATCGAGACCGCCGGGGACCTCTCCGACGATGACGCGCTCCGGCTGGCCGCCGGCGCCGAACGGGACTCCGAGCACACCATCGCACGGGGGATCGTGGAGACCGCACGAGAGCGAGAGCTCGAGATCCCGGCGGCCGACCAGTTCGAGAACATCCCCGGCCACGGGGTGAAGGCTACCGTCGAGGACCGGGCCCTCCATGTGGGCGGGCCCGCACTCCTGGATGAGCTCGACGTGGAGCCCACCGACGCGCTCCGGCAGTTCGAGAGCCAGGCCGCCGACCGGGGGCAGACCGTGGTCTTCCTCATCGAGGACCGCCAGCCCCTCGCCGCCTTCGCCGTGGCCGACGCCATCCGCGACGAAGCCTATGACGCCGTCAACGCACTCCACGACGCCGGCATCGAAGTGGTCATGCTCACCGGCGACGCCCAGGCCGTGGCCGACGCCGTGGCCGAGGAGCTCGGCATCGACACCGTGTTCGCCGGCGTGCTCCCCGACGAGAAGGCCGACAAGATCCAGCAGCTCCGCGACCAGGGCAGGAGGGTGGCCATGGTCGGCGACGGCGTCAACGATGCCCCCGCTCTCGTCACCGCACACGTGGGCATCGCCATCGGCGCCGGGACCGGCGTGGCCGTCGAGGCCGGCGACATCGTCCTGGTACGCAGCGACCCCAACGACATCCCACGCATCATCGCCCTCAGCCGCGCCACCTACCGGAAGATGATCCAGAACCTCTGGTGGGCCGCCGGATACAACATCTTCGCCCTGCCTCTGGCCGCAGGCGCAGCCTTCGCGTGGGGCGTTCTCCTCCACCCGGCAGTAGGCGCAGTCCTCATGTCCATGAGCACCGTGATCGTGGCCGCCAACGCACAGCTGCTCCGCCGGCAGGAGCTGTGAGGCGACCTGCCACGGCTCCCGAAACGACGTGAGGTGAAACGGCGTATCATACTGGGAGCCAAGATCTTGTGGTCGTGCAGGTAGACCATCGCCACGGCGTCCGGCGCCCCGTCACGACCGTGCGCCGACCCGGTCTCCGACCCGGCGTCCGACTGGAAGCACCTGCCGCTCGGGGGGCCTCACCCCGGCTCAGAACGCCTCGGTGACCGTGATGTAGAGCCCGGAGGCGCCGCCCTCGCCGAGACCGTAATCGATGCGGAGATTGACGCCCTCCCGGGGGTCGAGGAGGAATCGGAACCCGAGTCCACCGGCGGCGTGGAAGCCGTCGAGTCGCATGGCCGAGAGCTCCGACGAAACCTGGCCGGTGCCGGCGAAGGCCACCAGGCCGAAGCGCCTGTGAACGGGGAGCCGGTACTCGGACTGGAGGACCACCATGTTCCGGTCGCGGAACCGGCCGCCGAAATAGCCGCGGAGGAGGTTCGGGCCCCCGAGAGCCGGCAGCGAGCGGAAGGGGGCCTCTCCGGCGGTCCCGGACAGGAGGGCCTGGAAACCGAGGACGGCGCTCCCGAGGAGCAGGTAGCGCCGTCCGTCCAGGGAGTAGCGCACGAAGGCATAGTCGCCGCCCATCGCCTCGGGGTGCGCCCGGACGTCAAGGGTGACGAGGGCACCGCCCGAGGGGATGAAGACGTGGTCGCGGGTGTCCACGGTGACCCGGCCGCTCGCCCCCCAGATCGTCCCGCCCACCGCCCCCGGCAGCGCACCCGAGGAGAGAGGGCCACCGCCCTCGAGATCCGTCAGCTCGTCCCGGCTGACCCGGAGCCCACCCCCCGCGTAGACGCCCGGCTTCACGCGCCGACCCAGATCCAGGGTGAAGGACGTGCCGACATGGGTGTATTCCTCCCGGTCCTCCGGGTCGCTCCGGTTCCCGAGAGCGTACGCCACATCCGGGAACCGCTGGTGCGCGCCGCGGCCCCCGTAGTGATACGCCCCGTCACCGGGGTACCCCTCCATGGAAAACTCGAGCATGGCCTGGCGGTTCTGCGTGTAGATGGCCGTGACGCTCGCCGCCGTAGGCCGCTCCGCTCCCGGCTGCCGGTGCGTGATCAACGCCGACGCACCCCCGGCGAAACGCGTCTCGGGAGTGTAGAAAACCACGGGCAGGGGGAACACGCGCAGTCGCACCGAGTCGGCTGCGCTCGTCCCGGCGCTTTCGCCCGACGCTTGCCCCATCGCCGCCACAGGCCCGATTCCTGCCCCCGCGATGGCGAGCAACAGACGGAGGATGATCTGATGGCTCGAGCTCATACGGCTCCCTGCGTAAACGTGATGGGTTCCCGGTCACCACGCTGGGCAACTTACCACCCCGTTGAGCATTCCGCAGGCGGTATTTAGGATAACTTTGTCTTCTTTACGCGGCCCGCCTATATTGGCCGCAGTCCGGCGAAGTCCCGCGCCCTGCTCCACCCCTTCTACGGGGGCTTCATGCGTACGATCCTGTTCGCTTTCGCTCTCGGGACACTCATGGCGGGCCCCGCCGGGGCGGTCCCTGGGGCCGCGCAGGAGGCGGCCCCCGACCCGGCATCGCCCCAGGAGGCCGAAGCCGGCGAAGCGGTCCAGGTCGGGGACGCCGCGGGCGAACCGTCGGGGGAGTACCTCTACATATCCCGTGGGTGTCTGGGCTGTCACGGCGCGAGCGGGGAGGGGGGGCGTGGGCCCGACGCTGGTGCGCACACCCCTTTCGTTCGATGTGTTCGTGGAGCAGGTGCGTGAGCCCCGGGCTTCATGCCGGAGTTCCCCGCTCATGCGGTGACGGACGCGGACTGCCACGGCACGGACCACACGCTGATCACGGCCAGCAAGGGCCGGGGCCCGGAGATCCGGTGCGCGGCGTGTCACCCGCAGATCTACCAGGAGCACGTTCTGGACGCGGGTCATTCCTACGGTCCCGGCCCGGCGGGGATCGGGATCAACTGGGACCGGAACATCGCGGTGCCGAACTATCAGCAGATGCCGCGAAAGGTGATGGAGATGGGGTGCGACCCGTGCCACACGCAGGCGGGGGCCACGGCGGACTCGCTCTGGAGCGACTCGCTGCAGCAGTACATCGACGGGAGCAGCCTCACGTACCGGAACGGGTGCATCGCGTGCCACACGCGGCACTCCTTCAGCCTGGAGGAGGCGCGGAAGCCCGAGTCGTGCTATACGTGCCACATGGGCCCGGACCACCCGAACTACGAGGCGTACATGAGCTCGAAGCACGGGCCCATCTACGCGGCGCTGGGCGATGGCTGGGACTGGGGTACCCCGCTGCCGGAGGCCGAGTGGGATGCTCCGACGTGCGCGTACTGCCACATGGTCTACGTGGACGACGAGGGGAACCGGACGTCGAGCCACAATATGACCCGGAAGATCATCTGGGGGATGGGCACGCAGCCGGCGGAGGGTCAGCTGGAGGACATCGTGGTCCAGCCCGAGAACCGGGCGAAGCGAGACGAAATGGTCCGGGTCTGCATGACGTGCCACTCGGAGGTGAAGGCCAGCGAGTACCTCCGGTCGGCCGACGCCCACAAGCTGGCGGGCGATGCGCTGGTGATCGAGGCTCGGGAGATCCTCCAGGGTCTCTACGAGGACGACCGCATCGATGCGAGCCACGGCCAGCTGGCGGCCGGGCTCCCCTAGGGCCCTCGCTATACGGCCACCGAGCGGGATTACTTCGACATGTTCTTCTTCTCGAACCTGAAGTCGTACAAGGGCGCGTTCCACATGAGTCCCGACTACGCGTGGTGGTACGGCTACGCGGATGTGCTGGGCCACCTGGCCCGGATCCGGGACGAGGACGAGGCGATCCGCGAGTTCGACGCCACGCAGGACCGGGCGTGGTTCATGATCCTGACCGGGCCGATCATGGTCCTGGTCGTGCTGGGCGCGGTGTGGTGGGTCCGGCGGCGGTGGTTCGTGACGGAGTAGCCGGGAAAGCGTCCCGGCATGGCAGGGCGGGGCACCGGCCCCGGTGAAGGATCACTCCACCCGGGGCCGGGGCACGTGGCGAAGCTCGCCGAGGAGCGTGTACTCGTCGAGGCCCAGCCGCCCGACAGGCCGGAGCGATGCCGGGTCGACGTGCATGGTATCCGGATCCACCTCCAGCGTCTCCGAGAGGTGGATCGCCACGACCTCGCCGATGATCAGCGTATTCGGCGCCGCCCCGAGCTCCACCTCCCGGAAGAGCCGACATTCGAAGACCGCGGCGGCATCAGTGACGTACGGTGCATCGACCGTGGTGGCCTCGGCGGCGACGAGTCCGGCCTCTTCGAACTCGTCCACATCCGGCGCCCAGTCGCCGGCGGTGCGGACCATGGCTTCCAGGTGGCGCTCCGTCACGATATTGACGGCGAACGCCGCTGTCGCACGGATGTTGGACAGGGTGTCTTTCGGGGATCCGCCGCGAAGACCGATGGAGGCGCCGACCAGGATCGGTGCCACGGACAGTGCGTTGAAGTAGCTGAATGGCGCCAGGTTGCGCCGCCCGCCGGCGGAGTAGGTCGAGATCCAGCCGATGGGCCGCGGGACAACGAGGGACGTGATGAGGCGATAGCGCTGACGCCCCGACAGCGATGCGGTGTCTATGCTCATGGCGGTGGTGTCCGGTAGTTTGGGTGTCTCTGCTACACGGTGAAGCTGGCGCGGCGAGGTGGTGTGGACAAGACGGCTGTACGGCGGCCGGGGAGTGTGGTTTTGACGAGCGACGAAGCGAAAGAGCTGATCCAGGGCGCAGTGCTGGACGACGCAGGTCGGCCGGTCGGCCCGACCTGGGCCGACCTCGGGTCGGGGAGCGGGACGTTCACCTTCGCCCTGGCGGAGCTGCTGGGACTCCGGGGGTGGGTGGCGGCCGTGGACCGGGAGGCGGCCGCACTGGACTCGCTCCGCCAGGGGCTCCGGTCCAGGGCCGCCCCCCAAGGTGGGGCCGATGCCCTCGCGGCTGTGGTCCCGGCGGTGGGCGACTTCAAGGAGCCCGGAAGTATCCCGGCGCTTGAAGGCCGGACCCTCGACGGGGCGCTCTTCGCCAACGCGCTCCACTTCGATCCGGAGCCCGGGCGGACGCTGCGGCAGTTCGCCGAGCGGCTGACACCGGGCGGGCGGCTGGTGGTTGTGGAGTACCAGGACCGCCCGCCGAACCCGTGGGTCCCCCACCCGCTGCCGGTGGCCCGCTTGGAGGAGGTGGCCGCCGATGAGGAGCTCGGGGCGCCCCGGGTGGTCGGAGAGCGGCCGTCGTCGTACGGCGGGGTCCTGTATTGCGCGTGGCTGAGCGGCGGCTGACGCAGCGGCGGCACCGTTGCTGCATCAACTTATTGTGCTACCCTTCACACAGTAGAGGAGCCCCACAGGATGCCGACGCAGTTGACCGATCGTTTTGTCGACGCCCTTGAGGTGGCCCGGGACCTTCACGCGGGCGACGACGGGGAGTCCGACCCGCCGCACGCCGCCCACCTCCTCCAGGTAGCGGGAATGGTGCTCGAGGCCGGAGGGGACGAGGACGAGGCCATTGCCGGGCTCTTCCACGACGCCCTGACATCGGCACCCACGGAAGGAGAGGCCGAGTCCCGGGAGTCACGGATCCGCGACGCGTTCGGGGACCGGACGGCCGATATCGTGGTGGCGTGCACCGATGGAGACGCGGCGGCCGAGGACCGCGAGAGCTGGAAAGCCATAAAGGAACAGTACATTCACCGGCTCTGGACGGAGGCCGATGGCGCCGCGGTCCGGGTCTCAGCCGCCGACAAGCTGGCCACCGCGCGCTCGATCCTCCAGGACTACCGGGCCCACGGCGAGAAGGCGTGGGGTCGCTACGAAGGCGGTCGGTCGGGGACGCTCTGGTACTACCGTGCGCTGGTCGGGGCGTATCGGTACCGGGACGTGGATGGGCACGTGGACGAGCTCGACCACATCGTGAGCACGCTGGAGGCAGAGACCAGCGTTTCATGACGCCCCCGGCTTCCGGGGCCGGCCCACGATGCTCCCGGCCGACTCCGTCCCGTGCGACGGTCTGCCCAAAACCCTACAATACGAAACGGATCAACCCTGTGAACCCTTACGGGATCGATGCGCGTGGGCACCTTCCGAAGCAGCTATACGCGTTCTGCGGGCTCCGGGCGGTTTCACCGTCCGCCGTGCCACGACGATCGGATGTACGAGCTCGTGACCGTCCTGGACCAGCGCCGATCCCTGGGCGTGCCCCTGGGCCGCGTCCGGGAGCGGGGGCGCCGCGTGGCCGTAGCCGATCGGGACTACGATCCGAGCGAGCGACACCTCCTGGCCGAGATCGGCGCGAGGCTCGACATGTCGGCGGCCGCCACCCGAGCCGTGCTCGCCGAGGAGCCGGAGGCTTCGGATCCCTCGAGCTCGGCGTAGGGAGGGCAGGGGATGAAACCCGAGGCGCCTTCCGGCGGATCCGCGGCCGAGCCGTCCGATCCCAGCATGGATGCCGATTTCGCCCAGGAGGTCCTGGAGGACCTGTACGCCTACCGTCGCAAGAACCTGAGCGTGGCCCGGGTCCTCTGGCTCCTCTTCGGCTGGGCGGGCGGCCACCGGTTCTACCTGGAGCGGCCCGGGACCGGCATCCTCATGCTCCTCACCGGGGGCGGTTTCCTGGTCTGGTGGATCCTCGACGCCCGGGCGCTGCCACGCATGGTCCGCTACCACAACGTCCAGCAGCAGCGCCGGCAGCGGGACGGGCGCCCGCCGCTGGAGCTGTCCTTCATGCCCCCACTGGCCGACGACGTGCTCCGGGAGCCACCGGCGTGGACGGTGAAGTGGCACGCCCGGGGTCGGGCTCGCCGGGCCATCCGCTTCGTCGGTGACGTCCTGGTCCTCATGGTGGCCGGGGCCGCGCTGGGCGGACTCACGGGGACGGATGGCGGGCCCGAGGGCGTGTTCGCCATCACCGCCCTCATCGCCGTCACCCTCCTGGGCGGAACCGGCGGCTGGCTCGACCGGGTGCCCCTGGCCGGCGCCTTCGTGCGCTGGAGCCACCGGCTCCGGCTTTTCTACTACTACAACCGCCCCGGATCGCCGCCGGCGCTCCTGGTGCGCGGGCTCACCGGCCTCGTGGTGGCGCCCTTCCGCCGGAAAGTCCGGGAGGAAGCCCGGCTCTACCTGGAGGTCGGGGCCGTCTTCGCCCTGGGGTTCGTGGCCATCGATATCGTGGAGAACATCGGCGCCCCGCTCGTCGGCGGCACCGGCCTGGCCGCACTGGCACCGACCCACCTCCTCGGCGTCTGGATCCAGGAGGTGTTCATGACCTTCCTCGTCATCTACGCCTTCGCCGCGCCCATCGGCGCCGTCCTCACCCTCTACCTCCTCACCCGCCGGACCCACACCGTGCCCCGCCTCCTCGGCGCCCTGGCACTCCTCTTCATCGCACTGGGCGCCGGCTGGATCGGTTGAGACCCGGGTCGCCGAATCCCCCGCAGTAGAGGAAACGGTTGTGCCCGTACTCGCCACGCACAACCTTGGAGGCTGCCGACCGTGACCCCCTGAGAACGGAGCACGCCATGACCAGCGCCCGCCGGCCCCTGGCCGCCCTCGCCACCGCCGCCCTCGTCGCCTCGCCCGCCACCGGCACCGCCCAGAACCCCTACGCCGAGCAGGTCACCGCGTACCTCGATGAGGTAGAGGAAAGCACTCTGAGCGAAGAGTACGTCCTGGAAGGAGAGTCCGAGGGGTGGATGATAAGTGGTGCAGAGGGCGCCACCATCCTGCGCCTGCCCGCCGGCCGCTTCATGGTCATCGGAGCCTGCGACGACGACTGCTCGGATATCGACCTCATCGTCAGCCGTATGGATACCGAGCAGCTCCTGGACTCGGACCGCGAGATAGACGCATTCCCGGTGTTGGATTTCTCCCTCGACCAGGAGGCCGACGTGGTCATCGGGACATCCATGCCCGACTGCTCCACGGCCCGATGCTACGCCGCTTATCGATGGTACGCCGTCGAGGCAGACGGCGGCACCGGGCCCACGGCCGGTGTTGCGACGTGGCAGGATCAGGTCAGGATCCAGCTCGAGGCCATCCCGACGCCCGATGGCGCAGAGGTGGCCGATGAACGCACCGGGCTCTTAGGGGCCGGAGAGGAGCTCCGGTTCTCCATCAACCTCGCGCCCGGCCGCTTCGCGGGTGTGGCCGTGTGCGACAACGGCTGCTCCAACCTGGACCTCGCCGTCTACGACGCCGGTGGGGCCATGGTCTCCAGCGACGTGCTGGACGACGACGTCCCCATCGTGGACTTCGACCTGGTGAAGGCCGGCGGCACCTACTACTTCGAGATCCGGATGGTCGAGTGCACCACCGCCAGCTGCGGCTATGGGTTCCGGCTCTATCGGGAGCGGCAGGAATAGCTTCGAGCGGACATCAGAGGGGCGGCTGCCCGGGGTCAGCCCCGGTCGATCCGTCCGCCTCGGTCAGGGAAGCGGGCCTCGGACCCGGTCCGACCGCGTTCGGTCTTAGGCCCGGCCCTCCGACGACCGGCGTCGGCGCAGCCGGATGGGCTGGTACGTCCCGTACCGCTGGCGGAGCCCGGGACAGCAGCACTCACGGCGGGCCCGGAGCAGGGCGCCCCGGCACCCGGGTCGAAGGCGGGAGGAGGGTGGCGCCGGCGATTCGTCGCCGGTGAAGTGCCTGCACGGGTTGCGGCGACGCCGCAGGATCGACCGGTCGGGCGCCCCGATGACCATCCGCTGTGGTG
Organism: Longimicrobiales bacterium; assembly: GCA_046483065.1. GTDB lineage: Bacteria > Gemmatimonadota > Gemmatimonadetes > Longimicrobiales > RSA9 > JAWVYT01. Next base: position 26,603 of record JAWODW010000052.1, on the reverse strand, counting down.
GCTCCCTCCGGGACACGAGCAGGCCCGCTTCCATACCGTCCTCTTCCGCTGGAGTCCGAGGATGTGGACAGGGGCATCCGGTACCCGAAAGTACCCTGCCCGGGGCCTCCCCGGCAAGCGAGGGGCCCCGGTCAGCCGTCCAGACGCACCCGGAGCTCGTCCCGGGCGGCGGCGATCCGGTCGCGGACACGGTCCCGTAGCTTCGGCACATCCGCCAGAGTGAGCCCCTCGGTGGGCTCCGGCTCCAGGACACGGGCGATGGCACGCGCCGGATTGAAGACGCCCGAGTGCTTCGCCATGGCGTTACCCGTCCCGGCCACGGCGATCGGTAAGACCGGAAGCTGGCGCTCGATGGCCACCTTGAAGGCACCGTTCCGGAAGCGCTGGAGATGGCCATCCGGGGACCGGGTACCCTCCGGCAGGATCATCACCGTGACACCCTTGTCCAGCCGGTCGTGGATCTCGTCCAGCGCCCCGGCACGGCTGTCCCGGTCCCCGCGACGGACCCGGATGTCACCGGCCATGCTCATCATCCACCCCATGACCGGGATCCGGAAGATCCCTTCCTTCGACAACCACTTCATCTCCCAGGGCAGATGGCTGATCAGGAAGATGTCCGCAAACGACTCGTGGTTGGCCACCGCCACGTACGGACGGCGTGGGTCCCCGATGACCACACCCTCCGTTCGGAAGTCCCACACCGGGATCAGCTTCACCGCCGCTACCGCTGAACGACGGAACCAGCGGCCCGCCGCATAACGCCCGGGATCAAACGGCGCCGTGACGATGAAGATCACCGTCAGAATCGGCAGCCACAGCACGGCCAGAAGACCGATGAGCGCCCAGATCAGGTATGAGTAGAGCCTCCGCATCCGGCCCCAAACAGAACGCCGACCATCCGGACCGTCAAGCTGTCCGGACAGGTGAACAGAGCGCCGAACCGCGGAGTCGGGGGCATACAGCGGGCCGTTTTCCCCACCGTCGGGCCCTGCGCCTTGATCGTTCAGCGCGGCCGCCACGGCGGCGATGGCCCGCCCGTGGGATCTTGACAGGTGCGTTTGTATGTACAACCCTGCCTGTATGAACGCCATCACACAGGGGATCGAGGTCGTGGGGGACCGGGACCGGGCCGAGGTGCTGCTGCACCCGCTGCGGCTGCAGATCATGGAGGCGGCGAGGGAGCCGGGCTCGGCGGCGGAGCTGGCCCGCCGACTGGGGCAGAAGCCGCAGAAGATCAACTACCACGTGCAGCGGCTGGTGGAGCACGGGTTCCTGCGTCTGGCGGAAGAGCGCCGTGCAGGCAACGTTGTGGAGAAGGTGTACGCCGCCACGGCGGAGAGCTACGTTCTCGCGTCCGAGGTGCTGGGTGGGCTGTCGCCGGGCGAGTTGGAGACGGATCCGGAGACGGCGGCGCGGCTGCTGGCGCTGCAGACGCGTGCGGAGGCGGAGCTTGGAGAGGTGATGCGCGAATCGGAGGCCGCCGGCCGACCGGTTCCCACGTTCACTCTGGACGCGGAGTTCCGCTTCGAGACGGCGGAACAGCGGGCGCTGTTCGCTCGTTCGGTCCGTGAGCTGTTCGGGGCGATCGTGTCGAAGTACACGTCGCCGGCGCTGACGGGATCGGGGGCCGCCGGGCCCGGTCGGCCGTACCGCCTGCTGCTGGGGTGTTACCCGATCCCGGGGGAGGGGGAGGAAGGGAAAACGGAATCCAGTGAAGAGAGAGGGGATAGCAGTGAGCGAAGAGAGGATTGAGGCCGAGGTCGAGATCCAGGCACCCACGGAGGCGGTGTGGGAGGCGTGGGCGGACCCGGATCGACTGACGGGCTGGTACGTGGATGACGCTCTGGGCCGGATCGGGCAGACAGACCAGGTCACCTGGATCTGGGGACAGATGGGCCTGGAGATCGAATACGACGTGGTGGAGCTGGAGCCCGGGCGGCGCTTCGTCCTCCGGGAGGCGGACGAAGGTGTGCGGAGGACGGAGGTAGAGCTTACGCCGGAGAACGGCGGGACTCGTGTGCGGGTGGTGGAGTCCGGGTTCGATACCGACGCGGACGCGGTGCTTTCGGGATGGACGATGGCGCTGGGGCTGCTGAAGGTGTACGTCGAGGTCTACTACGGCGGGGAGGTGCGGTCGGTGCTGGTGCTGGGGAAGGTGGACGCGCCCCCCGGGGAGATCGTGGCTCTACAGCGGACGGCGGAGGGACTGCAGAAGTGGCTCGGGGCGGCCGGCGCCATGCCGGCGGAGGGTGAGCCGGTGCGCCTGGAGTTGGAGGAAGACGCCGTCCTCGACGGCGAGGTCCTCCGGCGCACGGAGACAGAGACGTCGCTGACGTGGCCGTTGATCCGGGGCGTGCTGGAGATGAAGCAGTTCCCGACTTCGGAGGGGCGTGCGGCGGCGCTTCGGGCGTTCACGTGGGCCGATCCGAAGGAGCTGGACCTGGAGGAACTCCAGGAGCTCCTTTCCCGGACGCTGGGCCGGTTCATGGACGCCCTCGACTAAGAGGGCAGGCCCCGGCTCCTGTCCTCGCCCGGTGCGGCTTTACACCCCCAGGCGGGGACGGTACTTTCCGCGCCTCACAGCCCACGCACCGTTCACCGTTTTCCGGCAGCGCACATGGACCGCGTCGACGCCGCTCGCGCCCGCGAGCTCCTGGACCGTATGGCCGGGAGTCGGATCCTGGTGGTGGGCGACCTCATGCTGGATGTCTACCTGAGGGGTGGTGCGTCCCGGATCTCCCCCGAGGCCCCGGTCCCCGTCGTGCACGTGAAGGACGAGTGGCACGCCCTGGGCGGTGCGGCGAACGTGGCGGCGAACCTGGCGGCGCTGGGCGTGAACGCGGCGCTGATCGGTGTGGTGGGCGAGGACTGGGCGGGTGGCGTGTTCCGTGACGTGGCGCGTGATGTGGGCATCGCGGTGGAAGACGTCGTCACCCTGGGTGACCGCCCCACCACGGTCAAGACGCGGGTCCTGGTGGGGCACCAGCAGGTGGCCCGCTACGACCGCGAGGACACCCGCGACCTGACCGAGCGGATAGAGGAGCTGGAGAAGCGGGTGGAGGCCGCCGCGGACGGGGCCGACGCCATCATCCTCGAGGACTACAACAAGGGCGTCCTCGTGCCCGGCGTGATCGACGTGGCGCTGGACATCGCCCGGCGGCGCGACCTGCCCATCGTTGTCGACCCCAAGGCCCGGCACTTCTTCGACTTCCCCGGGTGCACCGTCTTCAAACCGAACCACCCTGAGCTCGCCGCCGCGCTGCGCGCCGAGGTCCGACCCGACAACGCCGACTGGATGGCGCGGACCCGGAAGCACCTGGAGTGCGAGAACCTCCTGGTCACCCGTGGCGGGGAGGGAATGTCCCTGGCCACCGCTGCAGGCGAGCTCCTTCACGTGCCGGCCGTGGCCCGGGCCGTCTACGACGTGTCCGGGGCCGGCGACACGGTAACCGCCGTCATGGCGGCGACCCTCGCCGCTTCCGGCGCCGTGGACGAGGCCGCCGTGCTGGCCACCCACGCCGCCGGCGCCGAGGTCGGCAAGGCCGGCGTGGTCACCGTGAGCCCCGAAGAGATCATCGACAGTGTGCGGCGCCACGACGGCACCGCCTCCGCTGAATAACCCCGAGGAGCAGACATGGACCCCGTTCGTATCCATACCGAGACCGCACCCGAAGCCATCGGCCCGTACAGTCAAGCCATGAAGCTCGGAGACCTGGTCTTCACCGCCGGACAGATCGCCCTCGACCCCGATACCATGGAGATCGTCGGCCAGGACGTGGCCACCCAGACCGAGCAGGTTATGGAGAACCTCTCGGCTATCCTCGAGGAGTCCGGCACCGCCCTCGGCTCCGTCCTCAAGACCACCGTCTACCTCGCCGAAATGGACGATTTCGCCGCCATGAACGAGGTCTACGGTGAGTACTTCGACAGCCACCGCCCCGCACGGTCCACTGTGGCCGTCCGGACGCTGCCCAAGAACGTGAAGGTGGAGATCGACGCCATCGCGTACGCAGGGTAGGGCGGGGGCGCCTCCGGGGGTAGATAAGGCCACTAGGTCGCGACGCCCCCGCAACAGGCCGGCTGCGCCGGCCTGTTGCGAACGAAGTGAGCCTGTGGCGGGGCGAACGCCCCGCCTCTTGCGCCGCTCCGCGGCGCCCTAATCCTCCACCATATACGCCAGCCCCCACGCCTTCCGCCCGATGTGCGTGGCGATCACCGGCGTGGCCGGTGACACGAGCACATCCCGCTCCCCGAACCGCTCCAGTAGCGCCGTGCGGATCTCCTCGGCGATGTCCGGCGCATCCACGTGCACCACGCCGAAGCGGAACTTCTCGGCCTCTCCGATCCGGTCGGCCACCAGCTCCAGGACCTTGGGCACCAATGCGTTGTAGCCTCTCACCTTCGAGACTGGTTTAGCCGCTCCCGACGGGTCCACGCCCAGGATCGGCTTGATATCCAGGAGGCTGCCGAGCCACGCACGGCCCCGGCCCATGCGGCCCGACGCGATGAGACGATCGAAGGTGTCCACGGTGAAGAAGACGCTGGACTGGTCCCGGACCCGGTTCAGCTCGTCGACGATCTGCCGGGGCTGCCACCCCAGCTCCGCCAGCTCGGCGGCCTTCATGACCAGGAGCCCCTCCAGCACGGAGATCCCCCGTGAGTCCATCAGGTGGACGGCGACGTCGTCCGCGCGCCTGGCGGCCGCCTGGGCGCTGCCGAAGGTGCCCGAGAGGGCGGCGGCCAGGATAACGCCCACGACGGCCTCGCCGTCGTCGTCGGCCTTCTGGAAGGCGTCGTAAAAGGCCGCGGGGGGTGGCTGTGACGTGGTGGGGTGCTCGCCCCGGCGCAGCCCCTCGACGAAGGTGTCGGCGTCGATGTCGATGCCGTCCCGGAGGACTTCCTCGTCGTAGACCAGGGAGAGGGGGACCACGTGGATGCCGTGGGCGCGTATGACGGTCTCCGGGAGGTCGCAGGCGCTGTCGGTGACGATGGCCACGGGCCTGCGGGCCACGCCGGTCGCGGAGCGCTCGAGGGCATCGTGCTGGGCCTCCATGTCCTCGGCCTTGTGGGACTCGAGGCGCCCCACGCCGCGGAGGTAGTCGAAGACGTCGTCCGGGGTGTCGGTGTGGACGTGGACCTTGAGGAGGGTGCCGCTGCGAATCACGATGAGCGAGTCGCCGAAGTCCCGCAGGGCGGCACGGATCACTGGCTCGTCGGGGAGCGCGTCGCCCCGGACGAGGGCCTCGGTGCAGAAGCGGAACCCGCCGTCATCGGAGGGGAACTCGGCGCTGGCCACGGGCTCGGCGTCGGTGTAGTCGGGCCGCTCGTCCAGGGCGACGATGGGGTTCCCTTCGATGAGGGCGTGGATCCCCTCGAGCCACTCGACGAACCCCTTGGCCCCGGCATCCACGACACCCGCCTTCTTCAGGGCGGGGAGGAGGTCGGGGGTGCGGGCCAGGGCGTCGCGGGCGCGTCCGAGAATCCGCTGCAGGAAATCGGCCAGATCCGTGCTCTCGCACGCCTCGGCCTCCTCGGCCGTCTCCCGCATCACCGTGAGCATGGTCCCTTCGACGGGTTTCTCCATGGAGGCGTAGAGGTGGTCGGTGGCGTTGCGGAGCGCCGCCTTCAGCTCTTCCACACCCACGTGACTCCGATCCTTGAGGGCCTCGGCGAGGCCGATGAGCCAATGGGAGAGGATCATGCCGCAGTTGCCCCGGGCGCCGAGGACACCGGCGTCGGCCGCGGTCCGGGCCACCGCACTCACATCCCCCTCCGCATTCCGTCGAAGCTCTTCGGCCACGGTGCTCACGGTGAGGGCCAGGTTCGTGCCCGTGTCCCCGTCGGGCACAGGGAACACGTTGATCCGGTTGAGCTCCCCCTTGGCGTGCCGTGCGTGCTCGCACGCCGCGATCAGGGCCTGGCGGAACCGGCGGCCATCGAGGTAGCGGATCTTCATGAGGCCTGAAGTTAGGGGGTGGGGGCGCCCCGTCCAAGCCCGGGGTACGGAGCGCCGGGAAACATGCGTCGCTCGCAGGGGTTGAATGAACGCACGGCCACGAGAAGAATAATCATGTTCGAAGGGCGCGCAATGGCGGAGGCAGCGGAGCGAATGGCGGCGGAGGCCCCCGAAGCGGGCGCCCCCCGGCTGGACGGACTGGTGGACGCGGTGGAGACGGTCTTCCACGGCCACCGGGAGGTGGTACGACTGGCCACGGCGGCGCTGCTGGCCCACGGCCATATCCTGTTCGAGGACGTACCGGGTGTCGGGAAGACCACGCTGGCCCGTGCGCTGGCGGCGGCCACGGGTCTGGGGTTCCGGCGTATCCAGTTCACCAGCGACCTGCTGCCGTCGGACGTGCTGGGCGTCTCGATCTTCAACCCGGAGACGCGGCAGTTCGAGACGCGCCCGGGCCCGATCTTCACGAACATCGTCCTGGCGGACGAGATCAACCGGGCGCCGCCGCGGACGCAGAGCGGACTGCTGGAGGCCATGCAGGAGGGCGGGGTCACCATCGATGACCGGACCTACGAGCTGCCCCAGCCGTTCATCGTCCTGGCCACCCAGAACCCACTGGAGCATCACGGCACGTACCCGCTGCCCGAGAGCCAGCTCGACCGGTTCCTCATGCGGCTGACCATCGGGTACCCCGACGAGGACTGGGAGCGGCGGATCCTGCAGGAGTCGGCGTCGCCGGCCGACCCGATGGACGCGCTGGAGCCGATCCTCGACCCGGACGAGGTCATGGCGCTCCAGGCGCGGATACCCGAGGTACGGACCGATCCGGATCTGGTGGATTACGCCATGGCCGTGGTCCGGGCCACCCGGGAGGACGAGCGGGTCCGACTGGGCGTGAGTCCCCGGGGCGCCATCGGGCTGCTCCGGGCCGCCCGGGCCTACGCGCTGGTGGACGGCCGCGACTACCTGGCTCCCGACGATGTCCGACGACTGGTGGAGCCGTGCCTGGCGCATCGGATCGTCCCCGTCGGTGGGGCCGGCGCCGGCGACGCGTACGAGGAGGTCCGGGTCATCCTCGAGGACATCCTGGATGAGGTCGAGGCTCCGCTTTAGAGCCGCGGCTCGGGCGCTCCTGCGGTGGCTGCGGCGCCTGCGGTTCCCCGTCCGGCTCCGGGTCACCCGTGGTGGCGGCCTGTTCGCCGCGGGCGCCGTGGGCATCGGGCTGGCCGCCATCAACACCGGCAGCAACCTCCTTTACCTGCTGGTGGGCGCCATGATGGGGTTCATCGCCGTCAGCGGGTGGCTCTCCGAGCAGGTGATCTGGGGCGTGGAGGTCCGGGCCCTCCCGCCCCGGGCCGTGACCGCGGGCTCGCCGGGCCGCGTGGGGTACGAGATCCGGAACCGAAACCGGCGTACCCCCGCCTACGCGGTGGAGCTGATGCCGCTGGTGGGGACCGGCGCGTTCACCCCGATGGTCCGCCCCGGGCACGCCGTAGTGGTCCGGACCGATCGCACGTTCCCGCACCGGGGCGTGGTCCCCCTGAAGCAGGTCCGGGTGGCCACCTCCTTCCCGTTCGGGCTCTTTGTCAAGGAGCGGACCGTCCGGGTCAGCGGCGACGTGGTGGTCTGGCCTCGCCGCGACCGGAAGGTCCGGGAGGCGCTGGCCGGTGCCGCCGGACGGCGGGGCCGCGCCGCCCTCGGCGGCGGCAACGCCGGCGCCCGGGGCGAGTTCCGGGGGCTACGGGAGTACCGGCCGGGCGACGACCCCCGGGACGTCCACTGGCGATCCTCCGCCCGCCTGGGCGAGCCCCTGGTCCGGGAGTACGAGCAGGACACCGCCCCGTCCACCTGGATCTGCCTCGACCTGGGCGGACCGCCGGGCGACCGGGCGGAGGCGGCCGTGGAGATGGCCGCCACGCTGGCGGACCGGGCCGTGGCGCGGGGCGATCGGGTCGGGCTGGTCACCTCGGATGTGGAAATCCGGCCGGGACCCGGACGCCCGCAGCTGGAGCGGATCCTGGACGCCCTGGCCCGGGCCTCGTTCCGCCCCGACGCGCCTGCCGTACGGCCGCCGGCCGACCCGCGCCGGTGCGCGCTGGTGACGCAGCGGGGCCATCCGACCGGCTTCGGCGACGTACTCACACCGGAGACGACGTGAAGCTCGAGCGGCTGCACCACCGCCTCGTGGTGGGTATGGCATTGGCCGCGATCCTGGCGGCGTGGGGCGGCGCGGTTCTGACGGCGCCTGTAGCGCTGGCCGGCACCGCAGCGCTGGTCGCCACGCTGCTCTGGCGCCCCGCAGCGCTGCACCCCTTGCTGGAGCGGGCGTTCCTGGTGGCGGTGCTGGGACTCGCCGCCCGGGCCGCATACATCGTGGTGCTGCACCCGGAGGACCGGCTGCTGGGGATGGTTCATGTCCTGCTGGCGCTCCTGGTGGGCGAGGCGTGGCGGCCCGCCGGGCAGGGCAACGACGTCCGCTCCTACGTACTCTCCTTCGCGCTCCTGCTTGCGGCCACCGTCTACCGGCCCGGCCTGGCCTTCGCCGTGGCCTTCGTGGCGTACGTGGGGCTGAGTACCGTGGCGCTCATGGTGGGGCACCTGCGTCGGAAGACGAGCCGGTACGGCGCCAGGGGCGTGACCATGGGCCGGGGCTTCCTCCTCTGGACGGGAGCACTGTCACTGGTCACGCTGGCCATCAGCGTGATGGTGTTCCTGGCTTTCCCACGGGTGTCCCGGGGTTGGGCGCAGGGCGGTCCCGCGTTCGCCACCAGCATCGCCGGTTTCTCCGACGAAGTTTCACTCGGCCAGCACGGCGCCGCCATCCAGACCAACCCGGAGGTGGTGCTGCGCGTGGAGTTCCCCGACGGCCGGCCCGAAAATGTGGCGAGTCTCCACTGGCGCGGCCGCTCCTATGATCGGTTCGACGGCGTCCGCTGGCTGCACTCCGACGGGCTGCCCGAGCGGGAGACGAGCCTGGACCGCTACCGACGCTGGGACGGCCCCCGCCTCCAGCAGGAGATCTACGGCTCGCTGCTGGACAGCCGGGTCCTCTTCGCTCTGCATCCGGTGGTGGACGTGGACGCCCGGGTACGGATCCGACCGTACCTCGATCGCGCCGGCGACCTCCGATTCTTCGGCTCGCTGCCCCCGCGCTACGCAGCCGAGTCGGTGGCCGAGCCACCTTCGCCGGAGGCGCTGCGTTCGGAGCCGGCGGGCCGGGCCCCCGCGGAGCGCTACTACCTCCAGCTCCCGGCGCTGTCACCCCGGGTGACCGCGCTGGCCGACTCCCTCACGGCGGGTCACACCACCCGCTACGACCGGGCCCGGGCCGTCGAGCGCTGGCTGCGGAGCCTCGAATACACCCGGGAGCTGCCGGCCACGGCGGCCGAAACCGGCATCGAGCACTTCCTCTTCGAACGCCGGGCCGGCCACTGCGAGTACTTCTCGACCGCCATGGTGGTGCTGCTCCGGTCTGCGGGGGTGCCGGCCCGCAACGTGAACGGCTTCCTCGGAGGGCAGTGGAACACCGTGGGCAGCCACCTGGCCGTGACCCAGAATGAGGCCCACTCCTGGGTCGAGGTGTGGCACCCCGGCTTCGGCTGGGTCACCTACGACCCGACGCCGGCGGCGGCAACGGGTGGCGATGGAGGTGCCGTTGCCTGGTTCTGGCCCGGGCGGATCCTCCTGGACGGGCTCCAGCACCGCTGGAGCAAGTGGGTCCTGGACTACAGCCTGGCGAACCAGGAAGGGATCCTCCGCCGCGCCGCCCGGGCCCTGGACCCCGGGCCCCGTCGGGAGGCGGATGATGACGCCTCCGGGCTTCCCGGCTGGCTCGGCTGGCTCGCCGGCGCGCTCCTCGCCGGGCTGGCCTGGATCGCCCTCTCCACCCGCACCACCATCCGACCGGAAACGCGCCTCTACCTGCGGCTCCGGCGGGCGTTCGAAGGCCGCGGGGTCGACGCCGTGCCCCGGGGCGCGCCGCTTCAGTTCGCCGCCGCCGTGGAGAGCACGGCGCCCGGAGGGCGGCACGCCGCGGCGCTGGCCCGGCGCTACGTCAGGGTCCGGTTCGGCGGCGGTCCGGCCGCGCCCGAGGAGCTGGACGCCATGCGTCGGGAGCTGCGGGCGGCGCGCCGGGCGCTCCGGGAGGACTGAGCCCCTCCACGGGTCAGGAGGCGGCCCGGCTCCGGGCGATCCCGGCGGTGCCCGCCACGATGAGCAGCGCGCCCGTCAGCCCCCAGAGATCAGGGTACTCGGCGAAGAAGAGGGCGCCCCAGATGGCGGCGAACACGATCTGCATGTAGGCCACGGCCATGGCCCGGCCAGCCCGCTCCTCCTTGAGTCCCCGGGTCAGCGCCACCTGGGCGAGCTGGGTCACGACCCCGATGCCCAGGAGCGCGCCCCACTCCCACGGGGTGGGCATGAGCCCTCCCGCGGCGGTGAAGGGGATGGACCCGGCGGTGGCCACCAGGGCGAACCAGAAGACGATGACCACCGGGTCCTCCGTCTTCGACAGCTCCCGGACCGTGACGTAGGCGCCGGCGCTGAGGATGGCGCCGGCGAGGGCTACGGCCACGGCGAAGGGGTCGAGGCGCTCCTCGAGCCCGCCGAAGAGGAACCCCGGTCGGGTCATGAGGACCACGCCGACCAGGCTGAGGAGGACGAGCGCTACGTCCCGGGGCCGCATCCGCTCCGACAGGAAGATGGCGGCGAGGACGGCGGTGAAAACCGGGTTCGTGTACTGGATCACCGTGACGTCGGCCAGGGGCAGGCGCGTCACGGCGAAGAAGAAGGCGCTGAGCCCGCCGAACCCGATGAGCCCCCGGACCAGGAGCAGTCCCTTGCGGTGCCCCCACGGCGACACGCCCCGGGACCGGAGCCAGTACCAGCTCAGCGCCACCCCCACCACCGCCCGAGCCAGGACCATCTCCTGGGGTGGGAGTCGCTGACCGGCCACCTTCACCAGCAGGCTCATGATGCTGAAGAAGAAGGCGGCCGCTGCCATGTAGCGGATCCCGAGGGGGACGCGGCGAAGAGCGGCCCCGATGCCGGTGGCATCGGACCCGGATTCAGCCGTGGATGGTCGGCGGAGCATCAGCGTCTTGGCAGAGGGTTCCGTCGGTCGATCTCGTGCATCCCGCGCCGAAGCTACGCCAACGAGCGCCCGGGGGCCAACGAGCCGCGCGCCGGGACGCAACCATTCGTCGCCAGGGCCCATCTGAAGGGATGAGAGGGCGGTGCCGCCGGGAGTGCAGGGGCCGGCCGGGTGTCAGAAGAAACCCGCATCGCGCGTTTCACGTACAGGAAGGGGAACGGGACAGGGAGGAGGGAGTCATGAGCTTTGACGAGAGATTCGATTACCTGATACGTGCCGCGCTGCGCGCCGAGCGAGACGGCGAGTACCGGGTCGCTCGGGCTCTTCGCCGGATGGCCCGGGACATCCAGCCTATCGACCGATCTCTGACGCTGACGGTCCGCGAGGTCGTGGCCTCCTGAGGCCCAAACCGTCTCCGCCGCGTCCGTGACCCCCACGTCCGTAACGCCCTCGCGTTCGGGCCGCCCCCCGCGTTCGGGCCGGACTGCGGGTACTTGACGGCGCTGTCCCCAGAGGGTCGCTTTACGGGAAACCTCGAGCCCCGCGATCCGAGACCGAATGGCAACGATCCTCTGCGTCGATGACGACCCGGCCGTCCTGGCCACGTTCCAGAAGACCCTGGAGCGTTCCGGCCATCGGGCGGTGGTCGTGAAGAACGGCGAGGCGGCCATGAACGTGCTGGACCGGGGCGGGGTGGACCTCGTGATCTCCGACTACCAGATGCCGGGGCTGTCGGGGATCGAGCTCCTGGAAGCCGTGCAGGGCGCCCACGACCACACCCCGTTCATCATGGTGACCGGGCACGGCACCATCGAGCACGCCGTCGCTGCCATGAAGGCCGGCGCCCATGACTACCTCCTGAAGCCCATGGAGCCGCGAGAGCTCGAGATCGCCGTCGACCAGGCGCTCGAGTTCACCCGGCTGCGGCGGGAGAACGAGTCGCTGAAGGCCGAGGTCCGCCAGCTCCGGGGTGAGCACGCCATCATCGGCGACAGCGAGCCGTTGAAGCGGGTGATCGAGCTGATCCGGACCGTGGCGCCCACCCGTTCCACGGTGCTGATCCAGGGGGAGAGCGGGACCGGGAAGGAGCTAGTGGCCCGGGCCGTCCACGACTGGAGTGACCGCGGAGATCGGCCCTTCATCTCGGTGAACTGCGCAGCAATCCCCGAGGCGCTCATCGAGAGCTCTCTCTTCGGCCACGAGAAGGGCGCGTTCACGGGCGCCACGCGTATGGTCAAGGGCGCCTTCGAGCGGGCGGACGGCGGCACGCTGCTCCTCGACGAGGTCACGGAGATGAGGCCGGACCTCCAGGCCAAGCTGCTCCGGGTCATCCAGGAGCAGGAGTTCGAGCGGGTGGGCGGTGCCACCCCGATCCGGGTGGACGTGCGTATCGTCGCCACCACCAATCGCGACCTGAAGGAGGCCGTCCGGCAGGACGAGTTCAGGGACGACCTCTACTATCGTCTGGCCGTCGTGCCCGTCACCATCCCTCCGCTCCGGGACCGTACCGAAGACATCCCGGTCCTGGCCCATCACTTCGCCCGCGAAACCGCGAAGAACCTGGACAAGGACGTGCGGGGGATCCATCCCGCCGCCATCGACCGGCTCCTCGACTACGACTGGCCGGGGAACGTGCGGGAGCTCTCCCACGCCGTGGAACGGGCCGTCATCCTCAGCACCGATCCCGTCATGGGGCCCGACGCCTTCGAGCTGGATGGGTCCACGGATCCGGCCGACAGCCGGCCGGCGGACCCGGGATCTCCGGGGCGCGTGGTCCTGGACACCCTGAATGTCCGGGAAGCGGAGGCCGCCCTGATCGAACGAGCGCTGGAGGAAACCGACCACAACCGCACCCGGGCGGCCGAGCTGCTCGGAATCAGCGTCCGTACCCTGCGCAACAAGCTGAATAACCCCTGAATGAGGCCCATGCTAGACTGCCAGCGCCACCAGTTCTCCCTGCCCGAAGGCGTCCACTACCTGAACGGCGCCTACATGTCGCCCCTCATGAGATCCGTGGAAGAGGCCGGCATCCAGGGGATCCGGGCCAAGCGATTCCCCGTGGATATCGTGCCGAACGACTTCTTCGCCGGCGCCGATACCGCCCGCACCCTCTTCGCTTCGCTGATCCACGCCGACGACCCCCGGCGCGTCGCCATCCTTCCGGCCGTTTCCTACGGGATCGCCGCCGCCGCACGGAACACGCCCATGGCCAGCGGCCAGAACGTGGTCCTGGCGGAGGGGCAGTTCCCCAGCAACGCCCTCATCTGGCGACGGCTCGCCCGGGACCACGGCGCCGAGATCCGGACCATCCCGGCGCCCGAACGGACCCTCGGCCGGAGCCGGGAGTGGACGGCCCGCGTCCTCGACGCCATCGACGCCGACACCGCCGCCGTGGCCCTCGCCCCCGTACACTGGACCGACGGGACCCGGTTCGACCTCGCCGCCATCGGCGCGCGGACCCGGGCCCACGGCGCCGCCTTCGTCATCGACGGGACCCAGGCTGTGGGCGCCATGCCCTTCGACGTGACCGAGGTCGGCGCCGACGCGGTGATCTGCGCCGCCTACAAGTGGCTCCTGGGGCCGTACTCCCTGGCCTTCGGCTGGTTCGGGCCCCGCTACGACAGTGGAACGCCCCTCGAGGAGGCTTGGCTGGCACGGGCCCGCAGCGACGACTTCCGCAACCTCGTCGCCTACACCGAGGAGTACCGGCCGGCCGCCGCACGCTACGACGTGGGCGGCCGCAGCAACTTCGCCCTCATGCCCATGGCCATCGCCGCCCTGGAGCAGCTCCTGGAATGGGGCATCCCCGAGATGGAAACCTACTGCCGGCGGATCACCGCCGACCTCTTCGATACGCTCCCGAACGCCGGCTTCGAGGCCGACCACGAGGAGGGCAGGGCGGCCCACATCTTCGGACTCCGGGCTCCCGCCGGCCTCGACAACGCCGCCCTCAAGGCCGAGCTCGATCACCGCGACATCTACGTATCCCTCCGGGGCTCCGCCGTGCGCGTGTCCCCCAACGTCTACAACACGCCCGAGGACATCCACGCGCTCCAGGGCGCGCTCATGGAGACCGCGACCGGGGGATAGCGTTCGCGGCGGAGTCCGGGTTCGCGGGGTTGGCTGCGGGATTCCGGCGGCTGAACGTCCCGGGTCGAGGACTGAGGGAGTGGGGGGAACCGCCCCCGCCGAAGAGCGCCACGGTAGGGACTGCGGCCTGGGCCTCGGGATGGGAACCGCGGAACCGCCCGCGGGAACGAGTGGTGGCTGTTGAAGGCAGCCCCACCGCGAAGCCGGCGGGTTTCGCCGCGAAGGCACCCCCGCCAGACCCCCAATCCCCCATCAACCTCCGGCGAGCTAAACGGCCCGGAAACCCAGCTGACCCCGCGAACATTCCCTGCCGCGAACCATGCATCCCCCCCTCGCCGGGCGCTCGCGCCCGGCCCCTTTACTCGCGACTCCGGTTCCCCGATCTTGCTTGTATGAGAAACGGAATCATTATCGCCGCGGCGCTCCTCGCCACACCGGTCCTGGCCGGATGCGGGCAGGACGCCGGCGGTGCGGAGCGCGCGAGCGCGAGTGAAGCGGCGGCCGGGACGGCGGCGGGCGCCGGGGTGGCGGAAGCGGGCGAGGTCGTGGTCTACAAGTCGCCGACGTGCGGCTGCTGCAACGGCTGGATCGCGCACCTGGAGTCGGAGGGCTTCGGGGTGGATGGCGTGGACATCGCGGCCTACGCGGAGCTGAACCGGAAGAAGGTCGAGCACGGGGTCCCGGGCAACCTGGCCTCGTGCCACACGGCCCGGGTGGGCGGCTACACCATCGAGGGGCACGTCCCCGCCGAGGTGGTGGCCCGTCTTCTGCACGAGCGGCCCGACGACATCGTGGGGCTCTCGGTGCCGGGGATGCCGATCGGCTCGCCTGGCATGGAGGGTCCGAACCCCGAGGTCTACCAGGTCATCGCCTTCGACGCCGAGGGGAATCAGCGGGTGTACGAGACGGTGGACCCGAGGTAAGCTCGCGGTCCGGCGGGTTGACCGTACGGGCGCCAATCCACGGCGGGGCCATTCACGCTCTGTCCCGCCAGCACCTGACCGCGAGCGATGGGGGGATAGCGTTCGCGGCGGAGTCCGGGTTCGCGGGGTTGGCTGCGGGATTCCGGCGGCCGAACGTCCCGGGTGGGGACTGGGGGAGTGGGGGTAACCGCTCCCGCCGACGGGCGCTACGGTGAGAACCGGGGCGCTGGTCTCGGGATGGGAACCGCGGAACCGCCCGCGGGAACGAGTGGTGGCCGTTGAAGGCAGCTTCGCCGTGAAGCCGGCGGGTTTCGCCGCGAAAGCAGCCCCGCCAGACCCCCAGTCCCCCCATCAACAGCCGGCAAGATGAACGGTCCGGCAAGGTGGCAGACCCCGCGAACCGTCCCTACCGCGAGTCCGGCATCCCCCCCTCGCCGGGCGCTCGCGCCCGGCCGCCTGCCTCGCCAACTACGCCATAAGCGTCACCAGATAGACCACACCGAACGCCGCCAGCACCGCGAGCGACGCCCAGGACAGGGCGCGCAGCCCCAGCCCTGGCTGGAGCTCGGCGGGGACGTCGTCGCTGGTGACGGCCCGGAGGTTCAGGTACCCCAGGAGGGGCGCGGTGAGGAACGCCACGATGGTCGCGAAGTCGACCATCCCCGTAAGGGAGCCGGCCAGGAGCGCGAGGACGGTGGGGACGGCGAGGCCGATGGCCACCATGGTCAGCCAGTAGATCCTGCCCGTCTCACCCACCTCCACGTCGCGGGCCCGGTGGCCGGCCAGCACTTCCAGGGACCGGGCGATGCCGCGGGGGAACCCGTCCACCACGGTGATGGACGTGGAGAGCATGGTGGTCAACACCGCCACCAGCACGAAGGGCCGGGCCCAGGCGCCCAGCGTCTCGGCGTACAGGTCCACGAGCTGGAGGCTGAACGCCGTCCCCGCCGAGCTGAAGCTCTGCCCGCTCCCGTGCATCACGGCGGCGCCGAGGGTCAGGAACGCGAAAGCCATGAGCCCGGTCCCGGCGTACCCGATACGGAAGTCCAGCAACGCGTTGGCGACGCTGGTCCGGACCTGCTCCGACTCGTCCTTGGCCAGCGTCCACAGCGAGTTCCAGACGGAGATGTCCACCGCCGACGGCATCCATCCCACCAGCGCCAGGACGAAGGCGAAGGCCACCACGCCGTCGCGGCCCACGTCGCGGCCCACGTCGCGGCCCACGTCCGGGATCAGTGCGGCGGTGCTGAAGTCGGCGGCCGGGAGCGCCAGCACGGCGGCCACGATCGTGGAGACGGCCAGCGCCACCAGTATGGTCTTCACGGTCCGGTCCAGGAGCCGGTACCGGCCGACCCACAGGATCCCTGCGCAGACCAGGTAGAGCGCACCGGCGGCGGTCCACACCGGCCAATCCAGGCCGAAGACCGAGAGGAGGAGGAACCCGGTGAAGAGGAGGATGGCCGCATCGACGATCACCGCCGTGGCCACCGTGATGAGGAGGTAGAGCCAGACGGCCCAGCGTCCCACACCGGCGTACCCCTCCACGAGGCTCTCGCCGGTGGCGGCGGCGTACCGCGGCCCGAACTCGAAGAACGGGTACTTGAGGACCAGCGCCACGGCGATGACGCCCGTCAGGGCGAACCCGGCGTCGGCGCCCGCCCGCGTGGACTGGACCAGGTGGGAGACGCCGATGGCCGCCGCGGCCCACAGCAGCCCCGGCCCGAAGCTCTTCCAGAATTCCCTGGGGATCATGGCGCGTTAATAGAGGGTGGCCCGGCCCCTACGGGCAAGCGCACGGGAATTGCCGTGTTGGCACCGGCGAGCACTCGACAGACCCTCACGGAAAGAGGCGGCCCCTTGGAGAACGGCGAAACCCGGACCGGCTTCGGAACACAGACGCTCCGGATCGCACGTCGCACCGTGGCCCAGTGGCTCGACGACGACGCCATCCGCTGGAGCGCGGCCATCGCCTACTACGCGGTGGTGTCCCTGGCCCCGCTGGTGGTCCTGGCCGTCACGGTAGCCGGCCAGTTCATAGGCGGCCCCGTGGCGGAGCGGTGGATCCTGGAGCAGGTCGGGATCATGGGCGGGCCCCAGGCCACGGAGGTGGCCGAGACGGTGGTGAACCGGATGACCGCCCTCGACCTCACCTCCCTCGGCGCCATCTTCACGATCCTGTTGCTGGCGTTCGGCGCCACCGCCGTCTTCGCCAACCTGC
This sequence comes from Longimicrobiales bacterium, assembly GCA_046483065.1. Taxonomy (GTDB): domain Bacteria; phylum Gemmatimonadota; class Gemmatimonadetes; order Longimicrobiales; family RSA9; genus JAWVYT01. The sequence goes on along the minus strand of JAWODW010000052.1, from coordinate 9,324 downwards.
AGCGGGCGCTGAACGGGGTCTGGGCCGTGGAGCCCCGGGCGGGGGTGCTCCGCAACCTGGTCCGATCGCGGGTCGCGGCGTTCACCGCCGTAGCGGCGCTCGGCGGCATCATGATCCTGTCGGTGGTGGCCGGCGCCGTCCTCGGCCGGCTGACGCCGATCCTCGAGGTGCTGGACCCGTTCGTCCCCCTCGTTCCCGTCGTGGACCTGCTCACGTCGCTCCTCCTCCTCTGGCTCGCCGTCAGCACCGTCTTCCAGGCGCTGCCGGACGTGGAGATCCGGTGGCGGGACGTCTGGATCGGGGCGCTGGTCACAGCCACGCTCCTGGTGGTCGGAAAGCACCTGCTTTCGTGGTTCCTGGCGCGCAAGGCGGCCGCGTCGCTGTACGGCGCCGCCGGGTCGATCTTCCTGCTCCTCCTCTGGGTCTACTACTCGGCGCTGGTCTTCTTCCTCGGCGCCGAGTTCACGCAGGTCTGGGCGAATGAGCGGGGCCGGGAGATCCGGCCGGCAGACTACGCCGTGCGGGTCCGGACCGTGATCGAGGAGCCGGACCCGGCCGCCGACGGCGGGCCATGAGCCCCGGGTCGCAGCCCCCGGCGCCGGACGGAACGAGTTGTGCGCCCGTGGTTCGATACGGCGGCCCCGCCTGCAATAACGAAGCCGACGAATGCCAGGAGAGGAGCTGCGGATGACGGATGACGACGCCCTCGTCGTCTGGTTCGAGGAGCTGACCAGCGACGACGTGGAGCGGGTCGGAGGGAAGAACGCGTCGCTCGGGGAGATGATCCGGACGCTGGAAGAGCAGGGGGTGCGGGTGCCCGACGGGTTCGCCACCACCGCCCGGGCGTACCGCTCGTTCCTGGCGGAGAACGAGCTCGAAGGCCGGATCGGGGACGCGCTGGAGGCCATGGACCGGGGCGACCGCTCGCTGGACGAAACGGGGAGCGCCATCCGGGAGCTCTTCGTCGATGGCACCTTCCCCGACGAGGTGGCATCGGCGATCCGGGAGGCGTACGGCGAGCTCGGCGAGCGCTATGGCACCGACGCCCCGGACGTCGCGGCCCGGAGCAGCGCCACGGCGGAGGATCTGCCGGAAGCCAGCTTCGCCGGCCAGCAGGAGAGCTATCTGAACATCACCGGCGAGGACGCGGTCCTGGACGCGTGCCGGAAGTGTTACGCATCCCTGTTCACCGACCGCGCCATCGCCTACCGGGAGGAGCAGGGGTTCGACCACCTCGACGTGGCGCTCTCGGTGGGCGTCCAGAAGATGATCCGGTCCGACCGGGCCGGCGCCGGCGTGCTCTTCACGCTGGACACGGAGACCGGGTTCCCCGACGTGGTGGCCATCGATGCGGCCTGGGGCCTCGGCGAGACCGTGGTCCAGGGGACCGTGAACCCGGACCACTACGTGGCGTTCAAGCCCTTCCTCGACGACCCGGACCTGACCCCGGTCATCGGCAAGGAGCTGGGCTCGAAGGAGGAGAAGGTGGTCTACGCCTCCGACGGCGACTCGCCCGTCGAGACCGTGGACACGTCGGAGGAGGAGCGTCGGAGCTGGGTCCTGAGCGACCGCGAGATCCTCCAGCTGGCCCGGTGGGGTGCCGCCATCGAGGACCACTACGATCGCCCCATGGACGTGGAGTGGGCCAAGGACGGCGACGACGGCGACCTCTACATCGTCCAGGCCCGCCCCGAGACCGTCCAGTCCCGGAAGCAGGCCTCCACCCTCCGCAGCTACACGCTGGAGGATGAGGGCGAGGAGCTGCTCACCGGGATCGCCATCGGCCAGGCCATCGCCGCCGGCACCGCCCAGGTCATCCTGGACGTGGAGGAGATCGAGGCGTTCGAAGACGGCGCCGTCCTCGTGACCGACATGACGGACCCGGACTGGGTCCCGGCCATGGAGCGGGCGGCGGCCATCATCACCGACCGCGGCGGCCGGACCTCCCACGCCGCCATCGTGAGTCGGGAGCTCGGCGTGCCGGCGGTCATCGGCACCGGTCGGGCCACGTCGGCGCTGGAAGACGGCGAGGACGTCACCGTCTCCTGCGCGGAAGGGGAGGAAGGCCGGGTCTACCGGGGGGCGCTGGAGTACTCGGAGGAGGAGCGGTCGCTGAAAGACGTCCCGGAGACGGAGACGCCGGTCATGATGAACGTGGCCACGCCCGCCGGCGCCATGCGGTGGTGGCGGCTCCCGTGCCGCGGCGTGGGACTGGCCCGGATGGAGTACCTGATCAACAACGTTATCCGGATCCATCCGCTGGCGCTGACCCGGTTCGACGAGCTCGAGGACGACGACGTGAAGGAGGAGATCCGGGAACTGACCCGGGGCTACGACGACCGCTCCGAGTACTTCGTGGACCACCTGGCACGGGGCATCGCCACCATCGCCGCGGCCCGGCACCCCGACCCTGTCATCGTCCGGACCAGCGACTTCAAGACCAACGAGTACGCCGACCTGGTGGGCGGCGCCCGGTTCGAGCCGGACGAGGAGAACCCCATGCTCGGGTGGCGGGGCGCATCGCGCTATTACAGCGACGATTACCGCGACGGCTTCGCCCTCGAGTGCCGGGCCATCCGGCGGGTCCGGGAGACCATGGGCTTCACCAACGTGGTGGTCATGATCCCCTTCTGCCGCACGCCCGAGGAAGGCGACCGGGTCCTGGAGGTCATGGCCGAGGAGGGGCTGGAGCGGGGGCGCGAGGGGCTCGAGGTCTACGTCATGGCCGAGATCCCCACCAACATCCTCGAGGCCGACGCCTTCGCCGAGCGGTTCGACGGCTTCTCCATCGGGACCAACGACCTGACCCAGCTGGTCCTGGGCGTGGGCCGCGACAGCGACCGCCTCGACTACCTCTTCGACGAGCGGCGCCCGGCGGTGAAAGAGCTGATCCGCACCCTCATCGAGGCCGCCCACGAGGCCGACCGCCCCGTGGGCCTCTGTGGGCAGGCGCCCAGTGACCACCCGGCGTTCGCCCGGTTCCTCGTGGATGCGGGCATCGACACCGTCTCGGTGAACCCGGACAGCGTGCTGAACGTCATCGAGGAGATCGTGGACGTGAAGGACGAGCGGTGACGGCCGACCGGGAGGCCGACCGGGAGGGCCGGGTGACGCGGGTCCGCGGGACGGTCCTGGACGTCCGGTTCTGGGTCCAGCGGAAGAGCAGCGAAGATTGATGGAAGGTTCGGGACCGATCCTGGTCGCCCTCTTCGGCGTGCTCGTCGTGGCCGCCATGGTCGTCCGGGCGGGCCTCCAGCCTTTCGGGGTACCGGCCCTCGTCGGCTACCTGATCCTAGGGCTCCTGGTACGGCTGGCCGACGGAACGTGGGGCTTCGTGCCGGAGCCCGGCCACGTCTTCCTCGAGACGCTGGGTCGGATCGGGGTCATCGTGCTCCTGTTCCGGGTGGGACTCGAAAGCGACGTGGATACGCTCAGAGGACAGCTGGGGCGAGCGGGGCCGGTGTGGGCGGGCAGCGTGGTGGGGAGCGGGCTCGTCGGCTTCGGTGCGGCCCGGTGGATCCTGGGGTTTGCGCTGGTGCCCAGCCTGTTCACGGCCGTGGCCATGACCGCCACCTCCGTGGGCGTATCCCTGGGCGTCTGGCGGGAGATGGACGCCATCTCCAGCGAGACGGGAGCGCTCCTCGTGGACACCGTGGAGCTGGACGACTTCTCCGGTGTGGCGCTCGTGGGCCTGCTCTTCAGCGTGGCACCGGTGCTCCACGCGGGAGGGGGCGGGGAGCTCATGCCCGTGCTGCTCCAGACCTCTGCGCTGGTTGTCCTGAAGGCCGGGCTGTTCCTGGGGCTCTGCTACGTGTTCGCCCGATACGCCGAGCGCCCCCTGACCCGATTCACGGGGCGCTGGCTCGGCGAGCCGCGCCGGATTCTGGTGGTCGTGGGAGTCGGCTTCCTCCTGGCCGCCCTGGCGGAGCAGCTGGGGTTCTCGTTCGCCATCGGGGCCTTCTTCGCCGGGCTCGTGTTCAGCCGGGACCCCGAAGCGGGAGACCTGGATGCGGCGTTCGAAACCCTCTATGAGCTCTTCGTTCCCTTCTTCTTCATCTGGATGGGATTGAGCATCCGGCCGGAGATCCTGTCCGGCGTCGGCGGGCTGGCCGCCGTCCTGGTCGTGGCCGCCGTCGGGGGCAAGGTGCTGGGGACCATGGCGCCGGCAGTCCCCGTATCGGGTTGGCTGGCCGGCCTGGCGGTGGGAATCAGCGTGGTGCCACGGGCCGAGATCACGATGGTGGTCATGGAGCGAGGGACCCGGCTCGGGGACTGGGCCGTACCCCCCGACCTTTTCGCCGGAATGTTCGTTGTGGTCCTGGTCACTTCGGCCGTGTTCCCCTTGATATCACGCCGACTGCTGGAAGCGCGGCCCGAGATCGGGGGCGGCTCGTGAGTGCGGCATCGAGGTCGGCCGGGAACGGAGGACCGGGCGTACGCCCGGGGCTCGTGTTCTTCGGCGCGCTTCAGATCCGGGCCCACAGCCTCGAGGACTGATGCATGGCACCACTCCAAACGCTGTACCAACAACTGGATAGCACCAGTAACCTCCAGTCGATTGTCAAGGCCATAAAGTCGCTGTCGGCCGCCTGGATCTGCCCGGCGCCGAGGTCCGACTGGCGAGCTGGCTCGAGGCCACCGGGCAGCAGGCCATCACCGAGGAGGTGCTGGAGGTGGTGGCCGGCTTCGAGGCGCTGGGGTCCGCGAAAGAGGAGGAAGAGGAGAAAGAGGAAGCGGGTGACTCCGGCGGAACGGGTTGTGCTGAATTTGAGGCGCGCACACGGCACCCACTTCGGAACGAAGAGAGGAATCGCGATGAGAGTAGCCATCAACGGGCTGGGCCGCATCGGCCGGGCCACACTGAAGATGCTTATGGATGCGCCGGACCTGGAGCTGGTGGCGGCCAACGACCTCGTCCCCCTCGACAACCTGGCCTACCTCCTCAACTACGACACCGTATACGGCCGGTACGAGAAACGTGTGAGCGCCGGAGAGGACACCCTGGACATCGACGGCCACACGCTGCGCATGTTCAGCGAGAAGGACCCGGAGCGTCTCCCGTGGGAAGACCTGGGGATCGATCTGGTCCTGGAGTGCACGGGCGTGTTCACGAACCGCGAGGGTCTCGAGAAGCATCTGGCGGCCGGCGCCGAGCGCGCCATCCTTTCGGCGCCCGCCAAGGACGACGGCGTCGAGTGGGTGGTCTACGGCGTCAACACCCCGAGCAGCGACGCCCGCATGGTCACCTGTGCGAGCTGCACCACCAACTGCATCGCGCCGGTGGTGGAGGTCATGGACCGTCGGATCGGCATAGCCAAGTCGACGATGACCACGATTCACGCCTACACGTCGAGTCAGGAGATCGTGGACGGGCCCCACAAGAAGCTGCGGCGAGGCCGGGCGGCGGCGGCCAACCTGGTCCCCACGTCCACAGGTGCCGCGAAGGCCACCACGAAGGTGCTCACGGAGCTGGAAGGCCGGTTCGACGGCGCGGCGGTCCGAGGCCCCGTACCGGTGGGGTCCATCGCCGACATCGTCCTGGTTACGGACCGGGAGACGTCCGTGGAGGAAGTGAACGGGATCTTCGAGGAGGAGTCGAGGACCGACCGGTACAACGGGATCCTGGGAGCCGTCCACGACCCCCTCGTCTCTTCCGACATCATCCGCGATCCCCGTGCGTCGATCGTCGACCTGGAGATGACCCAGGTCGTGGGCGGTGACCTCGTCAAGGTCATGTCATGGTACGACAACGAATGGGGATACAGCGCGCAGATGGTCCGGACGGCCGAGTTCCTGGCCCGCCAGAGCGCTGGCGCAGCCTGAACTGACGAAAGGATGAACATGTTCCGCCATATCGTGATTCCACTGGACGGCTCCGCCTTCTCCAGGACGGCCATTCCGTACGCCCACGCCCTGGCTTCGAACTCTGACGCCGAGTTGGAGCTGGTCTCCGCCGTCGACACCGCTGCGGCGCTCCTGGGCGCCGGCTACCCCGGCGACCTCGCCGCCGGCGCCACCACGTCCGGGGCCGGCGTACCGGCGGTGGCGATCGAGCTGGTCGAGGCTTCCCGCGAGGGCCGCGAGGAGGAGCTCGAGGCCACGGCCAGGAAGGTCGGAACGGCCACGGGAGGTACTGTCGACTGGACCGTGATCGATGGCGAGCCGAGTGAGACCGTGGCCGCCCGGGTCGAGGAGAGCGAGGCCGACCTCGTGGTGATGTCCACGCACGGCCGCGGCGGCCTGGACCGGGCGTGGCTGGGCAGCGTAGCGGACCGGCTTATCCGTCGTCTCACGGTCCCCCTCCTCCTGGTGCGCCCGGAGGAGGAAGAGGGGAACGGGGAGGAAGCCGACCCTGAAAGCCACGACGACGGCCCGGAGCTCTCTCTCGAGCCCGCCCGGATCCAGCGCGTGCTCGTCCCCCTCGACGGGTCCGAGCTGGCCGAGGCCATCCTGGATCCCGCGGCCCGCCTGGCGCGGCAGACCGGGGCGTCCCTCGTGCTCCTGCGCGTCATGGACCCAAGGCTGCCCACGGATGCCCCATACCTCCCGGCCACGGTGGAAGGGACGGAGGCGCGATTCCAGGAGCGGCGCACGGAGGCCCGCGACTATCTCGACCGGGTGGCGGAACGGCTGCGAGGCGAGGGCGTGGAGGTAGCCGACGTGGAGGTCCGTGAAGGCAGCGCCGCCCCCACGATCCTCGAGCAGGCCGGGGAAGGGGCCGACATCGTGGCCATGGCCACCCACGGCCGCGGCGGCCTCCGCCGCTGGCTCCTCGGCAGCGTGAGCGACAAGGTGCTCCGCGGGGCGGACCGGCCCGTGCTCATCGTCCGGCCGGAAGACGAGGACTGACCCCCACTTGTCCGGGTCGGACGGTGTCGGTACCATCCGGCCCGAAGGAGGTACGTGTCGGCCGGTGCCGGCCCTGGCCTTCAAAGCCAGTGGGGCCACCATGTCAGAAGCTGCTAACTCATTGTCTCCCACTGTCTTGGGTTGACTTTCGAGTTTTCCCGGATTGTCTCTAATTGCGTCAAAAGGGCCTGGATAGGGGGGTCGTGGTGGCGGCTCGGCGGTGCCAGATGCCGGCCAAAATCGACTGGTAGATCCTCCACCGGGCAGGCGGTTCTATGTTCCGCGATGCTGGCTTCGCCCCTCTCGAAAACGCTGCCTTCCGACCAGATGATCTGACGTTCCTCGGCGAGGTGTTTCGAGGCAGCAATGTCGTCCACTCTTCGATACGCCCACGGCCGCTACCGGGGCACTTGAATGGACCACACGAGCCACGCTCCAACGAATGCTCCGAGATAAGTTGGCAACGGCCATTTCGCGGCTTGGGCACCGTCGACAGGTAGAAGGCCAGCCTCGATGACGATCAGGGAAATCGCAAGCGGCCCCAGCAGCACGACCATGGATGGGGTGAGCGCTTCATGTGCGTTACCACCTCCGATGCCACCATCTCCCGTTCCAAGGGAACCATAACGCGTGTTAGCAGACCACCGCAGTCACGGAGTCCCGCCCACTTATGTCGGCGAGACACACGAACCCCGGCCCCCCGGCCCGACGGGGGGTGGAGCCGGTCGGCGGGTCAAGGGACGGTCTGGTGCTCGTCGCAGTGGTACGTGGGCCGCCCGTTGACTTCGGATTTCCGGATGGTGCCGTCATCCCGGGGGCATGGCGTGCGGTCCGAGTGAGCGTGTGGCCGAGGAGGGCCGATCGGAGGGTGGACCCGGCAACGGTCACGGTCATGCCGTCCGGTCTCAGGCTCACCGTCTCAATGGGCCGCCGCAGCGCGTGGTTCTCGGCGATCCCCCGGAAGACCTCCACGTCCGGCAGCTCGGGCATCTCCTCCTCCCGCACGAAACGAGCAGTCCAATTCACGTACCCGGGTAGATCCGCGCGTGGCGGTCGAGCTCGACACGGCCCAGCTGGTGGCCTCAAAGGGCGATCTCGATGAGGACGCCATGGTATCCCTCATCGCGCCGTCGCACGACCTGGTCATCGTGCGCCGCGGGCTGGACTGGGGGCGGCAGGGGTTCGACCGATGGGAACTGCTGCGGGAGATACTGAAGACGTTCGGGTAGGGGGAGCGGAGGACTCGGCAGGCCCCGGCCCGATTCATGCACCTGCTGCCGCCCCGGTGCCAGGGGAAACGATCTGTTCGCGGGAGATGACTCGTGCGAAGCATGGAAGCGTTCCGGCCCCACCTCGGCTTGCTCCGGACGACGCCCGGCATGGTGGCGGCGGTGGTGCTGGCGCTCGCCGCCGCGTCGCCCCGGTTGATCGCGGCCCAGGAGCAGGTGACCGTCAGTGGCCTGACCTACCTGGACGTGGAGTACGTGGCCGACGCGGCTGACAGCCTGAAAGGCGATCACGGGTTCCTGTACCGCCGCATCTACATGACGGCGAGCTACCATCTCTCGGACCGCTACTCCGGACGGTTCCGGATCGCGTCCGACGAGGAATCGGACGAGAAGCTGTACATCCGGGACATGTACCTGGAGGTGGCCGACCTGTTCGGCGGGGGGCACAGGCTCACGGCGGGCGTCGCGTCGCCGCCAGGGCACCGCCCCGAGCGGGCCACCTGGGGGTTCCGCGAGCTGGCCGTGCCGTTCCTGGTCCGGGGCGGCGTCCGGGGCGGGCGCGACCTGGGCGTGAAGCTGATGGGGCCGATCACCGCGGGCGGTGGGCTCCGGTACGGCGTGATGGTCGGGAACGGCTCCCCGGGCCCGGACTACGACGACGGCAAACGCGGCTACGGCCTGGTGGAGTGGGACCCCACCGACCGCGTCGCGGCGGTCGCCTCGGCCACGCTCGCGGAGGCGGCCGAGGGCGGGGCGGCGTACGCGCTCCAACTGGGCTACAACACCGGCAGGGTGCGCTTCGGCGCGGCTGGATTCTACCGGCCGGACCCCGCGCGAGCCGGGAGGAATCCCCTGCCGGACCGCGGCGCCAGTCTCTACGGCGTCTTCACCATCGCCCCGTCGTGGGAGCTGGCGGCCCACGCCGACCGCATCGAGCACCCCGACGCCACGGATTATGACGCGTGCGTCGTGCTCGGGCTGGTCCGGCACGTTCGCGATGGAATCCGCCTGCTGCCGAACCTGGTGTGGGACGACCGGGCGGGCGAGCCGGCTCGGCTGCTGGCGCGGGTGACCCTCTTCGCAGCATTCTGATCCAACGCCTCACTGTCTAACAAGGAGCACTCCCATGAAACGGATCCTCCTGATCGGGGCGGTCGCGCTGTTCGCGGTCCTCGTGCTCATTCAGGCGGTGCCCTACGGCCGCGATCACCCCAACCCTGTCGTGGTGGCGGAGCCGCAGTGGGAC
>JAWODW010000051.1:0-29887 GCA_046483065.1 Longimicrobiales bacterium | reverse complement strand
AGCGCGGATGGTACTGCTCGGGAGACCGAGTGGGAGAGTACGTCGTCACCGGCCTTATCTTCAGACCGCCCCGGTCGCTCACACTGAGCGGCACGGGGCGGTTCTGCATCCAGCACCACCCGCCCGCCCCGTGCATCCACACCCACGGCCCGGGTATCATCGCTCCGGTCGGCCCCACCCCGTTCGTTACTGCTCAGTCGAAGGCGGCGAGGAGCTCCTTCACGGTGGCGGCCACATTTTCGGCGCCCATGATGGTGCGGATCACGGCGGCGCCTGCGGCCCCGGTGCCGGCGACCTGGCGGACGTTGCCGGAGGTGATCCCACCGATCCCCACCACGGGTACGTGGGCCGCCTCGACCACCTGCCTGAGTCCTTCGGGGCCGATCCGCTCGTCCTCGAGGCCGGGTTTGGAGGTGGTGCCGAAGACGGCGCCGCAGCCGATATAGTCGGCGCCGGCGGTCCCCAGCCGGCGGGCGGTGTCCGGGTCGTCGGTGGAGGAGCCGATGAGGAGGTCGGCGCGGCCGGTGGCGTCGGCGGCGGCGCGGGCGGCGGCGATGGGGAGGTCGTCGGGGCCCAGGTGCACGCCATCGGCGCCGGCGGCCAGGGCCACATCGATGCGGTCGTTCACGAAGAGGCGGGCGCCGAAGGTGCGGGTCAGGTCGAGGAGCTGGAGGGCCTCCTGGAAGAGCTCGGCGGCGGTGACGTCCTTGTTGCGGAGCTGGATGGCGGGTGCGCCGGCCTGGAGGGCTTCGGCCACCACGTCCTCGATGGCCCGGGGCGCGGCGGCCGCCGCGTCGGTGATGACGATCAGTCGCAGGTCGAGGTCGGGCATGGCGAGTCGGGGGCGGTCGTGATGGGTCGGTGTGCCGCGGGCGATCGATGTCGGTCGAGGTGGGTCGGGGTGGTCATGGTCAGTCGGTGCCGGTCAGTCGGCGTCCGGGCCCGTGTCGCGCTCGGCCTCGGCGGCGCTCATTTCCCTGCGGATGCGGTTCCGGGCCCGGTTGTGGTCCACCAGGTGCCGGTTGAACTCATGGCTGCCATCCGGGCGGGCTACGAAGTAGAGGTAGTCGACGTCCGCCGGTTGGAGCACGGCCTCGATGGCGCGCTCGCTGGGAGCGCCGATGGGGCCGGGCGGGATGCCGCCGTGGGTGTAGGTGTTGTAGGGGTTGTCGGCCACCTCGTCGATATGGGCGAAGAGGAGGCGGGTCTCGTGCTCGCCGCGTGCGTACTGGACCGTGGGATCGGCCTGGAGCCGATAGTTGATCTCGAGGCGGTTCAGGTAGACGGCGGCGATGGTGGGCATCTCATCGGCCGCGAGCGCCTCCTTTTCCACAATGGAGGCGAGGGTGGTCACCTCCCTTTTCGAGAGGCCCATGGAGTCGGCCCGGGCCTCCCGCTCCGGGGTCCACAGCCGCCGGTACTCCCGGACCATGGGCGCGATGGTGGCATCGAGGCCGGAGCCGGCAGGGATCCGGTAGGTGGACGGGTACAGGTACCCCTCGAGGGTCGGGCCCGGTACGTCGAACCGGGCGGCCGTGGCGCTGTCGAGCATGTACTCCATGACCGAGTCGGTGGGGAGCCCGGTGAGCTCGGCCACCTCCGGCGCGATGCGCCGGACCTCCCACCCTTCCGGGATGGTGATCCGGTCGTAGGCGACGTTCCCCGCGGTCAGGTCGGCGAGCACGCTCCGCCACCCGGCGCCCTCCCGGAACTCGTAAGTCCCGGCCTGGATCTCGTGGATGGCGCCGGTGGCCCGTGCGTAGAGGCGGAAGAGCCGAGGCGATTCGATGACGCCGCGGGCCACCAGCGAGTCTGTGACCGCGTCGAAGGTGGCCCCGAGGGGGACCCGCAGGCGGTGGACGGGCCCGTCGCCGGGATCGGTGCCGCCGCAGGCGATGGCGCCCACGACGGCGAGGACGGCGAGCCGCCTCATCCGTCGCGGGCGTTCAGGTGGGACTGGAGGATGAGGACGGCCGCGGCCGCGTCCACGCGCTCCTTCTCCTCTCGCTGCTCCCTGGAGAGCCCGAGCGACCGGACGGCCCGCTCGGCGCGCACCGATGTCATGCGCTCGTCCTGGAAGGTGACGGGGCAGCCGGTGCGGTCCCCGAGCTTGCGGCCGAACTCCCGGATCTCGCGGGTCCAGTCGCTCTCCTCGCCCTCGAGGGTGAGGGGGAGGCCGATGACGATGGCCTCGACGTCGTTCTCCTCGGCGAGACGGGCCACGGGCGCCACGGGCGGACGCTTCCCCTTGCGGCGCTTGAGGGTGGGGAGTGGCGAGGCGATGGTGGCCGTTTCGTCGCTGAGGGCGAGTCCAACACGGCGCTCACCGTAGTCTATGCCGAGGATACGCGGCATCAGCCGAGGGCGGCGAGGGTGATCTCGAGCTCGGTGCCCTCCCGGAGCCCGGCGTAGACCTCCTGGAGAACGGGGCCGGCGCCGAAAAGGAACCGGCAGCAGCCGTCGGCTGCAGGCTCGCAGGGTACCACCATGACGGCCACGTCCTGCCCGGCCACGTGGCCGAGGATATTGGCGAGCACGCCGGTGGAGAAGGGGCATGTGGGGGTAGCGGCCGACGGGTCGATCTCGAACCAGTCGGTGGCGACGAGGGCGCCAACGCCCGGGTGGACCTCCTGGTGCGTCACGCCGCCCCATCCGATCTCCTTGAAGAGCGCGGAGAGGCGGGTCCAGAAGGTGGCCTGGGGAGTCTCGTCGAGGGGCTCATCGCGGTCGAGGCGCTGGAAGAGGGCGTCGCCGGCCGCGTGTCCTGCCTTCTGGAGGGCGAGGGTGGCGGCTTCAGCGCCGACCTCCTGCCGGAGCGTATTCCGGAGCGTCAGGACGGCGGCCGTGGGGAAACGAATCTCTCGGTTGTTTGCCATGGGGTCGCGGAGTTCGGGTGGTTGTGACGTCTCTATCAGGTATCGCCTCCGGAGCGTTCGGACAACTCCCGGAGGCCGGTCTCATCGATGATCTCGACCCCCAACTCCCGGGCCTTGTCGAGCTTGGAGCCGGGGTCGTCACCTACTACAAGATAATCGGTATTGCCGCTGACGCTGCCTGTCACCCGGCCGCCCCGCTGCTCGATGAGGCTCCGGGCCTCCTTCCGGCTCATCTCCGGGAGGGTGCCGGTTACGACGAAGGTGAGCCCCTCGAGCGCCTGGCTCTCCGCCCGCTCCACGGGCTCCTCCATGTTCACACCGGCACGGGCGAGCCGCTCGATAAGCCGCTGGTTGCGGGGCTCGTCGAGGAACGTGGCGAGGGCGGCCGCGGTGGTCTCACCGATCCCGTGGATGGCGGCGAGCTCCTCGGGGTCGGCGTCCATGAGGGCGTCCATCGTCTCATACTTCCGCGCGATGATCCCGGCGGCGTGGCTGCCGACGTGGCGGATGCCCAGAGCGATGAGGAGCCGCGAGAGCGGCTGCTGCTTGGACGCCTCGATGGACGCGAGGAGGTTGTCCGCGCTGACCTCGCCGAAGCCCTCGAGCTCCAACAGCTCCTCCTTCTCCAGCGCGTACAGATCGGCGAAGTCTTCGACACGGTCCTCGTCGAGCAGCTGCCGGACCGTGCGCTCGCCGAGGCCCCGGATGTCCATGGCGCCCTGGGAGACGAAGTGGACGATCCCCCAGTAGATCCGGCCGGGGCAGGAGCTGTTGGGGCAGTAGACCATCACCTCGTCCTCGGGCCGCTCCACGGGCGTGCCGCAGGCGGGGCACTCGTCGGGCGGCGTAAAGGGTGTCTCGCCGCCGGTGCGCTCCTCCGTGACGGGGGCCACGACCTGGGGGATGACGTCCCCGGCGCGCTTGACCAGGACCACGTCGCCGATCATGAGCCCTTTCCGCTCGATGTCCTGGAAGTTGTGGAGGGTGGCCAGCTTCACCGTGGCGCCGCCGATCTCCACGGGCTCCAGGACGGCGTACGGATTGAGTGATCCGGTGCGGCCGACGTTGACGCGGATCTCCTTCAGTCGGGTGGTGGCGAGGTCCGGGGCGAACTTGTAGGCGATGGCCCAGCGCGGCTCTCGCTCGCCGATGATCCCGAGCTCGGGCCAGAGCCGCAGCGGGAGCACCTTGACCACCACCCCGTCGATCTCGTAATCGAGGTCGGGGCGTTCGGCCTCGGCCGCATCGGCGAAGGCGAGGACGGCGTCCAGCGTGGCGCACGGCTTCCGGTTCGGGTTCGTGGGCACGCCCCAGCCCGCGAGCACGTCGAGTACATCGACCTGGGTAGCCACGGGCAGCGTGTCGTCACGGTCGGGGTCAAGCTGGATCTGGAAGCCGAAGAAGTGGAGCGGGCGGGACGCGGTGACGCTCGGGTCGAGCTGCCGGAGGCTCCCGGCGGCTGCGTTGCGGGGGTTGGCGAACGTGGCCTCGCCTTCGGCGGTGCGGCGCTCGTTGAGGCGTTCGAACCCCGACAGCGTCATGTAGACCTCGCCGCGGATCTCGAACCGGGGCGGGATCGGCACGTCCGAGTTGCGGAGCCGGAGAGGGATGTCGTTGATGGTGCGCAGGTTCGGTGTGATCCCCTCTCCCATGTGGCCGTTGCCCCGGGTGGCTCCCCGGACCAGGACGCCGTCCTCGTAGAGGAGGGCGACGGCGGCGCCGTCGATCTTCAGCTCGGCCATGTACCCGCCGGCCTCGACCTCGGCCACGATCCGGCTGTTCCGCTTCTGCCAGCCGGCGAGCTCCTCTGCGTCGAAGGCATTGTCGAGGGAGTACATGGGCGCCAGGTGCCGGACCTTGTCGAAGCGCTCCGAGGGCTCGGCCCCCACGCGCTGTGTGGGCGAGTCAGGGGCACGCAGCTCGGGGTGCTCGGCCTCGAGCTCTTTCAGCTCCCGGAGCATGCGGTCGTACTCGGCGTCCGGGATGTCCGGGTCGTCGAGGACGTAGTATCGGTAGTTGGCGTCGTGGAGCCGGCGTCGCAGCTCCTGCGCCCGTTGCTCCAGCTCCGTGAGGTCGGTCAAAACGTCTGCTCGGTGCGGTTTCGGGTCTGGGCGGAGTATAGCCACACGGCGGCGTGGTAGACCAGTTCGGAGGCGATCGATTCGTGGTTTGACGGGTAGAATCGCCGGAGGGTATGCTACGAGACGTCCGTCGAGGCGGCTGTCGCGCAAATGGGAACGGGGGTCGGCACGGCCGTTGCACCCTGGGCTCGTTGCGCAGGACGTCAACAAGCGAGAGAGGTGGCCATGACGTACGAGGACGAGTATTCGGCGGTGAGCTTCGTTTCCGGGTTGTTCCTGGGCGTTGCGGTGGGCGCCGGGCTGGCGCTGCTGCTGGCGCCCCAGAGCGGCCGCCGGACGCGTCGCGCGCTGGTCCGGTCGGCGGAGGACGTGGCGGACTCGGCGGTGGAGCGGTGGGACGACGTGACGGACGAGCTCCGGGCCGCCGTGCGGAGCCAGCGCAGGAAGCTGGACCTCTGACCCGATGACCGATCCCCAGCGCATGGACGCGGACCGGGTGGTGGAGGGTTTCCGGAGCGCGTTCCCCAGCGAGCGACTGGTAGTGGTGAGCAACCGGGAGCCGTACGAGCACCGATGGGGTGACGACGTGGGCGAGATCCGGATCAAGCGCCCGGCGGGCGGTCTCACATCGGCCCTGGACCCGCTGCTCCAGGCGGTGGGCGGCACGTGGATCGCCTGGGGCAGCGGCGACGCGGACGCGGCCGTGGTGGACGAGGAGGATCGGGTGGCCGTCCCGCCGGACGAGGAGAGCTATACGCTCCGCCGGATCTGGCTCGATCGGCACGACGTGAACCGCTACTACCTGGGGTTCGCGAACCAGTTCCTGTGGCCGCTCTGCCACTACCGGCCCGCGCTGACGCGCTCGCGGGCGCGCTACTGGGAGCGGTACCGGCGGGTGAACCGCCGGTTTGCCGACGCCGTACTGAATGAGACCCGCTCCGGCGATTCGGTGGTCTGGTTCCAGGATTACCACCTGGCGTTGGCCCCGGCGCTGGTCCGGGCCCGGCGCCCGGAGCTGAGTCTGGCGCATTTCTGGCACATCCCGTGGCCGCCGCTGGAGATCTTCGAAGTAGCACCCCAGGCGGAGGACCTCCTGGCCGGGCTCCTGGCCAACGACCTGATGGGGTTCCAGCTGCCGTCGGATCAGAAGCATTTCCTGCACTGCGCCGAAGAGATCATGGGCGCCGACGTGGACTGGGAGGCCTGGACCGTATCGCTCAATGACCATACGTGTCACGTGCGCAGCTTCCCCATCTCCATCGATATCGACCAGTTTGTCGATTCCGCGTCGGGCCCGGGGACGGACGAGAGTGTGGCCGAGCTCCGGGGCCGGTACTGCCCGCCCGATGGCCAGCTCGCCATCGGG
This sequence comes from Longimicrobiales bacterium, assembly GCA_046483065.1. GTDB lineage: Bacteria > Gemmatimonadota > Gemmatimonadetes > Longimicrobiales > RSA9 > JAWVYT01. Next base: position 23,564 of record JAWODW010000051.1, on the reverse strand, counting down.
GTGGACCGCCTGGACTACTCCAAGGGGCTGCCGGAGAAGCTGAAGGCGCTGGACTTCCTGTGGGAGCGCTACCCCGAGTTCCGGGGTCGGCTGACCTTCGTGCAGGTCGCGGTGCCGAGCCGAACCGACATCGAGGCGTACGACGCGCTGACGCAGAAGGTGGACCGGATGGTGTGGGAGATCAACGACCGGTACGGGACTCCCGACTGGCAGCCGGTGCACCTGATCAAGCAGTCGCTGCCCGCCGACCGGCTGGCGGTGCTGTACCGGGCGGCGGACGCGTGCATCGTCTCATCGCTGCGCGACGGGATGAACCTGGTGGCCAAGGAGTTCGTGGCCAGCCAGGTGGACGGACGCGGCGTGCTCCTCCTCTCCCGGTTCGCCGGCGCCGCCGAGGAGCTGCGCCACGCGTTCATCGTGAATCCGTACGACCCGGAGGATTTCTCCCGCCGGCTGCGGGACGCCCTGAACCTGCCCCACGATGTCCGGGCTCGGCGGATCGAGGAGATGCGCGAGGAACTCCGTTCCATCTACGACTGGATGGGCGAGATCTTCGACGAGTGGGGAGAGATCCGGGGCGGTGCCGAGTTGCCTGACGAGCTGAGCGCGGCGCTCGCGGAGGAGGCCGAAGGGGGTATCGCCTCCGAGCCTGGAGGCGTCGCCGACGCCGAAGGCATCGTCGAGCCCGAGTGACGTGGTCGCTTCCCAGCTGATCCGACGGAAACGGGACGGCGAGACGCTGGCTCCGGAGGATCTCGCTGCCTTCCTGCGCGCCTTCGACGACGGCGCGGTCACCGACTACCAGATGGCGGCCTTCCTCATGGCCGTCCACTTCCAGGGGCTGGACCCCGACGAGCTGGAAGTGCTGGTGGCGACGATCCTGGCGTCGGGGCAGCGGGTCCGGTTCACCGGCCCGGGGCACCGGGTGGACAAGCACTCCACGGGCGGGGTCGGGGACACCGTTTCGCTGATTCTCGCGCCGCTGGTAGCGTCGCTGGGCGTGGCCGTGCCCATGATGAGCGGGCGTGGGCTGGGCCACAGCGGCGGCACGGTGGACAAGCTGGAATCGATCCCCGGGATGCGGATGGACCTGTCGCTGGAGGCGTTCCGCACCCAGGTGGACGAGCTGGGCGTGGCGCTGATCAGCCAGACGCCGGAGATCGCGCCGCTGGACGGGAAGCTCTACGCGCTCCGCGACGTGACGGCCACGGTGGAGAGCGTGCCGCTCATCGCCTCGAGCATCATGAGCAAGAAGATCGCCGAGGGGATCGACGGGCTGGTCCTGGACGTGAAGGCCGGGAACGGTGCGTTCATGCCCGAGGAGGGCCGTGCGCTGGCGCTGGCCCGCACCATGATCGACGTGGGCGCCGGCCAGGGACTCGAGGTGGTGGCGCTGCTCACGGCCATGGACCGACCGCTGGGCCGGGCCATCGGGAACGCGCTGGAAGTGGCCGAGGCCGTGGACGTGCTCCGGGGCGCCGGACCGTCGGACCTCCGGGAGGTAACGGTGGCGCTGGCGGGGGAGATGCTGGTGCTGGGAGAGGCCGCCGCGGACCGTGCTGACGGCCGGGAGCGGGCGGCCGTGGCGCTGGACGATGGCCGCGCCCTCGACCGGTTCCGGGCGGTGGTCGAGGCCCAGGGCGGCGATCCGGCGGTGGTCGACTCGCCGGACCCACTGCCGTCGGCGCCGGTGCAGCGAGCAGCTGCAGCAGATCGAGGCGGGCGGGTGGTGTCCATGGACACCCGGGCCATCGGCGAGGCGGCGGTGACGCTGGGCGCAGGCCGGGCCACGCTCGACGCCGTCATCGACCCGAGCGTGGGGTTCGTCATGGCGGTGGGGCCCGGCGACGCGGTGGAGCCCGGTCAGCCGCTGGCCACGGTCCACGCCGGCGATGATGAGGCCGCCGAAGAGGCGATCGCGGCGCTCCGGCGCGCCATCCGAATCGAAGACGGTGAGCCGGCCTTCCGACCCCTGGTCTCCCACCGGGTCACGGCGGAAGGCGTCGAGACGCTCTAGCCTCCTCCGTCCGGAGCGGCGTTCGGGCCGGGGATGGTGTCCTGGCCGGAGTCGGGCAGGGTCTGGGGCAGGTCCCGGAGCGGTGCGTCGAAGAGGCCCGGGGCGTGCACGTCGCACAGCTCCGTGGGCTGAGTGTTCGGCAGGAAGATTTCCTCGAACATGGCTTCCGGGGGGCACCAGTCGGGGCTGAAGAGCTTGCCGGTGCCCCGGTCGATCACGGCCGTGACCAGCCCCTCCGGCTGCACCCAGTCCGCAGGGATGGAGAAGCGGGGCCCACGGCGCCGGATCGTGTCCCCGGTCTCGGGATCGATGGCGAACCCGGTCACCGAGTCGATGGGGAACCCGGTCTCGATGTCGACGGAGTCGCCGATGCTGGAATCGTAGACCGCGCCGGAGCCGAAGTAGAGGGGCCGAACGAAGTCCGCCCACACCGGCGCGGCGAAGGAGCCGCCGGCAGCGTTCTCCAGGATCTCGCGCGGCATGTCGAAGCCCATCCATACGGTGGCCAGGAGGTCCGGTGTGAAGCCCGCGAACCACACGTCCGTGGCGCCGTTGGTAGTCCCGGTCTTCCCGGCGACCGGCAGGGTGTCGGGCACGTTGCCGTACATGGGCAGCCGGACCCGGCGTCCGCTCCCGGCGTTGACCACGTCCTTCATGAGGTCGACCATGACGTAGGCCACCTCGGGATCGAGAACCCGCTCTCGTTCCGGCTCCACCTCCCAGATCACGCGGCCCCGGGAATCCTCGACCCGGAGGATCGGGCGCGGCTCGGCCTTCGCGCCGAGGTTGGCGAACGTGGTGTAGGCCTCCGCTACGTCGATGGGCAGCACCGTCGGTACCCCGATGGGAAGCGATGGGACCCGTGGCACGCTCGTGGAGATCCCCATGCGTTGAGCGTACTGGGCTACGGTTTCGAGCCCCACGTCGAGCCCGAGCTTCACCGCCACCACGTTGATGGACGCCCGCAGCGCGTTCCGCAGCGTCATCTCGCCCCGGAAATCATTGGTGTAGTTCCGGGGCGACCACATCGTGCCGTCAGGCATGTCGACGTTGACCGGCGCATCCAGGTAGACGCGCGAGACGGGGATCCCGCTGGCCACGGCGGCGGTGTAGACGAAGGGCTTGAAGATGGACCCCGGCTGCCTGCGTGCCTGCGTGGCGCGGTTGAACTTCGAGTCGGTGAAGTCGCGTCCACCGATCATGGCGAGGACATCACCGGACTCCGGGTCCAGGGCAACGAACATTCCCTGGAGGTAGGGAGTGGTGCCCGGGGCCACCTCCATGCTGTCCGCCACGTCCTCCCCGTAGCGGACCCCCTCGAAGTCCGGGTGCTGCTCGATGCGCTCCCAGCCTCGGTCCATGGCGCGCCGGGCCTGCTCCTGGAGCCCGATATCCAGGGTGGTGTAAACCCGGTACCCCTCACTGTAAAGGTCGGAGCCGAACCGCTCGTCGAGGAGCCGGCGGACCCACTCGACAAAGTACGGGGCCGTCTCGCCGGCGCCGAGTTCGGCTCGGGCGGTGGGCACGGGCTCCGAGCGCCAGCGGGAGGCCTCGGCGGGCGTCAGGTAGCCTTGGTCGGCCATGAGGCTCAGGACCAGGTTGCGGCGCTGACGGCCCCGCTCCGGGTGTTCCAGCGGGTTGTAGTGCCCGGGCCGGTTGATAATGGCGGCGAGGAGGGCCGCCTCCGCCGGGTTCAGCTCGGAGGCGTGCTTGCCGAAATAGTTCTGAGAGGCCGACTCGATCCCATACCAGCCCCGATCATAGTTGATCTGGTTGATGTAGGCCTCGAGGATCTCGTCCTTGGTGTAGACCCGCTCCAGGTCCATGGCCACGTGAAGCTCCCGGAGCTTCCTGCGGAACGACTGGTCGAAGCCAACCTTCTCGATGAACATGTGGCGGGCGAGCTGGAGCGTGATGGTACTGCCACCGCCGACGCCGCCGGTGAGCTGGTTCCGCACCGCACGGGCGTAACCGAAGACGTCGAAGCCGGGGTGGCTGTAGAAGCGCTTGTCCTCGATGGCGATGAAGGCCTGAGGGACGTGGGGTGGCAGGCTGTCGATGTCCACGGGCGTGCGGCGCTCCAGGGCCAGTTCGTCCAGGACCTTGCCGTCGTTGCTCAGGATCTTGGTGGACTGCCGCGGCTCCCACTCGTAGAGCTGGGCCACCGAGGGGCAGTCGTAGCACACCGTCTGCCACGCGCCGATGGCGCCGCCGATAGCGCCGCCGACCAGACCGATGCCGATGAGGCCGCCCACGGCCAGGAGCCCCCAGCCCTTCCCGTTCTGCTTCCGTTTGCTCGCCATGGTTCGATTCTACACGGGGACGGGGTCTCGGTTCAACGGAGCGCCTCGAAGTCCGCCCGGATGGCCGCCAGCGCCTCGCGCTGTGGCGGTGTCGGCGGATACAGCGTGCCCTGCTGGACCCCGCCGCCCATGAGAGCCCCTGAGAGGCGCCGGGCCCGCCGATCCAAGCGGCTCAGCGCCTGGAGGTCGACATCGCCGGCCTCGCGGGCCGAGGCAATGGCCTTCCGCAGCGACCGGATCTCCAGGAGGAAGGCCTCCCGGGCGCGGTAGTCGGCGTCGGTCAGCATCGGCATGGCGGGATCGGGCCGGACGGTGAAGGTCTGCCGGGACCGGGCGCCGTCGGCTTCGAGCGTCACCGTATACGTCCCCGGCGCCACCAGGGGACCCCGTTCCCCGACGGGGCGGGCGAGGCTCGGATCCCGGGCCTGGTCATCGCCGCCGTTGAAGGGTGCGTACCGGAGGTTCCAGTGGACTCTGTGGATCACGTCGGGGGTCGTGTCCACCTCGAGTGTGCGGATCTCGGCTCCGTCACGCTGGATCACCAGCCGTCCCTCCTCCACATCCCGATCGAGAAGGTAGCTGAAGACGGCGGCGGGCGGGTTGACGCCATCCCATCCCCCGTGGCCGCGGTACGACGTGTCCTTCCAGTAGAGGCGAAGCGTGGCGTCGCGGGCGGTGAAGAGGTGGGCCCGGCCCTCGACAGCGGTCAGCTCGGCCAGTGGCGCCGCGTGGTCGAGGATCCAGACGCTGCGGCCGTGGGTGCCGACCACCAGGTCGCCGGTCTCGGGGTGGATCAGGAGGTCGTCGTAGAGCGTGGTGGGTAGGTTCGCCCCCAGTCGCTGCCACGTCGCGCCGGTGTCGGTGGAGACCCAGAGGGCGTGCTCGGTCCCCAGGAACACGACGGCGGGGTTGGCCGGGTGCTCGGCGATGACGTTCACGCTGCCGGCGCCCTCGAGGCCCGTCGTCCGCGGCGTCCACGTCTCGCCCATGTCGGTGGTCCGGAAGACGTACGGCCGGAAGTCGCCGTCGCGATGGGCGTCGAACGTCGCCCAGGCGGTCCCGCGGTCGGTGTGCGACGCGACCACGCGACTGACGTATGTGCCGGCGGGGACACCGGGGACCGCGCCGGCCACGCGGGTCCAGTCTTCGCCGCCGTCGGTGCTGACCTGGAGGCTGCCGTCGTCGGTGCCGACCCAGAGGACGTCGGGGTCGAGGGGCGACTCGGCGATGGTGACGATCTCGCCGTAGCTGGCGGTGCCGTCGTTGCGGGAGAGGTTGACCTCGTCGCCCGGAACGCCCATGAGGGTCAGGGTGTCACGGTCGATGGCCCGGGTCAGGTCCTCCGTTCGCTCCCACGTCTCACCCCGGTCGCGGGAGATGAAAAGCCGGTTCCCGCCCACGTAGAGGACGTCGGTGTCGTGAGCGCTCAGGAGGCTGGGCGAGACCCAGTCCCAGCGGTAGCCGGGCCCGTCATCGGGAGACCGGGGCTCGATATCGAGGCGGTCGCCGGTCTCCGTGTCCACGCGGACGTAGCCGCCGTTCTGGGAGTTGCTGTAGACGGTGCGTGGGTCGGACGGGTCGGACTGGTGGTACATCCCGTCGCCGAACCCGATCTGACGCCAGTCGCCCGCGAGGATCCCGGCCCAGTGCCGGGTGGCGCTGGGGCCCATCCACGAGTGGTTGTCCTGGAGCCCGATGTAGACGTTGTACGGGTCGCGGGTGTCGACGCCGAGGGCGTAGATCTGGGCGATGGGGAGGTTGGCGATGCGGCCGTAGGTGGCGCCCCGGTCCCAGGTCTCGTAGATGCCGGCGTCGCCCACCAGGTAGAAGTGCTCCGAGTCGGTGGGGTCGATCCACATGGAATGATGGTCGCTGTGGACGCCCACGTCGTACGTGAGCCGGCCGGAGATGTCGGTCCACGTCCGGCCGCCGTCCTCGCTCCGCCCGGACCGCGTGGCCAGGGTGTAGACCCGGTCGGCGTTGGTGGGGTCGATGAAAATGTGGCTGTAGTACATGGGCCGGATGTTGCGATCGCTCATCCGCTCCCACCGGCTGCCCCCGTCGGTGGTGCGGTAGACGCCGCCGCCGTCCGCGTGCTGGATGATGGCGTTGACCACACCGCACCGGTCGGCCGCGGCGGCAAGGCCGATCCGGCCCAGATCGCCGGAGGGGATCCCGTCGGTGAGTCGCTCCCAGCTCTCCCCGCCGTCGAGGGAGCGCCAGATCCCGCTCCCGGGCCCGCCGCCGTTGAACCCCCAGGCGCGGCGCAGGCGCTGGTACGTGGCGGCGTAGAGGATGTCGGGGTCGCAGGCGTCCATGACCAGGTCCGTGGCCCCGGTGAGGGTGTCCACGAAGAGGACCTTCCGCCAGCTCCGGCCGCCGTCACGGGTGTGGTAGACGCCCCGCTCCGGCGTGGCCTTCCACAGGTTGCCCTGGGCGGCGACCCACGCCACGTCAGGGTTGTGGGGGTGGACCACCACCCGCCCGATGTGGCGGGTCTCGGTGAGGCCACGGTGGGCCCACGTCTCGCCGCCGTCGATGGAGCGGTAGACGCCGTTGCCCCACGAGGTGCTCTGCCGGTTGTTCTGCTCCCCGGTGCCCGCCCAGATCACGTTCGGGTCCGACGGCGCGATGGCCAGGTCGCCGAACGTGCTGGTGGGCTGCCGGTCGAAGATCGGCCGCCAGGTGGTGCCCTTGTTGGTGGTCTTCCACAGCCCGCCGCTGGCCGTGGCCACGTAGATGGTGGAGGGGTCGTGGGGCAGCGCCTCCACGTCGTGGATGCGACCACCGGTCACCGCCGGGCCGATGGGCCGGAACGCGAGCTCGTCGAAGAGCACCGGCACCTCCGGCAGACTGCCCTGGGCGGTGGCGGGGGTGGGGGTCAGGGTCGGCGCGGCCAGGAGGACGGCCAGGACGGTAATCACGGTCGAGCAACGCATCGGGTCTCCGGTGTGATGGGTCTCAGCGGGGTCGAATGTACAATGCCATACGGACGACGTACCAGTCGCCAGTCATGGGCGAGCCAGGAGGTGTCGCTCCGACGGGAAGGCGGGAGCCGAACCCGGCCAGCCGCCGTGTGATTCCGGCAATATCGATACGATTTCCGCAAAAACTGGCGATTGGTACGTCGTCCGCCAGTTCCGCCAGTGTCTCACAGCAGCGCCAGCAGCTGGGCGTGTATGGCCGGCCCGCCGCCCACGATGGCGCCGGCGGCCCGGACGTCCGGGTCGCCGTCCAGGGTGGTGACGATCCCGCCGGCCTCCCGGACGATGACCACTCCGGCGGCGATATCCCACGGTGCGAGCCAGAGCTCCCAGAAGCCATCGAAGCGACCGTCGGCCAGGTGACACAGGTCGAGGGCGGCGGCGCCGGCGCGGCGGATGCCGGACGTGCGTCGGAGGATCGCTTCGAACTGGGCGAGGTACTCGGGCAGCAGCTCGGTGACCTTGAAGGGGAACCCGGTTCCGATGAGCGCCCGATCCATCCGTTCTGTGGCGGAGACCCGGACCGGGCGGCCGTCCCTGCAGGCTCCGCCGCCGTCCCAGGCGTGCCACTCGGTGCCGTGGTACCCGTCCACCACAGCGCCGGCCACGAGCCGGCCTCGATGGGCGACGGCCACGGACGCGGCGTAGGCCGGGTAGCCGTGGAGGAAGTTCGTGGTCCCGTCGAGGGGATCGATGACCCAGAGGTATTCGGTGGCATCGAAGCGGGCCCGGACCGAGGCCGGGTCGCCGAGCTCCGTGGACTCTTCCGCCAGGATCTCATGATCGGGGCAGCAGTCGCGGATGTGGGCGATGATGACTTCCTCGGCCTCGAGGTCCACCCGGGTGACGAAGTCGGAGGTGCCCTTCTCGTCCCACTCAGCGGGATCGACCTGCCCGAGGTGCTCGTGGTGCACGGCCCGGGCCTTCCGGGCGGCCTGCAGTGCGATGTAGGCGAGCTGGTTCGGCTTCATGGCGTTCGTTGCCGCGGGTCTCGTCTGTGGATATCGTTCACACTCCGGCCTCGGCGCCCCGGCTTCGGCGCCCCGGCCTCGGCGCCCCGATCTCGGCGCGGTGACAAGGTAGGGTTGCCGGCCGTCGGGGTACAGCAGGCAGAGATTTTGCGCTTACTACGCCGCAGACCCCCAACCGACGGACGGAGGCACGAGATGGCGGGAGACGAGGAGCGAGGGGCGGACGCCACGAGCGTGGTTCTCATGGTGTGCATCGAGTGCGGGACGGAGTACCAGTTCGAGGGCGGCGAGACTCCACCGGACGACCTGGTGTGTGAAAAGTGCGGCAGCGAGGTGTTCCGCCGGTTCGAGGACACGGCGGCACCCAGTGAAGCGGAGCAGGATTTCCGGGACGCGACGGAGCGCGACCTGGATACCGACGATCCCGAGGGGGATGCGACCCCCGGGGACCTGCACGACCTGAACAACCCCTGAATGACGAGAGAACCGTTGTTCCGAGGATCGGGCGTCGCGTTGATCACCCCGTTCGACGAGGCCGGGGTCAACGAGGCGGTGCTGGGTGAGCTGGTCCGCTTCCATTTGGATCAGGGCACGGATGCCCTCATCGTCAATGGCTCCACGGGCGAGGCCGTGACCATGACCCCTGGCGAGCAGGAGCGGGCGGTGGAGATGGTGGTTGGCGAGGTGGCCGGGGCCGTGCCGGTGGTCGCGGGATGCGGCGGCAGCGACACTGCCGCCGTGGCGGGGCTGGCGAACCGGGCCCGGCAGGCCGGCGCCGACGCCCTGCTGCTCAGTGCGCCGCCGTACAACAAGCCACCGCAGCGGGGGCTCCGGGCCCATTTCCGGGCCGTCATGGACGCCGGCGACCTGCCGAGCATCCTGTACAACGTGCCGGGTCGCACGGCCGTGGCGATCGCGCCGCAGACCGTGGCCGAGCTGGCGGAGGACACCCGTGTGGTGGGGGTGAAGGAGGCGAGCGGCGACCTGTCGCAGGTCGCCGAGCTGGCGGCGCTGGTGGGGGACCGGCTCGCCATCTGGAGCGGAAACGACGACCAGGTCCTGCCCATCCTCTCCCTCGGCGGCCAGGGCGTGATCAGCGTCCTGGGCAACGTGGCGCCGGCCGACACCCGCCGGATGGTCCACGCGTATCTGGACGGCGAGACGGCGGAAGCGACCCGGCTCCAGCTCCACTATCTTCCGCTCATCCGCCAGCTCTTCGCCGTCTCCAACCCGATCCCCGTGAAGACGCTCACCGGGTGGCTGGGGTTCGATGTAGGACCGTTCCGACTGCCGCTGGTGCCGCTGAACGACGCCGAGCGGGGCCGGCTGCTCGATGCCGCCCGGGCCACCGGGCTGGAGCCGGTGCGATGATCGATCTCGTCGTCTCCGGGGCCACGGGGCGCATGGGTCGGACGTTGGGCGCACGCATCCGGGCGGCCGACGGCCTTCGGGCCATCGGCGGGGTCGCTCCGGACCGGCCGCCGGAGGGGGCCGAAGCCATCGGGTACCCCGAGATCGTGGACGTGGCGGATGCCGTCCCCATGGTCCGGGGCGCGGATGCCATCATCGACTTCTCGGCGCCCGAGCAGCTGTCGGCGCTCCTGGCGGGCGCCGTGGGCGCGCTGGAGGGGAAGGCGCTACTGGTCGGTACCACCGGGCTCACCGACGAACTGATGGACGCCCTCGACGCCGTCGCCGAGATCTCGGCGGTGCTGGTGGCCTCCAACTTCAGTGTGGGCGTCAACTTGCTGATGGAGCTGGTGGAGCGAGCGGCAGGGGCGCTTTCCGCCGAGGGGTACGACATCGAGGTCGTGGAAGCCCACCACGGCGGCAAGGAGGACGCGCCCAGCGGGACGGCGCTGTCGCTGGCGGAGGCGGCGGCCCGGGGTCGCGACCGGCCGCTGGACGAGTACCGCCGGGACGGCCGGAGCGGTCGGGTCGGCGCGCGTCCCGTGGGCGAGATCGGGCTGCACGCCGTCCGGGGCGGCGGGATCGCGGGGGAGCACACCGTCCGCTTCCTGGGCGCCGGCGAGGAGGTCGTGCTGGGCCATCGCGCGGGGTCCCGGGAGCTGTTCGCCGATGGTGCCCTGGTGGCAGCCCGGTGGCTGGTGGGCAGGGCGCCCGGCTGGTACACCATGAGACAGGTGCTGGAGCTTACCTGATGGACTACGAGCAGATCCGCGACATTATCGCCAACGCCCGGAAGAAGACGCCGGTCACGGCCCACGTGCGTCACGCCGGCGAGTTGGACGTGGAGGCGTCGGACTCATTGAAGGTTTTCCCGACGGGCGCTGGCAGCACGGTACTGATCGGCGAGTGGGACGCCGTGGCGGCGGTGCTGGAGAGCGCTCCCGGGATCGAGTACTACCACCTGGAGAACGACCGGCGGAACTCGGCGATCCCCATGCTGGACCTCAAGCAGGTCAACGCGCGGATCGAGCCGGGCTGCATCATCCGGGAGGGCGCGGAGATCGGCGAACACATCATCGGCATGATGGGCGCCGTGGTGAATATCGGCGCCGTGGTGGGCGACGGCACCATGCTGGACATGAACTGCGTGGTGGGTGCCCGTGCCATGGTGGGAAAGAACTGTCATATCGGCGCCGGCGCCGTGCTGGCGGGGGTGCTGGAGCCGCCGAGCGCCACACCGGTGGTGATCGAGGATGACGTCCTCATCGGTGCCAACGCCGTGGTTCTGGAAGGCGTCCGTGTGGGCCAGGGCTCGGTGGTGGCCGCGGGTGCGGTGGTGGTCAACGACATCCCGCCCATGAGCGTGGCGGCGGGGCAGCCGGCTCGGGTCATCAAGAAGGTCGACGATCGGACCAGGGACAAGACGGGCCTCCTGAAGGAGCTCCGTCGCCTGAATGACTAGGCAGACGGCGGCCTCACGGCGCGGGATCGACGCGAGGAAGTGGAGACCATGGCTGAGTGGCTGACCACGCTGGACCTCACGGGCCTGCACCTGGACCTCCTGGGGCGCCTGTTCCTGGCGGCGTTGCTGGGGGGGCTGGTGGGGCTCGAGCGGGAGTGGAGCGGGAAGCCTGCCGGGTTCCGGACCAACCTCCTGATCTGCATGGGCGCGGCGCTGCTGACGGACCTCTCCCTCTCGGTGGCGCTCCTGGCCGATCCAGGCATGGCGGCGGACCCGGCCCGGATCGCGGCGCAGATCGTGAGCGGGGTCGGGTTCCTCGGCGCGGGTACCATCATCCAGTCGCGGGGGAGTGTGACCGGACTGACCACGGCGGCCACGCTCTGGGTGGTGGCGGCCATCGGGATGGCCGTGGGGGCAGGCGAGTACGCCGAGGCCATCGGCGCCACCCTGCTGGTCATGATCGCGCTGCTGGTCCTGGCCCGGCTGGAGCCGTACCTGAACCGGCACGTGGATCAGACGATCCGGGTGACGGTGGGCCGGGACGGGGGTGCGCAGGACCGGGTGGAGGCCGTGCTGGGCGAGAAGCTGAGCTACGAGGTGCTGGAGATGGACCGGACGGGCACCGACCGCCTGTCGCTGGCGTACCGCGTGACAGGCCCGCGCCGCCACTGGGAGTCGCTCATGGGGCGGCTCGCGGAGCTGGACGGCGTGGATCACGCATCGAAGGGCTGACATGAGCCGACTGGTCATCGACCTGGCGGACGCCCGTCCCATCTTCGCGCTCCCCGATCCCGTGGTGCGAGCCATCCGGTCGGCGGTACCGGACTGGGACGTAGTGGTCATCGACGCGGCCACGAGCGGGACGGGGGACGGGACGCACCGGGCTTCGGCCGCGGCGCTGGAGGCCGTGCGGGGTGGGGCCGAAGTCTACATGGGGTTCGGGATCCCCGCCGATCTGCTCCGGGAGGGCACGTCGCTGCGCTGGGTCCACAGCGGAGCCGCCGGTGTGCGAGGCTCCCTCACGCCGGAGATGCGGGAGCGCGACGTGGTCTTCACGAACTCCGCCGGCATCCACGGCCCGCCGGTGGCCGAGACCGTGATCGGCTACGTGCTCCACTTCGCCCGGGGGCTGGACCACGCGGTCCGCGCCCAGCACCGGGGCCGGTGGGACAAGCGCGTCTTCGACGCGGCGGACGCGCCGGTGCGGGAGCTGTCGGCGAGCACGGTGGGTGTGGTGGGGTTGGGCGGCATCGGACGCGAGGTGGCGTGGCGGGCCCGGGCGCTGGGTGCGACGGTGGTGGGCACTCGCCGTCGTCCCGAGCCCGTGGAGGGCGTGGAGCTGTTGACCGGCGAGGACGCTCTCAACCGGCTCCTAGCGACCAGCGATTACGTGGTCCTCACGGTGCCGGAGACAAACGAGACCACCGGGCTCGTGGATGCCGACGCGCTGGACCGGATGCGGGACGACGCGGTGCTGGTCAACGTGTCGCGGGGCGGGCTGGTGGACGACGAGGCGCTGCTCGCGGCACTGGAGGCCGGTCGGCTCCGCGGCGCGGCGCTGGACGCCTTCAGCACGGAGCCGCTCCCGGAGGGCCATCCACTATGGGGCGCGCCCCGTACACTGATCACGCCCCACACGTCGGCGTATACCCACCGTTTCTGGGAGCGGGAGGCCGAGCTGCTGCTGGAGAACCTCCGGCGGTACCGAGCCGGGAGGCCGCTACGGAATGTGGTCGACAAGGCCGTCGGTTATTAAGTTGCGAGCCCGTTGAGCCCCCGAACCCGAGTGATGCAATGATCGAGATCCTCAAAGGCGCGATTCAGCGAGGCGCGTCGGACATCCACATCAAAGCCGGCGACTATATCCGTGCCCGGATCGGCGGAGACCTGGTGCCGATCACGAAGCAGCAGGTCCCGGGCGAGCAGACGCGGCAGCTGGCGCAGCAGCTGGTCCCGGAGTGGGAGAAGAAGAACATCGACAAGCTCCGGGACTACGACTGCTCCTGGGGCGCGCCGGGGGTGGGCCGGTTCCGGGTGAACATTTTCCGGCAGCGGGGCACCATGGGGATCATCATGCGGGTAATCCCCATCGATATCCCCACACTGGAGGAGATGAGCCTGCCGCCCGTGCTGGCCGATGTTGCGGACAACAACCGCGGGATGGTGCTGGTGACGGGCGTCACGGGCTCCGGTAAGAGCACCACGCTGGCGGCGATGCTGAACCATATCAACGAGGACCGCTCCCAGCATATCCTGACCCTCGAGGACCCCATCGAGTTCCTGCACAAGGACAAGAACTCGTCCATCACGCAGCGCGAGGTGGGGACCGACACCGAGTCGTTCCAGATCGGGCTGCGGGCGGCGCTCCGTGAGGACCCGGACACGATCCTGGTGGGCGAGATGCGAGACACGGTCACCATCGACATCGCGTTGAAGGCGGCGGAGACAGGCCACCTGCTCTTCTCCACGCTGCACACACAGAACGCAGTGAAGACCCTCAGTCGGATCATCGCGGTGTTCCCGCCGGAGGAACAGGAGATGGTACGGGTGCGGCTGGCCGAGTCGATCGTGGCGGTCATCAGCCAGCGGCTGCTGCCCCGGAAAGACGGCGCCGGGCGGATCGCCGCGGTGGAGGTCATGATGGCCACGTCCACGATCCGGGACCTGATCCGTGACCCGGACCGGGTCGACGAGATCGCGGACCTCATCGCCGAGGGGCGCGAGCAGTACGGCTCCCAGACGTTCGACCAGCACCTGGCCGACCTGGTGAACCAGGACATGGTCGAGTTCGACGTGGCGAAGGCGGCCGCCACGAACCCTTCCGACTTCGAGCTGAAGATGCGGACCCTTGCCTGAAAACAACGACTGGCTCTCCGGTCTCTTCGTCCCCGTCACGACCCACTTCGATCCCGTTACCGGCGACGTGGCGCCGGTCAGCTTCCGGGAGAACCTCCGGCGCTGGCTGGAGACGCCGATCAACGGGTACGTGATCTTCGGCTCCACGGGGGAGGGGGCGCTCCTCGACGAGGACGAGAAGGTCCGCCTCGCCGGGTACGCCCGGGACGTGATCCCGAGCATGCGGCCGCTGGTGGCCGGGGCCGGGGCCGAGTCCACACGGGCGGTGGTACGCCTCTGCCAGCGATTCGCCGACACGGGCGCCGACGGGGTGCTGGTCCACCCGCCGTCGTATTTCGGGGTGTCGCTCACGCCTGCCGATCTCCGGGACCACTTCATGACCGTGGCGGACGCCTCGCCGATCCCGGTCATGGTCTACCATATGCCGAAGTTCACCCACGTCACCCTCGATGCGGGGCTCATGGGCGAGCTGGCCCGGCACGAGAACATCGTGGGGATCAAGGACTCGTCCGGTGACCTCAGGCGGTTCGCCGACTACACCGAGGCGTGCGGAGACCGCTGCCGTCTCTTCATGGGCAACGGCGCGCTCCTGTACGCGGCACTCGAGCTGGGCGGCGCCGGTGGGATCGTTGCGCTGGGGCTCCTGGCCGCCGAGGAGTACGGCGAGATGTTGACGCACTACCGGGCCGACCGGCTGCCCGAGGCCGGCCGGATCCAGCAGCGGCTCGCACCGGCCCACAAGGAGGTCGTGGCCTCGTTCGGCGCCCGGGGCGTGAAGGCCGGCCTCGAGCTCAAGGGATGGCACGGCGGTCCACCGCGCCCTCCCCTCTCGCCGTTGAAGCCCCGGGACCGTGACGCGGTCGAGCGGGTCCTGCGTGAAGCCGGCCTGCTCTGATCGGTCCTGTGGCGCGGGATGATGCCGCGGAGATCGATGCCGCGGAGATCCGGGAGATCCTGACGTCGCTGGCACGGCCCCGTATGACCGGCTCGGCCGGCGCCCGGGAGGTGGCGACGGAGCTCCGGGATCGATTCGGCGCCCTGGGCTACCAGACCCGGGAGATGGCCTTCTCCTTCTCGACCCTCCCCGGGCGCTACGGGCTCCCGGTGGCGGGTGTGGTGCTGCTGGCGACGGCGCTGTCGGCCGCGTGGCTCCTGACCGGCGGTCGCTGGGCGCCGGCGTTGGCCGTTCTGTGTGCTGGACTTGCACTGGCGACGCTGCCCCTTCTGTTCCTGGCTACCCTGCTCCGCAGCCTCCCCTGGGGCCGGGTCGAGACGGCTAACCTCCTGTTCACCCGGGAGACGCCCCGCTGGATCATCATGGCGCACCGGGACACCAAGTCGCAGTGGGCGCCTACGCTGGTCCGTACCGGCGCCCTGGTGCTGGCCGTGCTGGCGTGGGCCACGCTCGCTGCGCTGGCCGTGGCCAGCCTGCCGCATGGCATCGGTGCCCCGGCCGGGCTGGTCGGGGCAGGGGCCGGCGCGCTGGGGATGGCCGGCGCCGTGCTGGCGGGGAGCCCGTCGCAGAACGCGTCGCCGGGCGCCCTGGATAACGGTACGGGGCTGGCCGCGCTTCTGGCGCTGGCGGCCCGGGTGCCCCCGGACGTTGCCTTCCTGGTCACCGACGGTGAAGAGCTCGGTCTGGCCGGCGCCCGGGCGGCGGTAGACGACCTGCCGAACGTGGCGGGGATCATCAACCTGGACGGGTTGGACGATGTCGGCCCGGTCCGGATCGTCGAGGCGCGGGTCGGGCGCCGAAGGGCGGCGGTGGACGCGGTGGCCGGGGCGCTCCTGGAGGATGCCCGTGCGCTGGGGATCGAGGCGGTACGACGACCCCTGCCCCCCTTCGTGCTGGTGGATCATGAGCCACTGGCTGCAGCAGGGCGCCCGGCGCTGACGCTGCTGAAGGGTCGCTGGCGCTCGCTGCTCCGGACCCATCGGCCTTCTGATACCGCCGACCGGCTGACCGGCGCAGGCGCCGCTACGGTCGCAGAGCTCGTCCTCACTGCGCTCGGAGGATTGGCCACAGAGATAAATCACACCTTGCGGCCCGACGAGCGCTCGGGCCA
This sequence comes from Longimicrobiales bacterium, assembly GCA_046483065.1. Taxonomy (GTDB): domain Bacteria; phylum Gemmatimonadota; class Gemmatimonadetes; order Longimicrobiales; family RSA9; genus JAWVYT01. The sequence continues at coordinate 7,495 of JAWODW010000051.1, read as the reverse complement.
TAGTCCACCGCTATGAGCACAAACCACTGTACCGTGGTCGTCGGCGCCCAGTGGGGCGACGAAGGCAAAGGCAAGATCGTAGACGTACTGGCCGCCGAGGCCGATATCGTGGCTCGTTACCAGGGTGGCGCCAACGCCGGCCACACCGTGGACGTGGCCGGGGACGAGTTCATCCTGCACCAGATCCCGTCGGGGATCCTGCACGACGACAAGCGCTGCCTCCTGGGCAACGGCGTGGTTCTCGACCTCGAGCAGTTTTTTGAGGAGCTCGATGGCCTGACTCGCCGGGGTGTCGAGGCCGAGGCGCGTATCGGCATCAGCGGGCGAGCCCACCTCCTCCTGGAGTACCACAAGAACCTCGATCGAGCCAGCGAGGCCCGGCGGGGATTGTCGAAGATCGGGACCACGGGGAAGGGGATCGGTCCGGCGTACGAGGACAAGGTCGCCCGCCGCGGCGTTCGCGCCGGCGACCTCCGGGATGCCGACCGGGCCGCCACGCTGGTCCGGCAGGCCGCCGAGCGAGGCAACGAGCGGCTGGCGGCCGTGGGTGGCGAGCCGGTGGATCCGGACGCCGTGGTCGCGGCCGTGCTGGCCATCCGGGATCGACTGGTCCCCCTGATCACCGATGTGGGGCAGGAGATCCAGGAGGCGCTGGACGCCGGGCGGCGCGTACTCATGGAGGGAGCACAGGGCGCGCTCCTCGATATCGACCACGGCACCTTCCCGTACGTCACGTCGTCCAACACCACGGCGGCGGGTGCCGCCACGGGGACCGGGATCGGGCCCACCGCCATCGATTCGGTGCTCGGCGTGGTGAAGGCGTACACGACCCGCGTGGGCAGCGGACCCCTTCCCACCGAGCTGGAGTCGGAGCTCGGGGAGCGGCTCCGGGCGCTCGGCGGCGAGTACGGCGCCACCACCGGCCGCCCGCGGCGGTGTGGCTGGTTCGACGCGGTGGTGGTCCGCTACGCGGCCCGGGTGAACGGCCTCACCGGGCTGGCGCTCACCAAGCTCGACGTGCTGGACAGCCTCGAAGAAGTCCAGATCTGCACAGGCTACGAAGTCGATGGCGAGCTCCACGAGTCCTTCCCCGACGACCTGGCCCGCCTCGAGCGCGCCCGTCCCGTCTTCGAGACCATGCCCGGCTGGGAGGCCGACACCACCGGCGCACGGACGGTCGAGGACCTCCCCGACGACGCCCGTACCTACATGCAGCGCCTCGAGGAGCTGGCCGGCGTCCCCATCGAGTTCGTGTCGGTCGGGACCAGGCGCGAACAGATCATTCGGGTCTGAACGGCCGCTTCTGTGGCCGTACGTCGAGGGGGGGGATGAGCGTTCGCGGCGGGTTACGCTCGCGGTGACTTGAGACCCCGGGGCTCTTTCCGTTCACGGCAGACGATGAGGGGACTGGGGGTGAGCCGGGCGAGGCTGGCTCCGGGGCGGATGGAACGATGCCGGCGGGGCAATCGTCAGGGGCACCCGCCCGTCTGGAGGCGCCTTCTCCGCTGCGGATACAGCGATGCTCGCGGGTGCATTCGCTGTGAGCGCTGCGGCACCCGGAACGCTTGACCCGCAGTCACCTCATCAGGCCGGGAAGGTGGACCCGACCGCGAACCCCCGAGGCGACCCCGCGAACCCGGCACGCTCCGAAGCAAGTGCTCCCCATCGGGGCGGTGGACAGGGAAAGGGGCGTGGGGGTTGAGGAATGACCCCACCCGGCCTACCTTTATAGGCTCTTTGGCTACCGGCTGCGGGCGGGAGCGCCTGCACCGGTTACTGTTTTCGCGTACCTGGCAGGGCGCTCGGGATGTTCGACGAGCTCGCAGAACGGTTGGACGGTGTACTCGGTCGCTTCAAGTCGCGTGGTCTCCTGACAGAGGCCATGATCGACGAGGGGCTCCGGGAGATCCGGCGTGCGCTTTTGGAAGCGGACGTGAACTACCAGCTGGCGAAATCGTTCCTGGAGCGGGTCCGGGAGCGGGCGGTGGGCGAGAAGGTGCTGAAGAGTGTGCGCCCCGGCGAGCAGGTGGTGAAGATCGTTCACGACGAGCTCGTGGAGCTGCTGGGCCATGACCGGGTGGGGCTGGGGACGGCGTCGTCGCCGCCCACGGTGATCCTGCTGGTGGGACTGCAGGGCTCGGGGAAGACGACGACGGCGGCGAAGCTGGCCCGCCGGTTGAAGCGGGAAGGGAAGAAGCCGATGCTGGCGGCGCTGGACGTGTATCGTCCGGCGGCCATCGACCAGCTGGAGACGCTGGCCGGGCAGGTGGACGTGCCGGTCTATGCGGACCGGGACGAGAAGGATGTGTGGAAGCTGGCGGAGAGCGCGCTGGAGGCGGCCACGGGTGGTCGTCACCGGGCGCTGATCCTGGACTCGGCGGGTCGGCTTCAGATCGACGAGGAGCTGATGGATGAGCTCCGTCGTGTGAAGGCAGTGGTGGAGCCCACCGAGGTCCTGCTCGTGGCGGATGCCATGACGGGGCAGGAGGCGGTGAAGATCGCCGAGGGGTTCCACGACGCCCTGGATCTGAGCGGCGTGGTGCTGACGAAGATGGACGGGGACGCCCGAGGCGGCGCCGCCCTGTCCATCAAGGGAATGACGGGCGTGCCCATCAAGTTCGTCGGGATCGGCGAGCGGGTGGATGCGCTGGACGTCTTCGATCCGAACCGGATGGCGGACCGGATCCTCCAGCGGGGGGACGTGGTCGGCCTGGTGGAGCGGGCCCAGCAGTCGTTCGACATGGACGAGGCCGAGCGGCTGCAGAAGAAGGTGACCGAGGAAGGCAAGTTCGATCTGGAGGACTTCCTCGGCGCGCTGCGCCAGATGCAGAAGCTGGGCCCCCTGGAGGGGCTGCTCGGGATGATGCCGGGTGTGGACAAGAAGATGCTGAAGCAGGCGAAGGTGGACCCGCGGCGGCTGAAGCACATCGAGGCGATCATCCTCTCGATGACGCCCGAGGAGCGGGAGAAGCCGAAGATCCTGAACGGATCGCGCCGGGCCCGGATCGCACGGGGCGCCGGTCGGAGCGTGCAGGAGGTCAACCAGCTGATGAAGCAGTTCCAGCAGATGCAGAAGATGATGAAGCAGGTGCAGAAGATGGGCCTGGGTGGGATGATGAAGGGCGGCCTGGGCGGCCCGGGTGGTGGCCGAGGTGGGCTGCCGTTCGGCTAGGGGCCCATCTTCTTGGTAGTGGGGCTGGTACTGGTAGTAGGGTGGCGCCGGTAGAGATTGCGGCACCGCCAGTGGACTGAACCTCACTACCGATACGAGCCCCAATACGAAGTACCGAGCAGAGCGAGACGAACGAAGAGCAACCGGCAGGGTAGCCGGCCGAGACGCACACAGAACGCACAGAGAACCGAGGTACATGACATGTCCGTGAGGATCCGACTCCGGCGAGTGGGCCGGAAGAAGCAGCCATACTTCCGTGTGGTGGTCGTCAAGCGCGACGCGCCGCGGGATGGTGCTTACATCGAGGAGCTTGGCTTCTACAACCCTCGAACCCGGCCCGCTTTCCTGACCCTCGACCTGGAGAAGCTGGATGAGTGGATCCAGAACGGTGCCGAGATCTCCGACAGCGTGAAGTCGCTGGCCCGGAAGGCCCGGAAGGGTGGCGACGACGACGTCGTATTCACCACACCGGGCGAAGAGGCCCCACGGCTGAAGACGGCAAAGAAGCCGGAGCGTCGGCCCAAGGGCACAGCGGCCGCAGAGGGCACGGAGGCGCCGGAGTCCACAGAGGTCGAGGACAGGACCGAGGGCAAGGCCGAGGTGAAGGCGGCCGTGGAGACCGAGGCGGCCGCGGAGGTCGCGGAGCCGACGGAGGCGCAGGAAGAGGCCGAGACGGAGTCCGAAGCCGCCGAGGCGTCCGCCACGAAGGTTGAGGCCGGGGACGAAGTCGAAGTCGAGGCCGAGGAAGAAGAGGCTGAGGTCGAAGAGGAGGACGAGGACGAAGCCGAGGACGAGGAAGAGAAGAAGTAGGGCGCGGCGCGGGGGCGTGGGAGGAGGCCGGCGTGCGTGATCCGGAGTATCTGGTGGTTGGACACCTGGCGAAGGCCCACGGCAACCGGGGCGAGGTGCTGATCCGGCTTCTGACGGACGAGCCGGAGGATGTCTTCGAGCCGGGCAGCCGGGTGATCCTCGGTGATGACCGGGGCGAGCTGGGCACGGCGCCGCTGGAGGACGAGGTGGAGGCGAGTCGGCCGTTCAAGAAGGGGTGGCTGCTGAAGCTGGCCGGGATCGACGATCGCATGCGGGCGAAAGAGCTTGCGGGGCGGTACCTGCTGGTCCCCACGGAAGAGCGCGGCGAGCTGGGTGAAGGCGAGTACTACTACCACCAGCTGTTGGGGCTCGAAGTGGAGACGGTAGACGGCCGGGAGGTCGGCCGGGTTCGGGAGGTGTACGAGACGGAGCCGCACCACATGCTGGAGGTGAAGGGCCCCGAGGGCGTGCACCTGGTGCCGTTCCGGAAGGAAGTGATCCGGTCGGTGGAGCTGGAGACGGCGCGGCTGGTGATCGACCCGCCGGAAGGGTTGCTGGAGCTGTAGAGCCGCGCTGGCGCCAGAGGCAGGAAGCAAGATCGGTGGGCGATCTGCGGGCAGTTACTCAGGTCTTAGATCTTAGATCTCAGATCTGGATTTCGGGGAGGAGCGGCGCGGTGAAAATCAACATCGTCACGATCTTCCCGGGGTTCTTCGATGGCCCGCTCGGGTTGAGTATTCCGGCGCGGGCGGCGGAGGACGGGCTGGTGGAGTACAACGTCGTGGACTTACGGGGGTATACCCACGACAAGCACCGTACGGTGGATGACTATCCGTACGGCGGCGGCGCCGGGATGGTGATGAAGCCGGAGCCATTTTTCGAGGCGGTGGACGACCTGGCGCCGGAAGGGCCGGTGGTCCTGCTGAGCGCCCGGGGTCGGCCGTTCGAGCACCGCGACGCCGTGAGGCTGGCGGTGCAGCCGGATCTGACGCTACTGTGTGGACATTACAAGGATGTCGATCAGCGGGTAGCGGACGGCCTGGCGACGGAGGAGCTGTCGCTGGGCGATTTCGTCCTCAGTGGGGGCGAGGCGGCGGCGCTCGCGGTGACGGACGCGGTCGTGCGACTGTTGCCGGGAGCGATGGGTACGCACGAGTCTGCGGCCACGGACAGTTTTTACGATGACGGACTGTTGAGCCCGCCGTCGTATACCCGGCCGGCGGAATACCGGGGGCGAGAGGTCCCCGAAGTGCTGTTGTCCGGCGACCACGCGCGGATCGAGGCGTGGCGCCGGGAGAAGGCGGAGGAGCTGACGCGTGAGCGTCGGCCGGACTTATGGGATCGACGCGAACGAGGGTAGTGCCATGGACATTGTGAGAGAGATCGAGAACGAGCAGCTCCGGGACGTCCCGGAGTTCGACGCCGGCGACACGGTCCGGGTGAACGTGCGGGTCCGCGAGGGTGACAAGGAGCGGACGCAGGCGTTCGAAGGGATCTGCATCGCCAAGAAGGGCGGCGGCTCGAACGAGACGTTCACCGTGCGGAAGGTTTCCGCCGGGATCGGTATCGAGCGAGTCTTCCCGCTGCACTCGCCGATGATCGAGTCGATCAAGGTGGTGCGTCGGGGCCACGTCCGCCGGGCAAAGCTGTACTATCTGCGGGCCCGGAAGGGCAAGGCGGCCCGGATCCGCGAACGCCAGCGTTAGCCCGCGCTTCGGATGGTGGCGGCCAGGCGGAAACGGCGCCGCCGGGGTGCGCCCCTTACACTGGAGCGGGCGCTCTGGGGCGAGGGGCTGGAGCACGTGGCCGGGCTGGATGAAGTCGGACGCGGCCCGCTGGCGGGGCCGGTGGTGGCGGCGGCGGTGATCTTCCGGCCCGAGGATCGGGTCCCGGGCGTCACCGACTCGAAGGTGCTGACGGAGGAGGAGCGGAACGAGCTCGTCGTCGAGATCCGACGACGGGCTCTCTGCATCGGGATCGGTGCCGCCAGCCCCCGGGAGGTGGACCGGTTGAACGTCTTGCGGGCCAGCCACCTGGCCATGCAGCGAGCGTTGACCCACCTTTCGACGCCGCCGGAGCACATCCTGGTGGATGGGCTGCCGGTCCCGGAGCTGGGCCCGGACCACACGGCGGTGGTGGGCGGCGATGGGAAGTCGTACACGATCGCATCGGCATCCATCGTGGCGAAGACCACCCGGGACACCCTTATGCGGCGTCTGGCGGCCCGGTACCCGGAGTATGGGTGGGAGACGAACGTAGGGTACGGCACGCCCGAACACGTTTCGGCGCTGAGTGAGTGCGGGCCCACGCCCCATCACCGTCGCAGCTTCTTCCCCGTGCAGCTGTCCCTCGAGCTGAGCTGAACCATGCATACAGAACATCTTCAGAACGTTCATCCCCTGCGCGTCCTGGGCGGTTGGCTGGTAGCCGTGGCGGCGACCTCCGTGGTGGTCTTCGGCTTCATCGTGCTGGGCTTCATGGATGGCGCCGGCGGTCGGGAGGACACGGTGGGCGCTGTGCTGGCTGTGGGGCTCGGCTTCCTTGTGGGCGGGCTGTTCACCGGCTGGCGCACGGTGGAGGCGCCGATCCTCCACGGCATCGGGCTCGGGCTGGCGTCGCTGGTGGCCTGGGCGGTCCTGAACCTGGTGGTGGGGGGCATTTTCGGCTCCGGCGAGTGGTCGGGGCTCGGGACCACTGCCGCGCTGGCGGTGCTCCTGACCCAGATCGTGGCCGCCGTGGCCGGATGCTGGTTCAGCACCGCCCAGGCACGGGCCCGGGGGGTGATTTTGGCAATTATGATGAAGTACGGGTTTCCCGTGCCTCCTCCGATAATCACGATCCGCCCCTTCTCCAGATGGCGGATGGCGCGGATAAAGCCGGTGCCTTTTACGGACTTCAAACTTTAAAACAAATCATCGCTCAAACGCAGGATGGTCATCTACCCTGCTTGGACATCATCGATTGGCCCGATTTTCCAGTGCGCGGTGTCATGCTGGATATCAGCAGAGACAAAGTTTACCGCATGGAGACACTGTTCATGCTGGTGGATGAGCTTGCCTCATGGAAAATCAACCAGTTACAGCTTTACACTGAACACACCTTTGCTTATCTGGGTCATGAGATTGTTTGGCAAAATGCCTCACCCATGACGGCAGAAGAGATCCTCATTCTGGACGAATACTGCAAAGCGCGCTTTGTGGAATTGGTGCCCAATCAAAATTCCTTTGGGCATATGACCCGCTGGTTACAACATCCCGAATACAAACATCTTGCCGAAACCACCAAACCCGTTCAAACACCATGGGGCGGCATCCAAGAGAAACCTTTTAGCCTCTCTCCCACAAACCCTGAAACAATCACCTTCTTATCCGGGCTTTACGATCAGTTGTTGCCGAATTTTTCATCCAAGATGGTCAACGTCGGCTGCGATGAAACCTTCGATATGTGTGCAGGGCGATCAAAAACAGCCTGCGAAGAAAAAGGAGCGGGTCAAATTTATCTCGATTTTTTGCA
>JAWODW010000007.1:0-9541 GCA_046483065.1 Longimicrobiales bacterium | reverse complement strand
GGGAAGGTGAGCCGGAAGATCGGGTCGTCCGGGATCCGGCTCCAGTCCACCAGCCGGTTCAGGACGTACCGGTTGGTGCGGAACGGCAGCACCGGCGCCATCACCCGGATGGCGTCCCTTGCCTCGCGGTCGAGGCGGCTCCAGTAGCGCGTCCCGCCTATGGTCTCCGGTGTGATCGGGCGGTAGGCGGGCCGTCGCGGTGCATTGATCACCATACGCGGCCTCCTTGCCTGCAGCCCGTCTTACCCCGATGGGGCCGGACCGATCCCGAATTGCCACCCGGGGTGAGAGGCCACAGCCGGCGCAACGACGACCAACCCCGCTGCTCGAGCTGAATTTGCGAAACGACACGAGCTTGGCGTCCCGACCTGCGGCGCCTTGCCCCACGGGGACCCCGATCCACACATTCCCGGACGGTGTCGACCCGGGACGTTGTCGCCTCTCGCGGCCGGCGCTGCCACCATGTGATGTCATGACGGGCTGATGACGGAGCCGACGCCGGCGATCGAGGTCAGGAGTCTCACCAAGTACTACGGCGAGTTCCTGGCGGTCGACGATATCTCGTTCCGGGTGGAGCCGGGTGAGGTATTCGGCTTCCTCGGTCCGAACGGCGCCGGCAAGTCGACGACCCAGCGGATCCTCTCCACACTGCTCGAGCCCACGGACGGGACTGTCCGGATCCACGGGCACGACCTCGCCCGGTCTCCACTGGCCGCCAAGCGGCTCATCGGTCTGGTCCCGGAGGAGTCCAACGTTTACGGGGAGCTGACCTGCGGCCAGAATCTGTCCTTCGCAGCCCGACTGTACCGGGTTCCCGCCGCGGAGCGCGATCGTCGCATCGAACGGATGCTCGAGGTCTTCGAGCTGACCGAGAAGCATCGGGTGCGAGCCGACGAGCTGTCGAAGGGGCTGCGTCGCCGGCTCAGCCTCGGCATGGCCCTGATCCACGAGCCCCGGCTGCTGTTCCTCGATGAGCCCACATCGGGGCTCGACGCCTGGAGCACCCGCCTCATCCACGGCCGGATCCGGGAGCTGAGGGACAGCCGGGTCACGATCTTCCTGACCACACACCAGATCGAGCACGCCAACCGGCTGTGCGACCGGGTGGCCATCATCGACCACGGCCGGATCGCCGCCATCGACACGCCGGCCGGACTGAAAGGGGCGTTCCAGCGCCTGCAGAAGGTCCAGGTGTCACTGGACCCCGACGACCCGTCCTACGCAGAGACCTTCGAGGCCATCGACGGGGTCACCCGGGTGATGGACGAGAAGGGCCGGTGGCTCCTGTACACCGAGTCGCCGTCTTCGGTGGTTCGCCACGTGGTCCGCTTCGCCGAGGACCACGATCTGAGGATCGCCGACCTCCACACCCTCGGGCCCGAGCTCGAAGAGGTCTTCCTGGAGATCACGCGCGCGGAGCAGGGAGGCAGCCGATGAAGCCGTCGTGGCTCCAGCACCTCGAAGATGAGGCGGCGCAGGCGTGGACGCTGGCGGTCAAGGACATCCGCGTCTACTACATGAAACCCCCGATGATCATGTTCGGGATCCTGCTGCCACTGTTCCTGTTCTTCTCCTTCTCCGTCCGTCGCGGTGCGGGTGCCGCCGTGGGGATCTCTCACCTGCTGGCCCTCACCACGTTCTTCACCGCCTCGTCGGCGGGCCCCATCATCATCCCCATGGAACGGAGCGCCGGTACCTATGACCGGCTCCTGGCCGCGCCCATGACGCTGGCCACCCTGCTGATCGGGAAGACGCTGGTCGGGACCTTTTTCGGGCTCGTGGCGTCCATCGTCCCCCTGGCCATCGGGTTGGTCTTCCTGGATGTGCCCATCGCCTCCCCGTGGCTCCTCTCGCTGAGCCTGGTGGCCGCCACGCTGACCTTCTCCGGGCTGGGGCTGGCTTTCGCGTCCATCCCGGCCCGGTCCGTTGGCGACATCATGATGCCCAGCACGCTGATCCGCTGGCCGCTCCTCTTCGTGAGCGGCGTCTTCATCCCGCTGGGTGAGCTGTCCGCCTGGGCGCTCCCCCTGGCGTACGTGTCCCCGCTGACGTACGCCCAGGACATGATCAACCACGCGATCCTCGGCGACGGCTTCCTGCCGGTGTGGCTCGACCTCGGCCTGCTGCCTGTCATGCTTGCGGGGTTCTTCGTGGTATCCGGCCGGCTGCACTACAGGAGTCGCGTCCTGGGGTATTGACCGGTATCAACGGTAGCCGGCCATCACTGCATCCAGGTGGCCGCCGTGCTCCACGCACAGGGTGTCATACCATTCCGCGGTGTGGACCCACTCATCGAACACCGCCTGCGTCCGGGGCTCGACCCGGGTGAACGCCGCCTCCAGTTCCTGCACGCTCACCGTGCCGCTCTTCTCCGCCTGATACAACCCCCGGTACGCCCGGTCCAGCGCCGCCGACCCCATAACCCCGTCGAGGACGTGGAAGAGGACCGCCCCCACCGAGTACGACCACCGGGTCATATCCGCCTTACCGTACGCTTCCAGCGGCGTGGTCCGTACGGCCTCGCTCTCCCGGGCCCGCCGGCACACCGACCGGGCCATGGCCGCCTGCGCCCGCCCCAGATCGCTCCCGTCCAGCTCCATCGCCACCCGCTCCTGGAGGTACATGGCCAGCCCCTCGTTCCAGCGCGGCGATGGGGTCTCGGCGTCGGGGGCGTTCCAGAAATGGGAGAGCTCGTGGTACAGGTGGGCCCGACTCTCCTCCGGCGCCAGCGCAGAGGCCTCGATCATGATCCCTGCGTCCAGGTGCGCCTGTGAGCCGTACCCGTCGGGGATCTCCATGAGGGAGAAGGCGGGGGCGCGAGGCAGCTCGCCGTAACGGGCCCGGAACCAGTCCAGTGCCCGGGTCACCGTCTGCAGGAGCTCCGGTCCGCGGGCCGTGTCCTCGGGGAACAGGTATAGCCGTATGCCCCCGTGCTCGTAGACCTCGTACGGGGCGATGGTCATGTTCAGGAACGGCACCGGTCGTCGGCTCCGCACGTCATACGTGGCGCGGCCGTCCGCCGTGGTCCGGTTCACGGTCTCCCCGCCGGTGGCCACCACCAGCGTCTCCGGCACCGTGACCCGGGCGGAGAACGGGAACGTCCGGCGAGGCACGGTGCGGGTGGACGCCATGGACGGCCCGGTTACCTGTGGGAAGGCGAACGCCTCGGCGCGAAGCACCGTGAACGCCGGATCAATGTGATCCTGCACGTACCGCATCCCCGTCTCCGTGGCACCCACCAGGTGACCGGCGTACGTAACGGTGACCGGCACCGAGTCCCCCGGCGCCACCGGGCCGGGCAGTTCTACGTACACGAAGTTGGCCTGGCGCAGCGTCCAGTCCTGGAAGGCCGTCACCTCCTGGTGGAACGGCAGCGGGGCTCCGTCGGGACCCGTGACCGTCTCCACCTGCATGAGGCGCCCCACGGCCACGGTCAGCTCCGGTGCCGGCCGGTCCGTCCAGTTCTCCACCGTGAGGGTGGCCCGGCCGTCCAGCCACTGCCGGCCATAGTCCACCGTCAGCTCCAGCTCCATCCCCGCCAGCCGGAACGGCACGGACTCCATGCCCGTCTGTGGCGCGGCGGCCTGAGCCCCCAGCGCGCCGGGGATCAGGGCCGCCACCAGGAACATCCGCAGATACTGCATCGGTCCGTCCTTCCTCACATGGAGCTGTCCGGGGTCCGTCGTCCGTCCCCGGTGCGCACATCCCTACGACGTCGGCCGCACGGGGTTTCGGCGCGACCGGCCGGACCGCAACCCCTCGGTGGCCCCCCAGCCCTCGGCTCGGGGCCAGGGTCACTCGCTCCGGAGCGCCTCCACGGGGTCCAGCAGCGACGCCCGGTGGGCGGGGTACACGCCGAAGAAGACGCCCACGAGGAGGGAGAAGGTGAAGGAGAGGATCACGGACCAGGGCTCCACGGCAACGGCCCAGTCGGTGGCGGCGGCCAGAGCGGCGGCCCCGGCGAGGCCCAGGGCGACGCCCACCGCGCCACCTCCCGTACCGAGCATGACGGCTTCGGCCAGGAACTGGGTCCGAACGTCCCGGCGACGGCCCCCGACCGCCAGCCGCAGCCCGATCTCCCGGGTCCGCTCCCGCACCGAGATGAGCATGATGGCCAGGATCCCCACGCCGCCCACCAGGAGGGAGACGGCGGCGATCCCGCCCACCAGCGTGGTGAAGGTGTCGCCGATCTCCTGCTGGGCCGCCATGAGGTCGGCCTGGGTCTGGATCTCGAAGTCGTCATCGGCGTTCGTCCGGTCCAGGCGGTGCCGTTCCCGCAGGAGCCAGCGGACCTGCTCCGCCGCTTCCTCCATCTCTGCCTCGCTCCGGGCCCGGAGATAGATCCCGCCGAGCCACGTCTGGTTCATCACCCGTCGAAGGGCAGTCCGGAGCGGGATCATGACCACATCGTCCTGGTCCGCCCCCGAGAGGTCGGTGCCGCGAGGCACCAGAACGCCGATGACCTCGAACGGTACCTGGCCGATGAGGATCCGTCGGCCCACCGGTGGCTCCTCCCCGAAGAGCGCCCGGGCCACCGTGCTGCCCAGGACGGCCGTCCTCCCTCCCGTGACCTCTTCCCGTTCCGTGTAGAAGCCGCCGGCGGCCGGCGTGACGTTCAGGATCTCCAGGACGTCCGGCGTGACTCCCAGGATGTTGGTGGTGGAGGAGCGGCCCTCGTACTTCACCGGCATGCGCCGGCTCGCCCAGGGCGCCGCGGCCACCACCCGGGCCAGCTCGTCCCGCAGCGCGTCCGCGTCCCGGGGCGTGAGGGTGGTGACGGTGCCCCGGACCTGCATCCGGCCGGCCGAGCGACGGACCTGCGCCGGCGTCACCATGATGAGCTCCGTCCCCATGGCCTGGATCCGGGCCATGACCTCCTGCCGGGCGCCGTGCCCCACGGCCACCATGGCGATGACCGACGATACGCCGATGACGATCCCCAGCAGCGCCAGCCCGGTCCGGGTCCGGTGCGCCCCGAGCTGATGGGCCGAGATCCGGAGGCTCCGGATCACCTTCATGGGCCGGCCCGCTCCCGGCGGCTCCCGCCGGCCGCCACCCGCGTGGTCACGGGCTCACGACCGCAGGGCGTCCACCGGCGTCATGGCCGCCGCCTTCCGGGCCGGGTGGAGCCCCGCCAGCACGCCCACCACGGTGGCGAAGAGGATGCCCGCCGCCAGGACGTGCCAGGTCAGGAGCGCCGGCGTGCCGGTGAACCGTTCCATGACCAGGTTCACGAAGAAGCCCAGGAGGATGCCCCCGATGCCGCCCATGAAGGTGACCCCGGCGGATTCCAGGAGGAACTGGCGGTGGATGTGCCGGGCCTTGGCCCCCACGGCCAGCCGCAGGCCGATCTCCTTCCGCCGCTCCCCCACCGAGAGGAGCATGATGTTGGCCACCACCACCCCGCCCACCACCAGCGCGATCCCGGCCACCACGATCAGGAACAGGTTGAACGTCCCCTGCATCTCCTCCACCATGGCGGTGATCTCGGTGGGGGTGGTGATGCGGAAGTCCTCCACCGCCCCCGGCGCGATCCTGTGCCGTTCTCGCAGCAGGGCCGTGATGTCGGCCACGGCCGATTCCATCTCCCTTACGTTCCTCACCTGGACCCGGATCCCCGACAGGTAGTCGATGTTGGCCACCCGGCGCTGGTAGGTGGTCAGCGGGATGAAGACCCGGTTGTCCATGTCGCCGCCGCCGGCGCTGGTCCCCTTCTCACCGAGGACCCCGGTGACCTCGAAGGGCACACCCCTCACCTGGATGGTCTGGCCCAGCGGGTCCTGGCCGTCGAAGAGCTCGCGGACCACGGTGGGCCCGATGGCCGCCACCCGGGCCAGCGACTCGTTGTCCTCATAGCGGATGAAGGAGCCCCGGGCCACGGGCCAGTCCCATACATCCACCCACTCGGGGGTGACGCCGAAGGCCGGCGCCGTGAAGCTCCGGTCCCGCCAGCTCACCTCCACCTGCCCCGCCCGGGCGAACGGCGCCGCCTCCCGCACGGCGGGGACCTGGGCCCGGATGGCGTCGGCGTCCTCCACCTTCAGCGTAGCGGTGACCGCGGCACCGCTCGACTCGCCGGGCCCCACGCGCGTCCGGTCCGTGGGCCCGCCGGCCCAGACCATCATGCTCTCCAACCCGAAGACCCGCACCCGTTCCATGATCCGCTCCCGGGCACCCATCCCGGCGGAGAGCACCGCGGTGAGGACGGTGATCCCCACGGTGATCCCGATCATCATGAAGGCGGTGCGCAGGCGGTTCCGGCTCAGTCCCTTGAGGGCCTGTCCCAACAGGCGTCCGGTCCTCATGATGCCGCCTCCTCTCCATTCGCCTCGTCCGACACGATGCGGCCGTCGTGCATGGTGAGGGTGCGCCCGGCGTACCGGGCGGTCTCGGCGTCGTGCGTCACCAGCACGATGGTCCGGCCCTGGCGGTTCAGCTCGGTGAAGAGGGCCATGATCTCGTCGCTGGAGGTGGAGTCCAGGTTCCCGGTGGGCTCGTCGGCGAAGAGGATCTCCGGGTCGTTCACCAGGGCGCGGGCGATGGCCACCCGCTGCTGCTGCCCGCCCGAGAGCTCCCCGGGGTGGTGGTCGTAGCGGTCCTCCGGGAACCCGACCCCCTCGAGGGCCGCCCGGGCCGGACCCACCAGGTCCGTGCGGTCGGTGTAGAGGAGCGGAAGCTGCACGTTCTCCAGTGCCGACGTCCGGGGCAGGAGGTTGTAGCTCTGGAAGACGAAGCCGACCTTCGTGCTGCGCACTTCCGCGAGGGTATCCTCGTCCAGCGTGCTCACCTCGTCCCCGTCCAGGAGCACGCTCCCCGACGTGGGACGGTCGAGGCACCCCAGGAGGTTCATGAGCGTGCTCTTCCCCGAGCCCGACGCGCCCACCAGCGCCACGAACTCCCCCTCCCGGACCTCCAGGCTCACACCCTTCAATGCCTCGACGCCCACGGCCCCATCCTTCTGATAGACCCGGGTCAGCTCCCGGGCCTGGATCAATGTCTGCTCCATGACGTGCTCGCTCACCCTTCTCTGAGTACGATCCTCTCGCCTTCCGCCAGGCCCTCCACGATCTCTGTCCACCCGCCCTGCGTCCAGCCCACCCGAACCGTGCGTCGGACCGGAACGCCGTCCTCCATCACCATCACGTAGCGCTCCGCACGGTCCCGGGCCACGGCGGAGGACGGGACCGCCAGGGCATCCGTCCGGGGCTCCAGCACCAGCGTGACCGCCGCCGTCATCTCGGGCCGGAGCGTCAGCCCCTTCCGGTCCGTGATCCGGACCGTCACCACGTAGTTCACCACGTTGTCCTGGATCACCGCCTTCGGGTAGATCGCCGTGACCACGCCCCGGAACTCCTCGGCGGGATAGCTGTCCACCGAGAAGCGGGCCTCCTGCCCCTCCCGGATCCGGCCGATGTCCGTCTCGTCCACGTACGCCTGCACCTCCAGCCGGTCCAGGTCGATGATGTTGACGAACGTGGGCGCTGCGAAGCTGGCCGCTACCGTCTCTCCCTCCTGCGTGGCGACCGACGCCACCACACCCGCGATGGGAGCCGTGATGCGCGTGTAGGACAGCTGGATCCGGGCCGACTCCAGGTTCGCCTCGGCAAGCCGGAGCTGGGCACGCGACACCTGGAGCGCGCTTTCCGCCGCGTCGAGCTGCTGACGGGAGACGAACTCCCGGTCCGCCATGGTCCGGAGCCGCTCCAGGTTCACCCTGTCCAGCTCCGCCTCGGCCCGGGCCCGGGCCAGCGAGGCTTCGTTCTGGGCCACCCTGGCCCGGAATTCGGCGTCATCGATCTCGGCGATGACGTCGCCGGCCTGGACCATGTCCCCGATGTTGGCATGGATCCGGGTCACCACCCCCGACACCCGGGACCCGACCTTGACCTCGGCGCCCACCATGGGCTCGACCACGCCCATCGCCATGACGGTGGCGCTGATGTCCCGGCGCCCCACCGTGTGGGTTTGCAGGTCCGTGTCCGATTCGCTCCCGTCCGGGGCCAGGGCGAGCCAACCCGCCACACCCAGTACGACCACCGCTCCCCCGATCCACGCAGTTTTGACCGTTCTGGTCATGAGTCATCCCTCCCGTAGGTATCCCCATCCACCACTCGTTCCAGCACGGCCCGGGCGATGCGGCGATCATAGACCGCCTGAATCAGCACCTGCTCGGCCTCGGTGTAGCTCGTACGGGCGTCCACCAGGGCGATGATGGAGCCCAGACCCTGACGATAGCTCTCCTCCGCCGCTTCCAGGTTCTCCTCGGCCGCCGCGAAGAGGGCCCGGGCGTTCTCCAGCCGCCGGGCCGACTCACCCTCGCCGAGGAGCGCGTCCCACACCTCCCCCTCCACCGCCTGGATCACGGCCACCTCGTCGAAGCGGGCGGCCGTGAGAAGGGCCCCTTCGGCCTCGACGTCCGCGGATCGGGCGAACCCCTCGAAGAGGGGCAGCGAGAACGACACGCCCACCGACCAGCTCTCCTCGGGGCTCCGCGAGGCCACCGCCCCTCGCCCGACATCCGCATCGGCGCTGATCGAAGGGAGGAATGTGCCCCGGGCCATCCGGACCAGCGCCTCCTGTCGCTCCGTCCGCGCCCGGGCCAACCGGACCTCCTCCCGGGACTCCAGCGCCCTCTGCCGCAGCTCTTCCCACGGCGGCAGCGCAGGGAGCGGTGCCTCCACGTCCACCGTGGCCAGCTCCAGCGATCGGGCCGGAGACCGCCCCATGAGGGCGTTCAAACGGGCTCGGGCCCCGTCCAGCACGTTCCTGGCTCGGGTCAGCTCCAGCTCGGCGGCGGAAACGTCCACCCTGGCCCGAAGGACGTCAGGGCGAGTGCCCAGCCCCGCCTCGAGCTGGGCCTCGGCGAAGTCCAGGTTGAGGCGGCTCCGGGCCAGTCCGTCCTCGGCAGAGCGCACCAGCCGCAGCGCCTGGGCCGCGCCGTACCACGCCTGCCTCACCGCCAGGACCAGGTCCGCCCGGGCCGCGGCCACCGCCGCCTGATCGGCCTCCAGCGCCGAGGCCGCCGCGTCCACACCCGCCGCCACCCGCCCGCCCCGGTAAAGCGTCTGACGCACGCTGACCCCCACGTTGTGCCGGTCCAGCGCGCCCGTCCCCCCGCTCTCGTAGCGGGCCGCGCCGGCCGACAGGCCGAGCGACGGATACCGGGCCGAGCGAGCGCCGGTCACGCTCGCCCGCGACGCGTCCAGCGCGGCGCGCCTGGACTGGAAGTCGGGATTCGCCTCCAGCGCCAGGCGCACGCACGCCTCCAGCTCCAGCGGTCGGTCCTGCTCCAGCGGTCGGTCCTGCTCCAGCGGCCGACCCTGCTCCAGCGGTCGATCCTGGGCGTGGGCTCGCGGGGCGAAGACCCCGGAGACAGTCAGGAGGAAGAGAAGGACGGTGGCGAAGCGGAACCCCGCCGGCCGGATCCGCCGGCGGTCGGTCGATCGTTGGCCTTGCAAGCTCATCTGCTCCAGGTGATGACGACGGACCCCTTAACCCCGGGATAATAATTGACGTCCCGGCATCACGCTTCGTTAAGGAG
>JAWODW010000100.1:0-12394 GCA_046483065.1 Longimicrobiales bacterium | reverse complement strand
CCACAGGAACAGCCCCAGGACCAGCAGCACCGCCGCGCCGTGTACCAGGCGCCAGTCGCGACCTTCCGTGATCGGTCTCATCGGCTCTCAGTCCGACTCCTCGTCCGACTTCGGGACCCGTTCGCCCGCCATCTCCAGGACGGCCCGGGCGTTGTCGTAGGTGAGCGTCTTCAGCGCCTCGTCCAGCGGCAGCCAGATGCAGTCGGTGATCCCTTCATCGAGCTGGGGCACCGTCCGGGCCGTGCTCGTCTCCATGAGGAAGAAGTGGCAGTACTTGTGGATCAGGTCCGGCCCCTCGCGGAAGAACCAGTCGATGGTGCCCAGCGGCTCCCGGACCTGCAGGACCTCGATCCCCGTCTCCTCCTGCACCTCCCGGAGCGCCGTCTCCTCCACCGACTCCCCGCTCTCCACGTGCCCCTTCGGGAGGCCCCAGTTCTCGTACGGGTCCCGGATCAGCAGGAAATGGACGCCGCTATCGTCGCGACGATACACCACGCCACCGGCGCTCGTCTCGATCCGGACGGGGCGCCGTGCACCACGGTGCCGCCGGGAGCCGCTCCGCTTACCCACGCAGGACGGCTTCCCCGATCTGAACGGCGTTGGTCGCCGCGCCCTTCCTCAGGTTGTCGGCCACGATCCACATATGGAGAACGTTGGCCCGGTCGGGATCGCGCCGCAATCGGCCGACCACGATCTCGTCGCTGCCGGCCACCTCCCGTGGGAGGGGATCGCCGCCGGCCGGGTCCTGGACCCGTACCCCCGGCACAGCGGCGATGGCGGCGGTCGCCCGGTCCAGGCCCAGCGGCTCGTCGAGCTCCACCCGGACTACGACGGCGTGGCCCACTTCCACCGGCACCCGCACGCACGTAGCCACCACCGGCAGCTCCGGCAGGCCGAGGATCTTCCGGGTCTCCGCCCGCATCTTCGCCTCCTCCCGCGTCCACCCGTCCTCCCCCATGGCGCCGATCCGGGGGATCACGTTCCCGTCGATGGCGGCGGGGAACGGCGACGAGGACGGCGTGCGACCCGAGCGCTCCGCCAACCATGCATTGATTCCCGACTGGCCGGCGCCCGAGACCGACTGGTACGTACTCACCGTCACGCCCGCGAGCCCGACCCGGGCCCGGAGCCCTGCCAGCGGCGCCACCAGCTGGATGGTCGAGCAGTTCGGGTTCGCGACGATTCCTTTCGGCCGATGGTCGATCCGGTGACCGTTGACCTCCGGGACCACCAACGGCACATCCGGGTCCTGACGCCACGCCGACGAGTTGTCCACCACCACCGCACCGGCCGCCACCGCCCGGGGCGCCCACTCGGCGCTCACGGTCCCGCCGGCGGAGAAGAGCGCCAGTGGGCAGCCGGAGAAGGCGTCGTCCGTGGGCGTACGCACCGTCCACTCCCGGTCCCGCCACCGGAGCGACGCGCCCGCCGATCGCTCGGACGCCATGGGGACGATCCCGTCCACCTCGTCCAGCCGGTCGGCCAGGAGCTGCAGCATCGTGCGACCCACGGCCCCCGTGGCCCCCACCACGGCGACCTTCACGGTCGCTCCAGCTCGAAGCCGGCGTGGAGCAGCCGGACGGCCTGCTCCTCCGCATCGTCGTCCACCATGACGATGATGGACGTCGAGGAGGCCGACACGTCGTGCACCGGCACGCCGCCCTCTTCCAGCACCCGGAAGACACGGGCGAACACGCCCGGGCGCTTGTGCATCGCGCTCCCCACCAGCGTGACCCGCGTCAGCCCCGTCTTCACATCGACACGGCGGCCCCCGCGCTCCTCAACCACGGCCGCGCACTGGGCCCGGGCCCACTCCAGCTCGGTCTCCCGGACCGTGAGCTGGATCGTGCGCCGACCATCGGGTCCGTCCACCTGCGACAGCAGGTCCACGCTCACGCCGGCATCGGTGAGCCGGTCCAGGAGCGCCGTCATGCTGGGCATCTCCGGCGGCAACCCCCGGAGCACCAGACGGGCGTACGCACCTTCCGATGCCACGCCGATGATTGCGGGGTCTTCCATGGTCGGCTCTCTCCGTGCGATCAACGTGCCCGCCTCGTGGCCGGCCAGCGTGGACCGGACCCGGACAGGGATATGGTAGCGACCGGCGATCTCTACCGCCCGCGGGTGCAGGACCCGGGCGCCAGACACCGCCAGCTCCGTCATCTCGTCATACCCGATGTGGGCGATCCGCCGGGCCTCCGCAACCACCGCCGGGTCGGCCGTGAAAACGCCCTCCACATCGGTGAAGATGTCACACCGCTCGGCCTCCAACGCCGCCGCCAGCGCCACCGCCGTGGTGTCCGATCCGCCCCGGCCCAGCGTGGTCACCTCACGGGCCCGGCTGACCCCCTGAAATCCCGCCACGATCACCACCCGGCCCCGCCCGAGCTCATCCCGGACCCGGTCGGCCCTCACCTCCTCGATCCGTGCGCCCGTATGCCGCGCGTCGGTGATGATCGCCGCCTGCGAGCCCGTGAAGCTGATCGCCTCGACCCCCGCCTCCCGCACCGCCATCGCCAACAATGCCATGGCGATCCGCTCACCCGCCGTGAGCAGCATGTCCAGCTCCCGGGGGTGTGCACTCGCCGGATCACCACTCACCTGGCTCGCCAGCGCCGTCAGCTCGTCCGTGGTCTCACCCATGGCGCTGACCACCACCACCAGGTCGTCCCCCGCCTCCCGCGTCGCGCGAACGTGCTCCGCCACCCGCCGGATCCCCTCGGGATCCGCCAGCGTGGTGCCACCGTACTTGTGGACGAACAAGGCCATCTGTGCACCGGAACCGTCTACGAAAGCGGCCCGGCGCGTCCACGCCGAGCCGTCCAAACACTACCAACCGACCCCGCCCTCTACTCTCTACCCTCTACCCTCTGATCTCAAATCTCAGACCTCAGATCTCAGATCTCAGATCTCAATTCTCTGCTCTCTCTAGAACACCCGCAGGTTAATGTACTTCCGGGGGTTCCGCTGGAAGTCGAGGAGCAGGTCCTGGACCAGGGTGGACGTGAGGACGAGCTCCGAGTAGAGCGCTGTGTCCTGCAGCAGCTGTCCCAGCGTCCCCTCGCCCCGCTCCAGCGACATCATGATGGCGTTCAGCGATGAGAAGGTACTGTCGGCGGCTGAGACGGCCCCTCCTAGATCACGGGTGACCAGACCCAGGGCGTCGCTGACCGAGTCCATCTGGGCCGTCATGGTCTCGATGTTGTCGACGATCGTCACCAGCTCGCCCTCGGCGATGGCGGCCTCGACCTGGGCGAAGGCGCGGTTCGCCGTCTCCACCGCGTCCTGGAAGCTTTCCGTGGTAACCTCCAACCCCTCGGCCAGCTCTTCCACCGTCTGTTCCTGTGCCTCTACCAGATTGGTGAGCCGGCCGGTGACCTGCTGGATGTTCTCGATGGCGTCCCGAACGTTCCGGGCCGTCTCCTCGGTGAAGGCGATATCGACCCGCTCGGTGATCACGGCCAGGTTCTCGGCGATCCGATCGGCCACGGCGGTCAGCCGCGAGACATCGGGGAGCGTGTAGCCGGGCATCACCCCGGGCTGCGGGGAGATGGCGTAGTCGTAGAACGGGAACGCGGACCGCGGGTGGATCTCGGCCTGCCAGTCGCCGAACATGGACTCGGGGGAGAGGATCACCACCGGGTCCTCGGGCAGCATTACGTCGGCCTCGATGTCGAGGCGGACCACCACACCGGTGGAGCGCCGGTCCAGCTCGATCGTGGTCACCTCGCCGATCGGTACGCCGCGCAGCTTCACAGCGTTCCCGCTCTGCAGCTGGCCGACCTCGCGGAACCACGCCTCCACATCCCGCTGCTCCCGTCCGAAGCGCCAGTCCTGCATCCACAGGATGCCCAGGATGATGACGGCGATCCCCGCGATGATAACCAGACCCACACGCAGCTCGTTCTTCACGCCGCTGACTCCTCCATAAGCTCGGGGCGACCCTCGACGAAGCCCTTCACGATCGGGTCGTCGGTGGCCTGTATCTCTTCGGCCGTGCCCACGTAGCGGATCCGCCCCGCGTGCAACATGGCGATCCGGTCGGCCACGCGATACGCGCTGGTCATGTCGTGGGTCACCACCACACTGGTCACGCCCAGCTCCTCATCCATCCGAAGGATCAATCGATCGATGACCGCTGTGGTCACCGGGTCGAGCCCCGTCGTTGGCTCGTCGTATAATAGGTATTTCGGCTCCGTCACGATGGCCCGGGCCAGCCCGATCCGCTTCTTCTGCCCCCCGGAGAGCTCCCCGGGGATCTGGTCCTCGTAGCCCGTCATGTCCACCAGCTCGAGCGACTCGGTGACCCGCTCCCGCTGCTCGTCCGCCGGCATCCCCATCCGCTTCAGCCCCATGGTCATGTTCTCGTACACCGTCATGGAGTCGAAGAGTGCGGCGAACTGGAAGACGTAACCGACCCGGCGCCGGAGCTCGTAGAGCGCCTCCCTGCTCAGCTCCGTGACCATCTCCCCGTCCACCTCGACGGTGCCCGAGTCGGGCACCATCAGCCCTACGATGGTCTTCAACAGGACAGACTTGCCCACGCCCGACCCGCCGATGACCGCTACGGTCTCCCCCTCCTCCACGGTCAGGGAGATCTCCTCCAGCACGCTCTTCTCACCGAACCCCTTCGAGATCCCCTCCATTGTGATGCTCATAGCAGCGTCACCGCCCAGAAAGCGTCCAGCACCAGGATCAGCATGCTGGCCAGGACCACCGACTGCGTGGTCGACCGACCCACGGCTTCCGCACCACCCCGGGTGGTGAAGCCGAAGAAGCAGCCGATGGACGTCACGGCGAAGCCGAAGCTCGCCGCCTTGATCAACGAGTAGCTCACGTCGAAGGGGACGAAGTACATCCGCAGCCCACGGACGAACTCGGGCGTGGAAAGGTCCAGGAGGTTGATGGCGGTGAGCCACCCGGCCAGAACGCCCAACGCGTCAGCGAACGCCACCACGATCGGGAACATGATCACACCCGCGATGATCCGCGGCACCACCAGGTGCGACACGGGGTTGTACGCCAGCGTCTCGAGGGCGTCAATCTGCTCCGTGACCCGCATGGTGCCGAGCTCGGCGGCGATGTTGGCCCCTACGCGACCGGCCAGGGCCAGTCCGGTAAGGACGGGACCCAGCTCCAGCAGCATGGTCTTCCCCACCAACACGCCCACGAAGTAGAGCGGCACCGCGCCGGTGAAGGTGTAGGAGGCCTGGAGCGCCAACACGATCCCGGTGAACGCGGCGATGAACAGCGCGATGGGCAGCGAGTCCACGCCCACCCGCGCCATCTGGCCGAGGACCACGCGCGCCCAGCTCCGGATATCCGTCGTTGCGCGACCCGCACGCACGAGAAATCGGCCGTACTCGCTCAGCCGGTTGGTCGCGGTGATGGCCGAGCGGCCCAGCCATTCGATGGGGACACTCCATACTCCGTTCATAGACAAGAAGATAGACGGCCCGGGACGAACGTGTCCACCCTTATGGGCGGTAAGGAGCCGCGCGGGAGGGGCGCGTGTCGCTTCAGACCCGGTGGTCTATGGTGAAGAGGACGTCCTCTTGACCCATCTCGCCCGCCGCCGACTCCGGAGGGCCCGTCTCCACGATCACCCGCTTCACCACGCGGTCCGGATCCCGTACCGCCACCTGGAAGGCCAGCCCCTGCTCTTCACTCGTGATCTCGGTCCGGACCTCGCGGCCCGGCTCGCGCTCCGGCGGCTCCGGATTGGTGAAGAGCGTCATCGTGGACTGCCGGCCGGAGGGCAGGAGTCGCGTCACCTTGACCTGCCGGAGCCAGTCCGGCTGGTAGCTGATGCTGTACTCGAAATCGCGCTGATCCGAGCCGTGGGCGTCCCGATTGTGACGAGCCATGTTCTCTCCACTTGGATGGGCAGGTAAAGTTCCCAACCGACGCCCACAAGTCAAGCGAGTCATCGCGCCCCGGTGGCCGGCCCGTGCGAAGCCCCCTCGACACTGCTGCAGCACGCCGCTGCACGCCGCAGGCTCCGCCCTTGACCCCCGCGCCCGCCAATGCTAATCTGTTTTCATTCACCCTCGACCACACAACCTACCACCTGGCGGCAATAACGGGCGGTTACCACCGGTCGAACTGAATCCCGCAAGCAATTCAGGACTTTTCTTCGACCTTCCGACCCGTTCGTCGGTCCCCTTTCCCGGATCGTTGAACGTCTCTCGACACGGGTCGCACGTACGGAGACTCACGTGGATATCGCAGAATTGAAGGGCAAGACGATCGCTGAGCTCCACGACATGGCGGAGGAGCTCCAGATCTCGAACTATTCAGGCCTGCGCAAGCAGGATCTGATCTTTCGCATAGAACAGAACCTCCTCGACAGCGATGTAGTGCTGCGCGGCGAAGGCGTCCTCGAGGTCCTCCCGGAAGGGTACGGGTTCCTCCGGTCCCAGGACTGGAACTACCTGTACGGACCCGACGACATCTACGTCTCGCCCTCGCAGATCAAGCGGTTCGACCTCCGCACCGGCGACACGGTCCTGGGCCAGGTCCGGCCACCGAAGGAGGGCGAGCGCTACCTGGCGCTCCTGAAAGTGGAGGAGGTCAACGGCGCCGACCCGGAGGAGGCCAAGCACCGGATCGCCTTCGACAACCTCCGACCCCGGTACCCCGAAGGCCGCCTGGAGCTGGAGACCGAGGACGGCGATCTCTCCATGCGCCTCATGGACCTGATCACCCCCATCGGGAAGGGGCAGCGGGGACTCATCGTCTCCCCACCCAAGGCCGGGAAGACCATCCTCCTCCAGAAGACGGCCAATGCCATCCTGGAGAACCAGCCGAAGGTCCACCTCATCGTGCTCCTCATCGACGAGCGACCCGAGGAGGTCACCGACATGGAGGAGCACGTCCAGGCCGAGATCATCTCGTCCACCTTCGACGAGCCGGCGGACCGGCACACCCAGGTGGCGGAGATGGTGCTGGAGAAGGCCAAGCGGCTCGTGGAGGCCGGCCGTGACGTGGTCATCCTCCTGGACTCCATCACCCGCCTCGCCCGGGCCTACAACGTCACCGTACCCCACTCGGGGAAGATCCTGTCGGGTGGTGTGGACGCCAACGCGCTCCACAAGCCGAAGCGGTTCTTCGGCTCCGCCCGCAACATCGACGGCGGCGGGTCGCTCACCATCATCGCCACCGCCCTCATCGATACCGGATCCCGGATGGACGAGGTGATCTTCGAGGAATTCAAGGGCACCGGCAACATGGAAGTGAACCTCGACCGGCACATCGCCGACAAGCGGATCTTCCCGGCCATCGACATCAACCGGTCCAGTACCCGGAAGGAGGAGCTCCTCCTCTCCGACGAGGAGCTCAACCGGGTCTACCTGCTCCGGAACTTCCTCTCCGACATGCCCCCGGCCGAGGCCCTCGAGTTCCTCCTCGAGCGGATGCGGCGGACGGAGAACAACCGGGAGTTCCTCGACAGCATGGCCAAGGGCGGCTGAGGGGCGAAGGGCCGGGGGGATCCCTCGCCGGCCCTATGTTCGGGCGGACTCCAACCCACTGTGAGGGCCCGCCGCGAACGACGGGCCCTTCGCGATGGGGGGATCGTCCGGGTGGAGCTGACTTCGCGGTGGCATTCGTCGGGCTCCGTCGCTCATCCCCGATGGGGGGACTGGGGGTGGGTGGGGAGCTGGGCTCGAGGCGGAACCGGACCCCTTCTCCTTCATTTTCTCCTTCGACCTCGGCCTGTACCTGTACCTCAGCTTCGTACCTCTCCGTCCTCGCGGCGCTGCGTGCCGAAAGCTGCGAAACCGCTGGCACGTGTCAGTCAAACGCATCAACGACTTCGGAGAAGCGCCTTGGATCTCAGCTCTCAGCCTCCGGCGTACGCCGACGCCGTCTGGCGGCCTTCCACGAGCAGCTCGAGCGCCGCCCGCTGCGCCGGCGAGGGATCCGTCGGGTACCGGAGCGTCAGGGCCGGCGCACCGGCGTCGTCGGGGATGTGGAGTACCAGCCCCCGGGCGGTGGCCGGGTCTTCCACCGGGCGGGCCCGGCCCGTCGAATCCAGCTCCAGCAGCCGACCGTCACCGAGCGCCCGGGCCAGCCGCCGGCCGTAGTCCAGCCACGCCTCCAGCGGGTCCGCCTCGCCGGCCACGGCGGGCAGCAGCTCGTCCTCGAAATAACGGAGCGCGTCGCTGAACGCGTCCGGCTTCCGGGCGCGGAGGTACTTGAGCGCCGGACGGTACAGGGGGCGTGGGTCCTGCTGATCGGCATCCTGGAGCGCGGCACCCAGCCGGGCATCCGCCCGTGTCTTGAGGTCGGTCATGGCCCCACGATGCCCGCTTCTGCGGGGCGGGTCAACCCGCTTCCATCACGGCACGCCTCCGGCTACCTTTGTGGACCGTTTCCCCGAACACGGACGTGGTCATGGCCGCCGAAGACCTCCCTCGCTACGCCGTTGACGCCCCCGGCGCATCCCTCGAAGGCATGGGCGTGCTCGAGCTCTCCTGGGAAGTGTTCGGCGAGCTCTGCCGCGCGCTGGCCGTCAACGTGGCCCGCAGCTACGAGCCCGAGCTGGTGGTGGGCATCGCCAAGGCCGGCGTGATCCCGGGCGCGGTCATCGCCTCCATCCTACGCCTCGACTTCTTCTCGCTGAAGATCAGCCGCCGGAGCGGGTTCGAGGAGGTCCAGGACCGGCCCCAGCTGCTCTCGTCCGCGCCCCGGGAGGTCCGGGGCAAGCGCGTCCTCATCGTGGACGAGATCTGCACCACGGGCGAGACGCTGCGGATGGCGCTGGCGGCGGTGCGGGCGGAGAACCCGGCCCATGTGCGCACGGCCACCAGCTTCGTGAAGTCCGGCCAGTACAAGCCAGACTTCTTCGCCGTCGAGACCGACTCCACCGTGATCTTCCCGTGGGACCGGCAGGTGCTGGGCGAGGAGGACGAGCTGGTGACGAACCCGCGCTACGAGCACCTCCTGTAGACCACGCGGGCGGCTACCGCGTCGGCGTGTGGCCGATGGCCCCTTCCTGGGCCTTCGGGTCGCGGGGCGCGCCGAAGGGCTGGGCCTGCGCGAAGAGGTCGTCCAGCTCGTCGTCCGACAGGTCGTCGGCCGTCTTCCCCGCGTACGCCTCTTCGGGGACCTCCACCACCCGCCAGCCCCACGACGTGTTGCTCGTGCAGTGGAAGACCACAGGGATCATCCCATCCCGCGACTCCCGTTCCGACAGGATCACGTGCCATTCCAGGTCGTTGCCCTTGTATGTCCTCGCCATCGTCTCTCGTTCCGTTGGTTCGTCCGTAGTCCGTAGGCTTACCGGGCACCCCCAACCTATGCCAAAGCTGTTTTCATGGGAACCCGGCCCGCCGGGGGGGCTCCCCCCGGACGCAGAGAGCGCCGGACGGGGTGACCCGTCCGGCGCTCTCGTTGTTCTGGACTGCCTCTACCGGTCAGAAGTTCTGGTCGCCCGACGCGTTGTTGGCATAGTCCACGCCCGTAACGCTGACAGTCGCGTCGGTGCCGGCCCAGATCCCCCACCCCGCGCTCTCGTGGATGAAGGCGTCCGAGACCGTGAGGCGGGCGTTGGCCTCGATCCCCACGTTGGCCGCATCGCCGATCGACCACTGCGAGCTGCTGCCGCCGTGCGCCACCTCCACGTACGTGAGCACGTTGGCCGGGTTGTTGGACCGGAACCCGAGCCCCTTCCACGCGCCCTGCACGCCCTGCACGCCGGTGAACCGGATCGTGTCGGTAGCGGTGCCCACCGCGTTGAACGAGCCGTCGGTGTTCGCGTAGAACCCGGCGTCGCTCGTGAACTCGAAGACAGCGCCCGGCTCCGCGCTCACCGCGGCGTTGAACGCCGAGTTGCCGCTCACGCGGTACGGCACGTCCAGCTTCGCGAACGTCATGTCCGAGTCCACGCTGGTGGCGTAGATGGCCACGTAGCCGCTCTGGTCCGGCGCGAACTCCGAGCCGCTGTCCAGCATGCCGGCCATGGCCATGGGGAGGTAGACCGAGGCCGTGCTGTTCCCCTCGAAGCGGTTCGACGCGAAGCCCGTCAGGATGCCGGAGCCCTCCGACGCCACGCCGTATTCGCCGCTGTTGTGGATCAGCGAGTTCGTGATGCTCACGCGGGCGTCGTTTTCGATCCCCACGTTCCCGGTATGCTCGATCGACCACTGCGAGTTGCTGCCGCCGTACCCGATGGACACGTACTTCAGCTCGTTCGCCCCGTCGTTGGACCGGAACCCGATCCCGCGCCAGTAGCCCGCCGTCTCCTGCACACTGGTGATCACGATGGTGTCGGTCTCCGTCCCTACGGCGGAGATAGAGCCCTCCGTATCGGCGTACATGCCGGCGTCCGATTCGAACTCGAGGACCGCTCCGGGCTCGATCGTCATGGCGCCCGAGACGTCCGAGTTGCCGGCGATCCTGTACCGGACATCCAGCGCAGCGATCGACACATCACTGCCCACCGAGCTGCTGTAGACATCGACGAAAGCACTCGACCCCGTCGAGTAGCTGGAGGCCCCATCCATCTGACCTGCCAGCCGAAGGGGGATCAGGACCTGCCCCTCGGCGTTATCGGCGAAGCTGTTGGTCGAGAAGTCCGGGAGGTCGGCGTCGCTCTCCGTAGCCAGTCCGTAATGGCTCCCGTCCCGGAACGTCGAGTTCGTGACCTTCACCCGCGCGCCGTTCTCCACGGCCACGTTGCCCGTTACGTCAATGGAGAACTGGGAGCTGGTCCCACCGTGGGCCACCTCCACGTAGGTGAGCTCGTTCAGCCCGTCGTTGGACCGGAACCCGATTCCCTTCCAGTACCCGGGCTGATCCTGCGTGCCCACGAACGTGATCGGGGATTCCGCCTCACCCACGGCCGCCAGGGAGCCGTCGGTGTCCACATAGAACCCGGCGTCCGAGCGGAACTCGAACGCTGCGCCCGGCGCCACGCTCATGGCCGCGTTCACATCGCTGTTCCCGTCCACCCGGTACGGCACGTCCAGGGCGTCGACGCTCATGTCGCTATCCACCGAGGCGCTGTAGACGTCGATGTAGGCCTCAGTGTTGTTGGCGTACGTGGACGTGGTGTCCACGGCGCCCATCAGACGGAACGGGAGCACCACCGGCGCCGCCGTGTTCTCGGAGATCGTGTTGCTCGCGAACTCCGGCAGGCTCGCGTCCGACTCAGCGTACACGCCCGCCGCACCACTGTGGTGGATGTACGCGTTGCTGATCTTCACCTGGGCGCCGTTCTCCACGCCCACGTTGCCGTCCCCGTCGATGGAGTACAGCGAGGCACCGCCACCATAGGCGATCTCCACATGGGTGAGCTCGTTGGCCCCGTCATTCGAGCGGAAGCCGAGCCCGCGCCAGTGTCCTGCCTCCTCGGTGGTGCCCGTGAACACGATAGTGTCACTGGCCGTGCCCACCGCGTTGATGGACCCGCTCGTGCTCGTCACCAGACTGGCGTCGCTCGCGAACCGGATCGTCACGCCCGGCTCAACCACGAGGGCTGCATCCACGGAAAGTTCGCCCGCCACGTGGTAGTCCTGCCCCACGTCCTCGAGTGTGGTGTCCTGCGAGATCGTGCCGCTCAGGTCTGTGTTCAGCTGCGCCGTGATCACCACGGTGTCCGCGTCGGTTTCAGTGCCGTCCGAGACCTCGAGCACGGCCGTGTAGTCGCCGGTCGAGTCCGGGACGAACGTGGTCGATGCGCTGGACGGGTCGTTCACCGACGCGTTGCTCCCCGCCGGCACGCTGGCCAGCTGCCACGAGTAGGTGAGTGGGTCGCCGTCCGGGTCCGAGGATTCGCTACCGTCCAGCGTAACCGTGGACCCGACATCCACCTGACGGTCCGACCCCACGACGGCGGTCGGCGCGGTGTTCTCGCCGTCCGGTACGTCGTCGGTCACGTCCGTGGCCTGGTCACACGCCAGCCCTCCCAATCCTGCCATGACCGCGATCGCTGCGATCCGTATTGCGAACTTCATCCGTCCTCCTCGACTGCTGATTCGGTTTGCTCGTCCCCGGCGGCTCCCTACCGACGCAAGAACCCATCCTACCAACTACACCGCCGTGGCATGACGTTCGATCCATCGTCTGTCAGGCGAATCGGGCGTCGGCCGGACGCCCGCCCGCGCCCGTTAGTAACACGTCGCCCACGCACTCCACGATGTTGGTGTCGTTGCCGTCGGCGAAGAACGGCTCGCGGTAGTTGGGGGCCACGCCACCGCTGGCGCCGTCCCGGATAAACGGTGCTGATGATGAACAGTGGAATATCAATCGAGGGGGCAGACTCCTTGGGTATGGTTATGTAGGAGTAGAGCCCGGCAACTATCAGGATCCCCGTAACAACAAGGATCAGCGTTCTGTTCTTAATGGCTTGTTCAATTACTTTCATGAAATAGGTGGCAATCGTTTGCCT
>JAWODW010000059.1:0-16051 GCA_046483065.1 Longimicrobiales bacterium | reverse complement strand
CTGAACAATCCGATCCAGCGCTTCGTGGGTTCTTGGAAGGGCTGGCGGTGGACCTCGGGGATCATATCCTCAACCCCCGACCGGAGGAGATCGAATCTCTCGCAAGGACCGCCCATGCAACCCTTGGACGAGAACTCGCCTACAGGGCATTGGCCGTGCTAGGTCCGTTAGAGGCGTCACCGGCCTCCGATTCGAACCTCTCGAACGATTGCACGTGTAGTCAGTACAGTGATTGGTGCTCCATCAACATGGATTGCGATCGACAAGGCGGTTGTGAGGGATCGAAATGGGGCTCCGGGACGGGTTGGATTTATCCCTGCGACGGCACTTGCATGTTGAATCCAGAGTGACCTGCACTGCTTCCACGTATCTGTGCCCAGCCCCCGGGGGCGGCGTTCTTGACCCCGGGAGCTGGGCGCTGTGGTAACGGAGTGTTTGACGTCACCGCGCTCACGAACCCCAGTTATCACTTCTTCGCGAGCGAGATGCTAAACTACGATCTACGCCAGGCAAATGAAGACTCCTAGATTCTCATCCTCGCACGCAGGATCTCTGCTGCGCTGGTTGTGTGCCGTGGGTTCCTTGGCCGTGGTTGTGGCGGCGGGACCGTCCTATGCCCAATCCGAGCCCGGTCAGGATCGCCTGGTAACCATCGATCCCGGCCCTGTCTGCGGCACATGCATGTTGGTGTTCGAACCTCATGACACATTGGGCAGCCTCACCAGCCCGGTCTCCCCCGGCCTTACCGCCGAGGTACATCGATTCCGTGATGGAAGGGTGTGGCTCTCTTCGCCAGAGATCGGGGCCGAGGTTTGGGAGTACGGCCCGAATGGCGGCCCTCCGAGCTTGGTCTTGGGGCCGGGGTCGGGACCGGGTGAGTTACGTGGCCCTGTCGGTTTCCTCGATCT
Source organism: Longimicrobiales bacterium (assembly GCA_046483065.1). GTDB lineage: Bacteria > Gemmatimonadota > Gemmatimonadetes > Longimicrobiales > RSA9 > JAWVYT01. The sequence continues at coordinate 15,143 of JAWODW010000059.1, read as the reverse complement.
CCCTCGGGGTGAGGTTGGGGTTTTGGATGGGGCCCAGGGGCGTCTCTCTATCTTCACCTCGACCGGGGTTCTTGAGAGGGACTTTCGGCTTTCCATCAAGCCTTTCGCTGGCTCCCGAGGACCTCACTCGGGTTTCGTGCTGAGCGGCTTTGGCCAGGGACCCGGCAACGCACCGGTAAGCGTCTTCGCATACGACTCTTCCGGAGAGCGGGTTGCGGCGTTCGCGGACGCATCGGGCGGGGCGCGAAGCCCGATGAGCGTCGTACGGAAACTGGCTACGTCCGACAACAGCATTTGGACCAGCACCGTCAGCGGCGGCAAGATCGAGGAGTGGTCGCCGCTCGGCCGTCCCCGCCAACGCCTGTCGTTGCAGGACGAGGACTTGCTGCGAGAAGCGCCAATGCGGTTGGATCTCACTCAACAGACGCCGCCAGCGCTCGTCAGCGACATACATTGGACCGAGGACGGATTGCTCTGGGTCTTCGTAACAGCGCCTGCCAGCGGCTTCCGCCCGAGCCCGGAGGTGCGCCGGAGTCAGCCGGAGCAAATATACGATGGCCTTGTGTACGTTGTGGATCCGATCGAACACGTGGTTATCACTCGTGCGCGGTTCGATGCAATCGTCCGTCCGCTCTCCGAAGGCTGGGCGTATCACCTGTACTCCACTCCGGACGGCGACCGGCGGATCGTGCTGGGTCAATTGAGGTTCAGGGCTCAACCTTGACGGGTCCGGCGATTGTCGCTAAAGACCTCTGCAAGCGATACCGCGGCAAGGCGGCTGTGGATCAGGTATCGTTCCAGATTCCCCATGGCCAGATCTGGGGCTTGCTCGGCCCCAATGGAAGCGGCAAGACAACTACACTTGGCCTCCTGGCGGGTACGATCAGGCCGAGTAGCGGGACCTGCCGCGTTGGGCAGCCCGGTGGGGCGAGGGCGGTGGTTGGAGTGATGCTGACCCCCATCGGAGCCTACCCGTATCTGACCGGGGAGGAAAACCTGCGTCTGGTTGCGCGGAGGCGGCGGGTCAGCTTCGATGCTGTCGAGGAGCTGCTGGCGACGGTAGGGCTGCTTCACGCTCGCGCGAAACGCGTCAAATCGTATTCGATGGGCATGGTGCAGCGGTTGGGGATGGCCATGGCGATGATCGGTGACCCCTCGATTCTGATTCTCGATGAGCCGACCAGCGCGTTGGATCCCGTTGGTGCCCATGAGGTGCAGCAGCTCCTGCGTGGCCTCCGACAGGCCGGCAAGACGGTGTTGGTTTCGAGCCACAACCTCCACGAGGTGAGCGTGGTCTGCGACCATTGCCTGGTGCTGCGGGCGGGCCGTCTCGTCTGGGAGGGAGAAACGCAAGGGAAAGGAGGGGTGCTTGTCAAACCGGGCTCCGATCGAATGCGGTCGGCATTGGAGGATTGTGAAGAGGTGATTTCGATCGAGCCAGGCGACGATGGATGGTTCGTCCAATTGGTGCCGGGGGCGGACCGGGCGGCCGTTTCGAGACACCTCTGCAACTCGGGCGTGTATCCAGAGCATTTCGGATGGGAGGACAGGTTTGAAGAGTGGTTTCTGTCGATTAGTAGCGACGCCCTGGCCTCCAGACAGCACCCAATCGGATGATCCCGGCCGCGAGGAACGAGATCGACAAGGTTTTCAGGAACCTCGGTTTCCTCTCAGTGTTTCTGTTGTACACAGCGGCGCTGGGCGTGATTGCCGGACAAAGCTATTTGGAAGCACACGCCAGAGGAGCCGCCGGTCAGTTTTTCGCGGCACCGGAAGGCGTTCTGTTCACCATCCGGCATCTTGGAGTCGTGGGCCTTTTCGTGGGGTCCACGCTGATCGTGCTTTCCATCGCGAACGACCTCGCCTGGGGCACGTTGCGTCAGGAAGTCGCCAATGGTTTGCGAAGGGGCGAATACCTCTTCGGCAAGGCGCTGTTGGTTTGCGTTGTGGCGGCTCTGGTTACTCTCTGTAATCTGGCAGTCGGTGGGGTGTTTGCGAGCATGGCCACCACGGTCACTGGTAGCCCCGGTCATCTGGGTCTGGCGCTTATTGCGAAGTCTGCGGGTATGTTGGCAGTCGGCGTTATTGGCTGCAGCGCTATCGGTGCTCTATTCGCGTTCGTGGTGAGGAGTCCGGGGCTCGCAGTCGTGCTATGGGTGGCGTATTTCTGGGGCGGAGAGCGGTTGTTCGGGCAGATGGTCGGCGCGGAGGGTGCCTTGCCCGTGGAAGGTCTCAAGAACGCCATACCGGCATTGCTCGAAGGCCATTTCAACGCCGCGGGTTTCGGATGGGTGTTGCTCGTGACGGCCGTCCTTTCGGCGGTCGTCTGGGGAATCGTGCTGCGTAGCGACTTGACATGAACTGACCGGCCGCGCGGGGCCTCCGTCACCTGGCCACCGCTGGAACGCGCACCCTGTCACCTTCCGCCCCCCGCCTTACGCTGGCCCGCCGGACACTCCCGCTCAGCCGCACCGCAGCCCCGAATGAACGTCCCCGAACATGTGTCCCATGGTGCGACGGCTGGGCGCTTGACCCGTTTGAAGAGCCGGTCCACGTTACGGGCCGACCCACCTCGCACACCGGAGCACATCATGCGACCTTGCCGTTCGCCGGCCCTCGTCCCCCTCGCGGCCGCGCTGGCCGCCGCGACCCTCGTCCTGTTGGCGGCGCCCCCGGCCGCCGCCCAGTCCATCGCGGCCACGGGCCCGTCGGAGATCTTCCAGCCGATGGACGTGTTCGGGCTGGAGCTGGGGTCGGACCCCCGGATCTCGCCGGACGGCGAGACGGTGGTGTTCGCCCGGACGTGGTTCGACGCCATGACCGACGGGCGCCGCTCCAATCTGTGGATCCTGCCGTACGAGGGCGGCGAGATGCGGCCGCTGACCACGGGCTCGCAGAACGACTACTCGCCCCGCTGGTCGCCGTCGGGCGACCGGCTGGCGTACGTCTCCACGGCGGACGGCGGGAGCGAGCTGTGGATGCGGTGGATGGACACGGGGCAGACGGCGAAGCTGACGGCGCTGACGGAGAGCCCGGGCTCGCTGGTCTGGTCGCCGGACGGGCGGTGGCTGGCGTTCACCATGTTCGTCCCGGAGAGCGGTCCGGGTCTGAGCGTGGACATGCCGCGCCCGCCGGAGGGCGCGGACTGGGGCCCGGCGTGGAAATACATCGACGAGATGGACTACCGGGCCGATGGCGCCGGCTACCTGCGGGGCGGACACCGGCACATCTTCGTGGTGCCCGCCGAGGGTGGCACGCCGCGGCAGCTCACCGATGGTCCGTTCGATCACGGCTCGCCGGCGTGGACGGCCGACGGCAGCGCGATCCTGTTCTCTGCGGACCGGCGGGAGCGGGCCGAGAACGAGCTGGCGAACACGGAGATCTACCGGGTCGAGGTCGAGACCGGTGAGGTGACGCAGTTGACGGACCGGGAGGGGCCGGCGGGCAGCCCCGTCGTCTCGCCCGACGGACGCCGCATCGCCTGGACCGGTCGGGGCGAGGAGTTCCTGGGCTACCAGCAGAGCCGGCTCCACGTCATGAACGCCGACGGCTCCGATGTCCGGGTCCTGACGGCGGACCTCGACCGCTCGGTGAGCAGCCCCACCTGGAGCGACGACGGGCGCCGGATCTACGTCAGCAGCACGTGGCACGGCAACGGGCGGATCCTGGCCATCGATGCGCGCGACGGCGGCGTGACGGAGATCGTGGACCGGGTGGGCGGGATGAGCTTCGGGCGGCCGTACGGCGGCGGGTCGTACAGCGTGGCCGGGAACGGCCGGGTCGCGTTCACGCAGTCGGACCCGTACCGGCCGGCGGAGGTGGCGGTGGCCGATGCCCGTCGCCCCGGGGAGGCCCGTCAGCTCACGGCGCTGAACGCGGAGCTGCTGGGGCCGAAGACGCTGGGCGAGGTGGAGGAGGTCTGGTACGAATCGTCGTATGACGGGCGCCGGATCCACGGCTGGATCATCAAGCCGCCGAACTTCGATCCCGACGAGCGGTACCCGCTGGTGCTGGAGATCCACGGCGGCCCGTTCTCCGATTACGGCCCCCGGTTCGCGGCGGAGCTCCAGCTCTACGCCGCCGCCGGGTACGTGGTGCTCTACACGAACCCGCGGGGCAGCACGAGCTACGGGATGGAGTTCGGGAACCTGATCCACCACGCCTACCCGGGTCAGGACTACGACGACCTGATGAGCGGCGTGGACGAGGTGCTCGAACGCGGCTACGTGGACCCGGACCAGCTGTACGTCACGGGCGGGAGCGGCGGCGGCGTGCTGAGCGCGTGGATCGTGGGGAAGACCGACCGGTTCCGGGCGGCCGTGGTCCAGAAGCCGGTGATCAACTGGTACAGCTTCGTCCTCTACGCCGACGGGCCCAACACCTTCTACCGGTACTGGTTCCCGTCGGCGCCGTGGGAGGACCCGGAGCACTACATGGAGCGGTCGCCGATCTCGCTGGTGGGGAACGTCACCACGCCCACCATGCTCGTCACCGGCGAGCGCGACCACCGGACGCCGATCCCCGAGAGCGAGCAGTACTACGCGGCGCTCAAGATCCGGGGCATCCCGACGGCGCTGGTCCGGGTGCCCGACGCCGGCCACGGGATCGCGAGCAAGCCGAGTAACCTCATCGCGAAGACGGCCTACGTGCTGGGGTGGTTTGAGAAGTGGCGGGACCGCTAGGGGGGTGAGTCCCGCTGATCCGGGTCGAGATCGAGGAGACCATCGACCGGCCGACGGAGGAGGTCTTCGAGCGGCTCATCGACATGGATCGATACGCCGAGTGGATGCCCGAGAGCTGGTTCTACATCACCAGCCGGAAGGACACGGACGGGCCGGTGAAGGTGGGAACGCGGTACACCGATGTGACCCGGCTCGGCGCGGTCCGAGGCGAAGTCGCGGAGCTCGAGCGGCCCCGGCGGGTGGTCTTTCACTACGTGGCCGAAGGGCGCCTCCAGGGGGCGTTCAGGGCGCTCCGCCCCGTGATCCAGTGGATCGCGAACGGGGAGCGGCGGCGTACGGTGGCTGCGTTGAAGGCGTCGCTGGAGCGAGTGTAGTCGTTGGCGCGGCCTCGCTCGAGGTGGGCAAGATCCGGGCGAGTGCCCAGGGGCTCCTCGCCGCTGAGTTGCCACGGCCGCCCGCGGGAACGGCCGTCGCGACCGCGGCGCGCTCCTTGCCAGACTGTTCCAGGGTCCCCACGATAAAGTGTTGCGTGCCGACCCAAACAGCTCCGGAGAAGAGAATGGCGAAGAAGATCCGTGTCACACTGCGTTACGTCGAGATCCTGGACAGCAAGGACCTGGACGGTCAGGGCGAGTTCGTGTTCGAGTTCACAGGTACGGTGCCCGAGCGCGGCGAGGAGCAGACGCTCCGGATCCCCGATGCCGGACACCTGGCGATCTCGGACCACCCGTCCATGCGGAAGGTCACGCTGAACAAGGTGATCTTCGAGGGCGAGGTGGAGGACGGCGAGACGCTCATCCTGGCAGGGAAGGGCACGGAGCTGGATCAGATCTCCGCCCACGATGAGCTGACCGGCTACCGTCGGGAGTTCATCGGCGATGTGGCCGGCTGGATCGGCGAGTACACGCCGTGGGACGAGGGCTCGGCCGATACCACCGACCCGGAGCAGCTCGGCGACTGGCGGATCGCGTACAGGATCGAAGAGGTCTGATCGGCGGGCAGTCTGCGGTGACACGTTGAACGGCGCCCCGGAGCGTGAGCCCCGGGGCGCCGTTTCTGTGCCCGGATGTGTGGGCCGCCGTCGGGCCGCCGTTACGGCGAGGCCCGGCCGTCGGCGCCGAGTCCGAGCTGGATGTCCGGGTTCGGTGGGTCGAGGTAGCGGGCCAGGAAGTCGTAGATCTGGCTCCGGACGTTCCACGCCGACGGCGTGTCGAGCCGGTCGAAGCTGTGGCCGCCGGGCAGGTCGTAGAACTCGTACTCGAAGTCCTTGCCATGGAAGGTCAGTGCTTCCACCAGGTGCTGGACCTCGATGATGTTGACGTCCTCGTCGTGGTAGTTCCCGTGGATCCGGACGGGCCGGGTCAGCTTCTCGGCGTTGAAGGCGGGTGAGCGGCGCTTGTATTCCTCCAGGTCCTCGTAGGGCGTGGCGCCGATGTGGTAGTCGGCGTCGTAGTAGCTCTGGTAGCCCTGGCCGAGATACCCCATCCGCTGGACCAGGTCGGAGACGGGCACGCCGGCGAAGCCGGCCGCGTAGCTGTCGGGGTGGTCGAAGAGGCTGTGGAGCGTGATCAGACCGCCGTGGCTCCAGCCGATGAGCCCGACCCGATCATCGTCGACCCGGGGGTGGTTCTCCACCACCCAGTCCCGTGCGGCCAGTACGTCGCCCACCTCGCGGCCGCCGTAGTCGATGGCCCGGTAGGTGCCGGCGCCGTAGCCGGTGGAGCCCCGGTACTCGGGCGCCACCACGATGTAGCCCTGGGCGATGAGCTCCCGGACGATCCGGCTGTAGTAGGTGGTGAAGTCGCTGTGGACGCCGCCGTGGGGCAGGACCAGGAGCGGGAGGTCGTCACCGAAGTCGGCCCGGGGCGTGAAAACGTACGTGTAGAACTTGAACGGGTTGCCCGGCCCGGCGGGCGGCGGGCTCGGCTCGTTGGCCAGGGCCGGGCCGTAGATGCGGACCTTCTCGACCACGGCGATGTCGCCCACGCGGTCGAACCAGAGGGCGTCATCGATCTGCTTGGCGAGCATGTCGATCTGGTGGTCGAGCCCCTGGTGCTCCCGGACCAGCCGCTGGGCGGCCTCGAGGGTCGCCTGCTCGGTGGTGTTCTGGGCCCGCGCCGCGGTAGGCAGCGCGAGTGCGGCCAGGGCGAGTATGGCGAGGGCGCGGATCGCTGTGTCCCGGGCGGTTCGGATGCCGACGGTGCTGCGGTGCATGAGTGCCTCCGTTGATGCTGAGCTGCGTTTGCGACTAGGCCACGTCCCGGTCCCGGATCCGCCAGCGTGCTGCCCCGGCGCCGATCCCGGCGCCGAGTGCGGCGAGGGCCGCCGGCACGAGGATCAGGACCGCGGGGCTGAGGGCGGCCTCTGTGTCGGTGACGAGTGATACGAGTGCGACGACGGCGGGGACCCAGCCCAGGAGCAGGGCTCCGACCCAGTCGCGGCCCTCGGGGTGCGAGAGGCCGAAGACCAGGCCGGCCAGGATGAAGAGGAGGGCGGCGGGAATGGCGCCGATGAAGAGGCCGCCGTCGGTACGGACCTCGGGGAAGGTGATGAGCAGCGCCACGCCACCGACCAGGAGTCCCCAGGCCAGGAGCGACGGGATCCGTCCCTTGGTGAGTTTCATACGGTGACTCGCAGTCGAGTTCGAGTCAGAGCTCGGGCGTGGGGCGGCGCCCGGGTCCGTCGTGCAGGACCCAACCTACGATGACGGGGGCGGAGCGGGAAGGCCGGAGAGGGTCCGCTGCCGGCTCCGAGTGACGCGTCGGGTCGCGTCCGGTTTCACGTCGCTTCTTGACAGCCCGGGTCCGGATCGGCAGCGTGTCACCGGCTCAAGGTGTTGCTCCGCCCGTGGATGCGGCCCAGGCCGGTCCGGCGGGCTCGGTTTCCCCGAATCACGGAAGGGTCTGATGGCAGACCAGGTACCGTACGAGCCGTTCATCCCTGCCGACCAGGACATCAGGGAGTTCTCGCTCCGGGCGCTCCTCCTCGGCGTGGTCATGGCGGTCATCCTCGGCGCGGCCAACGCGTATATCGGGCTGGTGGCCGGGCTCACGATCGCCGCCACCTTCCCCGCCGCGGTGGTGGCGCTGGCGCTGCTCCGCCCCGTGGGCGGCACCATCCTCGAGGAGAACCTCGCCCGGACCACGGCGTCGGTGGGGGAGGCGCTGGTGGCCGGCGCGATCTTCACCATCCCGGCGTTCGTGATTGCCGGCGTGTGGGAGAACGTCAACTTCTGGATCGCCACCTTCATCATGATGGTCGGTGGTGTCCTTGGCGTGCTCTTCGTCATCATCCTCCGGCGTACGCTGGTGGAGGAGTCGGGACTGCCGTTCCCCGAGTCCATCGCCGCCGCCGAGATCCACAAGGCGGGTCAGTCGGGGACCGGGGGTGGGAAGTACCTGGTCACCGCCGGGCTGCTGGCCGCGGGGATCGAGCTGATCAAGAACACGTCGGGGTTCCGGGTCCTGGCGTCCCAGATGACGGGCTGGTGGTCGTGGGGCCAGGCGGTGGGCGACCGGATCGGCGGCCCGGAGGGCGCCACCTACGCCGGCGGGATGTACGCGTCCACACCGTCGGCCTCGCCGGCGCTCCTGGGCGTGGGCTACATCATCGGGCCGGCGCTGTCGGCGGTGGTCTTCGCCGGCGGTGTGCTGGCGTGGTGGTGCCTGGTTCCGGTCATGACGTTCGTGAACCGCGACCTGCTGGCGGCGGCCGAGGCCCAGGGGTTCGCCGACGTGGCCATGAACGTAGTCTGGCAGCAGCAGGTGCGGCCGCTGGCCGTGGGCACCATGGTGGTGGGTGCCGTGTGGACGCTGTGGACCATGCGGAAGAGCCTGGCCACCGGCTTCGGTCGCGTCTTCGCCGATCTGGGCAGCGTGACGGAGACGGCGACGCCCGACCGGCACGAGACGGATATCCGTTACCGGTGGATCGTCTTCGGGATCCTGGGGCTGCTCGTCCCGATCACCGTGCTCTACTACTACTTCACCCAGAGCTTCGGCGGCTCGGTCCTGGCGGCGGTGGTGATGGTCTTCGCCGGGATCCTGTTCGCCGCCGTGGCCGGATACCTGGTGGGGCTGATCGGAAGCAGCAACAACCCCATCAGCGGGTTGACGCTCTCCACGCTGATCCTGGCCGCGCTCCTCATGGTGGCCATCGGGATGCGCGGCGACCAGGGCGTGCTGGCGGTGCTTGGCGTGGCCGCCGTGGTGTGCTGCGCCATGGGGATCGCGGGCGACATGATGCAGGACCTGAAGGTCGGCCACATCCTGGGCGGCACGCCCGCCCGGATGCAGAAGGCCGAGCTCATCGCCGTGGTCATCGCCGCACCCGGGTTGGCGGGTGTGCTCCTGCTCCTGGGCTCGGCGTACGGCTTCGCCGGCGCCCCGGGTGCGGATCCGGCCACGGCGCTGCCGGCGCCGCAGGCGGGCCTCATGGCGCTGGTGAGCACCGGGATCATCAACGGCCAGATGCCGTGGCCGCTCTTCATCGCCGGGATGCTCTTCGCCGTTATGCTCATCCTGGTTCGGGCCCCGTCGGTCATGCTGGTGGCCGTGGGGATGTACCTCCCGATCTGGACCACCTTCGCCATCTTCGTCGGCGGCGTGTTCCGCTGGCTGGTGGACCGGGGCATGGAGCGCCGGTTCCCGGAGGGTGGGGCGCCCATCGCACGGGCGGAGAATACGGGGATCCTGGTGGCGTCGGGACTGGTGGCCGGGGAGGCGTTGATGGGGGTGGTGATCGCCGCCATCATCGTGGCCAACTTCACCCTGCCGGTGGTGGTGGAGAACCCGCTGGTGCAGGGGATCCTGGGGCTGATGGTATTCCCGCTGATCCTCTGGTTCTTCTACAGCCGCGCGAAGCGTGAGGCCGACGCGGCCGCCGAGGAGACCGTCACGGTCTGACGGATCCCACGGCCGCAGGAGGAAGCCCCGTCCGGAGCCGCTCCGGACGGGGCCTTTCCATCACCACTTGGTGGCCATGCTGAGCCCCACCGAGATGGAGTAGTCGTCGGGACCCACGTCGGGCGCCGGCGTGTTGTCACGCTGGTAGAGGACGTCGGTGGTCAGGGTCATGGTCTCGTTCAGCGCCAGCCGGATCCTGGTCACCGACTCCAGCTGGTAGTCGTGGAGCCGGTCCCACGCGGGCTGGAAGAAGACGACCTGTTCCAGGCGGTTGCCCTCGCCGAGCTCCTGCCGGCCACGGACCCGCCAGCTCCACCGCGCCGTCTGCGTGATCCCGTCGCCGAGGGAGTCGGCCACCTCCAGGTTCTCGTACGAGTAGAGCATGGCGCCGCTCAGCGAGACCTCGCTCCAGCCGCGCTGCCAGAACGTGCGCTTGGCACCGATCCCGCCGTTGAGCCGGGCGTCCAGCTTCTTGATGGGGTCCTGCTCCGCCGTGGCGAAGAGGAACGGCGACCACGCGGCCTCGGGCCAGAGGTCGAACATGATGTCGCCCCGGAGGTTCTGGGCCACCTTCTGCCCCTCGCTCTCGCCATAGCGGAAACGGGTCCCGGCGCTCAGCTCGAACACATCGGTCCGGAGGTGGCTGATCCCGAGGGTGGTGGTGAAGGCGGTCAGGCTCTCGTTGCCGCCCGACGCCTGGAGTGCGAGTCCCGCCTCGGCGCTCCAGCGCTCGGGCGCTTCCTCGGGCGTCTGGGCCACGGCCGGTGCCGCCGCCACGAAGGTCAGGGCCAGCAGGCCCGCTGTGAGGTTCTTCATATATGACGCCCAGGGTCGGAGTCGATATCGACTTGCAGCTGCTTCCCGGCCCGAATGTACATCGATCGGCCACGACGTAAACCCGGCGGCCGTCAGCATCCGCCGCGGAGCCAGGCCCTACGCCACCCGGTGATTCCGGCCCGGGATGAGAGCGCGGTCCTCCAGCTCGCGGAGCGCCGCCCGGAACCAGTAGGTGAAGCGGCGGGGGTGCAGCGCCACCTCCCGGCGCAGCGAGTCCATGGCCATCCAGCGCCAGTCTTCGACCTCGGCGGGGTCGGGGCTTGGCCGACCGCTCCAGCGGCCGATGAGGAGATGGTCGTACTCGTGCTCGATCAGCCCGCCGCCCACATCGGCGCGGTACACCATGGCCGAGACCGTCTCCAGCGGGCAGCTGAAGCCCATCTCCTCCACGAGCCGGCGACGGGCCGCCGCCTCCGTCTCCTCCCCCGGCCGCGGGTGGCTGCAGCAGCTGTTCGACCAGAGCCCGCCCGAATGATATTTCCCCGTCGCCCGGCGCTGGAGCAGGAGCTCGCCGCGGTGGTTGAAGACGAACACCGAGAAGGCCCGGTGCAGCCGGCCGGCCCGGTGGGCCTCCAGCTTGTCCGCGGTGCCCACGGGGGTATCGGTGGCGTCCACCAGGATCACGCGCTCGCGCCCGTTCCCGGCGTTCACGGGAGCAGCCCCTCCAGCGTGGCCCGGGCCGCTGGCGCCGGGCGGCCGTGTTCCAGCACGAAGGCCACCGCGGCCGGGTAGAGCTCGGCCGGCAGCTCCCGGCGGGCCCCGGGGAGGAGCCGGATCAACGCCGCCATGTCGGCGTCCACCTCGTCGCCCCGCCCGAAGAAGCCCGGGAGGTAGAACCCGCTCATGAGCCGGACGTACCGGACGGCGGCATCGTCGGGTGCCTCGTCCACCGCCGTGTCCATGAGCTCGAAACCCTCCCGCAGGGCGCGGAGCCGTTCGCCCGGCCAGCCGCCGTGTTTGGCCCGGAGCGCGTGGAAGGAGCCCCGATAGGCCCGGAGGAGCCGGTCCTGGGCCGGAGCCGTCGGATCGAGCCGCGCCCGGAGGGAGGTCACCGCCGCGAGGCCCTCGTACACGGCGGCCTCCTGGTCCACGGCCTGGAGCCAGAGCTCGACGATCCGCAGGAACGCCCGGGCGGTGGCCGTGGCGGGCCGCATCGCCACGGGCTCGACCCGTACCGCGGCCGGTCGGCCGTCCGCCCCGGCCAGAGCCGGCCCCGACTCCACGGCCCGGCCCGACTCCTGGGCGGCCGCGGTCCCGGCGGATGCCCCGAAGAGGAGCGCCGCCGAGAGCCCGAAGACCGCCGCTCTGGCGAGGGCGCCGCGCAGCGACGACCGCGAGTCCGCCTCGCCTTCGGCGCGGTCGGCCCGCCGCGGGGGGCGGGAGCGAAGGAGCGCGCCGGCGCCGAGCTTCAGCTTGTCGGCGGTGGACGTGTGCGCCCGCCGGCTCAGGTTGTCGTAATCGTTGGCCCGGATGGCCTGGTGGATCCCCCGGTAGACCTCCGCTGCCACCGCCACGGGCCGCCGGTAGAAGTCCGGGAGCCGGTCGATGGCCGGCGCCGCGTGCTCGTACTCCCGATCCGCCACCCGGAGCAGCCGCTCGATGAGCGTCCGGTAGCGGTCGTCCATTTCGCCGGCGCGGGCCATGCGCTCCAGCTCCGACCGCTCCAGCTCGTGGGCCGCGAGCCAGGAGGTGGGCAGGTAGAGCCGACCCGCCTCCAGGTCCTCGCCCACGTCCCGGAGGATGTTCGTGAGCTGCATGGCGTGGCCGAGAGACGCCGCCCGGTCGAGGAGCCACGGGTCCCGGATCCCGAAGAGCTCGGTCAGCCAGAGTCCCACCACCGAGGCGACCCGGTAGGTGTACGTCCACAGTTCGGTCAGCGTGCCGTACTCCACACCCCGGACGTCCATGCGCATCCCTTCGATGAGCGCCTCGGCATAGCCGAACGGCACCCCGCCGGCCCGCATCTCCGTCATGACACGGTCCGCCAGAGCGTTCCCCGTGGCCTCGCCGTCGTACGCCCGCCGGGAGATCCCGAGCCACGCGTCGAGGCGGGCCTCCAGCACCGGCGCCGGGAGGTCCGACGCATCCACCAGATCGTCGGTGTACCGGCACCACGCGTACACGCCCGTCACCTGCGCCCGCCGCTCGGCCGGGAAGAGGCGGGACGCGAACCGGAACGACCTGGCGTGCTCCGCCATCAGCGACTCCCAGCCGGACACGGCGGGAAGATCCACCCGCCGCGACGTGGCCACGGCGTCTCCGGCACGGTCGAGCCACTCCTCCAGCAGCCCCGTCACCAGCTCGTCGCCGGGCATGAGCGCCGTCACCTCCCGGGCCACGGACGCGGCTTCCGCCCGGAACCGAGTGAGCGCGCGCTCCAGGGGGGTCACCCCGTCGTCGCCCGGCGCCCCCAGCCGCTCGAGGGCCTCGCCGTCGCTGAGGCCGGCGGGGAGATCCAGGTACGCACGGGGCCACGTCCACAGCCCGCGCCGGTAGTCCGCGAGCGACGGCTTCCCGGTCTCCACGTGGGGACAGTAGTCCAGGAGGTCGTCGAGCATCTGGTAGATCAGCCCCACGCGCCGGCCCGCCTCGTACCAGCGGTGGGCGGCCCACTCGCCCCGGAGCGTGGGGCCCGCCGCCATCGCCGCGCCCAGCAGCTCCCCGGACTTGCCCACCACTACCGCCTCGTACTCCGACCACTCGAGCGACGACCCGGCCCGCCGGGCCTGCGCTTTCTCCCCGGCCACCGTGCGCTCCACCGCCCGCGCGAAGAGATCCGCCCACTCCAGGCTGCCCGTGCGGACGGCCAGTCGGTACGCCGCGGTCAACAGGTGGTCACCCTCCACGATGGCCGCCGCCGCGCCGCGTGACGCCGCCACTGTGGGACGGCTGCGCCGCTCCGACGCCCCGTCGATGACGTCGTCGTGGATCAGCGATGCCTCGTGGGCCAGCTGCACCGCCGCCAAGGCGTACCAGACGCGGTCGCCATCGAGGAGGGCGCCACCATCGGCAGAATCCGCTTCGCCGACCGCCGCGGCGTACCCCACCAGCGGACGGATCAGCTTCCCCTCCCACGCCGGCGCCGGCATGCCCGCCGCCTCCAGCTCCCGGGCCACGGGCTCGAGGCCCCGCCGGATCCGCCCCAGCGCCGCGCCCGGGGCGCCCACCGGGGGGGCGGAGCTCTCCGTCCCGACCCTCATCCCACCACCTCCAGCCCGGCCCGGCCCCGAACGGCTCGCGTTTCCACCGGCTGCGTACCCGAGGGGGTACGCGACCGCAGCGAGGCCCACACCGCCACACCACCCAACACCAATGCCGTCGCCACGGCCGCGCCCCACATCCCCGCCACCAGCGTCATCCCAAGCGGCAGGATCAGGTTCGCGCCGTAGAACGCAGCCAGCCAACCCGTGGCGTCGGTCCGGTGCACCGCTCGACCCCCCGCGCCCAGCCAGCTCCGGGCACCCAGCCACTCCAGCACCGCCATGAGCACCACGCCCGTGACATACCACCCGAAGAGGTTCATGAGCGGCATCCCGTAGTACGGGCCCGGCTCACCCCACACCCAGTACCGCGTCACCTCACTCATGGCCGGGTCCAGCGTCAGGTCCCACGCCAGGAGCAGTAGCGAGCCCAGAACGATCCGGCCCAGCGCACCGCCGCTGCCCACCGCCTCCGACACCGCCCGACCCAGCGGCGCGCGACGGCCTGCATCCAGTGCACGGGCCGCCAGCCCGTACGCGGGAACCGCCATGAAGAACCAGCTCAACGGGATCAGCGCAGGGACCAGCCCCAACCACTTCACCCCCAGCAGATCCGTGTATGCGTACGGACCGAACGGAACCCCGAACGCCGTGCCCAGAAGCTCGCTACCCAGACTCAGGCCGTACACCGCGCCGAACGCCGGCAGCCACCGCCAACCCGCCCGCCGCCATAGCCAGTACCCCAGCACCAGGCCCGCAAGAAGCACCTGCGCCTGCGCGAAGAACCCGAACGAGATGCTGTAGAACCGGGCCCCCGCCTCCGACAGACCGATCACACGCGACGGGTCCCGACCGAATACGCCGTACCCCGCCACCGCCACCACGCTGAACACCACCAGAACCGCCACCGGACCCACGTCCAGCAGCCGGCCCCGCCACCCGCCTCTCTCGCCGCTCCCATCCATGGCTTCGCCTCTCGTCTCGTGTTGTGGCCCGGATACATAGCGAGCTGTCTAGGTTCTGTCAAGGCTTATATCGACAAAACATTGACATGCGGCACCCCCGGGCCTAGCTTGCGAGACGAGTGGAGGGCGGACGCACGCGGCAGCGAAGAGGGGCAGACGCGATGAGCGAGGTGCAGACGGCGGACGCGCCACGGCATCCCATGGGTGTGGTGGTGGAGCGAACGGGGCTGACGTCCCATGCGATCCGTGCGTGGGAGCGGCGGTACGGCGCGGTGGAGCCTGGGCGAACTGAAGGTGGACAGCGTCTATACACGGACGCGCAGGTGCTGCGTCTGCGTCTTTTGAAGCGGGCCACGGAGGGGGGTCGACCGATTTCGAACGTGGTGGAGCTGAGCACGGAGGCGCTGGCGGAGCTGATCGGGGAGGACGCGGGAGCCCGGCAGGCGGGCGAGCCGGCGGAGGAGGAGGGCGGCTACCTGGCGTCGTGTCTGGCGGCGGCGGACCGACTGGATGGCCGTGCGCTGCAGGCGGAGCTGACCCGTGCGGTGGTTCATC
>JAWODW010000014.1:0-59697 GCA_046483065.1 Longimicrobiales bacterium | reverse complement strand
GAAATTTGGGAGGGCCGGAACTTCCTCTACATCTTTTATCCCTGGCTCAGTATGTATATAGTGGCCGGGGTTTACCATCTCCGGGACCTGGTCCTGGCCGGCTATTCTTTCCTGGCCTCCTCGCTGATCTACCAGCTCGTCGGTGGTGAGCTGGTGGTCGATCACATCGGGGTAGTAGACCATGGACGTCTCGCCGGCCGCAGAGAGCGCGGCCGTGGGGAACGCGTAGCCCGCCGCGTCCACGAAGTCCGCGTACGGCGACGGGTAGCCGTCGGCGATGGACGCGTCCACGTCGTCGTTGAAGTCCCCGATCACCAGCACGGGCGCGTCGGGGTAGCGGGCGTCGAGGAACGCCTTCAGCGCGGCCGCGCCATCAGCCCGCCGGTCGCGGTCCTCGGGCTCGGCGCCGGCTTTGGCGTGGAGGACGATCACCACCAGCGGCGTGGCCGCGCCGTCGTCGCCTACCGTGAGGTGCACCTGCAGCGGCGGCCGGCCCGCGAACTCGTAGTCGTAAGGGGTCAGGATCACCCGCGCGCTGTCCACCGTGATTGCGCCCGCCCGGTAGACGAGCCCGACCTTGAGCTCGTTCCCGCCGAAATCGCTGTAGTACGCCGCGCCGTCCACCACCTCCGGGTCGGTGGCCAGGAGCCCGTCGTAGCGGAAGAGGTCGGAGACCAGCGCGTCGAACTGGTAGACCTGGCCCACCTCCTGGACCGCCCACAGGTCGATCCCCGTAGCGTCGATCACGGACGTCACGTTCGCCAGCTGACGGTCCTCCGGCGACGGGCCGTTGGACGGGTCGCCGAACCACTCCAGGTTCCACGTCCCGATGTCCAGCGTCGAGTCGGTCCCGAGCACCGGGATCCCGGGCCCTTCGGCCGCCGCCACCTCGAGGCTCAGCTCGGGGACGACCGGCCCGGGGTCCGGACCCGCCGCGCACCCGGCGAGGGCCGCGGCCAGAGCTGCTGCGACGACGCCGGCCGAATATCGATCCTCCACACTCCACCTTCCGCGGGGTTCTGCCTCCTGCGCCCGTGGCCGTTCCGGCCGGGCGATCACGCACCGGAGGCTACCGGGGTCCGGAGCCGACGACAAGGGGCGCCGGGGGCACGGGGCGCCGGGGGCCACG
The DNA here is from genome assembly GCA_046483065.1 of Longimicrobiales bacterium. Lineage (GTDB taxonomy): Bacteria > Gemmatimonadota > Gemmatimonadetes > Longimicrobiales > RSA9 > JAWVYT01. The sequence continues at coordinate 58,568 of JAWODW010000014.1, read as the reverse complement.
GGACGCCGGGGAAGCGCGACGCCCGCCCCCGGCGGCCCCGGCCGGGGACGGGCCCCGTCACGGGGCTCCGTCGCGAATCTGGTTCCCGCCGATCAGTCGCCGGCGACTCCGTCGGTCCCCGGCGGCGCGCCGCCGGGGAAGATCCACTCCAGCGGGAGGCGGGCGAAGATCACGCCCATGGGCACCATGATCGGCGCCGGCGTCAGCGCCTCCATGAGCTCGCCGACGCCGAGCTGCCCGTATTCGTTGCTGCCCCAGCAGTAGGCGGCATCGTCGGGGCCCACGGCGCACGTATGGTAGCCTCCCGCGGTGATCCAGGTCAGGCCCGAACCTCCCACTACCGTGGTCGGTGACATTCGGCCGCTGGTGTCGTCGACGCCGAGTTGCCCATCGGCGTTGTATCCCCAGCAGTACACGTCGTCGCTGTCGGTTATGGCGCACGTGGAATACCGCCCACCATCCACCATGACGAAATCGATACCCTGACCCACCGGTACGGGGTAGTTCCGGTCGTCATAGGTTCCATCGCCGAGCTGGTACGATCCGTTCTCACCCCAGCACCATACACGGGCCAGATTGTCGTAGGAGGTGGTCGCACACGTGTGGCTATAACCAGCCGTGATGCCATTGAAAACCAGATCCCCGGCCACCGGGGTAGGCACAGGGCGGACGTAGTTGGTTGCGTCTCCGATCTGCCCGGACACGTTCGACCCCCAGCAGAATGCCTGCCCATCAGCTCGCAGACCGCACGTGTGAAAGCCGCCGGCGGCCAGCTGGACGAATCGCTGCCCACCGGTGACTTCCACGGGAGTAGGGACGGTATCCCCCGTCGCGACGCCCTGACCCAGCTTGCCATACCGGTTGGAACCCCAACAGTATGTGCTGCCGATGTCCGTCAGGGCGCACGCGTGCCCATAGCCTCCCGAGACTGCCGTGGCCCTGGACATCACGTGCACCGGCGAGTTCGAGTCGGTGTACGTCCCGTCGCCCAGCTGCGCCAGGTCGTTGGCGCCCCAACAATACACCCGGTTCTGGAACGTGACCCCACATGTGAATTCGTATCCTGCGGCAAGTTGACGGAACCTGTGTCCACCCGTAACGCTCACCGGGGTTATCGCATCGGCGAACGATCCGTCGCCCACCTGACCTCTGTCGTTCCTGCCCCAGCAGTAGGCCTGCCCGGACGGCGCGAGGGCACACGTGTGAGATTGGCCCGCCGTGATCGCCTCGCCCGGCACCACCGTCACGTCCACGGTAGCCGACGCCGACCCGTGCGCGATCTCGATGGTCGCCTCGCCGGGGTAGTCGGCGGCCAGGAGCGGGCCGCCGATCACGCTGGCCACCGCCGGGAAGCTCGAGGAGTACGTGGTCGCCACGGGCTCCATCTCGAAGCCGTTGGCGTCGTAGAGGGTGAACAGGAGCGGCTGCCGCTCGCGGACCCGGAGCCGGGCCGTACCCAGGCCCGCATCGATGGAGTCCGCCTCCTGCCGGACGGTGACGGTGGCCTGGCCGACGCCGTCGTCGAGCTCCACGGTGATGGTGGCGGTGCCGTTGGCGCGGCTCACCACGCGGCCATCCCAGAGCAGGCTCGCCACGGCCGGATCGCTGCTCGACCAGTCGACCAGCCCGAGCGTGGACGGCTCCGTGACCGGGTCGCCGAGGATGTCCCACCCCCGGAGCCCGAGGTCGGTGGTGTCGCGCAGGGCGGTCACGGTCGTGTCATCGATCTCGAGCACGGCCACCAGCGGCCGGGCGCGGGCGACGAACCCGGCCTCGAGCTTGCCCGTGGACGCCGTCACGGTGTCGGAGCCGGTGTAGCCGAGCGTCCAGCGCGTCGACGCCACGCCGTCGGCGCCGGTCCGGACCACCGTCGGGTCGACGCTGCCGGTCCCGGCGCTCACGTCCCATTCCACCTTCGCGCCCTCCACGGGGTTCCCGTACTCGTCCTCCACCAGCACCCGGAGCGGGTCCGGCACCTCGGTGAGCATCGGCACGTCCCGCCAGCCGTTCTCTCCGGCCACGATCATGGTGTCCGGAACACTCACGCCGGTGGCCCGGAAGATGGCCTCCGGGATCGACGCCGCCCGGGCGCGCACGATCTGCTCGCCCCGGGTGGATCCCAGCGTCCACACGGCAGCGGCGGTGCCGTCCGCGCTATGCGTCACATCACCCACCCCCGAAACGACCGCAACAGCCCCGGACATGGGGTCGGGAACCCAGTCCACCGCCACACCTCCTATGGCGTTCCCCCACCGGTCCACCGCCTTCACTTCCAGCGTGTCGGCCACCGTCCCCACCGGCAGCGTCTGGTCGCTGCCGCGGGTGATGACCAGCTCGTTGGGGGCGCCGGGACCGGCGTCGGCGGCGAACACCACCGTCTCCAACCCGCCGATCACCGCCTGCGCCGTCTGCTCACCGGCCACGAAACCGAGCACCCACTTCGCCCGGGCCACGCCGTCGGCCGCGGCCGTGGAGACCGACGGACGGAACGCCGCCGTCGGGTCCTCCGGGTCCCACGCCACCACGGCGCCGTGGACGGGGTTGTCGTACGCGTCGAAGACCTGCACGGCGACGGAGTCGGCCAGCGGCTCCGCTACGGTCCCCGTCTGGCCCGCGCCCTCCACAAGGACCATCCGGGCCGCCGGCGCCGCCACGGCCAGCGCGGTGACTTGCTGTACCTCGCTCGGGAGCCGCGGGCACGTCACGTCCAGCGCGTGCTCGCCTACCCCGGTGCCCAGTATCCAACTGGTGGCCGCGCTGCCATCGGAGGCGGCCACGGCAGTGTCGGGCCCGACACTACCCTCGCCTGCCGCCACCTCGAAGACCACGCTGGCGCCCGGCACCGGCTCGCTGTGCCGGTCGAGGAGCAGCACGCGGATGGAATCCGCCAGCGGCTCACCCACCACGCCCGCCTGGTCCGTCCCCCCAACGAGCTGCAGGTCGGTGGGCACCCGGATCACCACCACGTCCGCGGAGCTGGACAGGTCGCCCGCCGCAGCCGTTACGATGGTCTCGCCCGGGTAGACGCCGGTAACGACCCCGCCCTCGACGGTGGCAATGCCCGGGTCCGCCGACGTCCAGCTCACGTCGATGCCGGACATGGGCTCGCCGTACTGGTCGATGACGGTGGCCTCGAGCTGCGACGACGCGCCGTCGTCCACCTCGAGCGTGCTCTGATCCAGGGCGATCTCGGTGGCCTGCGGCGGTTCCGGCTCCGACAACGACTCGGAGCAGCTGACGAGGGCGAACAGGAAGAACAGGGGGATGAGACGGACAATGCGGTCCGGACGCATAGGAGCCTCCGCTGGGAGGTGACATGATGTGCGGTCGTGACCCCCGCGGGCAGGCGGCTCCGCCTCGATACATGGCCTGCACCTGCCGGGGACGCAAGGATCACGTTGCTCGAGACGAGGGCCGCGTTGGTCCCCTCGATGACCTGATCGACCGCTCGCCGTACTGGTCGAGGACGGACAGGACGAGGACTGCGCCTGCCACGGGTCCCGGGCGCATGGGAGCCTCCTGAGGGCTGGTGTTGAGATGCTTCGACCCCCGCGGGTAGGGACTCCACCTCGATCCAGGGATGCCCCGGAACCGCGCCCGCGCGAGACTTTTGTCAATGTTGCCGTGACACCAGTCACGGTCGACCACCCTCTCGACGGTGTCGACGAGGCCCCCGACCTCCTGGGGCAGCACTTCCACGAGTTCCTCCCGCCATTCGCCGATTTCGCGCTCCACGCCTGGGTCTGGAAGGGCAACCCGAACGGCGTATTCGCCAACTTCAACCCGACCGTGAGCTGCCCGACGGACCAGGCTCCCAGGGGGTGTCCCGCATCACGCCGGGGGTCGGGGGGCGCCTGCTTCCCGGCACGGCCCCACCTCGCACCGGCACGATCTCCACCGTAGCTTCCCGGACGGGAGCATTCCTCCGCACACGTGGGAGCAGTGCTACGAAGGCGGCCGCCAGGCCGCGCTGGACGACTAGCTCGCCATCCTGAGGTCAATCATGAAGCGCATTCCCCTTCTGCTCGGCACCGTCCTCATTCTCCTGACGGCCCGGCCGGCGCCGGCAGCCACTCAGCAAGCCCGCCAGGCCCCCGACGACCGGGTGCTGCGGAGCGCCCTGGTCGAGGGGATCGCCATGGGGCTGCCCGGCATCTCCGTCGCCATCGGCGTCGGCGACTCCGTCGCCTGGGTGGGCACGGCCGGCTACAGCGACCTGGGCGCCCGCGTGCCGGTGGAGCCCGATGACCGGTTCGGCGTGGGGAGCATCACCAAGACGATGATCGCGCGGGTGATCCTCCAGCTGGCCGGGGAAGGACGGCTCGAGCTGGAGAAGACCGCCACCGACTACGTCGACCTGGAGATCGTCCGCCGCGTGCCGAACGCGGACCGGGCCACGCTTCGGGAGCTGATCAATCACCAGAGCGGGGTCCCCACCTGGGAGTTCCAGGAGGACTGGATCCGGAAAGGGCGAGGGGCCGGGATGGACCTCGACCACGTCTGGGGGAAGACCGAGACGCTGGAGTACTGCACCGCCGCCGTCCTGGAGGCGCCCCACGTACCCGGCGACCGCTACGCGTACTCGAACACCAACTACACGCTCCTCGGGCTGGTCATCGAGGCGGTCACCGGAAACGACGCGGCCGCCGAGATCCGCCGGCGGGTCCTCGAGCCCCTGGGGATGGACGACACCTTCCTCGAGTCGTTCGAGCCGGTCCCCGGCGGGTACGTAGGCCACTACCACTACGCGACGCCCCGCTTCCGCGAAGTGGCCGGCGTGCACCCGGCGTTCGAGGAGGTCCGGCCGTACGTGGTCGAGTCGACGCCGGCGAACCTGTCCCCGGAGTGGACCGCCGGCGGGATGGTCTCCTCGGCCCGCGACCTCGTCCGCTGGGCCCGGGCCATCCGGGACGGCGAGCTCCTCGGCCCGAAGATGAAGGGCGAGGTGTTCACCTGGTACCCGCCCGCCGACGGGGGCCGGCCGGGCTACCGGTACCTCCAGGGCATCGCCTGGAGCGACGACTTCCACGGCGGGCTGGACGCCTACGGGCACTCCGGCGGGACGCTGGGCTTCACGGCCTACATGTACTGGCTCGCCGACACCGACATCATCGTGGTCATGCTGACCAACATCGGCGGGATGCACAGCGGGCTCTCGCCGTCGCCCCCGGGGCTGTTCTTCCGGCAGGTCTGGCTGCCCGCGGTAATGCGCTACCTGGGGCGCTGAGGCGGCGCGGGGGCGTGACGCGCACCCAGTCGACCAGGACCACCGCCTCGCCCCGCTCGACCCGGTCGAGCGCGGCGGCCGGCAGGATCGTGGGAGCCTGGTGGTCCTACGGCACCCGCGGACTCATGCCGTAGTTCACCGGCACACAGAAGCGGCCGACGCGAAAGCAGCCGCTGTGACAGACGCACGAGCAGCACAGTCCCCGTAGCTGGAGCGCCCCGGGCAGACGCCCCGGGGCGCTCGCGCATCACACACCACCCCCACTCCCCCCATCAGCACCCGGCAACGTGAAGCACCCGCGAACGAAGCAGTCCCCGCGAACCCGCCCCTGCCGCGAACCTCGCAGCCCCCCGTCACCGTCCGGATGCAGAACGGCCGGACGAAACGATCGCCCGGCCGGGGGCGAGAGGTGGGGGCGGCACCGTTGGACAAGTCGACGGCATCGGGTCGTTCTGGACGAGCGCAGAACTACTCAACCACCAAACGAGGTGATCAGTCTTTCGGCGACCTCCTCATGGAGATACTTCAGCTCATCTCCCGCCACCTCAAGTTGAGACCCCTCTCGTAAACTCATCCGATCGATTTTGAGCCGCCCCGGTTTCATCGGAGACTGCTTTCATTGAGTCTGGCCGGCTCGGTTGGAGCCGCCAGTTGAGTGGAGCATGCCTCCTCGTACTCCGCCGCGCGCCCGGACCGAACCAGCTTTACCATCTGTCGCCGGAACTCCGGCGGATACGAATTCCTTCCCATCAGGGACCCCCCCTTTCTACGTCACTCATGGGGTGTCCACCGATTCGGGACAACTCCAACTTGGGCGAGCCTCCGCATCGGACCACCTCCGGTCACGGACGCGCTGCTCCTACGATGCCTATCCCTCATTCTTCAGAGCGTGCCGTTCCGCCGCCTTCAGGATTTCGTCGGCCGTGAGCGGCCTTCGGAGCAAGGCGACGATCCCTTCGACCGGCGAAATTTCGCCCCCCTGCTCTGCGGTGATCGCCACGACCGGGATCCGCCCCGTACCGTGCGCTTGAGTGGCGATCCGGTGGGCGGTCCAGCCATCGAGGCGTGGAGGCGCGATCCCCAGGAAGACCACATCTGGAGCCCATGAACGGGCCAATGCTGTGGCCGTACCACCATCCTCCACGGCCCGGATCTCATGACCTCGCCGGCGGAGAGCCTCGACCGTGGTGCAACGCACATCAGCGTCATACTCGACCACGAGGACCCGGATCGTCGTTGCCTCCTTCACGACGCCTCGAAGTGGATCCTCGGCCGCTCCCCGGGGGCGATGGGGCGGCGGACCGAAATACGTCCGCTTCCCGTCGATTTCGCGGCGAGGGCGTCCTCCACGGCCGAGAGGAGTTCCTCGGGTGTGAACGGCTTGAGCACGAGATCCGGGTGCCACGACGCCGCGGTGGCCACCCCGACCCGACCGTTCGCCTCTGTCCGCACCCCATACCCATTCTTCTCCAGCACACCGGCGACGGAATTCCGGATCTCCGGATCGTCATCGACGACGAGGATCCTGGTCGTAGCGTTGCGGTCCGGCTCGGACGTCGCCGCCGCCAGGTCGTCCGTACCGAGCAGCACGAGAATCACGAGATCCGGCGGATCCTTGGCCAGACGGCCGAGCACTTCATCCACGGTCGCTGCCGTCTCGATCGCGTATCCAAGCTGCTCGAGCAGTGCGCTGTAGGTCGCGCGGGAATCATCGTCCGGGTCGATGGCCACGATGGAGCCGGCTGCCGTGGAATGAGCCTCCACGAAGCCGACGGGTTGGAGGTGGGAGTCCACCACGACTACAGGTTCGCTCCCGGATTGACGCAGAACATCATCGTCCAGGGGCTGGTCACGGAAACAGTAAGGGACATCAATCGAAAGATGGCTCCGCACGAGGCACCGATCCAGGTCGTGGCCGAGACCCGAGCACTGCTCTTCGAGGACTCTCCGCGTGACGATCCCCAACAGCTTGCCGGTCCCGGGAGATACGACGGGCAGCTCGTCGACCCCCCCCCGATTCATGAGATCCAGGGCAAACCCGGTTGTCTCCTCGAACTCCACTACCGCCCGGACAGGCCGGATGTGCCCCTCATCGATGCCGGGTTTCGGGCTTGGCTCTTCGCTGGAAACAGCGCCGTTGAAGGCGGGCTCATCGATCCTCGGCATGCCGGCTCCTCAGATCGGGGAAAAGAGCCTTGAGCGAGCCTCGCCAATCATCAAGACCGGGAAGCAGCGGTCAAGGGATTCCAAGATGCTGCAGAAGTCGGGCCACGCCTATTGACGAGTGCAGAGGTTATGGATGTAGATCCAGGTATATTCTGTTACGGCGTGCTGCTCTGGCTGGGTAGGACATGGCGAGCTGCACCGTCGGCTTTGTCCGTCGAGGCAGGGACCCGAGGAGGTCGGAAGCCCACCGGTCGATGTCGGCGTTCTTGACGACGCGGCGGAACCGCTGTATCCGACGCTGCCGCTCCGCTCCGGGCATCTCCACGGCCCGTCGAATTGCGGCGGCCATTCCATCGGCATCCCGGGATTCCAAGAGTACCGAGCGTCGGCCATGACCTCCGATTGCTGGTCAGCTCTGGTCTGATCCCTGGAGCCCCGCCTGCTGCAGGATCTCGAGGGCGTCCCGAAGCGCCTCGTCCGGACTCCGATCGGTCGGGATGCGGTGCATTTCCGGGCGCGTCCGATCCAGCGGTTCCCACCGGCGCTCCATCTCCCGGTAGATGCGCCAGTCCGCGTCCGACGCCTCGGCATCCACACCGTTCTGCTCTCGGTCCAGAAGCCGCCGACGGACCGTCTCCCGATCGGCCTGGCAGACGAGCAGGACGGCAGGGACTCCCAGCGCCCGCGCGGCCTCGAGGAACTCGGTCCGACGCCCCTCGGTGCGGAAGGATCCTTCCACCACCACGCGCCCGCCATCGAACAGCACGGACCGCGCTTCTCGCAGGCACGCGGCGTAGGTCCGCTCCGTCCATTCCGGTGTGTAGATGCCTTCTCCGAACCCGGTGGCGTTTCCCGGCTCTCGGTCGGCTGCGATCCGTTTCCGTACCCGGTCCGTGTCGATCCACTGCAGATCGGCCGCTTCGACGAGCCCGCGGGCGAGCACGCTCTTCCCGACCCCCGGGAGCCCGGCCAGGATGACCAGCGCGGGGCGATCGTTCGGCGGCGCGATCCGTCCCAGGGCGCTCAGGAAGTGCCGGATGGCCCGGCCGGCCGCCTTCTCGCGTTCGTCCTGTGGCATCTCCGTATCGTTTGCGGTCAGGGTTCGCACCTTTCCGCGAACGAGATCCCGGTAGGTCTCGTAGTACGGCAGCAGCTCGGCGCCTCGCGGGTCGTCCGCGGCCTCCAGGTAGTGGGCGGTAAAAACCTCGGCAAGATCCGGCCGGTCCTCGAACTCGAGCTCCATGGTGAGGAACGCGATGTCGGCCACGGGGTCCGCGTGACGGAACCGGTCGTTGAACTCGACGCAGTCGACCACCACCAGCCGGCCATCGGGCGAGCCGTCGCCCAGGTGGTAGACGTGGCCGAGCCGGAGATCACCGTGCCCGTCGCACGGCACGTCCGCCCGCGCCCGGGCCTCGATCAGCGGTCGGAGCCGGTTCAGCGCCCGCTCCGAATAGGCCCGGAGCCGGGCGAGCACGGCCCGGCTCACCGTGGTGCCGACCGCGTCCTCGAGCTCATCGAGGTTGTCCTCCGCCTTCGCCGCGACCGCCCGGAAGTCGGCCGACCCGGAGATGTCCCTGCCGCGGTCGGCGTCGGCGTGGAAACCGACGAGGAGCCGGGCGACCCGGCGCAGGAGGTCGGTCTCGTCGTCCCGGTCGAAGCAAGCCTGGCGGAGCAGACTCTTGAGCGTCCGTTCCTGCGGCAGCCGCTCCATCCGGACCGCCCACTCCACCACGTCCCCATCGGCGGCGGGGATCGCGGTTTCCTCCGGGTCGTCCAGAACCGCGTCGGACATCCGTGGCCCGGTCGGGCCGGCGGTGATCGGGACGACCCCGTGATAAACCTCGGGTGCGAGCCGGCGGTTCAGCCGGACTTCCTCGTGGCAGAAATGGCACCGTCGCTCTACCGTTCCGAAATCGACGAAATCGAACTCCACCGGCTTCTTGACCTTGTATGCGTACGGCCCCACCAGGAACACCGCCGAGATATGGGTCTGCACCACACAAACCGAATCGACGGGGTGGGGATACGCTTCCGGTCGGGTCAGTGCTTCGACGAGTCGTTGCATAACGGGTCGATGGGAGGATCGCTCCGCCGCACAGCGCTGCCAGATCCGTGCCTCGCCCGGGTGCTCGATGGGTGGCAGGCAGGCCCGCCGGAATTCGCCCTATCGGCCGCCGTTGCCCGGGAACGATTGGTGCATAGGGGTCAGACGAGCTGATCCTGCGGCGTACATAGCGAGAGAGGACCATGACATTCGCCACCGGGATGACGCTGGCGGTACTGGGGGTCGTCCTCGTGCTCCTGGTCTTGGAGGTGCTCGCCCAGCTCCGCCATCCGCTCCTGGGCCTCCTCCTCCCTCCGGTAGCGGCTCGGGCCGTCCACCGTGGTGGGGAGCGAGAGTCGGTAGGTCACGGCCTCGATGAACGTGGGGCCGTCACCGTCGCGGGCCCAGTCCACCGCCTCCTTCACGGCGGCGTACAGGGCCAGGACGTCGTTCCCGTCCACCTGCAGCGACCGCATCCCCTGGCCCACTCCCTTCTGGGCCAGCGTCTCCGACTTCGTCTGCCGCTCGCGGGGCACGGAGATGGCCCACTGGTTGTTCTGACAGATGAAGACGGCGGGGCAGTCGAAGACCTGCGCGAAGTTCAGAGCCTCGTGGAAGTCGCCCTCGGAGGTGGGAAGAAGGTGGGGACCACGTCGTCGTCCTCCTGCACCTTGGCCGCGTAGGCGATCCCGGCGGCGTGGGGGATCTGGGACGCCACGGGCACGGCGTTGGGGAGGCCCCGCCAGACGAGGGCCGCGATCTCACGGAACGCCGGGACCATCCAGTCCGAGTCCTCCAGCGCCGCCACCGCCCCGACCTGGGCGGCCTCCTGGCCCCGGACGGGCGCGAACGTCCCGCTCTCCCCGCCCCGCTGCAGCTTCAGCATCCGCTCGTCGAAGCGCCGGGCCAGGACCATGGCCCGGTACATGGCGCGGAGCGTGTCGTCGTCGAGCTCCGGCTCCAGCTCCTCGTCCAGGTCGCCGTCCTCACTCAGAATCGACAGGTGCTTGACCTGGATCGGCAGCTCGAGGGTCTCGCGTGGCATTCAAGGCTCCCGGCTCACGATTCGTGTGCCCTCGAAACCGCAACAAGGTCCGTTCCGACCATTCGGTTGCTCCGAAATGGCGCGATTTTGGCGTGACCGTATCGACGGAAGCCTGAAGGAGGTGGAGCGGCGGGGTGGAAGAGTCGCAGATCAGGGCGCGCGTAGAGGAGGTGACGGAGCGGTCACCCCGGGGCCGGATCCGGGTGTTCACGGACACGTCCGACTTCATGAGCATCACGGCCGGAGACGTGATCCGGATCGGTGACGTACACTACTACGTCTATGGCGAGGAGCGGGAGGGGCGGTTCGGGCTGGACGAGCAGCCCAAGCTGTGGGTGAAGCGAGCCGTGGACCTGGAAACGGGACGGAAGAAGGTCCTCAAGCTCGGGTTCTACGAGAGCTTCGTGATGCGGGTGGGAGATGTCCCCGTGAAGTGCTTCCGCAGCCCCCGCAAGGAAGCCCGAATCCTGGAGAAGACGCGGGACGATCCGCACTTCATGTGCGGGGTGGGCCGGGAGGACGCGGCCGGGAACCTGGTGCGGATCCTGGACCGCATCAACGGCCTCTCGATCTACGACTACATCCAACGGCTAGACACCGACCATGAGTCCTACTTCCACGAGGAGTTCCCCCGCATCTTCACCTCGGTGCTGACGTCGGTCCGGGCTATCGAGCGCCTGCACGCGGCGGGTGAGCTGCACGGCGACATCCGCAACGATCATCTGTGGCGGGACCGCGACAGCGATGACTGGCGCTGGATCGACTTCGACTACACTTACGAATGGACCGAGAACCCCTTCGGGAACGACCTGTACGGACTGGGCAATATCCTGCTCTTCACCGCGGGTCAGGGGTTCCATACCATGAAGAGCCTCGAAACCTGCCTCCCGACCGACGTCCCGGGCACGACCTGCCTGGAGCCGGCGGACTTCTCCCTCTTCTTCGGCCACCGGGTCATGAACCTGCGGAAGCTGTTCCCGTACATGCCGGAGAGCCTGAACCGGGTTCTGATGCGCTTCGCCCACCGGGTCGAGGTACTCTACCGCGATGTGAGCGAGATGGTCTCGGAGCTGGAGGCCTGCCGCCGCGACCTGTGCGGCAACGGGGAGGCGTGACAATGGACAACTGCCGGACACCGGGGGAGGCCTGCCCGGACGGAAGCCTGAAACCGAATCCGGGGAGGAGCATGCCATGACGGGATCCACGGCAGACGCCAGGACCGACGAGTGTCCCGAGCCCCACCGGCTGCTGGTGGCGGTGGACGAGTCCGAGAACAGTCGGCGGGCGGTGGAGTACGTGGGCCGGTGGGTCGCCTGCTACGAGGCGGCGCGGGTGATGCTCGCGCACGTCGTGAAGGAGCCGAGCGAGGACGTACTTCCGGACCGGGACGAGCGGGAGTCGCAGGTGCGCCGGGCGCGGGATGCGGCGGAGCAGCTGCTGGCGGACATTCGCGCAACGCTGGAGGACGAAGGAGTGGAGGCCGAGCGGATCGCCACGAAGGTCCTCTCCTGCCGGCCGCCCGACACCGTGGTGGACGCACTCCTGGCGGAGAAGGACAGCGGCGACTATGACACCATTGTGGTGGGGCGCAGGGGCGCGAGCAAGAAGGAGGAGTACATCTTCGGCAGCGTGACCATGGGGCTGATCCGGGAGGTGTCGACGATCAGCGTGTGGGTGGTGGAGTGAGCTGTCGTCAGCTGGGCGGCCGACCATGGAATCTCGAACTCCTGTGACCGCCTGGGCAGGTGGTCCGCCTCCTCACTGACCGCCAGCAGCTTCTCCCCGTTCCAGGGGCACGCTTCCTGGGAGGATTGCCGACTTCCGCGGTACGTGATTCCACTGAGTACGGGGTGCTACGGGAGCCGTTGAACGAACGGCCCCTGGTGACTGTCGGGTATCAGCCGCTCCCGTCCTGCAGCGCCCGAAGCAGCCGCGGCACGAACCGGTACGGCACCGCCGCGCCCGTCGCCTGGTCCACGGTCCCGGCGGTGATGACGTCCAGATCCGGGCAATGGAAGAGCCAGGAGCCGGTGACGCCCGTGTGCCCCCACACCTCCGGCACCGGCCGGAACGGCGTGAAGAGCCGCGGCAGCTCGAACCGGATCGTCCCGAGCCCGTACTCCATCGGCCACCCCGGGCCGACCGGCCGCAAGCTCAGCGAGAAGGCCAGCGGGTTCCAGTGTGCGGTCATCAGCCTCGCCGTCGCCGGGTCCTTGAACGCGTCGCCGCTCACCAGCGCGGCCATGAACCGGAGCAGGTCGCCGGCCGTGCTGTACAGGTCGTTGAACGAGCGCATGGCGCCGGGCTGCGTGTCCAGACGCCGGTCCCCGGCCCACACCGCCGCCGGCCGGGACGCCGCAGCCGCCGCCTCCGCCGCAGGGGTGCCCGGGAGGAAAGTGGACTCGAGCCCGAGCGGCCGGAAGATCAGGTCGTCGAACGCGTCCTGGAGCGACAGCCCCGTAACCGCCCGGATGATGGCAATAAGGAGCTGGAAGTTGGTGTCCGAGTACTCGATGGTGTGGCGTCGGCCGTCGAAGGGACGGGGCGGAAACCGGGGCGTCCCGTGCTCGCGGACCAGCGCCGCGATCTCCTCGATCCCCCACTCCGAGTCCTCGGTGCCCACCGACTCGAACAGCGATTTCCCGCCCGGCGGCCGGATGACCAGGTAGTCCGGGTGTCCCGTCGCGTGGCCGAGGAGGTGCCGAACCGTGATCTCGCCCGTCCGGTCCACGCCCTTCAGCACGTGCAGCCCCGTCACCAGCTCCGACGGCAGGTATTCCCCCATGGGCGCGTCCAGCGATACCCGACCCTGCTCCTTGAGCCGCAGGGTGGCGGTGGCGATAAACAGCTTGGTCACGCTCGCCTGGAAGTACGGCGTGTCCGCCGTCATGGGCGTGCCCTCATCATCCGCCGGGCCGGCCGCGCCCGCCCAGAGCGGCGAGCCGTCCGACCGGCCCACGGCGACGAGGGCGTGCCGCACCCCCCGGGCCGCGGCCAGCTTCTCGACCATCCCGTCAAGTCGCTCCGCCAACTCCGGCTTCAACGCCTCGGGCTCTATGCTCGTCATCAGTCTCCGTCCAGTGGGTGACAGTGCGTTGCGACCATGGTGGCGCACCCGGCCAGGGGGGTCAAGACGGGCGGACAGCGTCGGCGAGTCCCCCTACGACCTGCCCGCGCGTGACCAATCGGCGACGGCGACGGCGCGACCGGTCGCCCGCCGGCATCCAGACCCGCCAAGCGACCATTAGGGTTACGGGACGCGACTCGGGTGGTCGAATACCGGGCTCCGAAACCCCGATTCCGACCACCCGAGGCCGAACCGATCACGAGTGGTCGCTCACCGGCCCCACCGCGGGCCGCCCGGGTCTTCATTCTCCCCGCATGCTCCTTACCGGTCTCCACCGTGCCCTCCGGCTCAGATCCGGCGGGTAGAGGCTCCACCGCCGTACGGGAGCCGTGGGCCAACGGTGTCGTCTCGCGCCTAGCGTACGCGCGTATCGCGCGTTACGTAGTCACCGGCCAGCGGGTCCAGCGACCGGAACGCCGCGCGGATCTGATGATCCGTCAGGCGTGTGAGCTGCGGCAGCAGCGTCCGGGAGGTATCCACCTGGAGCTCATCTGCGTGCTCGGCCATCCACTCGGCCACTCCGCAGAGTACTCGCTGGTTCGCCTGTCCGTGGGGCGTCGGATCACCGATGTTGGGGGTGAGAATGGAGCCGATGGCGAGCCGGGGGAAGCGACTGAAAACCACCTGGGCAAGCTTGGCGCCGTACTCGAGTTCCTCGGAATCGTCGATGCCGCGGACCCCGTCGATCGCATGGCGGCCCTCGTGCGCGAAAATGCTCGCCCCGGTGTTCTGGTCCTCGTAGCCGGCGAGGAAGGCGGTCCGGAGGGCGGGGCCCTCGAGGCCGTCGGCCACCAGCGAGTCGTGGAGCTGTTCGAGCCCCTGTCGCCTGAGGCGGTCGTCGAGCCCGGGGACGTAGCCGCAGTGTGCAAAGTCGCCGTCGCCCGGAATCAGCTCGCCGATAGTGACCGTGTCCGGCTCCTGGAGGGACTCCCACGCACGGATCCCGCTGCCGGCGAACCCGGGCCGGATCTGGACCACCAGCTCGGGGGTGGCATAGCCGCCGGTCGCCGCACGTCCGTCCCACCCCCAGGTCTGGTAGTCGCCGACGACGATCCGGTCGAGGGCCAGGAACCGGAACTCGGCGCGGTGGCCGTACTGCTCGACCGTACGACGATCGTCCACCACCCGCGTCCCGATCCGGAGGCCGAAGTTCCCGGCGACGTTGCCGAAGCGAACCTCCAGACCGAACCGGTCCCTCAGCACATCCCAGACTTCCGTGCCCCAGGGCGAGTCGGCCGGCTCGGGCGGGTCGCCTTCGGGCCAGCTCAGGCTCCGCAGCAGGTCCCGGCCGGCAGTTACCACCGCGTCGCGGAACGGCCACTGCTCCCCTTTCCCCGCCGCCGCAGCGCGGTAATAATCCACCGCCAGGACCCGCGCCCGATCGAGGAAGTCCGCGACGGCGATGACATCGGAGACAGTCGCCGCGGCTGCACTGTCCGGCCCCTCCGCACCCGCGGCACCTCCGGCGGCGCCGGGTTCGGCGTTGACCCGCGGGTCCAGGGCCAGCGCCCGGGCGGCGCGCATCATCCCGGACGCGGCCAGCGCCTCAACCACCGCCACGCGGTCAGCCGGGTGAGTCTCCGGGCCGGCCCAGCCGGGCAGCGAGGCGGCGAGCGTGCGGCGGGCGGGCGTGATCGAGCCGGCGAGGTCGCCGATGGACGTGTAGTACGACGTCCAGCCGTCGAGGGCGGCGGCACCGTCGTCGAGGAGGATGCCCATCAGCAGAAGCTGTTCTGCGGGGTCTAGCAGCCCCCGGCGCACCTCGACCACGGGCGCCAGCTCGGCGCGGACGCGGACGAGCCGCTCGCGGGCTATGGCGGCGGGCCAGGCTCCGCCCTGCAGCTCCGCTTCTGCCTGCGCAGTGGCCACTCGCCCCAGCTCCACCACGGCCCGGAACCTGTCCACCGACGCGTCAGCGGCGGTGAGCGCGGCCGTCGCGGCGCTCCAGGCCGCGTCGAAGCGGCCCTCCTCCCGCTCGAGGCGGGACAGCTCCGTGAGGCTCGCGGCCCGGGCGGCGTGCAGCTTCAGGGCCCGCTCCAGGTAGCGCCGCCCGGTGGCAGCGTCGCCCCGGATGTACCAGGCCAGGTTGGCGAGGCGTCGGTGCGCCTCGGCGGCGATCTCCCCGCCCGCGCCGGCTCCGAGCACGCGCTGGAGGAGCCGCTCGGCCTCTGCGAACCGGTGCTGGAAGCGCGCGTTGCGCGCCGCTTCGAGATCGGCCGCCGGGTCGGACATCGCGGCCGCTGCACGGCCGGGACCGATGTCAGCGGCAGCCTGAGCCGCCACATAGGTGGGGAGCATCAGGAACAGGACAGCGCAACCGGCGGCCGTGCGGGCCGCGCCCTCTATAACCGCAGGCATCAGCACATTCTCGTCGGACGGTTCATCGCTCAGGCGGGCGCCTTCGGCTCCCACCCGTCCCTTGGACACCCGAGAGCGGACGAACGTTGCCGGGCAAGTCGGAAGAGTAAGAGAGGTGACTCGCGGAGAGCATCGCCGACGACGTGATGGAGGTTCTTGCTGAGGAACGGAGTCGCTTCCGTCGTGATGGAGGCCCCCTTGAACGGCAACACGGCCACCTGCACGAGAGCCAGAGAATCACGCCCAGGCCGATACCGCCTGGTGCCCGGAACACCCACCGACCCGGAATGTGCCGTTCGCGCCCTCGCGGCGACCGGCATTGCTGTCCCCACCGATGTCTTCTCGGAGGTGGCGATCCCGGAACCGTCCCTTGTGCTACCGGTCTCCGGACGCGGTAGGCTCACGCCAGAGGCTAGGCGTTCTTTCCATTCTGTCCCGGCCTCCGCGTAGCGACGGCGCCTCCTTCATTAGATCCAATGACCAACGGCAGCGGGGATCGACCCAGAGTCCGCGACGGTTCCAGCACGCCAAGGGCCACAGGGCCGGGACTCGAAACGGGGAGCCACCCGCCGAAGGACTGTTTGCACTCGACGAAGGGGATCACTTCACCTACGTGAGCCCCGGCGCGCCAGCGATCTTCGGCCGTCCCGTCCGCGAGCTCGTGGATCGTCCGTTGCACGAGGTGCTGGCTCGATCGGGAAACGAAGATCTAGTCAACAACCTGGCGTCGCCTCGCAACGCCCGTGTCCCCACCCGATTCGAGTGCCGGATGCCCGGGTCCGACAAGCCGGTCTCCATCGCTCTCTTTCCTTCGGAAGGACAGGTCTTCGCACACGTCGCGAACAGCACGGCCCGGCGGGAGGCAGAGGACGAGCGGGGCCGGCATGAACGGATCGATCATGCGCTGGCCGAGGTGTCGGCTCACTTCGTCACGGCTCCGGACCCGGACCTGGATGAGGCCGTGGCGATCCTCGGACGCGCGGTGGATGTCAGCCGATCGTATCTGTTCAGGCTCCGTGACCGCGGTCGGAAGCTCGACAACACCCACGAATGGTGCGCGCCGGGCGTCGAGCCCCAGATCTCGAGCCTCCAGGACCTGGACGCAGATCTTTTCCCATGGTGGATGGAGCGCCTCCGGAAGCGGGAAGTCATCCGTATCGACAAATTGTCCGAGCTGGACCCGGAGGCCAGCACGGAGCGGGAGATCCTCGAAGCACAGGGAATCCAGAGCGCGTTGGTCGTCCGCGTCGTGACCCGATCCGGAGGCCTGGAGGGGTTCCTGGGCTTCGACGACACGGAGCGGACGCGCAGATGGAAGACCGAAGACATCCGGGCACTGAAGGTGGTCGCCGAAATCATCGGCACCGAGCTGGAGCGGCGGCGAGCGACGGACGCGCTGCGCCAGAGCGAGGAGCGATTCCGGGAACTGGCAGAGAACATCCCCCAGGTCTTCTGAATGACCTCCATCGACAAGAACTCCGTCATCTACGTCAGCCCATCCCATGAAAGGATCTGGGGACGCCCCAGAGAGCCGTTGGCCGAACATCCCAAGCAGTGGCTCGAAGCGATCCACCCGGATGATCGAGACCGTGTGGTCGCCGCACTGCCGAAGCAGGTCGAGGGCACCTACGACGAGGAGTATCGTGTCGTTCGGCCAGACGGGGAGATCCGATGGGTGCGAGACCGGGCCTTCCCGGTTCGTGACGAAACGGGCCGACCCTATCGCGTGGCGGGCGTTGCCGAGGACGTTACCGATCGGAGGCTACGGGGGAAAGAGCTCCAGTTGCTGTCATCCGCCATCGAGCACACCGGCGAAGGCGTCGTTATCACCGACCCGTCCGGGGCCATCGAATACGTCAATCCGGCCTTCGAGGAAATCACCGGCTACTCCCGGTCGGAGGTGCTCGGCAAGAACCCACGCATCCTGAAGAGCGGGAAACAGAAGGAGGCGTTCTACCGCCCGATGTGGGAGACGCCCCTCGATGGGCGCGCGTGGCGGGCACGGTTCATCAACCGGCGGAAGGACGGAGCCGCCTACACGCAGGACTCCGTGATCCCGCCCGTCCATTCTGACAACGGCGAGATCACCCATTTCGTGGCGGCGTTCAGGGACGTGACCAACGAGCTGGCTCTCGAGGAGCAGTTGAGGCAATCGCAGAAACTCGAAGCTGTCGGTCGCCTCGCGGGGGGGATCGCTCACGACTTCAATGACGTGCTGACGATTATCACGGGCCGTGCCCAGTTCGCGCTCGAAGATCTCGCCGGAGACGAACCTCTCGCGCACGACATCCAGGAAATCCTGAGTGCGGCAGACCGGGCACAGCGCCTCTCACGGCAGCTCCTCGCGTTCAGCCGACAGCAGGTGACCCGGCCCGAGGTTCTCGACATCGGCAGCGTCGCCCGGGATGCGGAGAGCATGCTCCGTCGGCTGCTCGGAGAACACCTGGAGCTCCAAGTCTCGGTTAGTGCAGATCCGGGTCGGATCAAAGCCGACCGGACCCAGATCGAGCAGGTACTCATCAATCTGGCCATCAATGCCAGGGACGCCATGCCGGGTGGTGGAACGCTGACCATCGAGACAGAGAACGTTCGGCTGGACGCGGACGATCCGGGTGGGTTCCCGGACCCGGTCCGAGCCGGTGAGTACGTCCGGGTGCGTGTGGCAGACACAAGGACCGGCATGGACGAAGAAACGCGCGAAAACGCGTTCGATCCCTTCTATACGACCAAGCCGCGAGGCCTCGGGACCGGGCTCGGGCTCTCCACGGTCTACGGTATCGTCCGGCAGAACAACGCCAGGATCCAGGTCGAAAGTGAGCCGGGACAGGGCACGACGTTCGAGATCTACCTTCCGACAACCGACGAAGCGCCCAAGGGGACCGCGCTGAGAGATTCTCGGGATGCGCTCGTCGAAGGCGAACAGGAGCCCGTGGGATCGGGAACCATCCTTGTCGTGGAGGACCAGCCTGGCGTGCGGTCGATGGTCCGACGTTCCCTGGAGCGCGCTAGCTACCGGGTTCTGGAGGCGGAGCACGGCGTGGAGGCACTGGACGTGTGCGCCGGAGAATCCGGAGTCGACCTCGTGTTGACCGACATGGTCATGCCGCAGATGGGGAGGGTTGGAGCTCGGGAAACAGGTTCGAGAGGTGCTGGCGGAAGATCGGAAGGGTGGCGACGTCGGATAAAAGAGGCGGTCTTGTCCAGGGACAAAGCCCGCGTTCCGGCGCCAAAAGCTTAGTCGATACGCTCCCTGGGAGAATTTGAATCGCCCCGGGATTGCCGGAGACTCCAATCCTTGGGAGGATTGTCGACTTCGGCGTTTCGTGATTCCGCTGAGCACGGGGATGTTCAAGAGGGGGGACGGGAAAGCAGCCCCTGACTCTCACCATTCCTGAATGGCGCGCGCCGATCTAGTGAACGAGACACGCTGTCCCGCTATGCATGCTGATCGTCACGGCTTCTACCACGGGCGGTGTTACGGCGCTCTCCGCTTCCCAGGTGACGATGAAGTTGGCTCCGACTCCCCCGCTCCGATCTCGTTCGTCGATCACGACGTAGGTGGACGCGAGCGGGCTGAGCCGGCGAGACTGGTCCCGATACGACTTCAGGAGTGTGCCCTCCGAGTCGAAATAGTCGACCTCACGGATGCGGAGGAGCGTCGTCGGACTGGTGTTGCGGATGCTGAGCGTGGCCGTCAGGTCGAACTCGCGCTCCTCGGTCCTGTGGAAGATGTGGGAGTACACCGGGACGTACAGGACCTGTCCCCGTGCAACGTGGGCCCGCATGCTATCGACTGCCCGGGTCGGGCCGTACCTCGGGATCTCACGTCGTGCCGCGTGGGTCGAAGTATCGGTGAGGCTGTTGGGAAGTGGGCCGTTTGCAGGGTACGCACCATCCTCTTGGGCGTCACACCCTGACATCAGACAGAAGCCGACGCACAGCGCGGCGATGAAATCTGATTGGCCTCTCATTGCGCTCGTAGCTCGGGACGCGGTCATTCAGGAGATATAATCTCTCTACCGGCCGGGAGGTCCGTAACGCTCGCATGCCAAGGCTCGACGGACTGCGACCACCGAGGCGCCAGGGATTGGAGACGAGGAGACGCCGCACCGGCCTCAGGTGCGTCGCTTGCACCCGGGATTCCCCGACTTCTGACCATGTCCGTACAAGGCCCCATGACCTGACCGCTCTCCCTCCGACCGGTACCGGATCCGTGCGGGTTACGCTGATGGGCACCACCGCTGCACGCCCGACGCCGGGGCGTAATGTGTCGGCCGTCCTTGTGGAGTACGGGGAGACCCGCATCCTGCTGGACTGCGGCGAAGTCACGCAGCGTCAGCTCCTCCGGTCCACCGACCGAGTGCTCGTCGACGCCGTTTTCGTCACAGCTGCACGCGGACCCCTGCCTGGGTATTCCGGGCCTGGTCAGCGCAGGCGTCGCAGACCGCGCATTCGGCCGTGACGCTGGGCGGCCTCGGCGTGGAGCCCTTCTGAACAGGCCATCACGCCGGCTCCGTCGGCTACGACGTACGTGCTGGGACCGGGGGCACGAGCCACCGTCCCGTCCGGCGTCACCGGACGGGACGGAATGACGTTCGACGTCTCTGCTTAAGCGGCGTCCGTCGAAGCCACGGAAGGGGGCCCCGTATCCCGGACCGCAGGTCGCCCCGGCGGTCCCAGCCAGAGAACCAGGAGCGAGGCCACGAACGCGACGCAGGCAAAGGACACAAGCACGCGCTCGAAGTGCTCCGACGGGCCGGCGAGGAGCAGGTGCGGGAGATCCTGGGCAATGCTCGCGTCGATGCCGTGCTACAGAAGGCCCAGGCGGAATTCGGGCCCACCGAGCGCGACAGCGACGATCGTCCGCCGCTGGAACTGGTGAAGTGAGACCCTGATGACCGCCGACGCCAGAACAACGGAGCGCCAATTCAGAGCAGCGGAAGAATGCGCACACGCCGAAGTTGTGACAGAGGTCGTGTCACAGAACAATAGAATCTGGCGTCACAATGACAGGCGCCACAGGGCGGATCTCCCTGTGGCGCTTGCACTTCCGGGTTTTTCCTCCAGTAGCAGGGGGGAGACTCGAACTCCCAACTCACGGATTATGATTCCGCTGCTCTACCGATTGAGCTACCCTGCCTGAACAGACGTTGAAAGGTAGAAGAAGCGGGGGAGGTGTCAACCGTCCCGAGGCAGCAGCCGCGGCGTCCCGGCGATCGACACCGCGCCGAAGTCCCGAAGGTCCAGTGTGGCGATGGCCTCCGCCTCCAGCCGCTCCGCCATGGCCATGACCACCGCGTCCACCAGCCCCAGCTCGAGGTCCGGGTAACGGATGAGGATCCGGTGGGCCCGATCGAGGTCCGCGGCGTCGCCCCACTCCACCGGCCACGCCCCGTCCGCCAGGTCCGCCAGGAACGCGGCGGACGCGTCAACCCCGGCGTGCCGCCCCACCAGGTAGTCGATCTCCGGCAGGATCGCCCACGGTAGTACCCAATCCTCCCCCGTCGCTCGAAACAGCTCCACGACCTCCTCGTGGTGCCCGTCGTCCGCGTCCAGGAGCGCCAGCACCGCGCCCGTATCCGCCAGGATCACTCCTCGCCGAACCCTTCTTCCAGGTACGACTCCGCACGCTCGCTCAGGTCGCCCCGACCGCTCCGGACCGACCCGATGCTCCGCGGCCACCGCCGACCCCCATGACGCTCGGCATACTCCGACACAGCCTCCCGCACCAGCTCCGCCGCCGGCCGGCCCTGCTCCCGCGCCAGCCGCTTCAGACGACGGTACGCGTCGGTATCGAGGTAGACGGTGGTTTTGCGCGTCGACATACGGTTACCATATGTGGCAGGACCGGGTTGGTCAAGGTTTAGGTTCGCGCCAGCAAACCGGGGGGCGCCCGACCGGGCGCCGAAGGGGTCCCCGGGCGTGCTCCAACGACAGAAGGGCCGGCGGCTGCTGCCACCGGCCCTTCCCGAGTCAGGTACTCCAGGCGCAGGCGTCAGTTGGTGTAGGGGACGGCCAGATAGTACGTGGAGAAGTCCCCGGTCCCCGGGTCCAGGTACCGAAGCTTACCGGCCTGCTGCGACTGGCCGGCAGCGGAGCCGTCCGTCTCGTTCCCATCAATGAGGTCGTTGGTGGCCTCGAACTCGGTGGCCGACAGGCCGTGTATAACGATGGCCACGAAGTCGGCAGCATCCGGATAAGAGGACGCGGGCGCACTGAAATCGTCGGCGTCGTTCACGTCCGCATCGAACAGTGCGAGGTTGTTCACGACGTAGCCCGAGAAGCCGGTCTCAATGACGGAATCCGCGGCCGTCTCACTGGTCACCGCAGCATCCACATAGGGACCCTTCCAACGGACCGAGTCCTTGGGCGCCTGGAACGCGGTACCATCGACATCGGTGTCCGTGGCACTGGTGATCTGGACTGCCAGATCCTCGATGTCACCCGGATACGTCGGCCGGATGTTCAGATGGAACAGTTCAACGGCCGTCCGAATGTTCGCCAGGTCGTTGGCTGCCTTCGTCGGCTCGGCGTCATCGATCTGCTGTGTCACGACCGGGAACACGATGGCCACGAGGATCCCCAGCAGGATCAGCGTGACCAGCATCTCCAGCAGCGTGAAGCCCTGTCTCATTGCGTTGCGCATGGTTCGTCTCCTTCGAATGTCCGCGGTCCCGCCGCGGTGACTCGGTTGTGGGTCCGTCTCGACGGGATGCGGCCCCGCCTGTTGCTGCCTGATAAGATAGACGCGGGCGTCACTCGGGCGTTACGGCCGTGGCAAGGGGCGTTACACCAGATCCCGGAGTAACGAAGGAGACTCGGCGTGTAACACCCCTGCCCATAAGAATGGGGGCAGCGCTACCGTTCCCGCTCCGGGTCGGGCTCGCCCCCGCCCTCCTCCACTACCGTGCTGTCGGTCTCGACGAACCGGTAGAGGCGCTCGCCCTCGCGGATGAGGCCGTACTGCTCGCGTGCGAGGCGTTCGAGGGCTGCGGAATCGGTGGCGAGGGAGTCGGCGGTGGCCTCGAGGTGACGGACCTCGACGCGTATGGCCTCGAGCTCGGCCACCTCGGCCTGGTGCTCCCGGTCGAGGCGCCAGAGGTCCAGGAAGGTGTACTCGCCGCCGAAGAGGAGGAAGTAGGCGGCGCCGAGAACGACGGCGCCGGCCGCGAGCTTCCGGATCATGGCGCCCTCCTGCCGACCTTCCGGATCATGGCGCCCTCCCTTCGGGGGTCCCGCTCGCCGGGTCCCGGCCGAACGGGCGGCGGCTCGAGGGTGCCCGGTTCACAGTGCGTCGGCGCCGGGGTAGCGGGCGTCGGCCCCGAGCTCCTCGGCGATGCGGAGGAGCTGGTTGTACTTGGCCGTCCGGTCGGTGCGGCTGGCGCTGCCGGTCTTGATCTGGCCGGCGGCGGTGGCCACGGCCAGGTCGGCGATGAAGGTGTCCTCGGTCTCCCCGGAGCGGTGGGAGATGACGTACTTGTAGCCGTTCTCCCGTGCCAGGGCGATGGCGTCGAGGGTCTCGGTGAGGGTGCCGATCTGGTTGACCTTGATGAGGATGGCGTTGGCGGCGCCCTCATCGATGCCTCGCCGGAGGATCTCGGTGTTGGTGACGAAGAGGTCGTCGCCCACGATCTGGACGCGGTCGCCGAGGCCGTCGGTGAGCATCTTCCAGCCTTCCCAGTCGGCCTCGTCCATGCCGTCCTCGATGGAGGCGATGGGGTAGCGCTCGACCCAGTCGGCCCAGAAGTCGACCATCTCGGCGCTGGAGCGCCGTTCGCCGGACGACTTGTGGAAGACGTACTCGCCGTCCTGGAAGAACTCGGAGGCGGCGGGGTCGAGGGCGAGGACGACGTCGCGGCCGACGTGATAGCCGGCGCGGTCGATGGCCTCGAGGATGACCTCGACGGCCTCGTCGTTGGAGGCGAGGTCGGGTGCGAAGCCGCCCTCGTCGCCCACGGCGGTGCTCTTCCCCTGCCCGCTGAGGACGTTCTTGAGGGAGTGGAAGACCTCGACGCCCATGCGGAGGGCTTCGGGGAAGGTGTCGGCGCCGATGGGCGCGATCATGAACTCCTGGATGTCCACGTTGTTGGCGGCGTGTGCGCCGCCGTTGAGGATGTTCATGAGGGGCACGGGCAGGATCGTGGCGTGGTCGCCGCCCAGGTACCGGAAGAGGGACAGGCCCTGCTCTGCGGCCGCGGCCCGTGCGCCGGCCATGGAGACGGCCAGGATGGCGTTGGCGCCGAGCTCCTCCTTGTTGGCGGTGCCATCGAGCTCGATCATGGCGCGGTCCAGCGCCTCCTGGTCGGCGGCGTCCATGTTGCGGACGTGGTCGGCGATGGGCCCATTGACGTTGGCCACGGCCCGGCGCACGCCCTTGCCCATATACCGATCGCCGCCGTCGCGGAGCTCGAGGGCCTCGAGCTCGCCCGTGGAGGCGCCGCTGGGCACGGCCGCCCGTCCGGAGGCGCCGCCGGCCAGCCGGACGTCGGCTTCCACGGTGGGGTTGCCCCGGGAGTCCAGGATCTCGCGTGCTCGAACTTCAGCTATCTCCGACATGTACGCCTCAAATCGTGGTGGTGGTAGGACTCGTGGTCGGGTTCGCGTTGATCGGGGTCGGGTTCAGTGAACGGCGTTGGGTGTGGCTTCCAGGCGGCCGGGCGGGAGCTGGGCCCGGCCCTCGTCGCGGAGTCGGCGGACCTCTTCCCACACGCGCTCGAGGAGCGTCTCCCTGTCCTCGGGCGAGAGGCCGGCGGTGGGGATCGGCTCCCCGAAGCGTACGATAATCGGCCCTGTGTTGACCCGCCAGCTGCCCTTGGGCATGACCCGTCGGCTGCCGGCCACGGCGAAGGGCACGAGGGGCACGCCGGTATGGAGGGCCAGCATGACGGCGCCCTTCTTGAACCGCTGGAGGGCGTCGGTGGGGGCCCGGGTCCCCTCGGCGAAGATGACGACGGCGCTGCCCTCGGCTCGGAGCTGGTCGCCGGCCTGGTCCAGGGACCGGACGGCGGAAGCGCGGTCGGAGCGGTCGATGGAGATATGGCCGGCGGCCTTCCATGCCCGCCCGAAGATGAAGACCCGTTCCAGCTCCTTCTTGGCCACGAAGTGAAAGCTCTTGGGGATGTTCGTGGCGAGGCTGGGAACATCGAACCAGGACTGGTGGTTGCCCGCCAGGATCTGGGGCGAGTCGAGGTCGATGTTCTCGACGCCTTCCACGCGTACGGGACACCCGCTGGCCCACAGGATCCACCTCGACCACCCGCGTCCGCACCAGTCGAAGTACTCGAGGCGCGCGTTGAAGAGCCCGCCGAAGATGGCCAGCAGGCCGAAGACCAGCGTGGCCACCACGATGTTGGCTATGGTCCATACGGTCCGGATCACGACGCCCCCCAGTGCTGGAACCCCTCCAGCTCCAGCGGTGTGCCGTCCCCGTCCACCACGACGGCACCCTCCCCTTCCTCGACCCGCCCGACCCGGGTCAACGGGATACCGAACCGCTCGACGAAGGCTTCCTCCACCAGCGCCACGGCGCCCACCGGCGCGGTGAAGCAGAGCTCGTAGTCCTCGCCGCCCGCCGCGGCCAGACGGAGCCCCGGCGGACCGGGCGCGGGCCCATCGGCGGCGTCGACCCCGGTGGCCGCCCCGGTGGCCACGCCCGCGTCGGCGCCCGTGTCCGCCCGGGCCGCGGCCTCCGCCACCGGGAGGTCCGCCGCCCGGATCACCAGGCGGACGCTGTTGGCGGCGGCCAGGTGGGCGGCGTCGCCGGCGATCCCGTCGGAGAGGTCGACCATGGCGGCGGGCACGCTCCGCTCGTGGAGCCAGAGGGCTTCCCGGATCCGGGCTGTGGGCCGTGCGAAGGGCGTTCGGGCATCCGGATCGGGCTCCCCACCGGCCAGCCACGCACTCACGGCGGCGGCGGCCGCTCCGAGGCGACCGGTGACCCAGACCTCGTGGCCGGGGCGTGCGCCGGTCCGGAGCACGGGCCGCGGCGCATCACCGACGGCCACCACGTCCACCACCAGCGGCCCCGACGAGCGGGTCACATCGCCGCCGAGAAGGGTGGCGCCGGCGTCCGCCGCGGCCTCGGCGAGGCCGGCCATGAGGTCGGACCCGAAGCCGTCCTCGTCGCCGGGGCCGAGGGCCACGGAAGCCAGGACCCCGATGGGGCGGGCGGCCATGGCGGCCAGGTCGCTCAGGGCGGCCATCGCGGCGTGATAGCCGATCTCCCCGGGAGCCAGCCAGCCACGGCGGAAGTGGACGTCCTCCACCACCATGTCCGCGGTCACGGCCACGCCCTCGCCGGTGACGACGGTGCAGTCGTCGCCGGGGCCGACGCGCACCGCGGGTCCCGGCGCGGCGCCGCCCCGGTCCAGGAAGCCGCGGATAAGGTCGAACTCCCGACCGGGTCCGAGCTCCGTCACCATCGCGGCGACTGGTCGAACACCACGAAGGGCAGCCCGGTAGGCGACTGTCGGGGTCCGGGGCGGTCGAAGGCCTCGTGCATCCGGTCGGCCACGTCCACGGGGGTGAGGCTGCGCCCGCGCCCGGCGAGGGCCGCGGCCCGCCCGCCGTAGAGGAGCGCCAGCCCCGCCGCGTCGATCGCGGTAGCGCCGGCGGCGAGGAACGCGGTGGCGAGTCCGCCGAGCTGGTCGCCCATGGCGGCGGTGGCCAGGTCCGAGGACCCGACGGCCGAGACGAGGACGGGGCCGCCCGGCGTCGCCACGACCGACGGCGAGCCCTTCAGCAGCACGGTGACGCCGTGCTCCTCGGCCAGGCTCCGTGCCGCGTCCATGGGGTCGGCCTGGATCTCGCCGATGGACCGGTCGACGAGCCGGGCCATCTCCCCGGGGTGGGGCGTGAGGAGCGCCGGGCCGTCGATGGCGCCCAGGCCGCCCTGCTCCGCCAGGATGGTGAGGGCGTCGGCGTCCAGGACCACGCCCCGGCCGTCGAGGGCGTCCAGGATCGCCACGAGGAGGCCGCGGCCGGTGTCGCCGGTGCCGATGGCGGGCCCCACCAGGACGGCGTCCGCCTGAGCCACAGCGTCCCGGATGGCGCCGGGATCCGCCCGGTCCACGAAGAGCGCCGCGGGGACCGAGCCCTGGATGATGGCCCGGTTCGCCTCGTCGGATACGACCCGGGCGTAGCCCGCCCCGGCGCGCAGGGCCGAGTGCCCGGCGATGACCGCGGCGCCGGCCATCCCTTTCCGCCCGGCGGCGATGACCACGCGGCCCACGGAGTTCTTGTGGGCGTCCGGCTCCCGGCTGGGAAGCCGGGCCCGGGCCCAGTCCGGCGTGATCAGGGCCGCCCGGTACTCGTCGTCGCGGAGTGGCGGGAACCCGATCTCCACGGCCAGAAGGCGGCCGCAGCGCTGCCGCCCGGGCTGGAAGAGGGCCCCGGCCTTCGGCCAGCCGAACATGATGGTGGCGTCGGCAGCCACGGAGACCCCCGGCACCGCACCGGTGGTGGGGTCCACGCCGCTGGGGTTGTCGAGGGCCACGATGGGCGGACGGGCCTCGTTCATCCGGCCGATGACCGTGGCGGCCGGTTCCCGGGGCGCACCGGTGACGCCAGTCCCCAGGATCCCATCGACGATCACACCGGCGCCGGCCAGTGCGGCCGGCGCGTCATCCAGCTCCACGCGAGGGAGATCGGTCCCGGCGGTCAGCTCCGGGTCCGGGTCGCTCGATCCGGCGGGGACCCACGCCACGTCGCGACCCCACAGGTGAAGCGACCGGAGGGCGACCATGGCGTCGCCGCCGTTGTTGCCGCTCCCCACGACCGCCACGACCCGGCCCTCGGGGTACAGGCGGTGGATGACCTGGGCCGCGGCGCGACCGGCGTTCTCCATGAGCGCCCGCTCGGGGATCCCCCCCTCCTGGGCGCGCCGGTCCAGCGCCGCGGCCTCTCCGGCCGTGAGCAGCGCCACGTGCCCCCTGCCGTATACGGTGGCGCTCACGGGCTCCTCCCGATGGCTGGCTGGCTGATTACTTGTAGCTCGGGCCGATAGCCCGGCCAAAGCTGATCTCGCCGTTGTCTATGCGAATATTGAAGCCACAATCGGGGTTCGAGCAAACCCAGGCCTTGTACCGGATCGACGCCCCTTCCCGACCGTAGTCTGACAGTGGAAGCATGACGCCATCGTCGCACTTCTGGCACTCCGGCCACTGCGCCTCTTGCATCTTCGTCCCCTCCCGGATGGGTCTCGTGGTTCGGCCACCAATGAGAAAGGCCCCGGGCGTCCCGGGGCCGGCCCTGCGAGCTCAGATGTTGGCCCCCCAGGGATAATCGGCGTCGAAGACTTCGTCGAAGTCGTAGACAGCGTCGAAGTCCCGGGGCGAGTCGTCGTCCTCCTTCAGGAGCACACCGGCGTCGACCAGCGCGAATACGATCTCGCCCACGTCCCGGGTGCCCTCGATGCCCCAGTGCTCGAGCACGGTCCGGGCCATGGGGCCGTACCGGCGCAGCGCCAGGTCCCGGACGCCTTCGGCCAGCTCCCGACCGCTGATGTGGCGCGGCTGTGTGAGCTGCTCCAGGACGTGGTGCAGCGCCGACAGGATGAAGAAGTACGCCGCCTCATGGTAGCGCGGATGACGCTCCCGGAGCCGACTCAGCACCTCTTCGGCGAAAACCATGCTTTCGTTCATACCCTACCACCCCGGTCCGATCTCCCAGAGAAAACTGGGAGATCGGCGACCGGATCGCAACGGAACCGTTGCCCCCGGGCAACCAACCGGCTGCTCAGGAGCCACCGGTCCGTCCCCCGACGGCCGGCGGGCTGCCCCGCCACCCGGGGTAGAGGGGGCGGGAGCTCGTGAGCTCGCTGACCCCTCCGCGCACGTCCTGCCGAACGCCCTCGTCCTCCGGCGCGTCCAGCACATCGGCGATCCACCCGCCGATAGTCCGCATGTCGGCCTCGTCCATCCCCCGGGTGGTCAGTGCGGCGGTCCCGATCCGCACGCCCGAGGTAACGAACGGCGACCGCTGCTCGCCGGGCACCGTGTTCTTGTTGGTGGTGATCCCCGCGGCCTCCAGCGCCGCCTCCGCCGCCTTCCCCGTCAGCTCGAGGCCGCTGAGGTCCAGCAGGAGGAGGTGGTTATCGGTCCCGTCGCTCACCAGCGAGTAGCCTCGCTCCATGATGGCCCCGGCCAGGGCGCGGGCGTTGGCCACCACCTGGCGGGTGTAGACCTTGAACTCGTCAGACGCCGCCTCCTTCAACGCCACCGCCTTGGCGGCGATGACGTGCATGAGCGGGCCGCCCTGCATCCCCGGGAACACGGTCTTGTCCAACGCCTTCGCGTGCTCCTCGGTGGTCAGCGCGATCCCGCCCCGGGGGCCCCGGAGCGTCTTGTGGGTGGTGGACGTGACGATATCGGAGTGGGGCACCGGGCTCGGGTGTACGCCGCCGGCGATGAGCCCCGCGATGTGGGCCATGTCCACCACCAGCGCCGCGTTCACCTCCCGGGCGATGCTGCCGAACGCCTCGAAGTCGATGATCCGGGGGTAGGCGCTGGCGCCCGCCACGATGACCCGTGGCGTATGCTCCATGGCCAGCTCCCGGACGCGGTCGTAGTCCAGCCGTCCCGTCTCCTCGTCCACGCCGTACGCCACCACGTTGTAGAGCCGCCCGCTGAAATTCACGGGCGAGCCGTGCGTCAGGTGCCCACCGTGGCTCAGGTTCATCCCCAGGAGCGTATCACCGGGCTCCATGAGCGCCATGTAGGCCGCCATGTTGGCCTGGGACCCCGAGTGGGCCTGGACGTTGGCGTGGTCGGCGTCGAAGAGTGCTTTGCACCGATCGATGGCCAGCTGCTCGGCCTCGTCTACCACCTCGCAGCCGCCGTAATAGCGCCGACCCGGATACCCTTCGGCGTACTTGTTGGTCAACACCGTGCCCATGGCCTCGAGGACCGCGGGCGAGGTGAAGTTCTCGCTGGCGATGAGCTCCAGCGTGTCGTTCTGACGCTGGCCCTCCCGCACAACGGTGTCGAAGATCTCCGGGTCGGTCACCTTCAGGGCTTCCATGACGGCGCTCCTACAGCCACGTGCGGTGCATGGCGCCCACCTGCTCGATCCGGCGCTCGGCCACCCGGTCCGCCGCCTGGCTCGTGGGCAGCCCTTCCTCCGTCGCCAGCTCGAACAGCTGCTCCAGCGTGTCGTAGATCTCGCCGGCCTTCCGCTTCGACCGCTCCAGGCTCCAGCCGTTGAGCTCGCCGTACACGTTGATCACGCCGCCGGCGTTGATGACGTAGTCCGGGGCGTAGAGGATCCCCTTGTCCGTCAGCTCCTGCCCGTGACGCTCCTCGGCGAGCTGGTTGTTCGCCGCGCCGGCGATGATGTCGAAATTGAACTGCGGCAGCGTCTCGTCGTTGACCACCGCACCCAGGGCGCACGGGGCAAAGACCTCGGCCTCCACGCCGTAGATCTCGTCGGGCTGCACGGCCTTGGCGCCGAACTCGTCCACGATCCGCTGGACCCGCTCCTCGTCGATGTCGGTGACCACGAGCTTGGCGCCCTCGGCGGCCAGGTCCTCGCAGAGGAAGTAGCCGACGTGGCCCACGCCCTGGACCGCCACGGTGAGACCGTCGAGGTCGTCGTTGCCGTACTTGGCCTTGGCCGCGGCCTTGATCCCCCGGTACGTGCCGAAGGCGGTGACGGGCGACGGGTCGCCGCTGCGGCCGGCCAGACCCGTGACGTACTCGGTCTCCATGTGGACGTAGTCCATGTCCTCCACACTGGTGCCCACGTCCTCGGCCGTGATGTAGCGGCCCTTGACGGACTCCACGAACCGGCCGTGGGCCCGGAAGATCATCTCCCGACGCTTGGTCTTCGGGTCGCCGATGATCACGGCCTTCCCGCCCCCGAGGTTGAGCCCGGCAGCGGCCGACTTGTAGGTCATTCCGCGGGAGAGCCGGAGCACATCCGTCAGCGCTTCCTCGTCGCTCTCATAGTTCCAGAACCGGGTCCCGCCGAGGGCCGGCCCCAGCGTGGTGTTGTGGATCGCGATGATCCCCTTGTAGCCCGATGCGGGATCGTAGCAGTAAA
Source organism: Longimicrobiales bacterium (assembly GCA_046483065.1). Lineage (GTDB taxonomy): Bacteria > Gemmatimonadota > Gemmatimonadetes > Longimicrobiales > RSA9 > JAWVYT01. The sequence goes on along the minus strand of JAWODW010000014.1, from coordinate 27,559 downwards.
CGACCTGTTCGTGATCGTGCTCCTGGATCTTCTCAAAAATCTCCATTATCCCCTCCGATAAAGCTCTCGCGCGATGACCACGCGCTGGATCTCGTTGGTGCCCTCGTATATCTCCGTGGCCTTGGCATCCCGCATCAGCTTCTCCACGGGGTAGTCCCGCATGTAGCCGTAGCCACCGAAAATCTGGACCGCTTCCGTTGTCACGGCCATGGCCGTCTCGCTGCAGAACAGCTTGGCCATGGCGGCGCCCTGCGTACTGCGTTCCGTGGCCGCGTCCTGCAGCAGCGCGCGGGCGGCGGCCACCTTCGTGGCCATCTCCGCCAGCTTGAACTGGATCGCCTCGAACGCCCGGAGCGGACGGCCGAACTGCTCGCGCTCGTCCGCGTACCGGGTGGCGTGGTCCAGCGCCGCCTGGGCGATTCCCACGGCCTGGGCGGCGATCCCCAGCCGCCCCAGGTCCAACCCTTCCATCGCCAGCTTGAAGCCGGTGCCCTCCTCGCCCAGCAGGGCGTCGGCGGGCACCCGCACACCGTCCAGCTCCACGGTCACCACTTCCAGCGACCGCATACCCATGGTCTCTTCCCGGGAGCCCACGGTCCAGCCGTCGGTCTCCGTCGGGACGAGGAACGCGCTCAACCCGTCGGCGTCCTCGTCGCTTGTCCGGGCCACCACCACGGCGAGCCCGGCCAGGCGACCGTTGGTCACCCACTTCTTGCGACCGCGCAGCACCCACGCCTCCCCGTCGCGCTCGGCGGTGCTCGCCACCGCCGCCGCATCGGAGCCGGCCCCCTCCTCGGAGAGGGCGAACGCGCCGATCCGCTCCCCCGACGCCAGCGCGCCGAGCCAGCGCTCCTGCTGGGCCTCGGTGCCGTGGCGCAGCAGGAGCGTCACGGCGAACGCGGCGTGGATGGAGAGCGTGAGCGCCACACCGGGCTCACCCCACGCCAGCGCCTCCAGCGCCGTGAGGTACGTGCCGAGGTCGAACTCCATCCCGCCGTGGGCCTCCGGCGCCAGCATCCCGAAGAACCCCAGCTCACCGAGCTGGGCCAGGACGTCCGGATCCATGCCGGCGTCCCGATCCCACGCCTCCACGTGGGGCCGCAGCTCACCCTGAGCGAACTGGCGAGCCAGTTCGCGGATCTGCTCCTGTTCTGTCGTGACTGCGTGCATTTCTGCGCCCTCTGTCCTCAGGCGTCATCCAGCCTTCGCGGCGGCAGATCCGGAGATCTTAGATCTTAGCTCCCGGAAGACCGGGCCCGTACCGAAACCCTCGCGCCGGTATCCGCGGCCCGCACGTAACCGCTAATACTCGTAAAAACCCCGCCCGGTCTTCCGTCCGTGCCAGCCGGCGTCCACGTACTTCCGGAGCAGCGGGCAGGGGCGGTAGCGGTCGTCGCCGAGGTCGCGGTGCAGCACCTCGAGGATCGACAGGCAGGTGTCGAGCCCGATGAGGTCGGCCAGCGCGAGCGGGCCCATGGGATGGTTCATCCCGAGCTTCATGACGGTGTCGATGGCCTCGGCCTCCGCCACGCCCTCCATGAGGGCGAAGACGGCCTCGTTGATCATGGGCATCAGCACCCGGTTCGATACGAAGCCGGGGAAGTCGTTCACCTCCACCGGCGTCTTGCCCAGCGCCTCCGAGGTCTCCATGACCGTCTTCGTCACCGCGTCGCTGGTCTGGAGCCCGCGGATGACCTCCACCAGCTTCATCATCGGGACCGGGTTCATGAAGTGCATCCCGATGACGCGCTCCGGCTTCGACGTCATGGCCGCCAGCGCCGTGATGGAGATGGACGACGTGTTCGACGCCAGGATCCCGTCGCCGACGATGGGGTCCAGCTGCTCCAGGATGTCGGCCTTGAGCTCCAGCTTCTCCGGCACGGCCTCGATCACCAGCCCGGCGCCCTCCACCGCGCCCAGGTCCGTGGCGCCGTCGATCCGGCCCAGGATGACCTCGACCTCGTCGGCGGTAATGATCTCCTTCTTGGCCTGACGCTCCAGGTTCTTCCGGATGGTGGCCAGGGCGGCATCCACGCGGTCCTGGTCCACGTCCACCAGCGTCACCGGGTGCCCGTTCTGGGCGAAGACGTGGGCGATCCCGTTGCCCATGGTCCCACCACCGACCACACCGATTCCCTCGATCTTCGACATCGTTGCCTCTCCTATCGTTCAGCCCCGGCGAGCAGGGCGCCGGGACGCGTTAGCGATATCACGAGGACGAGCCCCAGACACGCGCCGAGCGTGCCCACGAGCCCTCCCTCGGGTCCGAATCCACCACCCGTCAGCCACGCGGGGCCTGTGACCACCGCGTCGTACAACGGTACGTCGAGCCCCTGCAGCCCGCTCACCGGCAGGTCCAGCGGTCCCGACATGATCCAATTCCAGCCCAGGTGCACGCCCGTGGCGAGCCAGAGCGCGCCCGTTCGTACCACCGCCACCGCCAGGAGCACCCCGGCGAGGAAGATGTTCATCAGCGCCAGAGGCCCCGCCCCGGGATTGCTCCCGTGGAGCAGGGCGAAGACCAGGCTCGTGAGGAGCACGGCCACCCCCATGCCCGGCCCTTCCTCGAGCGCCCGGAATACGTACCCGCGCAGGAGCGCCTCCTCGGAGGCCGCCGGGATGGCCAGCGCGACCAGGCCGAGCCCCGACGTGGCGGTCCAATCGAGCAGCGAGCCGGGCTCCGGAGTGAAGCGGTACCAGCCGAACACGGCGAAGACCGCCACCACTACGGCGAGCGCCGCGGCGCCGATCGCGAGCCCCACGCCCAGCTCCCGGGCTCCGGCGGCGTCCAGCGGGAACCCGAGCCCCCGGAGCGGGCGTCGATCCACCCACCGGAGCAGTACCCACGAAGCCACGAGCGCGGCCACAAGCACGAGCCCCGTCTGGGCCACGAGCCCCACGGAGAGCCGGTCGCCGGGCATGTCCAGCGTGGCGACCCACGGGAGCAGGAGCCCTTCCAGCCACAGCACGGCCATGAAGAGCCCGATGAAGAGGAGCACGCGCCACAGTGCGCGCAGCCAACCCCCGCTCACGAGCCATCCGGCCCACCCCGTCGCACCCAATGAAAAACCCCCGGATCAGAGCAACCCGAGGGTTCGGTCACGGCCGCGCCATGCGATGAGCGCTACGAGGCCGACTTTCACGACGTCGCCGATGAGGAACGGCACGACCGCGAGCGTCAGCGCACCGGACACATCCCCGGTCACGGCGGCAAGCCACGCTGCGCCGCCCGCCAGGATCACCAGCGAGGCGATGAACAGGCCGGCGAAGAGCCGGACCAGCTCCACAACGTCCTTCCGCCCCGACGGCCGGGCCACGAGCCCGGCGACGTACGCCGTCACCGGGAACGCCAGCAAGTAGCCGCCGGTGGGCCCGACGAGGTGGGCGAGGCCGAGACCACCCCCGGCGAAGACCGGCAGGCCGGCCACGCCCATGGCCAGGTACGCCAGCTGGGACGCAGCGCCGAGCCGCGGCCCCAGGAGCGCGCCGGCCAGGACCACGAACGCCGTCTGGAGCGTCATGGGCACGGGTGTGAACGGCAGCGGCACGAATACCTGGGCGCCGAGGGCCGTGGCGATCGCAAAAGCCGTCACGGCGATGAGCCGGCGTACGTTCCGGTTCTCGACCACCTCGAGGGCGGCCACTCGCTTCGCGCGCAGGATGGTCTCGTTCATATCAGATCCTCTCCACGGACAGTGCTACGGCGTCGCCGCCGCCGAGACAGAGCGTGGCCAGGCCGGTGTTCGCGCCCCGGTCCTTCATGGCGTACAGGAGCGTGACCAGCACCCGTGCACCGGACGCGCCGATGGGGTGGCCCATGGCCACGGCGCCACCGTGCACGTTGACCCGGTCCCAGTCCCAGCCGAGCTCCTTGCCGTCGGCCAGCGCCTGCACGGCGAAGGCCTCGTTCGCCTCGATGAGGTCGTAGTCGCCGATGCTCTTCCCTTCCTTCTCCATGACGCGCTTCACGGCGCGTACGGGGGCGAAGAAGAGCTCCTGGGGCGTGACGGCCCCACTGGAGTAGGCGTTGATCCGGGCCATGATCTCGAGCCCGTTCGCCTGCGCGTACGCCTCGCTGGTCACCACGAGCGCCGCGGCGCCGTCGTTCAGCCCGGGCGCGTTCCCGGCGGTGACCACGGGATCGGTGATGTGGTCGGGCATGTCGCGGGTGAAGGCGGGCTTCAGCTTGGCCAGCGCTTCCAGCGACGTGTCGCGGCGGGGCGACTCGTCGGTATCCACGGTGGTGGTCCCCTTCCGGGTGCTGATCTCCACGGGCACGATCTCTTCGTCGAACTTGCCCGCGTCCTGGGCCGCGATGGCCTTCTGGTGGCTCTCCAGCGCGAACTGGTCGGCCTCTTCCCGGGTGACCCCGGCCTTGTCGGCCGTGTACTCGGCGTGGCCGCCCATGTGGCACTGGCCGAAGGCGCACCAGAGCCCGTCGTGGATCAACCCGTCCACGAGCTGCTGGTTGCCGAACTTCACGCCGCCGCGCATCCCGAAGACGTAGTAGGGCGCGCCGGACATGGACTCCATCCCGCCGGCCACCATGACCTGCTCGTCGCCGGCCTTGATGGCCTGGGCCGCCGACATGACCGCCTGGAGCCCGGAGCCGCACACGCGGCTGATGGCCATGGCGCCCACACTGTCGGGGACGCCGCCGGCCAGCGCCGCCTGCCGCGCCGGCGCCTGGCCGAGCCCGGCGGAGACCACGTTGCCCAGGTAGACATCGCCGATGTCCGTGGGGTCGAAGTCCGCGCGGTCGAGAACCGCCCGGATGGCCCGGCCGCCGAGGTCGGTGGCCGGGAGTGAGCCGAGGCCGCCGAGGAAGCGACCGATGGGGGTGCGTGCCGCTGCGACGATCACCGGGGTCCGTGCCGGGTCACTCATCTATCGTTCTCCCGCGTCGAGATCAGGTTTCATGGCCCTGCCGTTCAGGGCCGCCGGGCCGCGGTATTATAGCGATACCGCCGGTGGCAGGCCAATCCATTACCGGGGTTAACCCTCTGCCAGAGTCGGCCGCGTTTCGGACGGGTCGAGACGCCCCCACGGAACCACGGGATCATGCTCGAATATGAGCAGCCATTCCCGGTCCCGGGCACGCTCCAGGAGTGCCCGCTTGCTTTCCAGCGTGACCAGCGGCTCCAGGTCGTAGCCCATGATCCACGGCAGCGGCAGGTGCGCCGTGGTGGGCACCAGGTCCGCCAGGAAGCACGCCGTCTCGCCGCCCGACTCCAGGAACACCGACTGGTGGTGCGGCGTGTGGCCGGGCGTCTTCGCCACCCGCACCCCGGGCACGACTTCCGCATCGCCCTCCACGAGGTCCCACAGGCCGGCCTCGTGCACGGGGTCGAAGTTACTGGTCATGTAGCTGGCCTGGATCCGCTCGTTGTCCCGGTGCGCGAACTCGAACTCCTCCCGCTGCACCACGTACCGGGCCTGCGGGAACGCGGGTACCGGTGGAGGCGAGTCGTCGCCCGGCGCCGCGTCCGGATGGAGGCGCGTGTTGCCGCCGGCGTGGTCGAAATGGAGGTGCGTGCTGACCACGATGTCCACGCGGTCGGGGGCGTGCCCCGCCGCCCGGATGGCGTCCTCCAGCCGGGTGGGCGAACCTGCGTTTTCCACGCCGTAGATATCGACGAACTTCTCGCTCTCCTTGTTCCCGATCCCGGTGTCCACCAGGACCAGGGCGTCGGGTGTCTCGACCAGGAGGCAGCGCAGCCCCAGCGGGATCCGGTTCCGGCCATCGGCCTCGATGCGGCGCTCCCAGAGCGGCTTCGGCACCACGCCGAACATGGCGCCTCCATCGAGGCGCTGGAGCCCGGCCTCGAGGGCATGGACGGTCAGGTCGCCGATCGTGGTGGTCCGGACCAGCGGCAGCTGGTCGATGGTAGCGGTCATGCCCATTCTGGAAACTCCATGGATTGCGGGAGTGAGGTTCGCTTCTTCCGCTTCTTCCGTCGGCGCAGGAGTGCGTCGAGCTGGGCCCAGCGGCCGACCCCCTGCTCCTGCGCCCGGTCCAGGAGATGGACCAGGACGTCCACGGTGGCCCGGGCGTCCGGGTACGCCCGGTGCCGGGACTCGCACGGGATGTCCCAGCGGTGGATCAGCGCGTCCAGCGACCGGCTGCGCATCTCGGTCATGACTTTCCGGGCCAGCCGGGCCGTGCACAGCACCTTCCCCTTCGGCGGGCCGAAATCGCCGCGCTTCATCTCCCACTCCACGAACCGGAGGTCGAAGGGCGCGTTGTGGGCCACGAACACGGCGCCCGCCAGCACCTCCTGGACCCGGGGCGCAACGTCGGTGAACGCGGGCGCGTCGGCCACCATCGCCTCGTCGATCCGGGTGATCCGCGTGATGCTCGCCGGGATCGAACGGAAGGGGTTGATCAGCGACGCGAACTCGTCCAGGACCCGGCCATTCCGATCCACCCGGAAGGCCGCGATCTCCGTGACACGGTGCCCCCGGGCCGGCGAGCCGCCGGTGGTCTCGCAGTCCACCACCGCGTACTCGAGGGCGTCGAGCGCCGCATCCTCGGGGCGAGGCGGGTAGTGCTCCGCGGGCCCGCTCACCAGATCTCGCCCCGCCGGACAGGGAGCGTCATGCACCGGCCGCCGCCCCCACCGCGCACCAGCTCCGCGCCCCCGAACGTGAGGACCGCCCGGTCGCCCTCCTCCAGCGCCGCCTCGCCGGTGAGGTAGTCCGTGCCATCGATGATCCGGAACCCGGCCTCCCGCTCCATCTCCTCGTACGTACGCTCGTTCCGGGAGTAGCCCAGCACCACGCCGGGCCGGACGGCCACGAAATTGCACCCGCTCGACCACTGCTCCCGTTCCTGGAACGCTCGCTTCTCGCCCCCGCAGTGGATGGGCTCCAGCGGCAGGTCCACCTCCCGGAGCGCCGTGAACAGGTCCGGCATCTCCCGCATGGTGTCCCGGTCGGGCCGACAGTAGAGCACCGGGTACCGGTCGGGGCCCACGAACGCCGGCGGGAAGACCACGGCGTGCGTACGGTCCACCATGGTGAAGACCATGTCCAGGTGGATCATGGCCCGGTCGCTGGGCAGCACCACCATGAGGATGTGCTCGATCCCGTGGTTCCGGCCCAGCTCGTCGGCGATGGCGTCGAAGGCCACCGGACTCGACCGCTGGGACACCCCGATGATGGCCGTGTCCGGTCGCGGCACGTGCACGTCGCCGCCCTCGATGGTGTACCCCGAGCGCCGCTCCTCGCTGCCGTCGTAGATGAGCCCCGACCCCTGCAGCGCCGGGTGGTACGTGAAGAGCGCCTTCATCAGGATCTCCTCCGTCCACCGCACCGAGTGCCGCATGGAGCCGACGATCACCCCGTCCCCCACCACCATGGCCGCGTCCCGGGTGAAGAAGAGGTTCGGGAGCGGCGGCAGCGCGTAGCTCTCCACGTTCAGCACCCGGGCCAACGGGCCCTTCTCGATCTCGACACCCTCGATGAACATGCGGACCAGCTCGTCCCCCGGCAGGTCGAGGAGCACCTGGGCCAGCGGCTCCGAACGGGTCACGTCCATCACCCGCTCCACCAGCAGCGACCGCGCCTCGTCGATCTCCATGACGTCGGCCAGCAGGTCGGCCACCTCGTGGACCTCCGCGAACCGCGAGAGCAGCGCCTGGAACCGACGGTGCTCCCGCGTCGCCTCCTCGAGGTCCAGGAGGTCGTCGTAGAGGAAGTCCTCCTTCGTGCTCGGCGTCACCGCCAGCAGCTCCGGGCCCGGCGTGTGACAGATGACCGCGTCCAGCGGACCGACCTCGCTCGTGACTCGAACTCCGTCCATCAACACCCCGTGTGCGTCAACATGTAGGAAAGACCTTCCATCTCCAGCGCCATGTCCACCGAGCGCACCACCACCTGCGGCGGCACGTCGAGCTGCTTCGGCGCAAAGTTCAGGACGCCCCGAACCCCGGCACCCACCAGGCGGTCGACCACCGCCTGCGCCGCGCCACCCGGCACCGCCAGTACCGCGATCTCGATGCCACGCTCCTGTACCACGTCCTCCATGACCGCGTCCGGCTGTACCACGAGATCGCCCCAGGCCTGGCCCACCTTGGACGGGTCCTTGTCGAAGACCGCCTCGATGTGGAAGCCCTGACGACGGAACGTCTCGTAACCGAACAGCGCCGCACCGATCCGGCCCGCCCCGACCAGCACCACCGGCCATCGGCCTTTCAGCCCCAGGATCGACCGGAGCCGCTCCTCCAGCTCCTCCACGTCGTACCCCAGGCCCCGCTTCCCGAACGTACCGAACAACGACAGGTCCTTGCGCACCTGCGCCGCCGTGGTCCCGCTCCGGGTCGCCAGCTCGTCGCTCGAGACCGTCTCGACTTCCGATTCCTTCAGCTCGACCAGCAGACGCAGGTACAGCGACAGACGACCGATGGTCGGCTCGGAGACCTTCTTCATGATGCCGTTATGTCGGGGGTGGCTTGTGAATCGTTTCACAAACCTACTGTCGACCCCCCACCTCGTCAAAGCTATGCCGTGGGGCCGTTCGGACGGAAGTGGAAGAGGATCCGCCGGGCGTGTCCCGCGGCGGTTTCGAGCTCGAGGCCGCCGCCGAGGAGCCTGCCGATCCGGTGGGCCACGGCCAGGCGGATTCCCATGCGCGCGTCGGGGTCGTCCACGGCCGGGTCCAGCTCCATGTCCGTGGGCCCGATGGCCACGGTGACGCCCCCATCCTCGAGGCTGACCTGGAGCTGCATGGTCCCATCGGCGGGGTGGCGCACGGCGGAGGTGACGAGGAGATCGAGGGCCCGCACGAGGCGGTCCTGGTCGGTCCGGATCGTGGGCAGCCGGGGTGGGAGGTCCACCGCGGGAGTGATCCCCCGGTCCTCGGTGTGGCTCCGGAACGCTTCGGCGGTGGAGGAGAAGACCACGCCGAGGTCCACGGTATCCAGGTCGAGCCGCACCTCCCCCGTGCGCATCCGGCTGAGCTCCATGATGCCGTCCACGAGGTGGAGGAGGTGGCGTGCGGCGGCGCCCATGCGTTCGACGGCGTCGTGGGCGTCGCCCGGAAGCTCGCCGTAGGCGCCGTCGTGGAGGAGCTCCTGGTAGCCGAGGATGGCGGAGAGTGGGGATCGGAGCTCGTGGGCGGCAAGATCGAAGAAGGTGTCGCGGGCCGTGCGAGCGGCTTCCAGGCGACGCCGGGCATCGGCCAGCTCCCGGTCCCGCTGCCGGCCCCGTCGTCGTACCCCGGCCGCGGTGGCGAGGGCGCCGAGGACGGCACCGGCTGCGAGGGCTGCGATGAGCGCGGCCACGGTTCAGGCGCCCCGCGGTCCCGGCGGGGGCCGCGAGCTCGGGGGCCGTCCGCACCGCTCACTCACCGAACGCCTCGCCGGTGGGGTAGCCCCGGGCCTCCAGGGCAGCGGCCAGTGCGATGAACGTGTCCGGCTCCAGCGTCTCCGGGCGTGCGGTGGGCGGGATGCCGAGCCCTTCCAGCACGGCATCGGCCTCCGCGGCCGGCAGCCCGTAACCCGGCGCGATGCGGAGGATTTTCTGGAGCTGCTTCCGCCGCATCCCGAAGGTGGCCCGGGTCAGGGACCGCAGCGTCTCGCCGGTGCCCGGCGCGTCCCCCGCCCCCCGCTCGCCGCCGGCCCGGGGCACGATCTCGATGACCGTCGAGTCCACGTTCGGCACGGGCCGGAACGCGCTGCGGCTCACGTGGAAGAGGCGGTCCACGTCGGCCACGGCCCGGATCCCCACGGTGAGTGCGCCGTAGGCCTTCTCTCCGGGCTCGGCCAGAATGCGGTCGGCCACCTCGCGCTGGACCATGACCACGATCCGGTCCGGCGGTGGGCGCCACTCCAGGAGCCGGAAGAGGAGTGGCGAGGTGATGTTGTAGGGGATGTTGCCGATGACCTCCACGGCGGTCGTATCGAGGAGGTCGCGGGGCTCCCATTCCAGGATATCGGCGTGGACGATGGTGACGTTCGGTGCGTCATCGAACCGTGCGGCGAGGGTCTCGGCGAGTCGGTCGTCGAGCTCGACGGCTACGAGCCGGCCGGCGTTCTCCGCCAGGCGGTGGGTGAGTGCGCCCTGTCCCGGGCCGACTTCGATGACGGTGTCGCCCGGTCCCGGATCCACGGCCGCCACGATCTTGCGCTGCAGGTTCGGGTCGACCAGGAAGTTCTGGCCCAGCGACTTCTTGGCCCGCACGGCGTCAGCTCCGGAGAAGTACGGCGGTGCGGTCGTCGGGCGGGATCTCGTTCTGTTCCGCGCCGGCCGCATCGAAGAGGTGGTCCAGGATCTCCTGAGGCTCCCGGTTCCGCATACGGACCACCTCGGCGAGGAGCGCCTTTTCGGACCCGATCCCCGACTCACCGGCGAACGCGTCGGACAGGCCGTCGGTGAAGAGGAAGAGGATATCGGACGCGTCGCCCCACGGGGCCCGCTCCTCGCCGTAGTCGGGGAACGTGAAGGTGCCCAGCGGCGGGCTCGTCGCCACGAGGCGGTCGGTGCGGCCGTCGCCTCGTACCACGAAGGCGTGGGGGTGCCCTGCGTTGGACCAGGTGACCACACCCTCGGCCGGGTCCACCACGGCGAAGAAGATCGTGAGGTACATCTCCGTGGACTCCAGCTCGTCGATGAGCGACTCGTGCATCCGCCGGAGCGCCTCGCCCGGCCGGCCCGATTCCTGGGCGTAGATGGCGATGGCGCTCATGGTCAGCGCCATGATCAGCGCGGCGGAGAAGCCGTGGCTGGAGACATCAGCGATGACCAGGCCCAGCCGACCGCCGGGGAGCTCGAACAGGTGGTAGAGGTCGCCGCCCACCGAGTCGGCCGGGACGCACCGGGCCGCCAGTCGGGCGCCGGGTGCGAAGCGGGCGGCATCGGGCAGGAGCTTGAGCTGGAGGTCGTGGGCCAGCTCCATCTCCCGCTCCATCCGCTCCCGACGTACGCTCTCGCGGACCAGCCGCTGGGTCTCCAGCGCCGCGGCCACCTGGCTGGCGATGGCCGTCAGGAGCCGGAGGTCGCCGGCGCTGAACCGGACGTCGGTCCGTCGGCCCACCAGGGTGATGACGCCCACCGTCCGGCTGCCGCCATCCGGGGGCGTGTAGTTGACGGGTACCGACAGGTAGGGCTCCTCGCCCCGGGGCTGGGGCTCCCGGAGCATCCCCCGGGGGAGCTGGTCGCCACGCTCGAGGTTCACCGGCTGCCGCTCCCGGAAGACGCGGGCGGTGACGGAGTCCGCCTCGTCGATGGGGATCGGCCCCTCCAACCCCTCCTCCCCCACCTCGGCCTTCAGGTGCAGACAGTGGGAGGCGGCGTCGGCCACCCAGAGTGCGGCGCGGCGGGCGCCCAGCACGTCGGCCACCTCCTGGAGGATCCGGGTGGTGGCCTGCTCCATGGAGAGGAACGACGCCAGGATCTCGGCGATGGTGTAGAGGAGGTTGATCTCCTCGTAGCGCTCGCTCAGCTCGTGGGCCGCCGAGCGGGCCTCCTGCTCGTGGCCGAAAGCCTGCCGGAGGGCCGCGGCCAGGAACCCGGCATCGCGACCACTGTCGGGGCCGATGAGCTCCAGCTCGAGCCGGCCGAGGCCGGTGCCCTCCAGGGGTACCCGCGAGTCCGGGCCCGGGCCACCATCCTCGGCGGCCGGGAACAGGCACGCCCAGTCATCGTCCGTGCGCCGCCAGAGCCGGACGGCCGTGTCGGTGTGCCCCTCGCTGTACCGCTCCAGGAGGCGGGTCACCGACGGCGGGAGCCGCGTCTGCGGGTGCGCGACCCGGTCCCGATCCGTCACGATGCCTCCCGCGTCCGGGGCGACTCCCCCTCCGCGTAGAGCACCATCTCGATGGAGTTGCCCTGCTCGTTGAACGTGACCTCGTCCATGAGCTCGGTGATGAGGTACACGCCCCGGCCCCGTGCCCGACTCCGGTTCTGGGGCAGCGTGGGGTCCGGGATCGCGTCGGGATCGAAGCCGGTGCCCTCGTCGGTAATGCGCACCCGGATCCGGCCAGGGCCGATCCACGCCTCCAGCATCACCTGCTTTCCGGGGTCGCGGGCGTTCCCGTACATCATGGCGTTGGCCAGCGCCTCGGCCACGCCGACGCGGAAGTTCAGCCGCAGCCGCCGCTCGCTGAAGCCGGCGTCCCGGCACCGGTCGAGGAGGTAGTCTACACTGCGCTCGATGGCGCCCAGGTCATTGGGCAGCTCCAGGACGTGTCGTGCCGCCTCGTCCATGATCCCACCATCCGCCCTCAGAACGAGGCGAGTGCCTCGTCGCGACTGTCGGCGATCTGGAAGAGGGTGTCGAGCTTGGTCAGCTCGAAGAGCGTCCGGAGGTCGTCGTTCAGATTCGCCAGGCGGAGATCCCCACCCTGTTCCCGGATCTTCTTCGACAGGCTGACCAGCACGCCGAGTCCCGAGGAGTCGATGTAGCCCGTACGCTCGAAGTCGATGAGGAACCGTTTCTCGCCGCTCTCCAGCTCGTCCAGGACCTTCTGCTTCAGCTCCTGGCGGTTGCCCACGATGAGCTGGCCCTCGACATCCAGGACCGTCACATCCCCGTCCTTCTTCACCTCGAAACCCATATCAGCCTCTCCGTATCGAGTCAGTAGCCACGCCGCTGCCGTCGAAAAAGGTGCCGCCTCAGCCCCCGGCCTGCAATGCCGTCAGGCTCGCCACCGCCACGATGTCCGCCGCTGTGGCGCCCCGTGACAGGTCGTTGCACGGCTTGTTCAGCCCCTGGAGGACCGGACCGATGGCCTCGGCGCCCGCGAGCCGCTGCACCAGCTTGTACGCGATGTTGCCGGCGTCGAGGTCCGGGAACACCAGCACGTTGGCCTGCCCGGCTACCGGCGAGTCCGGCGCCTTGCTGGCGGCGATCTCCGGGATCAGCGCCGCGTCCACCTGCAGCTCGCCATCGGCCACCACGTCCGGCTCGTCCTCCCGGAAATAGGCCAGCGCCTCGGTCACCTTGTCCACCCTCTCGTGCTGGGCGCTGCCCCGCGTCGAGAAGCTCAGGAACGCCACCTTCGGCTCGTCGCCCACGATGGACCGCCGCGCGGCCACCGAGGCCCGGGCGATGTCGGCGAGCTGCCGGGCATCCGGGTCCGGGACCACGGCCCCGTCGGTGAAGGAGAGGACCTCCTCCTGCGCGGGCCCGCCGCGGAACGGCCGGCACACCATGTAGAAGGTGGACGAGACGATGGAGATGCCCGGCTTCAGCCCTACGCACCGGATCGCCGCCCGGATCACCTCACCGGTGGGGTGATCGGCGCCGGCCACGGAGCCGTCCACCTCGCCCTCCCGGACCATGAGGGCTCCGAAGATGAGGGGGTCCCGGGCCCATTCGATGGCCTCCCCCTCGGTGAGGCCCCGGTCCTTCCGGAGCTCCAGCAGCGTGGTAACGAACCGGTCGTGGCGCTCGTCGGTGGCGGGGTCGATGATGATCATCGACCCATCGCCGCCCACCTCCTCGAGCCCCGCCCGGACCGTATCCTCCGGCCCGAGGATCACCGGCGTCAGCCGCTCCTCCTGCCGCAGCCGCACGGCCGCGGCCAGGGTGCGGGGGTCGTGGCCCTCGGGCATGACGATCCGCCGAGGGTTCGCAATCGCTCGCTCTTTTATGCCATTCAGGAATCCGCTCATTGTCGGTCCAGTTTGTTGAGTAAATGTTCCCTGACCACCGGCGACACGAACGCGCTCACGTCGCCGCCCAGCGATGCGATCTCGCGCACCAGTGAGGCCGACAGATAGGAGTACCGGGCGTCGGGGGCAAGGAACAGGGTCTCGATGTCCGGGTTCAGGTCCCGGTTCATGAGTGCCATCTGGAACTCGTACTCGAAGTCGGACACGGCCCGCAGGCCCCGGACGATGAGGTGGACGTCCTGTTCCCGGGCGAAGTCCACCAGCAGCCCGGAGAACGCGGCCACCTCCACCCGTGGCTCGTCCTCGAAGACCGACGTGATCATGCCCACCCGCTCCTCGATGCCGAAGAGCCCCTCCTTGGCCTGGGTGGCCCGGTGCCCCACCGCCACGATGACCCGCTCGCAGAATTCGAGGGTACGGCGAACGATGTCTTCGTGGCCCTTCGTGATGGGATCGAAGGAGCCGGGATAGATGGCGTCGGTGTATCGTGGGCTCATGAGGCTCGGTCCGGTCTCAGGTAGCGGGTGATCTCCGTGTCTCCGTAACGGCGGGTGTCGGCCCCTTCTGCTTCCGGCAGCGGGTCCGTCACCCGGTGCTCGATCCATAGCATGTCGGCAAAGGGCTGGTCGAGAAAGCGTTGTGCAAGCGCCGCGCCTTCACCCGAGCCGTAGGGTGGGTCCGCCAGGACGATCTCGTACTCCCCCGGCGCCACCCTGTCCATGAAACGCATGGCGTCGTCCCGGACCACCCGGGTCTCCGCCGCCGCACCCAGCGTCTCGATGTTCGCCCGCAGCACCTTCAGCGCCCGACCGGACCGCTCTACAAAGGTAACGTGACGGGCACCCCGGGAGAGGGTCTCGAGCCCCAGTGCGCCCGAGCCCGCGAACAGGTCCAGCACCCGTGCGTCCGGCAGCGCCGGCTGGAGCATGCTCATCCACGCCTCCCGGACCCGGTCGGTGGTGGGGCGCGTCTTCGCCGACCGCGGTGCCTGGATCGTGTGGCCGCGCCAGCGGCCGGCGATGATGCGCATCAGCCTGCGCGGGAGGGCTTCAGGTCCACGAGCTTGGCCTGGATCCGGCGTCGCCCCTTCCAGCGGTCCTCCTCGAGCTTCACCGCCGCGTCCAGCGGCCCGCCGGAGCGGGCGATCTCGCCGTGGGACGCGGTCATGCGGAACCCGATGGCCGGGATCCCCACCTCGCCCTCGGTGAGCTGCAGCTTCAGGTGCGACCCGTCGGAGCCCACGCCCCGGACGCCCTCGGCGCCCACGCCCCGGAGGGCGAACACCGGCGTCGGGTTGCCCATCCCGAAGGGCGCCGCGTAGCCCAGGTAGCGGACCAGCTCCGGGGTGATCTCCGCCATGCGCAGCTCCATGTCGATCCGCTGCTCCGGGACCGGCGCCTCCGGCAGCCGCTCCCGGGCCGCTTCGGCGAACGCCCGGGTGAACGCGTCGATCCGGTCGACCTCGATGTCGAACCCCGCGGCCGCCTTGTGGCCGCCGAATCGCTCCAGGTGCTCGCCACACGCCCGGATCGCGTCCAGCAGGTCGAAGCCGGGGATGGACCGGGCGCTGCCCCGGGCCGGCCCGTTCCCATCGGGTACGGCGATGAGGACGGTGGGCCGGTGGATCCGCTCCACCACCCGCGACGCCACGATGCCGATGACGCCGGGGTGCCACCCCTCCCCCGCCAGAACCACCCCTCGGTCGGTGGCCGGGTCGTACCCGTCCAGGGCGTCCAGCGCCTGACCCAGGATCTCCCGGTCCACGGCCTGCCGCCGGGCGTTCACCGACTCCAGCTCCCGGGCGATCCCCGCCGCGTCACCATCCTCGGCCAGAAGGAGCCGGAGCCCCACGGCGGCGTCCCCCAGGCGGCCCACGGCGTTCAGGCGCGGCGCCATGACGTGGCTCAGCAGCCCCGCCGTCAGCTCCCGGTCAGCGAGACCCGCTGCCGACCGCAGCGCCCCGAGCCCCGGGTTACGGCTCCGGTCCAGCACCCGGAGCCCGTACCGGGTCAGGATCCGGTTCTCCCCATCGAGCGGCATGACGTCCGCCACGGTGGCCAGCGCCACCAGGTCCAGGGTGTAGTGGATCTCCTCCTCCGGCACGCCCCGGGAACGGGCCAGCGCCA
Source organism: Longimicrobiales bacterium (assembly GCA_046483065.1). Taxonomy (GTDB): domain Bacteria; phylum Gemmatimonadota; class Gemmatimonadetes; order Longimicrobiales; family RSA9; genus JAWVYT01. The sequence goes on along the minus strand of JAWODW010000014.1, from coordinate 11,816 downwards.
GCGCCAGCTTGTACGCCACGCCCGTGCCCGAGAGGTGAGGGTTGGGGTACACGCAGTCGTCGCGCTTCGGGTTCACCACCGCTACCGCGTCGGGGAGCGTGGCGCCGGGCGTGTGGTGGTCGGTGACGACCACGTCGATCCCCACCTCCGCGGCAGCCGCCACGGCGTCGTGGGCCACGACCCCGCAATCGCCGGTAAGGATGAGCCCCGCCCCGGCCTCCCGCGCCCGCCGGACACCCGAGGGCCCCAGGTCGTATCCGTCCCGCACGCGGTGGGGCACGAAGGGCACCACGTCGGCGCCGAGCCGGCGCAGGACCCGGGTGTAGAGGGCGGCGGCGCACATGCCGTCCACGTCGTAGTCGCCGTGGACGAAGATCGTCTCACCGGCATCGAGAGCGGCCTCGAGACGGGTCACGGCCCGCGGGAGGTCGGTGAGGAGGGCCGGGTCGTGCAGGGCGTCCAGCGACGGCCGGAGGAAGGACTTGGCCGCCCCGGGCGTGGAATGGCCCCGGGCCACCAGGAGCCGGCAGAGCGGCTCGGGCAGCTTCAGCTCGGCGGCAAGGGCCCGCACCACGGCCGGCGGCGGGTCCTCCACCGGCGGACGCCAGACGGGCCGCACGATCGGCGTGCTCACAGAATCGAAAACGGCGAACCTTTTCGGGTTCGCCGTCTCAGTCATCCGCGAACAGGATCACCCCGCACGCTTCGCAGCGGTGGAGCGCCTCCCGTCTCCGGATCTCGTTCTGCTCCTGGAGCGGGATCATGCTGAAGCAGTGGCCGCACGCGCCATCCTTGGTGAGCTTGGCCAGCGCCACTCCCGTGGTCCCGCCCCGGATCCGCTCGTAGAGGCGTGCGGCGTCATCGTTCAGCCGGATCAGCTTGTTGTCCCGCTTGTCCTTCAGGATCTCCAGCTGGTCCGCGGCCGCGTTCCGCTCCGCCAGAAGCTCATCACGCTTCGGCGCCGTCTCTTCCTTCAGCGCCTCGAGCTTGCCCTCCAGCTCGTCGAGCTTCAGCTCCGTCCGCCGGATCTGGTCGATGAGCCCCAGCGCGTCTTCCTCGTCGGCCTCCATCGCACCGCTGATCAGGTCGATCTCCGTGCGCGCCGCCGCTTCCTCCCGGGCGGTCCGGACCTGCTCCAGCCGCGCCTCGTACTTGTCCAGCTTGGCTCGCTTGTCATCCGCGCTGCGTTCCAGCCGTCGCTCCTCCGCCTTCATCTCATCCAGTCGGCTGCGTACGGCTGCCACCTGCTCCTCGAGCTCCTCGATGGGGGCCTCCAGCTCTTCCAGCTCCGGCTCGAACTCCCGGACCTTCGCCTTCGCCTCCGCCATCTTCTCATCGAGCTCCTGCAGGTCCAGCAGCGCCTGGTACGTCTCGTCCATTCTCCTCCTCTTATCCGGTCATCTGTGTTTCAGATACTTGCGGAACCTGTTCGTGTTCTTGTCTCCGAGCTTCGCCAGCTTCTGCCGCTTCTCCGTGACCTGCCTGCTCAGCTCGGTCTTCTCCGCGTACAGCGCATCGAGGTCCTCACCCTCGGCACGCGCGATCAAGTCCTGCAGCTCGTCCAGCCGATCCAGCATCGACCGGAGCTGCAGCGTCTCCACCGCCTCCCAGAAGCCGCGGTCCGGATCCACCTGCTCCGCCTCGTCGCCCAGCAGATCTTCCAGCAGCGCCCGGGCGGCCTCACTGACATCCAGGTCGGCCAGATCGCCATCGCCGGCGCCGCGGTCCAGGAGCGCCGTGAGCAGCTCCCGGTTCACCTCGTTCCGCAACTCCTCCGGCCGTACCCGGTCCTCCACCTGCTCGATCCGTGCCGGGTCCCGGACCAACAGCAGGAGCAGCAGCCGCTCCGTGCTGTCCTTGGTCGGCGCGGTCGGCGCCTCTTCCCGGCGCTGCGCCACCGCCCGACGGGGCGACGGCGTGGCCGCCTGGATCTCCCGCTCCAGCGTCTCCCGACGCACCCCCGTGCGCTTGGCGACCCGGTCCACGTAGATGTCGCGCAACGTGGCTTCCTTGGTCGCCCGGAGCGTGGGGAGCAGACCATCCAGCGCCTTGCGGATCCCCTCCACATCCTCGAAGTAGCCCCGCTCCTCCAGGATCTGGAACTTCCGCTCCAGCACGTCCACGGCGTCGTCCAGGTACGGCTGCAGCGCCTCCCGGCCGCCCTCGCGGGCCACCGAGTCGGGGTCCTCGCCCGGCGGAAGCGTCACCACCATGGGGTGCCCACCGGCCCGGAGGATCTCGTCCCCGCTCCGGAACGTGGCCCGCAGCCCCGCCGAATCGCTGTCGTACAGGAGCAGCACCTGGCCCGAGTAGCGGGTCAGGAGCCTGGCCTGCTCGGGCGTCATGGCGGTGCCCAGCGCGGCCACCACGTTGTCAATTTCCCGTGCAGCCAGGGAAACGTAGTCCATGTATCCTTCAACGACCAGTGCGGCCTCCTCCCTCCGGACCGCGCCCTTGGCCCAGTAGAGGCCGTACAGCTCCTTCCCTTTGTGGTAGAGCGGCGTCTCGGGCGAGTTGAGGTATTTCGGGCCCTTGTTGTCGCCCGACAGGACCCGACCGCCGAAGGCGATCACGGTGCCCCGGACATCGGTGATGGGGAAGATCAGCCGGTCCCGGAGCCGGTCGTAGGGATCCGGCGAGTTCTCGCTGCTCTTGATGAGCCCGGCCGTCTCCAGCACGTCGTCGTCGAAGCCGTGCTGGTGGGCCGCGTCCCGCAGTGCGCGCCAGCCGTCAGGGGCGTAGCCGAGGCGGAACCGCCGGGCGGCCTCGGCGTCGATCCCCCGCCGCTCCAGGTAGTTGCGGGCCTTCGCGCCCGCCTGCTCGTCGGCGAGCTGCTGCTCGTAGAAGTCGGCGGCGAAGGCCACGGCCTCCCGGTACGGCTTCAGCCGGTCGTCCTCCTCCCGGTACTCCTTCTGCTTCGGGATCTCCACGCCGGTACGGGCGGCCAGGTTCTCCACCGCCTCGTTGAAAGAGAGCCCCACGTACTCCATGAGGAAACTGAAGACGTCGCCCGACTCGCCGCAGCCGAAGCATTTGTAGAAGCCCTTGGCCGGGACCACGTAGAACGACGGAGTCTTCTCGTTGTGGAACGGGCAGAGCGCTTTGAACTCCTTCCCCGACCGCTTCAGGTCGACGTGCTCGCCGATGATCTCGACGATGTCGGCCCGCTCCCGGACCTCCTCGACCACCCGGTCGGGGATCATTCCAGCTCCACCACGGTGACGCCGGAACCGCCCTCCCCGATGCGGCCCGATCGGTACGACGTGATCCGGGGGTCCCGGTCGAGGAGCTCGCCCACCACGTCCCGGAGGATCCCGTGCCCTTTCCCGTGGACCACCCGGAGCGTGGGCAGCCCCGCCTGGATCGCCGCATCCAGCGCGGGCAGCAGCTCCGAGGCGACCTCTTCGGCCCGCAGCCCCAGGAGGTGCACCTCATGCGACGCCTCCACCCGGGGCCCGCTCCACGACCCCGTGCCCGCGCCCGTGCCCGTGTCCCTGCCCGTTCCCGTGCCCCTGCCCGACCCCGACCCCGAGTCCGACCCCGACCCCGAGTCCAGGACCTCCAGGTCCGAGGCCTTCAGGTCGAGGCGCAGCCCACCGGCCTCCACCGTGGCCCGACCGTCACGGATCTCCACGACGGTGCCCTCCGCGCCCGTGGCCGCCACCCGGACCACGGCGCCCTCCTCGAGCTCCGGCGGCGGGCCCGAGGGCGGCTCCCGCTCCGGCGGCTCCGGCGCACGTTCGTCCTGCCGGGTGGCCGCCTGCTCCACTCGTCGCCGGGCGGCCCGGGCGGCCTCCTCGAAAGCCTCGTCCCGCTCCTCACCGCCCGCCACGGCCTCCCGCAGCTCTGCGATGGCCTGCTCCACGTCCTTGCGGGCGTTCATGAGGATGTCCCGGGCCTGCTGCCGTGCCCGGCGCTCGGCGTCTGCCTGCTGCCGCTTCACGTCTGCCGTGCGCTCCTTCAGCTCCTCCCGCAGCGCGTCGGCCTCCGTGCGGGCCCGCTCCGCCGCCTTCCGCTCCCGGGCCGCCTCGTTCAGCGCTTCCGCCACCTCCTGTTCCTTCACCTCGAGCTCCGACAGGAGCGCACCCACGTCCCGCTCGCCCTTGGGGATCATCTCCCGGGCGCGGTCCAGGACCTGTTCGCGGAACCCGAGCCGCCGGGCGATGGCCAGCCCGTAGCTGCGGCCGGGCACGCCCTTCACCAGCCGGTAGGTGGGCTTCAGCTCCTTGGCATCGAACTGGAGCGACGCGTTGACCACGCCGTCCTCCTCGCCCGCCAGGAGCTTGAGCTGTCCCAGGTGGCTGGTGGCCACGGTCATGGTGCCCCGATGGGTGAGCTCCACCAGGATCGAGCGGGCCAGCGCCGCGCCCTCCGTGGGGTCCGTCCCGCTGCCGATCTCGTCGATGAGGACCAGCGAGTCGTCCCGGGCCTCCTCCACGATCTCCCGGAGGTTCGCCACGTGGGCCGAGAAGGTGGAGAGGCTGGCTTCGATGGACTGCTCGTCGCCGATATCGGCGAACACGTTTCCGAACACGGGCAGGCGGGTCCCCTCGGCCACGGGCGGGACCACGCCGGCCTGGGTCATGAGGCTGAGCAGCCCGATGGACTTGAGGAGCACCGTCTTCCCGCCGGTGTTCGGCCCCGAGACCACCATGGTCCGCTCCCCGGGCTCGAGGTGGAGGGCGAAGGGGACCACCGACTGGTCGCCGGCTAGCAGGATGGGGTGGCGCCCGGCCACCACCTCGTAGTCGGAGGTGTCGGTGGAGACGGTGGGTGAGGCGGCGTTGTGGTGGAGAGCGTAGCGGGCGCGGGCGTAGAGGGAGTCGAGGCGGACCAGCGCGTCCAGCGTGCCCCGGAGCTCACCGGCGTGGGGGCGGAGCGAATCGGTGAGCTGCTCCAGGATTCTGCGCACCTCCCGCTTCTCGGCGATCTCGAGCTCCCGGACCCGGTTCATCAGGTCCAGCGCCAGCGGCGGCTCCACGAAGAGCGTGGTGCCGGTGGCCGACTCGTCGTGGACGATCCCGCCCACCTCCTTGCGCCCCTCGCGGCGGACGGGGATCACGTAGCGGCCGTCCCGGATCGTGACCGACGCGTTCTGCACGCGATGCCGGCTCGGGAGCGAGCCCATGTACCGCTCCAGCTTCTCCACGATGCTGCTCCGCTGCGACCGGAGCTGCCGCCGGATCCGGGCCAGCTCCTTCGACGCGTGGTCCTTCACCTCGGCGGCATCGTCGATGGCACCCTCGATGGCCGCCGCCCGGTCCGGCAGGTCCACCAGCCGGTCGGCCAGCGGGCGGAGCGGCTCGATGTCTTCGAGGTGCTTCCTCAGCACGTCACGGGTGGTGGCGCTGGAGCGGATCAGGCGGGCGCCCTCCAGGAGCGTGCGCTCCTCCCAGAGCGACCCGGGCTTGGCCAACCGCTTCAGCTCCGTCCGGAGGTCGGGCACCGCCGGCACGGCCCACCCGTCGGTCTTGGTGACGAAGACCATGGCGGCGTCCACGCGCCCCAGCTCGGCCCGTACCCGGTCGATGTCGTCCGACGGCTCCAGCGCGCGCACGGCCTCGGCCCCGAGCGTGCTGGTGGCGCGCTCGGCCACGATGTCGAGGGCGGCCGGGAGCTGGAGGACGGCGAGGGCGTGCCGGTTCATGGCGCCTGCCTCAGCCCAGCTCCTCGCGGACGATCCGGTTCGCTTCCTTCCCGTCGAACCGACCCTTGATCTTCGGCATCAACGCTCCCATGACGGCCCCCATATTGTCCGCGCCCGAGGCGACGATCTCCTGCACCAGCGACCGGACGTCGTCCTCCGACATGGACTCGGGCGTATACGCGTCCAGGATCTCCGCCTCCTTCTCCTCCTTACCGGCCAGCTCCTCGCGGCCGGCGTCGCGCATCTGCTCGGCGGACTCCTTCCGCTGCTTGATGGCCTTCGCCACCACGCCGATCACGTCCTGGTCCGTGGCCTCCTCCCCCAGCTCGATCTCCTTGTTCCGAATCTCCGACAGCACGGTGGTCAGCACCGTGGTGCGCAGTTTGTCCTTCGACCGGCGGGCGTCGTTCAGATCCCCCCGGATCCGCTCCTTCAATGAATCGGACATCCCGTCTCCTCAATCGTTTCCGTCCACGCTCTCGTCCCGACCCGGCAGGCCGGAGGCGCATTCCGCCATTCCCCGGGGCGCCGTCTCCGTGCATGATGGAGATCCTGCTCCCCGGAGGCCACTGTGACCGACACTGACAACGATCCCCTCCTCGACCGCGCCATCACCATCCTCCGGGACTCGCCGTCCGTCGCCCTGCCGCTGCCGGAGCTGGCCCGGCGCGTCGGCACCGGCGACCCCGACGGCCTGGCCCGGCTCCTGGCCGCCGACGACCGCGTCCGGGTCCTCGGTGCCCCGGCGCTGCCCGGCCTCACCCTCCTGCCGGCGGACCGGGCGGCCGCCTACGAGCACGCCCTCACCGCCGCCGGGCTCCGGCCCTTCCGTCGGGTCGCGCTCCTGCATCCTACCCCGGTGCCCGGCGGCGGTGTCGCCGCGCTGCTCCGTCAGACCACCGCCCGGCTCCTGGCCCCGGGCCCGGACCCGGCCCGGAGCCCGGTCAGCGGCCAGGCCGCCGATGCCGTGGCCGAAGCGGCGGAGCAGGCGAACCGGGCCGTGCTGGCTACCCGGCTGCCGGGCGCAGCAGCGCCGTCCACCACTCGCCCTCCCGGTCCTCCGCCACCACATCCAGGCCCGCCACTTCCCCGGCCGCCCGGATCGCGTCGACCTCCCCGGCCATGATCCCGCCGAGGATCACCGGACCGTCATCCCGGACCGCGCCCCGGAACCCCGGGAGCAGCGGGGTCAGGGCGCCGCTGAGCACGTTGGCCACGATGAGGTCGAAGCCGTCGCCACGCACCCGCTCCAGGTAGTCCTCGTCCACCACCGCGTTCACCAGCTCGACCCGATCCCCGAGGCCGGCCCGGGCCACGTTGGCCGCCGCGGTGGCCATGGCGCCCTCATCGGACTCTACGGCCAGCACGGTCTCCGCGCCCAGCGCCACGGCGGCAATGGAGAGGATCGCGCTCCCTGCGCCCACGTCCAGGACGCGCTCGCCCCCGATCACCGCCGACTCCAGCAGCCGGAGCGCACCCCGCGTGGTGGCGTGCTCCCCGGTCCCGAAGGCGGAGGACGGGTCGATGACGATGACCACATCGTCGTCTGCCGGCTCCACCGGGTTCCAGGGCTGTGTGATGACGAACCGCTCGCCCACGCGACGGGGTGCCAGCCCCACTTGCCAGCGAGCGCTCCAGTGCTCGTCATCCTGCCAGCGCCAGAGCATCTCCGGCTCCGTGCCGGCGATGGCCGCCAGCCGATCCGCGGCCGTCCGGAGGAACGTCTCCGGGTCGTCCGGCTCCCGCACGTACGTGGTCAGCAGGTCCACGTCCTGCTCCACGGCCAGACCCCCCAACGAAACGAGCCCCCCGGCAAGCTCTTCGGTGAGCTCCTCCGAGGGGACCCGGACCGTCAGGGCGATCCAGCGACCGCTCACGCGCTGAACGCCTGCCGGACCTTGCTCCAGAACCCGCCGGAGTCGTCGCGGTCGATGGTGTCGGGGGCCGGCCCCTCCAGCTCGCGGAGCTTCTCGAGCAGCTCTTCATGCTCACCATCCACGCGGTCCGGCACCCAGACCACGACCCGCACCAGCTGGTCGCCCCGACCCGCCGCCTGGAGGTGCGGCAGCCCCCTGGCCCGGAGGCGCAGGATGGTCCCCGACTGCGTCCCCCCGGGGATCTCCACTTCCTCGCTGCCCAGGATCGTCGGCACCTCGACGGTGTCGCCGACGACGGCCTGTGTGTACGTGACGGGCAGCTCGTAGTACAGATCGGCGCCCTCCCGGACGAACCGCTCGTCCTCCTCCACCTCCAGGACCACGTAGACGTCGCCCCGACGCCCGCCCCGACGGCCCATGTTGCCCTTGCCCCGGAGCGTGATATAGTCGCCGCTGGAGACGCCCGCCGGGACCTGGACCTCGAGCTCCGTCTCGCCTTCCTCCGTGCCGGTACCGGCGCACGCGCCGCACTTGTCCTCGATGACCCGACCCTCGCCCCGGCACGTGGGGCACGGGGTCACGCTCATGAGCTGGCCCAGCATGGACCGCTGGACCCGCCGGACCTCGCCGCTCCCGCCGCACGTCTCGCATACGGCGGGCGTGCCGCCGCCCTCGACGCCCGACCCATCACACGCGTCACACGGGTTCTGCACGTCCACCCGGAGCTTCTTCTCCACGCCGGTGGCAACTTCCTCCAGCGTGATGGGCAGCCGGATCCGGATATCGGAGCCCTGCGGGGTGCCCCGACCGCCGCGTCCACCCCGGCCGCCGCCCCGGCGTCCGCCGAAGAGGTCGTCGAGGCCGAAGCCGCCGAAGTCGCGCATGAAGATCTCCAGCGCATCGGAGAAGTCGAAGCCGCCGTACGCGCCCCGACCCGCGCCGCCCCGGGCGCCGGCGTGGCCGAACCGGTCGTAGCGGGCGCGCTTCTCCCCGTCGCGGAGCACCTCGTAGGCCTCCGTGGCCTCCTTGAACTTCTCTTCCGCTTCCTCGGAGCCGCCGTTCCGGTCCGGATGGTACTTCAACGCCAACTTCCGATACGCCTTCTTGATGGCTTCGGTATCCGCGTCCCGGTCTACACCGAGGACCTCGTAATAATCACGCACTCGCGTTCAATCCTTCACTTCTCGTTCGATGAACAGTGGTTCCGCGCTATAGAGCTGTGACACCAGGCGGCTCGTGCTGTCCACGATGGTGACCACCTTGTCGTACGGCATCCGTGTGGGCCCGATCACACCGATCACGCCACCCAGATGCCCGACCTGGTACTCGCCGGTCACCAGCGTGAAGCCCGAGAGCTCCGGCGCCTGGTTCTCCGACCCGATCCGGATCTGCAGTCGTGAGCCCGGGTCCCGCTGCGTCAGCACACTGGCCAGCAGGTCCCGGCGCTCCGTCAGCTCGATGAGCCCCCGGAGGTCGGCGCCCGACTCGAACTCGGGCTGGCTCGCCAGCACACTGGTGTTCCCCAGGTGGACCTCGTCGCCCGACAGGTCGAACAGCTCCTCCCCGCTCTGCAGGAAGATGTTCAACAGCTCCGATGCCTCGTCGTCGGCCGTAGCGTCACGGAGCCGGTCCGGGAGCGTGGCCCGGATCTGGCCCATCGTCTGCCCCGCCAGCCGCTCGTTCAGGATGACGGTCACCGCCACCAGCGTCTCCCGGGGCACCGAGATCGGCAGGTCCACGTACACCGTTCTCACGATGCCGTTTCGCAGGTTCAGGACCAGCAGCACCTTCTCGCTCGACAGCGCCAGCAGCTCGAGGCGCTCCAGCACCACGTCATCCACCGACGGCGCGATGGCCACCCCCAGCTCGCCGGTCAGGAGCCCCATGGCCTGCGTGGCTCGACGAACCAGCCGCTCCAGCGGACCGCTCTCCGGCGCCCCCAGCTCCTCCCGCAGCCGGCGCTTCTCCGCCTCCGTGAGGCGCGCGGGCTGCATGAGCGTGTCCACGTAGTACCGGTACGCCAGGTCCGTGGGGATCCGCCCCGCCGACGTGTGCGGATGGTCCAGGAACCCCTTCTCCTCCAGGTCCGACATGGTGTTCCGCACCGTGGCCGGGGAGACGCCCAGATGGTAGCGCTTGGCCACCGTCCGGCTGCCCGCAGGCTCCGCCGTGGCCACATACGTCTGGATCACGGCGTCCAGCACCTGCTGTTCCCGCTCTGTGAGCGATTCTCTCATTCGTCCGTCCGGTGCATCCGGCGGTTCATTCCGTAACCGGGTCAATGTGGCGGCACACGGGCTCGTGTTCAAGCAACTCCGGTGCCTGCGGTATCCAGCTCCACGGCCAGACGGTCGAGGAGGAGCCATCCTTCGGGCGTGAGACGGACCCGATCCTCGTCGATCACGGCCCACCCCGCCCGCTCCCAGTCGGCCGCCAGCGCCTCCTGCCTCGCGCCAAGCACCGCCCGGTCCAGGCCGTCCGCCGTACGCAGTCCGAGCCAGATCCGTTCCAGCTTTGCCGCCTCGGCGGTCAGCCGCTCCGTATCCGAGCGCGGCAGCTCCCCGGCCTCCACCGCCGCCCGGTAGGCCGGCCAGTCCCGCCGGTTCCACCAGCGTTCCGGCGCCACGAACGAGTGGGCGCCGTTCCCGAGCCCCAGGTAGGCGACCCCGCGCCAGTACGCCGCGTTGTGCCTCGCTTCCTTCCCGGGCAGGGCGAAGTTCGACACCTCGTAATGATGATACCCCGCAGCCCGCAGCCGGTCCGTCACCGTCCGGTACTCCTCGCCGTAGCGGTCCTCGTCCGGGAGCGTCTCCCGCCCTTCCGCCACCCACCGGCCCAGCGGCGTCTCGGGCTCCACGGAGAGTCCGTAGACGGAGATGTGCTCCGGCGCCAGCGTCAGGATCCGGTCGAGATCTCGGTCCAGGTCCCGACCCAGCCGCTCCGGGAGCCCGAAGATCAGGTCGAGCCCCACGTTCTCCAGCCCCGCATCCCGCGCCACCTGCACGGCGCCACCGGGCCCGTCGGGGCCGTGGAGCCGACCCATCCACCGCAGGCTCGGCCCGTGGAACGTCTGGGCGCCCAGGCTCACCCGGTCCACACCGGCGGCCACCCAGTCGGCCGCCAGCTCCGGCGTGAAGCTCTCGGGGTTCGCCTCGGCCGTGAACTCCGCGAGCCCATCGGTCCGGGCCCGCCCACCCACCGCGTCCAGCAGCGCCGGGACGGCGCCGACGCCCAACAGCGACGGTGTCCCGCCACCCAGGTAGAGCGTCTCCAGCTCCAGCGCGTCCCACTCCCGTGCGTCGGCCAGCATCCCCAGCTCCCGCCCCACGCACTCCGCCCACGCGTCCACCGGTGGGTCCGCCGCCACGGTCACCGCGAAGTCGCAGTAGCCGCACCTTCGGGCACAGAACGGCGCGTGGACGTAGACGTGCCGGGGCGGCGAGGCCCTGCCGGCGCCCGGCGCCCGCCCCGTCGCCGTTCGTGCCTCCGGATCCGTCGCGGCAGCTGCGTGAGGTTCGGTCACGTGGATGGGTACCCCATCCCCCCCCGGAGCGGTTCGGCCGGAAACGTCCATCAGCGTACCTCGGGCCTCACCGGCGTTTCCACGATCCGGTACCAGTCGAACCGGCGCGGGTAGACGCCGGCGGAATCGGGGTCCATGGCCTCGACCAGCGCCACCAGGAGCGTGTCGGTGATCCGGAACGCCTTCACCCGGCCGGGCACCTCGATGGTCGCCACGTGTGCCCGCCCTTCGAACAGCTCCAGATACGACCCGCCCTCGCCCGGGCGCGTGGAGCGCGCCCAGAGCCGGCCGCGGTCGTCGAACTGGAGGAGGTCGGTTGGTGAGCCGCGGGGGAAGAACCCGAGCGGGCGTTCGCGATAGCGCGCCACCCAATCCCCGAGCCCGGCACGACCGGCCAGCCGCTCCAGGCGACGGGCATCCTGCATCGATTCCTCGATGTCGCGCGTGGACGGATACACGGGCCCGTAATCCGGCAGCGCGCTCCGCCCGACCAACGCTCCATCGGCATCGAACCACGCCAGGCCGTCCCAGCCGGGCGCCTTGAGACGGACCAGATACCCGCCGTCGGGGGTGACGATCCCACCGTTCATGATGACGGAGTCCCGCTCGAGCCCGCCGGCGTCGATCTCCAGCAGCCGCTGATCGAGCTCCTCCCCCGTGGCCACGTCCAGCGTCCGGACCCGGAGCTGTGGGGGCCCCCATGGGGGTCGTCTTGGGTCTGTGTGAGCGCGTCCTGGCGGACATCCTCGAAGGTACCGCCCGCGCCCTC
>JAWODW010000081.1:0-35270 GCA_046483065.1 Longimicrobiales bacterium | reverse complement strand
CGCGAGGGCAGGTAGAACAGCGGCACCACCGCCACCGCCAGCAGCGTCAGCCGCCAGTTGATCGACAGCATCGCCGTCGCCGTCGCCGCCAGCGTCGCCAGGTTCGTCGCGATGGTCACGAGCGTCCGCTGGACGACCTGCCGCACCGCGTCGATGTCGTTGTTCAGCCGCGAGACGATCTCCCCGGAGCGCGTGCCGGTGTAGAAGCTCAGGCTCATCCGCTGCAGGTGGCGGAAGAGCTGGTTGCGCAGGTCGAACACGACGTGCTGGCCCGCGCGGGCGACGTGACGAGCACCGCCCGGGCGCCGCTACGGACCGCCGCACGCGCCACCGCCGCCGGCTCGTGGTGCCCGGCGATGATGTCGAGCTCCCGCTCGTTCAGCTGCACCACGTGGAACGCGCCCAGCCACACCTCCACCTGCTCGGGCCGCCGGGGTACCCGGAGCCCGTCCTCGTCTACATCGAGGACCAGCGAGTGGAGGTCGACGTAGCGGAGCCCGGCGAAGCCGTCCCGTACGCGTGCCACCGTGTCAGCATCGAGCTCGAACCCGGAGATCATGTTCACGTACAATCCGTCCAGCCCTTCCAGCCGGGGGGCAAGCTCCGCCCAGTCCCACCCGGACACGCCGCCGGTGAGCTGCTCGTCCCGGTGGTGACGGTCCCGGTACCGGAGGTGCACCCGATTGTTGGGCTCGTCGACCTCCACCACCCCACCGGGCAGGTCGAGGTGTGGGACCGACTCGAGGAAGGCCCACGCCTCCTCGGCCAGGTCGGATCCGACCCGGATGATGGGCCGGATCGCCCAATGGTCGGGGGCCGCGGCCGCCCCGGCGGCCAGTGAGTAAGCGATGCCCCCCCACCGCTCCACCATGGCGCCGTCGGGATGCTCGATGGTGTCCCAGACCATGGTCCCGAGCACCCCGAGGATCAAACGTTCCCCAGGACGTCGTTCTTGAACATGGCGATGGCACCGATGACCCCGGCGGTGCCCATGAGCTCTGCGGGCACGATCTGGCACGCCTCCTGGGCGCTCTTGAACGCCCGCCGTCGGACCTCCGCCTTCAACGGCACGAACAGGTGATCGCCGGCCTTGGTCACGCCACCCGTGATCACCACCATCTCCGGGTTCAGGATATTGATGATGTTGGCGATCCCTGTGCCCAGGAACTTGGCCGTCTCCTTCATCACCTCGTTGGAGTACGCGTCGCCGAGGACGGCGCCCTCGTACACGGTGGCGGCGGTGATCTGATCGAGGTCGCCGTCCACCAGGTCAGGGAGCACGGTCTCGGCGCCGGCCTCGATCCCCTCCACCGCCCGGGCGGCGATATTCGGCCCGGACGCGTAGGCCTCGAGGCAGCCGTAGTTGCCACAGTTGCACTTCCGACCCGTGCTGTCGATGGTCATGTGGCCGATCTCACCGGCGGCATCGCTGGCGCCGTGGAAGATCTCACCGCCGAGGACGATGCCGCCCCCGATCCCCGTCCCCAGGGTGAAGCCCACCAGGCTGGTCACATCCTTCCCCGCCCCGAGCCACCACTCGCCATACGTGGCGCAGTTAGCGTCGTTGTCCAGCGCCGCGGGCAGCCCGACTGCGTTGGAGATCAGGTCCCGGAGCGGGAAGTTGCGCCAGCCCAGGTTGGGCGTGTCGATGATGGTCCCGGTCTTCCGGTCCAGCGGGCCGGGGGAGCCGATCCCGATCCCGGCGAAGTCCTCCTTCGTCCTGCCGTTCTCGGAGGCCACCGTCCGAATCGCTTCGTTCACCATGGCCACGATCTTGTCCACCACGTACTTCGCACCTTTGTGCGCCTCGGTGGACTTGGTCTCCATCGCCAGCACCTCGCCGTCGCCGCCGTCCAGCGGCAGCACACCCACGGAGATGTTGGTCCCGCCCAGGTCCACTCCCACGACCCAGCGTTTTCCGGATCCGTCGCTCATTCTGCTCCTTTCATCCCGGGCGCCGGCGTGACGAACGCCTCTGCCTCGGGCTCCAGCTGATCGATCCCGCAGCGCGCCCGGACCACCCCGGTCCGCTCCGTGTCATCCCGGATCTCACGGTTCCTGCGTACGGACTCCTCGGTGCGATACGGCCGACCGTGATCCAGATGGATGGTAACCGCCCGGTGCCGGATCAGCACGCCCTTGACCCCGAGGTTGCGCAGTCGCTCCCCGAACTCGCGGTCCTGGCCGCCGTACCCCATCTCGTGCTCGAAGCCGTTGACCCGGACCACCAGCTGACGCCAGGTGGACGCGTTGTTCCCGTTCCAGGTGGCGCCGGTAGGGCTCAGCACGTCGAGAAGGGTGGGCCACGCCACGCCCTCGAGCAACCGCAGCCGGTGCCGGCCGGGGTCGAAGCCGCGGTCCAGGAGCCACCGGACCCGGAAGGCCCGCCCCGTGGCCACATCCGCCTCGGTGATGGATTCACTCACGTCCCCGGGTAGCCGCACGGCACCGCCGGAGAGGAAGGCACCGGGCCGAGCGAGACGGACGTGCGTGGCCACGAAGTCCCGACGGGGGATGCAGTCACCGTCGCTGAAGATGAGGTAGGGCGCTCGTGTGGCGACCACGGCCCGGTTCAGGATTACGCACTTCCGGTAGCCCGTGTCGGGGTGCCAGACGTGACGCAGCTCGAGCGACGGGTACTTCTCCCGGGCCTCGGCCACCACCGCCCGGGTCTCCGGACCGGAGCCATCATCGGCGATGACCACCTCGAAGTCCGGGAGGCTCTGACGGGCGTAGCCCCAGAGCGTCTTCCGAAGCCACTCGGGGTGGTTGTAGGTGGAGAGGATGACGGCGGCCTGCACGGCTCGGCTATTCCCCGACCTGGAGCACCGCCAGGAACGCCTCCTGTGGGATCTCCACCGTGCCGACCTGCTTCATCCGCCGCTTCCCCTCCTTCTGCTTCTCCAGCAGCTTCCGCTTCCGCGTGATGTCGCCGCCGTAGCACTTGGCGGTCACGTCCTTCTTCAGCGCCCGTACGTTCGTCCGGGCAATGACCTTGGTCCCGATGGCCGCCTGGATCGCCACCTGGAACTGCTGACGCGGGATCAGCTCCTTCAGCTTGCTGGCCATGTCGCGCCCGTACTCGTAGGCCTTGTCCTCGTGGATGATCACACTGAACGCGTCGATGGGGTCGCCGTTGATGAGCATATCGAGTTTGACCAGCGGGTTCGGTCGGTACTCGGTGAGCTCCCAGTCCAGCGACGCGTACCCGCGCGTGCCGCTCTTCAGCTTGTCATAGAAATCCAGGACCACCTCGGCCAGCGGGATCTCGTAGAGGAACTCCACCCGGTTCGGGTCCAGGTAGTGCATGTGGATGTACTCGCCCCGGCGGTCGTGGACCAGCTTCTGGATGTTCCCGATGTACTCCGCCGGGCACATGATCCGGGCCTTCACGTACGGCTCCTCGATCCGTTCGATGTCACCCCGGTCCGGCATGGCGGTGGGATTCTCGATCAGCGCCGTCGAGTCATCGGTCTTCACCACGTGGTACTCCACGTTCGGGACCGTGGTGATGAGGTCCAGGTCGAACTCCCGCTCCAGACGCTCCTGCACGATCTCCATGTGCAGCAGCCCCAGGAACCCGCACCGGAACCCGAACCCGAGGGCCGTGGAGGTCTCGGGCTCATAGTGGAGGCTCGCATCATTCAGCTTCAGCCGCTCCAGCGCGTCCCTCAGCTCCTCGTAGTCGTCGGCGTCCGTCGGGTAGAGCCCACTGAATACCATGGGCTTCACGTCCTGGTAACCCGGAAGCAGCTCCTTCGCCCGGTTCTCGACGTCCAGCACCGTATCACCGACCCGGGTCTCGCTCACCCGCTTGATGGCGGCAATGACGTACCCCACGTCCCCCGGCCTGAGCTCCTTCTGCTTGACCCGCCCCATGCGCATGAACCCGACCTCGTCCACCTCGTACTCCACCTCCGAGGCGCCGAAGGCGATGTTCATCCCCGGCCGGATCACCCCGTCCACCACCCGGATGCTCGGCACGGCCCCCTGGTACTGGTCGTAAAACGAGTCGAAGATCAGTGCCCGGAGCGGGGCGTCCGGATCGCCCTCCGGCGGTGGGACCCGCTCGACGATGCGCTCCAGCAGCGACCCCACGCCGGTGCCCTCCTTGGCGCTCACCAGAAGCACCTCCTCCGGCTCGCACCCCAGCAGGTCCACCAACTCCTCGCGCCGCTTCTCGGGCTCCGCACCGGGCAGGTCGATCTTGTTCAGGACGGGGATGATCTCGAGCCCCGCGTCCATGGCCAGGAAAAGGTTCGACAGCGTCTGGGCCTGCACACCCTGCGCCGCGTCCACCACCAGCACCGCCCCCTCGCACGCCGCCAGACTCCGGCTCACCTCGTACGTGAAATCCACGTGCCCGGGCGTGTCGATGAGGTTGAACTCGTACGCCTTCCCGTCCCGCGCCTTGTAGCCCATGCGGATGGCGTGGAGCTTGATCGTGATCCCCCGCTCCCGCTCCAGCTCGTTCGAGTCCAGCACCTGCTCGCGCATCTCCCGCTTGTCCAGCGTATGCGTGGACTCCAGGAGACGGTCGGCCAGCGTCGACTTGCCGTGGTCGATGTGGGCGACAATGCAGAAGTTGCGGATATGGTCGATGCGCACGCGGTCCGTTCTCGCTCAGCGTTCGTTCACGAAACTCCAGAGCCTTAAAAGGTAACGGCAGTGATAGGGGCCCGTAAATCCGGGGCGCACGGCCCGTGCCGGAGCCGGCGAAGCTGAACGAGCCGGGGCCCGGCGCCCCCGTCTGGCGGGAGGCCGGGCCCCGGGATCCGGCGCGGCTCTCGGCCGCGGCGCGTTTCGCCTGCGTCCTCGGGATCAGTTCACGGAGAGCGTGTACGTTCCCGTCTCGCCGTCACCCCAGCTGGTCATCTCGACGCGGTAGCAGCCGGCGTCGAGGGTGATCGAGATCCGGGAGTTGAACGTGCTGCTGTCGGCGTCGTCGTTCTCCGTGATGTACGTCCCATCGGCCTGGTAGAGGTAGAGATAGGTGTCCAGGGGGTCGGACACGGCGTCGATCTGGACCTGTGTCTGGGAGCCCAGTGTGAGGCCGTACAGGTCGAAGTAGCGACCGCTGTACATGGCATCACTGGTGGTCAGCTCGCCGTTGATGGTCTGCCCCACGGTGATGGCGGGCAGCTCGGAGCAGGTGATGGCCGGGTCGCCGCCACCGCCGGCCTCCACGGTGCACTCCTCGAACTGGGACACGTCCTGATCCGAGCGGGTGTAGACCTCGGTTTGGCTGCCCTGCTCGTCGGCCAGGGTCACGTGCAGGTCCCCGTCCACCACGCGGAGGACCACGTCCGCCTGGAAGCTGGAGGTCTGCTCCTCGAGGGTATAGGTGTCGCCGTCCGAGCTCACGATGGTGTAGCGCTCGATGTAGAAGCAGTCACCTTCTTCCCCCTCATAGACGGTGACGCTGCTGCTGGTGATCTCGAGGTAGAAGGGGTACGTGCCTTCCGAGTCGACCCAGGTCCCCTGGATCGAGTCGTCGTCCTCGTTACCCGTTATGGCGTCACAGCCGGTCAGGCCGACCAGGGGCAGGAGCAGCAGCAGCGCCAGACCAAAGGCGTTGCGGCGAAATGGTGAGCGTACGCGGGAGTCTTTCATCCGGATTCCTCCTTAGGGGTTCACTGTACAGGAAGCCGGGAACTTTGCACGAGGACTGCGCCGTGGCAAGGGGGCATCCCGAGGGGATCAGAGGTTCAGCTCTTCTCCCTTGTCGCGTGCGTATCCCCGGACGCGGCGGCTGGTCACCGCTCCCAGGAACAGCGCGATGACCACCAGCCCGCCCGCCGTGATCCACGCCCAACCGGCGTGATCGATGGAGAGTGCGTGCCCCGCGAAATAGGCGGCGCCGACGCCGGCCGCGGCGGTGAGGAGCATGAGGATCGAGTCGAGGAAGCGGATACCCATGGTGGTGGTCGGGGTTGGAGTCGTCTGGCTACCGGCGGGTCAGCTCGCGAACGGTCTCGAGCCCCTCCGGGTCCCATTCGGGCGGTGTCACGTTATCCGCGATGGCGTGGGTCAGGTAGAGCACCAGGCGGCCCACCCGTGCGGCCTTGTCGGTATCCACCGAATCCACCTCGTCGCTGGGTCGATGATAATCTTCGTGGGTTCCGGCGAAGAAGAACAGGGCCGGCACTTCCTTGGCGGCAAAGCTGAAGTGATCGCTGCGGAAGAAGAAACGCTGCTCCGGCCAGAGGTCCTCGGACACGGTGAGGCCGAGCTCCGGCCGCTCGCCGGCGATGTTCCGGACCAGGGGCCCCAGCGACGAGTACTCCTGGCCGATGACCACGATGCTGTCCGGGGCATTCCGTGCCACCATGTCGAGGTTCACATTGGCGACCATCACGTCCAGCGGGACGGTGGGATGGTCCGCGAACCAGCGGGAGCCCAGGAGCCCCTTCTCCTCGCCGCTCACGGCCACGAAGAGGACGGAGCGTCGCGGCTTCCGCTCCAGCGTGGCCAGTGCTTCGGCCACCTCCACCAGGACGGCGGTACCCGACGCATCGTCATCGGCGCCGTTGTAGATCGAGTCGCCCGTTTCGTCCGGCCGACCCACGCCCACGTGGTCCATGTGGGCGCTGACCACCACGTAGCTGTCGCGGAGCTCTTCATCGCTGCCCGGAAGGACGCCCACCACGTTCGGGGCGGTGGCGTCATCCACGGCGCGGCGGGGCGCCGCGGCCCGGGCGGTCACGCCGGGGAGCGGCACCGGTCGTTCCAGCTCCCGGCGAGAGAGGAGCGCCTCGCCCTCGAGCCCGGCCATGTGGAAGAGGCGGAGGCCGGCCTGGTAGCGGACGAAGAAGGCGGGTGGAACCGCGTCGTCGTCGGACACCCCGCCGACCGAGCGAGACGGCGCCTCTTCGGCTGCAGCCAGCGCTTCCACGTCATCCTCGGTCAGCGCCGGGTCCATCACGAAGACGACGGCGGCGGCGCCCCCCTCCGCGGCGCGGGCCAGGGTCCGATAGGCCTGCCCCCGGGCATCGCGATCCAGCCGCATCCCGCGGCGCCCTTCCTCCGGCAGACCGGGGAGGCGGACCACCACGGCCCGGTCGGCAACCTGGGCATCTTCCGGGAGCTCGCGGCCTATAAAGACCATTCCCACGGCTTGGGCCGGTCCGGCCCCGCTCCGGGCCCAGAACTCGCTGCCGTAGCGGAAGGTGTGGGTCGCACCGCCGGCCACCTGGAGGACCGTGCTTTCGGCGTCGAGCCCCACGGCGGGGTACGGATAGCGCTGGAACCACCCGTCGTCTCCTGCCGGCTGGACACCGAACGATGCGAGCTCGTCGGCGACCCACTGGGCCGCGGTGTCGAGCCCCGGGCTCGGGGTGTTGCGGCCTCGCAGCTCGTCCGACGCCAGGAACGCGATCCGGTCATACATGTCGGAGGCCGTGATGGTCGCTGCGGCGTCACCGAGGTCCGCCGGCGCCTCGCCGCCGGAGGTGGTGCACGTGGCGGCTACGAGGACGGGCAGGAGCAGGGGCGTGATGCGTTTCATGGGCAATCCGTAACGGTGGTGGTCGCAGTAGAGCGAACAAGGTACAGGGTCCCCCCGGCGGCGAACAACCGATACCCTTGTGGCATGGTGCTGGTGGACCCCGAGACGGGCGTTGAGGGCGTGGCCGTCAGGCAGACGAGCGGGTCCGACCGGACCGTTGACGCGCCGGGTCGTCCCGTTAGCTTCAGCCCACTCATGACGCTGATGCACCCGACCATCCTCGACGCGTTCCGCAGCCAGGCGGCGTTCCGAAGCATCCGCGACGGCCTGCCGGGCCCCGGCATGTTCCGGGGCATCGCCAACCTGCCGGGCTCCCTCCCGGCCGTTCTGGCCGCTGCTCTCGCGTCGGATCTCCAGCGCCGGATCTGGGTGGTGGTGGCGAGCGACCCACCGGAGGCCGAGCGCGTCCAATCGGACCTGGCCACCCTCCTGCCGGAGGGCACGGTGGCACTCTACCCCCAGCGGGAAGCCCTCCCGTTCGAGGCCGAGGAGCATCACGTGGAGGTCAGCGGCCAGCGGGTGGAGGCGCTGGAGGCGCTGCTGGCGGGGCGGGTCCGGGTCCTGGTCACCACGGCCCGGGCGGTGCAGGAGCGGGAACGGATCCCCGACGCCCTGGCCGATCTACACATGTCGCTGGCCGTGGGGCAGGAGATCCGCCCCGCCGACCTGGGCGAGCGGCTGGAGGCCATGGGATTCGAGCAGACCGGCCTCGTGGAGCAGGTGGGCGAGTACACCGCCCGGGGTGGGATCGTGGACTTCTTCAGCTTCGGGGCGGAAGACCCGGTCCGGGTCGAGTTCTGGGGCGACGAGGTCATGTCCATCCGTCGCTTCGATATCCTCGATCAACGCTCCACGGAGACGCTCGACGCCGTGGACATCCTGCCGGTGGACCTGAAACTGGCCGGGAACGGGTCGGTGGGTCGTCGCTCGCTTCTGGACGTCCTCTTCCGGGACGCCATACTCCTCCAGCTTCACGACGAGGCGGACGCCGGTTTCGACGGCGCGTGGCGCAAGCTCCTCGAGCTCCGCGACGTGGAGGTGGAGCGAGGCCGGGAGCCGGCGCCCCCGGAGTCGCTCCTCCTGCCGCCGGGGGACGTGCGCGAGAAGCTGAGCGGGTTCGGCCGCATCGGGTGCACCGAGGACGGCGAGCTCCGGGTCGATGCCCGCCCGCCCGAGGCCATCGAACGGGACACGGCACGCCTGGAATCGCTCCTCCGCCAGGCCGGCGCCCGGGACGAGCGGACGCTGATCCTGTGCGACAACACCGGCCAGCTCGAGCGGCTGGAGGAGCTGCTGGGCGGGCCCCGTGCCCTCCCGGACGGGACCACGCTGGCGCTGGGCACGCTGGCCGGCGGCTTCGTCCTCGAGGGCGACGCGCCGCTGCGGGTCCTCACCGACCACGAGATCTTCCGGCGGGCCCGCAAGCTCCGCCGCGGCCGGCGGTTCCGGGGCGGTGGCGCCATCGAGAGCCTGAGCCAGCTCCAGCCGGGCGACTACGTGGTGCACATGGACCACGGGATCGGCCGGTTCCACGGCCTGGAACGGGTCGATGTGGGTGGGACGACCATCGAGTCGCTAGCCATCGAGTACGCCGGCGACGAGGTCCTCCGGCTGCCGGTCTATCGCCTGGACGCCATCGAGCGCTGGGTCCCGGACCGGGAGGGCGCGAAGCCGCCAGCGCTTCACAAGATCGGCGGGAAGACATGGACCCGGATCAAGCGGAGGACGCAGGCGGCCATCGAGCGGATGGCCGCGGAGCTCCTGGAGCTCTACGCCGCCCGGGAGATGGCCGAGCGGCCGCCGTACCCGGAAGACACCC
Source organism: Longimicrobiales bacterium (assembly GCA_046483065.1). Taxonomy (GTDB): domain Bacteria; phylum Gemmatimonadota; class Gemmatimonadetes; order Longimicrobiales; family RSA9; genus JAWVYT01. Next base: position 25,944 of record JAWODW010000081.1, on the reverse strand, counting down.
GGTGGCAGAAGGAGATGGAGAGCGCGTTCCTGTACGAGGACACGCCGGACCAGCGGCAGGCCACGCGGGACGTGAAGGCCGACATGCAGTCGGAGCGGCCCATGGACCGGCTCATCATCGGCGACGTGGGCTACGGCAAGACCGAGATCGCGGTGCGGGCGGCGTTCAAGGCGGTTCAGGACGACCGGCAGGCGGCGGTGCTGGCGCCCACCACGATCCTGGTGGAGCAGCACCTGCACACATTCCAGGAGCGGCTGGCCGACTACCCGGTCCGGATCGAGGCGCTCTCCCGGTTCCGTACGCCGAAGCAGCAGGAGCGGATCCTGGCGGACCTGCTGGCGGGCCAGATCGACATCGTCATCGGGACCCATCGACTGCTCCAGGACGACGTGGCCTTCAAGCGCCTGGGCCTCATGGTGGTGGACGAGGAGCAGCGCTTCGGCGTCCGACAGAAGGAGCGGCTCAAGGACGTGAAACGGAACGTGGACGTCCTGTCCATGACCGCCACGCCCATCCCCCGCACCCTGCACCTCTCCCTGGCGGGACTCCGGGACCTCTCGCTCATCCAGACGCCGCCCCGGGACCGGATGCCGATCATCACCCACGTGGTGCCGTGGATCGACGAGGTCATCCGCGACGCCATCCTCCGGGAGCTGGACCGGGGCGGCCAGGTCTTCGTGGTCCACAACCGGATCGAGAGCCTGGGCGCCGTGGCCGAGCGGGTCCGGCGGCTCGTGCCCGACGAGGCGGAGGTGGACGTGGCCCACGGCCAGATGGGCGCCCGCCAGCTCGACGGGGTCATGAGCCGGTTCCTCGACCGGGACTTCCACGTGCTGGTGACCACGGCCATTATCGAGAACGGGCTGGACGTGCCCACGGCCAACACGCTGATCGTGGACCGGGCGGACGTGTTCGGGTTGAGCCAGCTCTATCAGCTCCGGGGCCGCGTGGGCCGGTCCCACCACCGGGCCTTCTGCTACCTGGTGGCGCCCGAGGGGATCACGCTGGAGGCGGAGAAGCGGCTCCGGATCCTGGAGCATCACACGGAGCTGGGCAGCGGCTACGCCATCGCCGTGAAGGACCTGGAGCTGCGAGGCGCGGGCAACATCCTGGGCGCCGACCAGTCGGGGCACGTCCACGCCGTGGGGATCGACACCTACACGCGGCTGCTGGAGAAGACGGTGGCTCGCCTCAAGGGGCAGGAAGAGACGGACGTCTACCCGGCCCCGGACGTCTCCATGGACGGGCCGGCGTACGTGCCCGACGAGTACGTGGCCGACTCGGCCCAGAAACTGCACCTTTACCGACGACTCTCCCGGATCGAGGAGGTGGACGCCGTCTCCGAGCTCCGGGAAGAGGTGGTCGACCGGTTCGGAGCCCCGCCACCCGAGGTGGTCCGACTGCTGGAGGCTGCCCGCCTCAGGCTCCTGGGTCAGGCGCTGGGCGTGGACCGGATCAACCTGCGGCCTGACCGGGCCCGACTCACCTTCCGCAAGGATGTGGTGCCACGCCTCACGGTGCTGCAAAGCGCCATGCACGGCAGCCAGATCGAGGTGGAGGTCAAGCGGACGGACCCCCTGAGCCTGGTCCTCCACCGCCTCGGGGCGGGTCCCCTGTCGGCGTCGGTGGCGGAAGCGCTGGGCATCCTGGCCGCCCAGACCGCTTGAACCGCCCCACCCCGGGTTGTACGCGGTCCGCAGCCCCGGTACATTCAGCGGGTTCCAAACCTCTGAGGAGAAAACATGACGCGATACCTGGCCCTTTCCATCCTGACCCTTGCGACGCTCGGCTGCGATGCATTGACGTCACACACCGATACCGTGGCCCGTGCGGGGCAGCACGAGCTGAGCGTAGAAGAAACCCTCGACATGATGGCCAACAACCCCGGGGTGCCGGCCCGGGCCGAGGTGGTCGAGCAGATCGCCGACCTGTGGGTCGACTACACCATCCTGGCATCAGTCGTGGCCGAGGACAGCGTCCTGGCGCAACTCGACCTGGAAACGCTGCTCGATCCGTACGTCGAGCAGCAGACCTTCACCCAGCTGCGTGAACAGGTGGTCACCACCGACACGGTGATCAGCGACGAGGAGCTGGCCGACCTCTACGCCACCGAGGGGCCGGGGATCCGGGTCAAAGCCCGTCACATCCTCCTGACGCCTCCCGCCGGTGGCACGGACGCCCAGCGAGACAGCGTCCAGGCCCTGGCCCAGGAGCTGAGGGAGCGGGCGGCCTCCGGGGCCGACTTCAACGCGCTGGCCCGGGAGTACAGCGAGGACCAGGGCACTGCCCCGCAGGGCGGCGACCTGGGCTGGTTCGAGCGAGGCCAGATGGTGGCGCCGTTCGACAGCGCGGTATTCAACCTCCAGGTCGGCCAGGTCAGCGATGTGGTGGAGACGCCGTTCGGTCTCCACATCATCAAGCTGGACGACCGGGAGAGCCCGTCTCTGGACGAGATCGGCGAGGAGTTCCGCGAGCAGATCAAGAACGACCGCCGGCAGGCGTCGCTGAACGCGTACGTCGAGTCGCTCCGGGCCGGCCAGGAGATGGAGGTCCGGGACGGTGCCGCCGACGTGGTCCGCGACCTGATCAGCGACCCGTCGAAAGCACTGCAGAGCCGGGCGGCCTCACGGGAGCTGCTGACGTGGGATGGCGGGGCGGTGACCGTCGGTGAAGTGGCGGAGCTGTTCCGCGACATGCCTCTCCCGCAGCGGAGCCAGTACGAGACGATGGAGGACGAGCAGCTGACACAGCTGCTGCGCGAGGTGGCCACCAACGAATTGGTCCTCGCCGACGCTGTGGACCGGGGCATCACGGTCCCGCAGGCGGAGCGGGACTCCATCGCGGGGCTGATCCGGGAGCAGGTGCGCCAGCTGGCGCGGGACGCGGGGTTCACGGGAGCGCCTCAGGAGGGCGAGACCCAGGCGGAGGCCGTGGAGCGACGGGTCGACTCGTTCCTGGCCTCGGTCCTGGCGGGGGAGGCCAACGTCATGCCCCTCGGCACCCTCTCACGCGCTCTCCGCGACCAGCACACCTGGCGGATCAACGAAGGGGCCGTCGAGGCCGTCGTGGAGCGCCTGGAGGAACGTCGGGCCGAGGCATCGGGTGATTCCATGCCGCCGACACCGGGCCCCGGGCAGGCGCCCGGACAGGCGCCGGCCCCGACGCCGGAGAACGCGGACACCACCGGGTAAGGAACACCCGGGGAGCGCGAGCCTATTACAACGCGGGCCGGCCGTCGAGCCGGCCCGCATTGTTCCCAGTAAGACAGGACGTATGATCCGAACCGCATTGCTGACCGTAGCGATCCTGGCGATCGCGACCCTCCCCGTCCGGGCCCAGGAGCCCGAGCCCGAGCTCGTCGATCGGATCGTGGCCGTGGTGGGCGACAGCATCATCCTGGCATCGGAGCTCGATGAGCAGATCGAGCGGCTCCGGGCCACCGGTCAGCCGGTGCCCATGGATCCGCAAGGCCTCGACGAGATGAAGCGGGAGCAGCTCGAGGTCATGATCAACGAGCTGGTGGTGATCCAGGCGGCCGAGCGAGACTCCATCGCGGTGGCCGCGGCCGACGTTCAGAGCCAGGTGGACGCCACCGTCCAGGAGCAGGTTCGCCGTTTCGGCACGCAGGCCGCCTTCGAGGAGGCGCTCTCGCAGGAAGGGCTGACACTCGAGCAGTACCGGGCCATCGTGGCACAGAGCACCCGCCGGGCCGGGATCCAGCAGCAGTTCATGGCCTCCCTGCAGCGAGAGCGCACCCCGCCACTGGTTTCCGACGCCGAGATCCGGGACTTCTTCGAAGAGCGCCGGACGGAGCTGGGCCGGCGCCCCGCAACCATCGAGTTCCAGCAGGTGGCGGTCACGCCCGAGCCTTCCGACTCGGCCATGGCACGGGCCCGCGCCGAGGCCGAAGCCATCCTCGAGGAGCTGGCTCAGGGCGAGGACTTCGCTACGCTGGCGCGACGCCACAGCGATGACGCGGCCACCCGCCAGCGCGGCGGCGAGCTCGGCTGGTTCCGCCGTGGACGCTTCGTGCCCCGATTCGAGCGGGCGGCGTTCTCCCTGCGCCCGGGCCAGTTCAGCAATATCGTGGAGACATCCTTCGGTCTCCACATCATCAAGGTGGAGCGGGCCCGGGGGCCGGAGCGGCTGGCCCGGCACATCCTGATTCGCCCGGAGGTCAGCGCCGAAGACCGGGCCCGGACCCGGGAGCGGGCCGAATCGGTGGCGGAAGCGCTCCGCGACGGCGCGCCCATCGACAGCCTCATCGAGGCCGTGCACGATCCGGTGGAGCAGAGCCATATCGGCCCCGTGGTCCGGGACTCGCTCCCGGAACCGTGGGATCGGCAGCTCCGGGGGGCACGGAGCGACGAGGTCGTGGGGCCTTTCCAGATCCCCTCGTCCCGGGAGGAAGCGTACGCCGTGGTGAAGGTCGACGAAGTGACCGAGGCCGGCGAGTACACCCTGGAGGATCAGGAGCTCCGGAGCCAGATCCGGCAGTTCCTGCAGCAGGAGAAGCTCCTGGACGAGGTACTGGGCGAGCTGCGCCGAAGCACGTACATCGACATCCGTTACTGACCTCGAACCCCACCGCCTGATGCACAGGGCTGCCAACCGCCTCGCTGTCACGTTGGGTGACCCCCGGGGCATCGGCCCGGAGGTCACGGCCGCTGCCCTCGCCGACCCGCGCCCCGACCTGACGCTGGTCACGGTGGGGGCCAAGGGCACCATGATCGAGCCGGACGTGGCCGTGGGCCGATGGGACGGCGGATCCGACGCCGCCGCGGCCGGTCGGCTGGCGGGCGCCGCCATCGAGCGGGCCATCGAGATGGCGCTGGCCGGCGATGTGGACGGGATCGTGACGGCCCCGATCGACAAGGCGGCGCTGGCCGCCGCGGACTACACGTTCCCCGGTCACACCGAGATGCTCCAGACGCTGAGCGGCGTCGAGGAGGTGGCCATGATGATGGCGGCGGAGGAGACAGCGTTGGGTGGCGCCCTCCGGGTGGTACTGGCCACCATCCACATTCCCCTCTCCGAAGTGCCGGCGGCGGTGACCGCCGAGCGGCTCGCCTCCCAGACCCGGATGACTCACCACGCGCTCCGTGAACGGTGGGGGATCGACGTCCCTCGACTGGCGCTCTGCGCGCTGAACCCCCACGCTTCGGATGGCGGCCTCTTCGGCGATCAGGAGGCCCGGGTGATGACGCCCGTGGTGGCGGAGCTCGTGGGTGAAGGCCTCCGTGTGGCGGGCCCGATCCCTGCCGACACCGTGTTCACCCGGGCGCTGCGCGGCGAGTTCGATGCGGTCATCGCCCCGTACCACGACGTGGGGATGGCGGCCTTCAAGACCGCCAGCTTCGGATCGGGCGTGAACATCACCCTCGGGCTGCCCTTCGTTCGGACGTCGCCGGACCACGGCACGGCCATGGACATCGCGGGGCGCGGCATGGCCGACCCCTCCTCCATGATCGAGGCGGTGCGCACCGCGGCACGCCTCTGCAGCGGACCCGAACCGGCGCCGGCAGAATGATCCGTTTCGACAAGGTCACGAGAGAATATCCCCGGGCGGGAGCCGCGCTGAGCGGTGTCTCTTTCCGGATTCGGAAGGGTGAGTTCGCATTCCTCACCGGCCACAGCGGCGCCGGCAAGACCACGGCGCTGCGCCTGATCCACGCCGCCGAACACCCTTCGAGCGGCGAGGTCCGGGTGAGCGGCTACGACACCCGGAAACTCAGCTCCCGCGAGCGGGCCATGCTCCGGCGCAAGATCGGTTACATCTTCCAGGACTTCCGCCTGCTCCCGGACCGGACCGCGGCCGAGAACGTGGCCTTCGCCCTGGAGGTCACAGGCGCCAAGAAGTCGGTGGTCCGGAGCAAGGTCAGCCGCCTCCTGGCCCAGGTGGGGCTGGCGGCCAAGGCCCGCTCGGTACCCTCGGAGCTGTCCGGCGGCGAGCAGCAGCGTGTGGCGGTTGCCCGGGCCCTGGCCAACGACCCGGTGGTGCTCCTGGCCGACGAGCCCACGGGCAATCTCGACGAACGGGCCACGCGCGGGATCTACGACCTCTTCCGGGCCATCAACGCCGCGGGGACCGCCGTGCTCCTGGCGACCCACGACGCCGAGCTGATCCGACACAGCTCCGGCGCCCGGGTCATGGAGCTCGAACACGGGGTCCTGGTCTACGACTCCCACGCCGAGGAGGAGGCGTAGCATGGGCTCCTACACCGTACGCGAGGCGCTGGCCGCGTTTCGACGCGCCCCGCTCCTGACCGGGCTCTCGGCCGCCATGATCGCACTCTCTCTCTTCGTGGTGGGCCTCTTCGGCGTGGCCGCCCACAACATCCGGGTGGTCCTCGACCGGGTCGAGGCCCGCGTGGAGGTGGTGGCGTACCTCCTCGATGACGCCACCGCCGACCAGGTGAACGCCCTCCAGGCCGAGGTCGAGACCATACCCCAGGTCCGCGACGTCATCTACGTGTCCCGACGTCAGGCTCTGGAGCTTGCCCGGGAGCAGCTCGGCGACTTCGAGTCCATGATCTCCGAGCTCGACACCAACCCGTTCCCCGCGTCGCTGGAGGTCACCCTCCACTCCGGGCAGCGGAACGTCGACGCCGTCCACCGCGTGGCGGGGGTAATCGGCGACTATCCCTTCGTCGAGGACGTCCGGTACGGACAGGACTGGCTCGACAAGGTCTACCTCCTCCGGCGCGTGGCCGGGGCCGCTGCCGTGGTGGTCGGCGGCGCCTTCGCCGCCGTGGCCGCCCTCATCATCGGGGCCGCCATCCGGCTGGCCATCTTCGCCCGCCGCGAGGAGATCGCCATCATGCGGCTGGTGGGCGCCACCGACTGGTTCATCCGTCGACCTTTCCTTCTCGAGGGCCTGCTGACCGGGATCCTCGGCTCACTCATGGCCCTGCCCGTCACCTACGGCATCTTCTTCTTCCTCTCCGACGCCGTGGTGGAGCTGGAGTGGATGCCCCAGACCTGGGTCGTCCTCGGAGTCCTGGGTGGCGCCCTCTTCGGCACCTACGCCAGCTCCCGCGCCGTTCGGAACCACCTCCGGGAAGTCTAGGACGACGATGTCGTCTTCGTACTCGGCGTCGCGCTCGGTTTCGGGGGGGCGATCCAGCTCGCTGGTGGACTCCGACTCCACCGGGGGTCCCGGCATGAAGCCGGCGTCCGAAGCGCGGGTCCGCCACGCGGGCTGGCTGAGGGTGGGCGCCGCCGCGCTCATCGTCGTCCTCCTGGCTCCCGTCACCGCCACGGCACAGCAGGACACGCTCCAGGCCCGGATCCGGGAGAGCCAGCAGCGGCTCCAGGAGATCCGGGCGGAGCGGGAGCAGCTTCAGCTGGAGATGCAGGACCTGCAGGGCCAGGCCCGCAACATCTCCCGGGAGCTGCAGAACATCGAGCGGCAGGTGGATGCGTCGGCGGAAGCGCTTCAGGAGCTCGACTACCAGACGGCGGCGCTGGCGGCGAGCGTCGACAACATCACGCAGCGCCTGGTGCGGACCCGCGACCATCTCGAGGAGCGGAACGTGGTGCTGAACGAGCGGCTGAGGAACATCTACAAGCAGGGACCGCTGCACGCGGTCCGGGTGCTCCTCAGCGCCGAGAACTTCGGCGACCTCCTGAACCGCTACAAGTACCTGCACCTGATCTCCGTCCACGACCGGATGCTCATGGACGAGATCGCGCAGCTGGAGCAGGAGCTGACGGCCCAGGAGAAGTCGCTGCAGCAGAGTCTGACCCAGATCGAGCAGCTCCGGGCCGAGAAGCTCAGTGAGTTCGCCCAGCTCCAGTACCTGGAGCAGTCGCGGGCACGCACCCTCGAGAACGTCCAGACCCGGGTCAGCCGCGCGGAGAGCCGGATCCAGCAGCTGCAAGCCGACGAGCGCCGGCTCACCTCCGTCATGGAGGAACTGGAGCGGGAGCGCCTGGAAGCCGAGCGCCGGCGGGCCGCCGCCGGCCTGGCCGCTGGCGGCGGGACCCTCGACGCAAGCTCCCTGGGAGAGCTGCCCTGGCCGGTGGACGGTGAGCTGGTCTACCGCTTCGGTCCGGAACGTCGACCCAACGGCGTGACGCTGCGCAGGAACGGGATCGGGATCTCCGCGGCGCCGGGAACGCCGGTCCGGTCGGTGCGGGGGGGGACGGTGGTGGTAGCCAGCGCCATGGAAGGGTTCGGCAACGGCGTGGTCCTGAGCCACGGCGCCGGCTATTACTCCCTCTACCTGTACCTGGGTGAGACCCGCGTGCAGGAGGGCCAGGACGTGACCACGGGACAGGTGCTGGGCACCGTGGGACCGGGCCCCGACGAGGGTCCTCACCTGTACCTCCAGCTTCACGCGCCCGTGAGCGGCCACACGCCCGTGCCCGTCGATCCCCTACCCTGGCTGCGAGCCCGCCCGTGACACAGGTCTTCGGCCACCACCGCGTCCGGCGCGACCTGGTCGGCGCAGTGGCGCGCGACGAGCTGCCCGGCTCGCTCCTGATCCACGGCCCGCCCGGCGTGGGCCGGCAGGCGCTGGCCCTGTGGCTGGCCCGACTCCTGGTCTGCAGCGCCCCGGACACCGAGGGGCCGTGCGGCGAGTGCCGGGGGTGCACGCTGGCCCTCGACCTCCAGCACCCGGACATCCACTGGTTCTTCCCTCTGCCCCGGCCCAAGGGGGCGTCGAGCCCGGACAAACTGGCCGACGCCCTGGAGGAGGCCCGCTACGAAGCGCTGGACGAGCGCCGCCGGGACCCCCTGTACCAGCCACCTGCCGATGAGCTGGTGGGGCTCTACCTGGCGCAGATCCGGACGCTGCGGCGGCTCGGATCTACCCGCCCGGCCATGGGCTCCCGCCAGGTTTTCATCGTCGGAGACGCCGAGCTGCTGGTGCCCCAGGAAGCCAGCCAGGAGGCGGCCAATGCCCTCCTCAAGCTGCTGGAGGAGCCGCCGCCGGCCACCACCATCATCCTGACGGCCGCCGAGCCCGAAGCGCTGCTCCCCACCATCCGGTCGCGACTGCTGCCGGTCCGGCTGCGGCCCTTCCCGGAGGTCGAGGTCCGGCAGTTCCTGGAACAGCGGACCGGCGCCGACGGGACCGCCATACAGCTGGCGGCCCGCCTGGGCCGGGGCTCCATCGGCCGGGCGCTGACCTTCCTTCCCGACGAGAGCGGCGAGAGCCGGGCGGACAACCTCCGGAAAGCCGCTCACCGCTGGCTCGAGGCAGCCCTCGCCCCGACCAGTGTTTCCCGCCTCGCCGCCGCCCACGCCGAGCGCCCCGCCGGCGCTCGGGGCGCGTTCGGTGAGACGCTGGAGTTCCTGGGCCTCTGGCTCCGGGACCTGGGGGCCGTGGCTGCCGGCGCCGAGGACGAGGTGGTGGATGTGGACGCCGTAGACGGGCTGCAGGCGCTCGCCGGCCGAATTCGTGCCGACCGGATCCCGGAGGCCATAGAGCGGGTCGAGCGCGCCCGCGACGCCGGCCGAATCAACGCCAACCCCCAGCTCACGCTGGCCACACTCCTGAACGACCTGGCGGGATTCCTGCAGCGTTGAGTATCGGGGCGGCCGAGAAATCTGTCCCGATCCACTATGGCCTCGCCCGCCCGGTCCCGCCACCGTGAACGTGGGGGCCGACGCAGGCCACGGTTCCCCACCGCCTCCAACCGTGCTTATCTTCCTACGTCGCATAGAGAGGAGTCGACGTGAGCGAGCTGACACATCAGGACGAGACAGGCCGGGCCCGGATGGTCGACGTGGCGGAGAAACCGGAGACCCACCGTACGGCGGTGGCCGAGGGCTTCATCCGGATGGCGTCCGACACGCTCAGGGCGCTGGAGGACGGTCGTACGCCCAAGGGCGATCCCCTCCTGGTGGCGCAGATCGCCGGGATCCAGGGCGCAAAACAGACCTCGGAGCTGATCCCACTCTGCCACCCGCTCCCCCTGACCAGCGTGGATGTGGAGCTCGCCCCCGACCCGGAGCTGCCCGGTGTACGGGCCGTGTCCAGGGCACGGGTGACGAGTCGAACGGGGGTGGAGATGGAAGCGCTCACGGCCGTGTCCGTGGCACTCCTCACCGTCTACGATATGCTCAAAGCCGTGGACCGGGGTATGCGCATCGAGGGGATCCGGCTCCTGGAGAAGAGCGGTGGCCGCTCGGGGCACTGGTCGTCCGACGGGACCCGGGAAGACGGATGATGGACGACGGCGGTACCTCGAAGCCGAGCCGCACCCAGCTCCTGCGCGATCTGGCCCGGCAGGCGGAAGCCCGCGGGCTCCTCTCCTCGGACGAGGCGGAGACGTATCAGCAACCGGGGCCCCTGACCCGCTGGGAGTCGGAGCAGCGGGGCTACCTCAGGCGACGAATGGGGTACCTCTGGCGTCGGCTCCGCTCCCCGGCCAGGCTCGCGGGTGCCGTGATCCTGGCGTTCGTCCTGGGCCTCCAGCTGGCGGCCCGGCCCGAGTTCGCCCGGGTGGAGGCTCTCACCACCGACGCCGATCAGTCCCGGGTGGCGCTCCAGGCCCGCCAGGGCGAGCTGGCGCTGGTCCGCCTGGAGATGGACCGCCTCCAGGAGATCATGGACTACTCCCGGCGCTACCGGATCCCCGCCGACCTGGCTACGGCCATCAACGACATCGCCCTCGCCGAGGGGATCGCCCCCGCGCTGGCCTTCCGGCTGGTCCAGATGGAGAGCGGGTTCAGCCGGCGCGCCGTCAGCCCCAAGGGCGCGGTGGGATACGCCCAGCTCATGCCGGCCACCGCCTTCGAGATGGACCCGTCGTTGAGCTACAGCGACCTCTTCGACCGCGACACCAACCTCCGCCTCGGGTTCCGCTACCTCCGCTGGCTCATTGATCGCTATGACGGCGAGCTGCGGCTGGCGCTCCTCGCCTACAACCGTGGGCTCGGCACCGTGGACTCGATCCGGCGGGCCGGCGGTGATCCGGCCAACGGCTACGCCCGCTCCATCATGGGCGACTCGCCCTGACCAAGGCTCCCGGCGGAGCACGACTCCCGGCTGAGGAGAGCCGGAGGCGACGCCCCTGGCTCAGTCCGCCGTGTGGAGGAAGTTCCCCAGCGTTCGGTTCAGGGCGCTCAGGACGGACACGGCGGCAGCGGACAGCGGGTCATCGGTGACCAGTACGGCCCCGACCAGACGCTGCTGCACGCCCGCCGAGCGGTAGAGGGACGCCACCATCAGGTCCGAGTCGAACGCGTGGACTGCCTTCACGCCGATAATTCGCAGATCCAGAGCCTGACCACTCAACCGTTCCAAAGCCTCCACCGCCGCACGGGCGGTGGTCTTGAGCTCGATGGCGGGTCCCCGCTCCCCGGTGGCGCTGCCGCTGTAGGTCTGCCCGTCCCACTCCAGCATGACGGCGATGGAGACCCGTCCACCGTCCTCCGTCCGTTCGACTCCCTCGAACCGGACCCGCCGGCGAGGACCCGGGGCGGTGGGAAGGGTGACACGGACATCCAGTCCGCCGGGGTCGTGGCCCAGTGCCGCCAGCCGGTTCCGAACCGCGATCTCGATGGGGCCCTGCTCGTGGCTCGGGTCCCGGATCACCCAGAGTTCCATGCCGGTGCGCGGATCCATGCTGGCATGGAGCACACCCTCCATTCCCATCAGCTCCTCTTCCAGCCTGTCGCGCGCGTCCACGTCGAGGCGAGCCGTCATACGTCTTCCCCGTTCGTTGTTGGAAGTACTGAAGGGAGAGGGTTCCCGCAGGATGCCCGGTCAAGATAGGCGGGCGCGCTGCCTGGGGTCAAGAATACGCAGCGCCGACCGCCGCAGCGCCGGCCGGCCGCCTCCGGTCACTCCCGACCACTCGGGACCGGCGGGCCCTGTCCCGCCGCTTTGCGTTCCGCTCAGAAGCGGAGCAGGCCGCCCACGCCGCCCAGCTCGCCGATGGTCGATGCCGGCACGAAGTCGACCTCGATCCCCTGATCTACGGCCATCCGGACCATGGCCTCGCCGAGGTTCACCGCCTCCCGCACGCTACCGCCGCAGTACGGGCAGCTCCCGGTCTGTCTGGCCAGGAAGAAGCCACAGCTGTCGCACCGGCCACCCCGGCTGTCGGTCCCCCGGGCGATCACCAGCGATTCCAGCTTGCCTTCCTGCAGCTCCTGCAGAGTGTCGTCCAGCCCCGCCACCGCCTTGTGGGCCTCCTGGACGCGATCCCGCAGCAGCTGCACCACCCGGGCCTCCTCCTCGTCCAGATGGGCCTCGAAGACGGGCGCCAGCCGCTCGCGGACCTCCGGCGCCGTGGCCTCGATATCCATCCGGTCGGTGTGGGCGATCAGCGCCTTCACCGACTCCGGCAGGAACTCCCGGAACTTCTTGACGTTCTCGGTGGTGCCCAGGAGGATCAGGTCGTCGGGGTTGTGGCGACGGACGAACGCGGACACCTCATCGGCGAACTCCTTGAAGAAGTTCCGGGTCTCCTCGGCCTTCCGGTCCTGGAAGTCCTTGGCGCTGAAGCCGCCCCGGCGAACGTCGTGGGGCGTCGGATACGGCTCCGTCTCCACCTCCCGCTCGTTCAGCGTCTGGTCGAGGAAGAGGCTCATGAGGCGCAGGTGCTCCCGGTCCACCAGGACCACGCCGTGGTGATGGTACCGCTCCAGGATCTCCACCAGCGGGCCCACGATCGGGCGCTCGTAGATGGTGAGCCGGTTCTCGACGGGCACCGAGAGCTGGTACGCCTCGAACCAGTCGCCACCGATCTCGGTGAAGAGGGCCACGCCCTTCTTCGATTCATCGAACTCGGAGCTCAGCCAGTTCTCCACCCGCTCGAACGCCGCGCCCAGCGGCTCGCGATGGTGGCCCGGGCGATCGCTGTCCAGCTCCGGGAACTCGGCCTTCTCCTGGTTCAGGAACACCTGATACGTCCGCTTCTGGTTCTCGTTTACGGACATATCCAGGTAGACCGTCAGGACGCCGTCCTCGGAGTCGGGGCGGTCGATAAGCTGCTGAATCTGGTCGCGTGAGATCATATCCGGTATGCCAGGGTGAAAGTGGATGAGCACCCCTCCAGACGAGCAAGAGGCGTGCCCCGTTCACCCCCCCGGCTACCGGATCGCCGACCTGCTACAGATGGTAGTTGGGCGCCTCGCGCGTGATCTTCACGTCGTGGGGGTGGCTCTCCCGCAGGCCGCCACCGGTGATCGTCACGAACCGCGCCTCCGTCCGCAGGCCGGGGATGTCCCCGACGCCGCAGTAGCCCATCCCGCTCCGCAGGCCGCCCACGAGCTGGTAGATGACGTCGGACATGGGGCCCTTGTACGGCACCCGCGCCTCGATCCCCTCCGGCACGAACTTCCGCGCCTCCCGCTCCTCCTGGAAGTAGCGGTCCGCCGAGCCCTCCTCCATGGCCGAGAGGCTTCCCATCCCCCGGACCGTCTTGTAGCGCCGACCTTCAAGGAGGAAGCTCTCGCCGGGGCTCTCCTCCGTGCCCGCTAGCAGCGAGCCCATCATCACCGCGCTGGCCCCCGCCGAGATCGCTTTCACGATGTCGCCCGAGTACCGGATCCCACCGTCGGCCACCACCGGCACGGCGCCATCGACCCCCGCCACCGACTCCATGATCGCCGTCAGCTGCGGTACCCCGACCCCGGTCACCACCCGGGTGGTGCAGATGCTCCCCGGGCCCACGCCCACCTTCACCGCGTCGGCGCCACGCTCCACCAGCGCTTGCGCGCCCTCGGCCGACGCCACGTTCCCCGCCATGATCTGGGCGTCCGGGAACTGCCCACGGATCCGCTCCAGCGCGTCGAGCACGCCCTGGGAGTGGCCGTGGGCCGTATCGATGACCAGCAGGTCCACGCCGCCGTCGACGAGCGCTTGCGCCCGGTCCATGTCCGAGCGGGATGTCCCGACGGCCGCCGCCACCCGCAGCCGCCCGTGCTCGTCCTTGCACGCGTTCGGGAAGTTCCTCCGCTTGAAAATGTCCTTCACCGTGATCAGCCCCCGGAGCGTGCCCTCGTCATCGACCACGGGCAGCTTCTCGATCCGGTGCTCGTGCAGGATCCGCTCGGCCTCCTTCAGCGACGTGCCCACCGGCGCCGTCACCAGCCCGTCGTGCGTCATCAGCTCGCTGATCGGCTTGTCCATCTCCGTCTCGAACTGGAGGTCCCGGTTCGTGATGATCCCCACCAGGTGGTTGTCCTCGTCGATGATCGGCACCCCGCTGATGGAGAACTGGGCCATGAGCTGGTTCGCGTCACGGAGCTTCGCGTCCGCCGTCAGTGTGATCGGATTCAGGATCATCCCGCTCTCCGACCGTTTCACCCGGTCCACCTCCGCCGCCTGCCGGTCGATGGGCATGTTCTTGTGGATCACCCCGATCCCGCCCTCCCGCGCCATGGCGATGGCCATCCGGCTCTCCGTCACCGTATCCATGGCCGCCGAGACCAGCGGGATCCGAAGCTCGACGCCCCGCGTCAGCTGCGTCGTGACCGATGTGTCCTTCGGATGCACCGTCGAGTGCCGCGGAAGAAGCAGCACATCGTCGAATGTCAGCGCCTCGCCCAGGATCCGCTCCCGCCCTGCTTCCGTCATCTACGTACCCCCCGGATGCACGACACCCGCGCGCCGCCTGCTCGCGGCTCCGCGGGTGTATTTCGTTCCTCTCGCCTGTTCGTCCCTCGTTCCATGGCGGAACCTATCGCGCCCGCCGCGAAGGTGTCAAGCCAACCTCGCCGCCGACCCTACCAGCGCTCTACATACCGCTCCAGAAGACCGTGGATCGGGCCCGGAAGAAGCGTCCCCAACTCCTCGAGCCCGCTCTCCAAACGCTCCAGCGAATCCTCACCGCCACGCCAGTTCGAGCGCACCACCGACCCGTCCGTGGCCAGCACCAGGTGACGCAGCGCCAGCCCCAGCAGGAACAGGTCGTCCGTCCAGCCCAGAACGCCCAGGATATCCGGGATCAGGTCCAACGGCATGACGATGTACGCCAGCACGCCGAGGACCAGACCCTTGTCCAGCAACCGGACCCGCCGGTCGCCCATGAGCCGGAACAGCAGCCCCAGGAACCGCGGCAGCACCGGGATCAGGCGCGCCGCCACCGCACGGGACTCCTTCCTGCCTCGCCGGAACAGCTTCATTTCCTCCGCCCCTCGCTCGAGCCCTCTTCAGACGACGACGTTGCCTCAGGCGACGAACCGTTCCCGCCCCCGGACCCCGTGACACCCTCGGTGGCTTCCGATCGCGCGCCGCCCGCCCGCTCGCCCGCCTCCTTCGTCGATGCCCCGGTCCGGTCCGTCGGCGTCACCAGGTCCCGGCCCAGCTCCCGTACCCCGTCCAGGACCTTTCCGGCTGTGCTCATGACCTTCATCGTACCCTTCATGGCCTTCGGCGCCAGCGACCGGACCCGCATCTGGTCCTCCAACCGCTCCGCGAACTGCTGGAACGGGTCCGGCTTCCGTCCCGACTCCCGGGCGTACTTCAGCTCCAGGAACTCGATGTAGTCCAGGACCTGGTAGAGCTGAGCCTCCGGCAGCTCCGCCAACTTCCGGATGATCCGCTTCCGTGTCACGTTTTCCATCGCCTCACTCCTTCCGGGCACCTGCTTTCCCCTCCCCCGATCCCTCTCTACGACTTCACCGTACCGCAGGTTTCCCTACACCAACGTAAGTATAAACCCGACTTGACGCTCCCTGCGAGGTCGAGGTACCTTGGGTCGAGTTGAGAACGAATCTCAATCTCAAACAACCCGCACCTGAAGTGTCATGACGGTATCGAACACGCGGTTCGCCGCGATCTTCTCGTTCCTGTTCCTGCTCCTCTCCGTCCCCGGGGGTGCACAGACCGTGCTGGCGGATCTCGGGACCGCTCCGGAGTCCGGGGACCGGTTGTCTGTGGTGGAGCGCGAGGCCTACGTGATGGGCACGCGGCTCGGCCTGCGGATCCACGCGCCGGACGCGGCCGCGACGGCGGAAGCTGCACTGGCGGCGGTCCGGAGCGTGGAAGCCCGGTTGAGCACGTGGCGTGAAGACACGGAGCTTTCGGCGCTGAACCGGGCGCCGACAGCGGAGCGTCACGCCGTCTCCCCCGCCCTGCTTTCGATCCTGGAGGAGCTGGATGGCTGGGTGGCGGCCACGGGCGGTGCGTTCGACCCGGCCATCGGCGCGCTGATCGAGGCGTGGGACATCCGCGGCGAGGGCCGCGTGCCGGGAGCCGTGGAGCTGGCGGCGGCCCGGAGGTCGTCGGGGTGGCAGCGTCTCGTGATCGAGCCCCGTCGTTCGGCCGTAACCCGCACGGTGGCCGACGTGTGGGTCGACGCGGGCGCGTTCGGGAAGGGTCTCGGCCTGCGGGAGGCGGCCGCTGCCATCGGTGCGGCGGGCGGCACCGGAACGCTGAACTTCGGTGGACAGGTGGTGGTAGTGGGGATGGATCCGTTCAGGGTCGATGTGGCCCACCCCCGGGTACGGGACCGGGGCGAGGCCACGTTGTCCCTGGCGGATGTCTCCGCGGCCAGCACCTCCCTGTCGGAGCGGGGCGGCCATGTGCTGGACCCCCGGACGGGCCGGGCCGTGGAGGCGTGGGGGAGCGTGACCGTGGTGGCGGAGGACGCCATGGTTGCGGACATCCTCTCCACGGCACTCTACGTCATGGGCCCCGACGCGGCGCTGGAGTGGGCGCAGGCTCGGCCGTACGGCGTGCTGGTGCAGGACGCCCGGGCCGCGGGTGAGCCCACGATCCGGTGGAACGCCGCCATGGAGCGGTGGCTGGAGCCGGGCGCCCCCGTCGCGAGCCGTGACAGGGCCGTGAGGGTGGGCATCGGGCCGTCATCGGAGGCCCCGTCGTCGCCTGCCCAGGACACGTCGGAGATCGAGCGGCTGAAGCGGCAGGTGGAGGCCATCACCCGCGAGCTGGAGCGGATGCGCCTCGGCGGCGATGTGGTGGCGCAGGCGGATACGGGCATCCTGGGCTTCGGCCCGGCGGCGTCGAAGATCTACAAGGTGGACCAGGGCGTCTCCATCGGCGGGTACGGGGAGATCCTGTACCGGCACATCGCCGACGAGCTGGAGGACGGCACGTCGGCTCCCACCCCGAACGTGTACGACGCGCTCCGGGCCATCATCTACGTGGGCTACAAGTTCAACGACCGCCTGCTGGTGAACACGGAGATCGAGATCGAGCACGCCAACGAGGCGTTCCTGGAGTTCGCGTACCTGGACTACCGTCTGAGCGACGCGCTGGGGCTCCGGGGCGGGCTCCTCCTGTCGCCCATGGGGCTGGTGAACGAGCTGCACGAGCCGCCGGTCTTCCTGGGCAGCACACGCCCGATGGTGGAGCAGCGGATCATCCCCACCACGTGGCGGGAGAACGGCCTGGGCGTGTTCGGTGACGTGGGTCCCATCAGCTACCGGGCGTACGCCATGAACGGCCTCGAGGGCGTGAACTTCGGTGCGGCCGGCCTCCGGGGCGGCCGACAGAAGGGCTCGAAGGCGCTGGCCGAGGACGTGGCCGGCGTGTTCCGCGCCGACTACACCGGCGTGCTGGGTCTGCTGGTGGGCGGCAGCGTCTACTACGGCGGCTCCGGCCAGGGTGTGGTGGAGCCCGGCGGCGAGACCGTCCAGGCCAACACGCTGATCTGGGAGGGCCACGCCAGCTATCAGTCCCGGGGGCTCGACCTGCGGGCGCTGGTGGCGGGTGCCAGCGTCGACGAGGCCGCGCAGCTGAACGCCGCGGGCGCCGGCGGCGTGGCGGAGCGGCTGGGCGGCGGGTACGCCCACGCCGGCTACGACGTGCTCCGGCTCGTGGGCAGCGAGCACGAGCTCTTCCCTTACCTCCGCTACGAGTGGCTGAACACGCAGGTGGAGGTGCCCGTGGGCGTCACCGCCGATCCGGCCAACGAGAGCACTGCCCTACTCCTGGGTGCCTCCTGGAAGCCGGTGCCGCAGGTGGCCGTGAAGGCCGACTATCAGCTCCACTCGAACCAGGCGGAAACGGGCCGGAATCAGTTCGCCATGGTCCTCTCCTACCTCTTCTGATGCGACGACCGGCTGCAGCGGGCGTCGTGGCAGCGGGCGTCGCGGCCGTAGCCGCGATCGCTGCGCCCGCACCCGCCCAGACGCTCCTGACGCAGGAGGAGGCGCTCGAGCTGGCGTTCCCCGCCCCCGTGGCCGTGGAGCGCCGCACGGCGTACCTGTCCGACGCGGAGCTGGAGCGGGCCCGGACGCTGGCGGGTGAAGGCGTCGAGATCGAGACCGGCGTCGTCTCGTACTACGTGGGTCTCCGGGACGGGGAGCCCATGGGCGCCGCCTACTTCGACGCCCACCGGGTCCGGACCAAGAACGAGGTGGCCATGGTGGTGGTGGGCCCCGACGCCGCCGGTGCCAGAGTCCGGCGCGTGGACGTGCTGAAGTTCACCGAGCCGCCGGAGTACCAGGCGCCCGAGGGGTGGATCGAGCAGCTCGAGGGCCGGAAGCTCGACGACGAGCTCTCGACCCGCCGCGGGATCCGCAACCTCACCGGCGCCACCCTCACCGCCCGGGCGCTCACCGAGGCCACCCGGCGGGTGCTGGCGCTCCACGCCGTCATCGCGCCGTTCGGCGACGGAGACTCGCCCGGCGGCGGGTCACCCGGGGGTGCCCGGTGACCATGACGCCCTTCGAGCGCCGGTCGGTCTGGCTCACCACCGCGGGCACGCTCATCACCGGCCTGGTCTACTGGTGGATGAAGGAGATGATGACGCCGCCCGAGCCGTGGGCGGTGGTCAACCACCCGCTCCAGCCGTGGGTGCTGAAGGCGCATATCCTCATCGCGCCGCTCCAGGTATTCGCGGTGGGGCTCATCACGTCACGGCACGTCTGGCGTCACTTCCGGATGGGCGTAAAGAAGGGCCGGAAGAGCGGGCTCATCGCCGCGGGCACATTCGTCGCGCTGGTCCTTACCGGCTACGCGCTCCAGGTGGTCACGGCCGAGCTCCTGATCCGGGCGCTGGCATGGTCGCACCTGGGGCTGGGCGTAGTCTACAGCGTGGGCGTGGCGGCCCACTGGCCGGCCACCCGGAGCCGACAGGCCGAGGAGGCCGGGCGGGACCACGACCGGGGGACTGCGCCAACGACGCTGCCCCGTGCCGCGGCCTCGGGCGGCGTCCGGGTGCCGGGCCACGAGCGGCGCCGCCGGACCGGGTCGCGGCGCGAGACGAGCCGGGACAGGTCGTAGGCAGCCACGAGGTCCCGGGAAGCCACCGCCGCTGCGGACTCCTCAGCCCTCCTCCGGGATCCCCTTCGGCGAGACCACTTTCTCGGCGAGTGCCAGCCCGCCGTCCACCACCAGCGCCAGGAGCGCGGCGGGGATGGCGCCCGAGAGGATCATCTTGGTGTCGGAGAGGGTGAGGCCGCTGACGATGGGGTCGCCGAGGCCGCCGGCGCCGATGAACGCTGCCAGGGTGGCGGTGCCGACGGTGATGACGGCGGCGGTGCGGATCCCGGCCATGATGACGGGGGCGGCCAGCGGGAGCCGGACCCAGCGGAGCTGCTGCCAGCGGGTCATCCCGAGCGCCCGGGCGGCGTCGACGGCCTCGGGGCTGGCGTCGCGGACGCCGGTGTAGGTGTTCCGCAGGATCGGGTAGAGGGAGTAGAGGAAGAGCGCCACCAGCGCCGGCTTCACGCCGATCCCGATGAGGGGGATCATGAACGCCAGGAGCGCGATGCTCGGGATGGTCTGGAGGAGCCCCACGCCCCGGATCGTCCCCTCGGCGGCAGGCCGCACCCGTTCCAGCGCGAGCCCGAGCGGCACGGCCAACAGGATGGCCGCCAGGAGCGAGACGCCCACCAGGAGGAGGTGCCGGAGCGTGAGCTGCCCCAGCATGGCCCGGCGCTCCCACATATACGGCACCAGCGACTCGCCGCCTCGGGCCACCGCCCCTGTGTCGCGCCCGGCACCCGTTGCGCCGCCCTCACCCTCGGCGGGCTCGACCAGCCGGAGCTCGAGGAGGGCGTCCCGGGCCACGTCGTGGAGCTCGTGGCCCTCGACCTCGACCCGCCGGTTGAAGCGCCGCATCGCGTCATCGTCCAGCATCCCGGCGAGCTGGGTGAGCACCGCCACCACGGCGGGACGCTCATGGTAAAGCCCGGAGCCCACCAACGGGACCGCCTCGTAGGCCGGGAAGAAGTGCCGGTCGTCTTCGAGGACCACCAGATCGTAGCGGGCGATCTGGCCGTCGGTCGAGTAGCCGTCGATCACGTCCACCTCCCCCGCCGCAAGCGCCTCGTACTTCACCGCCTGGACCAGCGACCGGGTGCCGGCGAACTCCATGGCGCCGTACGCCTCCCGTAGCCCGAGCAGCCCATCGGGGCGGCCGAGGAAGTCGGGCGAGAGCCCGGCCATGAGGTTCGGAGCCTCCCGGGAGAGATCCGACAGCGTGGTCAGGTCGTATTCCTCGGCCGTCTCCTGCGTGACGGCGATGGCGAAGGTGTTCTGGAACCCCAGCGGCGCGAGCCAGTAGACGTCCCACCGCTCCCGGAAGACGTCCCGGACGTGGCGGAGCACCGAGTCCGGGTCCGACGACGGCTCCGCGCCGAGGATCGCCACCAGCCCCGTGCCGGTGTACTCCGGGTACAGGTCGATCTCGCCGTTGCGCAGCGCCTGGAACGTGATCTCCGTCTCGCCGAGCCCGAAGCGCCGGTCCACGGTATAGCCGCCCGCCTCCAGCAGCTGCCCGAAGATCTCCGCCAGCAGGTAGCTCTCGGCGAACGGCTTGCTCCCGATGACCACCGGGGGACCCGCGGTGTCGGCAGCCGGAGGTTCCTGGGACGCCCCGAGCGCCCCGCCCGCCGCGAACGATGGCTCCGCCGCGAATAGTGGGCCCGCTACGAACAATGACCCCACCGCGAACGCCGCGGCCGCCCCCCCGACCAGCAGTCCGACCCCGACCACGAAGCGCCGCAGCCGCCTCATACGGCCGCCCGCTGGAGCAGCCGTTCCACGTACTCCGTCGCCGGCGCCTCCTCCAGCTCCTGCGGCGCACCCACCTGCTCGAGCCCGCCCTCCAGGAGGACCGCCACCCGGTCGGCTAGCATTACCGCCTCGCTGATGTCGTGGGTGACCAGCACGCACGTGGCCTGGATCCGGTCCATGAGCTCGATGAACGCGTCGTGGAGCTCGCTCCGAGTGATGGCATCGAGGGCGCCGAACGGCTCGTCCATGAGGAGGATCGACGGGTGACCGGCCAGCGCCCGGGCAATGGCCACCCGCTGCCGCTGGCCGCCGGAGAGCTCCGCCGGCCACCGGTCGGCGTAGTCGTCGGGCGGCAGGCTCACCATCTCCAGCGCCTCCCGGGCCGCGTCCCGGGCGTCATCCTCGCCCCGGAGCCACGGCACCATGGAGGCGTTGCGGAGCACCGTCCAGTGGGGCAGCAGCCCGCCCTCCTGCTGCACGTAGCCGATGGAGCGCCGCAGCCGGATCGGGTCGCGGTCCGCCACGTCGTCGCCGTCGACCAGGACCGTGCCGCCGTCCGGCTCCACCATACCGTTGAAGCACCGCAGGAGCGTGGTCTTCCCTGACCCGCTCTCCCCCACCAGCGCGATGCACTCGCCGGACTCCACCTGCAGCGACACGCCATCGAGCGCCACCACCTCGCCGTAGCGCTTGACCACGTCCCTGGCTTCGAGCGTGCCTTCACTCACCGACTACCCTCCCCGCTCCGCTTTCCGGCGCTGGATTCGGACTCTGGACCCCGGCTCCTCCGCGCGTCGGGAACCGACAGCGCGGACCCGGCGTTTGCCTGTACGGCACGGAAGACCACAACATACCTCGGTTTCGAGGAGCCATGGCCGGAATGGAAGATAGGCCCCCACCCCGAGGGTTGCACGTTCGGCGAGCTCCGGTCGGGCCCAACGGGGGACCTTTGAGAGATCGGGTACGGAAAGCGGAGGGCAGGTATGACGGCTGAGGAGCGGCGGCGGATGCGGGCGGAGGTGGCGGACGGGCTGTCGCGGCCGCAGAAGACACTCTCGCCCAAGTATTTCTACGACCGGCGAGGCTCCGAGCTCTTCGAGGAAATCACCCGCCTGCCCGAGTACTATCCCACCCGGGCGGAGCGGGCGCTGCTGGAGGCGCACATGCCCGTCTGGGTCCACGAGCAGCGGCCGGCCACGCTCGTGGAGCTGGGCGCCGGCGCCGCGGACAAGACCCGGTCGATCCTCGATGCCATGCACGACGCCGTGGCCGAGCCGGTCTTCGTGCCCATCGACATCAGCGGCGAGTTCCTCGAGCAGGTGGCGGCGGATCTCCGGGAAGCATACCCGGAGGCGGCGGTCCGGCCGCTGGTGGCGGACATCAGCGCCGGCTTCCACCTGCCGGACCACCTCCCGCGCCCCGTCCTCTTCGCCCTCCTGGGCGGCACCATCGGCAACTTCCCTCGCGACGACGGCGTGGCGCTGCTCGGCCGCGTCCGCGCGGAGATGGACGCCACCGACCGGTTCCTGGTCGGCTTCGACCTCCGGAAGGACGTGGCCGTGCTGGAGGCGGCCTACAACGACGCGGCGGGCGTGACGGCCGCCTTCAACCTGAACGTGCTTCGGGTCCTGAACCGGGAGCTCGGGGCCGACTTCGACCTGGACGGGTTCACGCACCGGGCGCTGTACGCCGTGGACCACGAGCGGATCGAGATGCACCTGGTGGCCGCGGCCCCATACACGGTGACCATCCCCGAGGCCGGGGAGTTCACCTTCGCGGCCGGCGAGACCATCCGGACGGAGTTGAGCTGCAAGTACACCCGCGCGTCCATCGAGTCCATGTTCGAGGGCGCCGGGCTGACCGTGGAGCGGTTCGCCGTCGAGCCCCCGGGGTTCGCCCTGGTCCTCGGACGGCCGGTTCCGTAGCCCGGGTAGCGCCGGCGCCGCTTACGCTCCGACCTTCAGGGGTGCCCTACCCACCGTACTGGGCCTTCAGCTTCTCCACCACGCTCGGGTCCGCCAGGGTGGTGGTGTCGCCCACGGCCCGGCCCTCGGCGATGTCCTTGAGCAGCCGCCGCATGATCTTCCCCGAGCGCGTCTTCGGCAGCTCGGCGGTGAAGATGATGGCGCTCGGCTTCGCGATGGCCCCGATCTTCTCGGCCACGTGTTCCCGCAGATCCTCCTTCAGGGCGTCGGTCACCTCGATCCCGTCTCGGAGCGTCACGAACGCGGCGATGGCCTGCCCCTTCAGCTCATCGGCCTTCCCCACCACAGCGGCCTCGGCCACCGACGCGTGGTCCACCAGCGCGCTCTCCACCTCCATGGTCCCGATCCGGTGCCCGGCCACGTTCAGCACGTCATCGACCCGGCCCAGAATCCAGAAGTAGCCGTCGTCGTCCCGCTTCGCCCCATCGCCGGGGAAGTAGACGTCGTTCCACTTCGACCAGTAGGTCTCCCGGAACCGGGCGTCATCGCCCCAGATGGTGCGAAGCATCCCCGGCCACGGCTTCGTGACCGCCAGGTAGCCGGCGGAGACGTCATCGCCCTCCTCGTTCAGGAGCGTGGCGCTCACACCGGGGAACGGGACGGTGGCGCTCCCGGGCTTCGTGGCGGTGATCCCCGGGAGCGGCGTGATCATGATCCCGCCCGTCTCCGTCTGCCACCACGTGTCGACGATGGGGATGTCCTTCGGCCCGATGTGCTCCCGGTACCACATCCACGCCTCCGGGTTGATCGGCTCCCCCACCGTGCCCAGCAGCCGCAGGCTCGACAGGTCGTACCGCTCCGGGTGCTCGGTCCCCCAGCGCATGAACGCTCGGATCGCCGTGGGTGCCGTGTAGAAGATCGTCACCCCGTACTTCTGCACCAGCTTCCAGAACCGGCCCCGGTCCGGCCAGTCCGGTGCGCCCTCGTACATGAAGACCGTGGCCCCGTTCGCCAGCGGGCCGTACACGATGTACGAGTGGCCCGTGATCCACCCCACGTCGGCCGTGCACCAGTACATGTCGTCTTCCTTCAGGTCGAACACCAGCTTGGTGGTGGCCGTCACGTGCGTCAGGTAGCCGCCGGTGGTGTGGACCACGCCCTTCGGCTTCCCCGTGGTCCCCGACGTGTACAGGATGAAGAGCTCGTCCTCGGCGTCCATCGCCTCGGCCGCACACTCCGGCGAGGCTTCCTGCATCAGCTCGTGGTACCAGTGGTCGCGGCCCGGCTTCATGTGGACCTGCGGGTCCTGGGCGATGAGCCGACGGCGAACCACCACCACGTCCTCGATGGACGACGCCTCCTTCAGCGCCTTGTCCGCCGTGTCCTTGAGCGGCACCACGCGACCCCGACGGTAGCCGCCGTCCGCGGTGATGAGCACCCTCGCGTCCGCGTCGATGATCCGGTCCCGGAGACTCTCGGCGCTGAACCCGCCGAAGACCACCGAGTGGATCGCGCCGATCCGGGTGCACGCCAGCATGGCGATGGCCGCTTCCGGGATCATCGGCAGGTAGATGGCCACACGGTCGCCCCGCGCCACACCCAGATCCTTCAGCACGTTGGCGAACTTCCCCACCTCCCGGTGCAGGTCCCAGTACGTGAACGTCCGCTGGTCGCCGGGCTCGCCTTCCCAGACCAGCGCGGCCTTGTTCCGCGTCGGACCGTCCAGGTGACGGTCCAGGCAGTTATGGGCCACGTTCAGCGTGCCGCCACCGAACCACTTCGCGTGCGGAGGCGTCCACTCCAGCACCGTGTCCCACTTCTCGAACCAGTCGAGCTGCTCCGCCCACTCGGCCCAGAACCCCTCGGGGTCTTCCGCCGCCCGCTCGTAGATGGCCGGATCCGACGCGTTCGCCGCCGCGCGGAACCGTTCCGAGGGCTCGAAGGTGCGCGACTCCTCCAACAGTGCTTCCAGCGCGCGTTCGTCCGTAGCCATAACCTCGTCCTCCGGGGGGACTGCTCAGAGATTGTCGTACATGCAGGTGCGCAACTTACGGGCCTCGCCCCGGTATTCACAAATCCCGCGCCCCCCCACGGGCACCGACTGCCGAAAACGGTCGCCGGAGAGGGCCGCCGGAGAGGGCCACGGGAGAAGGCCGGACGGACGATGCCCACGACCCGCCCGCCCTCTCTCGACGTGGAGTTGATCGATCCCGGCAGTGCGGCTACATTTTCATGTTATCGGATGGCCGGGTTCGGCTGAAACCAGACCGGAGACCCATGGCAAAGAAGAAGAAGTTGACGAAGAAGCAGCTTGAACAGCTCCAGAAACGGCTCCTGCGCGAGCGTGAGAGGGCGCTTCGCTCCCTCGGGCGCTACGACGAGCTCTCCAAGATCTCGGCGGAGCAGGGCGACTCGGATCTTTACTCCTACTCCGATCACATGGCCGACCTCGGTACGGACGCCATGGAGCGGGAGAAGATGCTCCTGTTCGCCAGCAAGGAGGGTCGCTACCTCTACCGGATCGAGGAAGCGCTGCGTCGGCTCTACAAGGAGCCCGAGAGCTTCGGGTTCTGCCAGACCTGTGGCAACCTCATCGATTTCGACCGCCTCGACGCTCTGCCCCACGCCCACTACTGCATCGAGTGCAAACGGAGCAAGGAAGAGGAAGAGGAGGCCGACGCCGCCTGACGACGGCGTCGGAGATCTGAGTAACAGCTCTCAGGGCTCCCTTCGAGGCACGACGCAACGCCCCCGGCGAATTCAACGTCGTCGGGGGCGCGATCCATCCGCGCGGCCGACCTCTTCTCCTTCATTTTCTCCTTCGACCTCGGCCTGTACCTGTACCTCGACTTCGTACCTCTCCCTCTCCCCAGCCCCCCTTCAAGCAGGGAAAGGGCGAAGTACGAAGCGGAGGGCGAGGTACAGGCCGACTGAGACAGCGGCAACCGACCCGTGCCCCAGGACTCCATCGAGGAACATGTCGACACGTGGGACCACGAAGACGAGATGGTCTTTGTCAAGAACCCCCACTACTATGCGGCGGATGACGTGCAGATCGCCAAGGTCAACTGCGTCATGGTCACCGAGGCCTCGACGGCCTTTGCCATGTACGAGAACGACGA
>JAWODW010000095.1:0-22481 GCA_046483065.1 Longimicrobiales bacterium | reverse complement strand
AAGAAAAGCCCGAACTGCTGGAAGTGGTATTTGTCGTCGATGCCGATACGGTCCGCGCCGTACCGCTGGAACTGGGTATTAACAGCGAGGATTATTTCGAGGGCGTTTCCAGGTCGTAGATCCACATCGGCACCGGCGCGCGGTCGAACAGGTTCCGGTACCGGGCCTTCTATGAGGCCGCATCAGTCAAGGCCGCGTACGTGAGGCACACGGGCTTGGTACGGATTAAGGTTCTTGTTCTCATCCGTTCTATTCCTTCCGACCGGTGGCTTCCTGTGTGAGGTGTCGGGCTCCCTTCTGGAGCCTCGGACGACCTTCTATACGTGCCGGTTCTGCGCTGTCCCGCTGTCCGGTCACCGGATGCTGCGTCCGCCGCGAGGCGTCTGTCGAAGCCAGTTGAAGGAGCGGGCCCCATCTCACTTGCGGGCCTCTGTCGAGAGGTCCCCGGCCCGATTCGTCGGGTCGCTCCTCCGGTCGTCTGTTTCCTCGACCACCCTCAGGCTTTGACCGTCGCTCCTTCCGGGATTGCCCCCGTCTCCAGATAGCGCCACAACTCGATGAGGAGCCGCCGGGCCAGGGCGACGACCCCGGTCTTCTTCAGCCCGGAGCTGCCCCCGCCGTACTTCCGCTCCCACCAGCGCGTCAGCTCGCTGTCGGGCTGATAGCGAAGCCATCCCCAGGCCACCTGGATCGCCATGTGCCGGACCTGGCGGTTGCCCGCCTTGCTGATGCCCTGCTCGTGGTTCGTGGCTCCGCTCTGGTAGCCCGTCGGTGTGAGACCGGCCAGCCCGCCCACCTCTCTGCGGTTGCGGAACTGGCGCCATGCGAAGAACTCCGTCACGAACACCCACGCGCTGTTCTCCCCGATCCCGTCCAGGAGCATGAGTTGGCGGACTTGTTCGACGTCCTCGGCGGTCGAGCTCCTCAGAAGCTCCCGCCGCTCCCGCTCGAGCCGCCGGATCCGTCCGGTCAGCCATTCGCGCTGCTCCCAGGCGCACTCGAGTCGACTCCGTAGACCGGGCGGCAGGCTCGAGCCGTCCCAGAGCCGGACCTCCTCGAGTCGCTCGGGCAGATCGTTGCGGACTTGCAGGCGCACTCCCTGGGTCGCCAACAGCCCCTTGATCCGGTTCGTCACCCGCACCCGATCGCGCTTCAACGTCGTGAGCTCCCGGTGCAGCTGTCGCGCGTCTTCGGCCTCCACCGAAGGTACTCGCACCACGCTCCACACCCCGCGTTCTCCCGACTCGTGCCGGATCAGCAGCCGAAGAAGCTTCTGGCCGTCGAGGCGGTCGGCCTTCACTCGACGCTTCCGGCGGTTCACCTCGATGCTCGCCGAGTCCACCACGCGGTTCTCGATCCCTTCCGAGGTGAGCCACCGATGCAGCCAGAACCCCTCCCGGCCCGCCTCGTAGCAGCTCACCACGCGAACGGCAGACCCCAGCCCGAAGCGCCGTTTCGTTTCCTCGATCTCGCACAGCACGGCCTCCCGATCGCGCGGCCGCACCTGCCGTTGCCTCGGCCGCTTGCCCATCCCGGTCGCCATCGTCAGCGTCCAGCGCAGGTCGTCCAGTTCGAATGCGACGTGCAATGCTACCGGGCCAGTCGTATCTTTCCTCCCACGGGTCGTGCCTGCCATTTGAGCTCCTCCTTCTCACGCCAATGAGTGTTGGAGCTTGACAGGTGCGGCCCGTCTCTGTTTCACCGCAAGGGGCCTTCATAGCATCTCAGTAGTTGAGATCGGCGGCTTCCGCGAACTCGCGCATCAACTTCTCTTCTTCCGGATCCAGTCCATCGGGGACGGTGATCTTGACCTCTACGTACTGGTCGCCCCGCTGGCCGCCCTTTTCGATCCCCTGCCCCGGCACCCGGAACTTGGTCCCCGACTGGGTCCCCGGCGGCACCTTGAGCGAGACCTTCTTCCCGTCCACCGTCCGCACCCGGATCTTCGACCCCAGGGCCGCCTGGGCGATGTTGACCGGCACCGTGCAGTGGACATCGAGCCCCTTGCGGCGGAAGAAGCGATGCGGCTTGACCTGGAACGTGATCAGCAGGTCGCCCGGCGGCCCACCGCCACGGCCCCGCTCCCCCTGCCCCGACAGCCGCAGCTTCGAGCCGGACTCTACGCCGGCGGGAACCTTGAGCCGGATCTGTCGATCCTGCCGGACCTGCCCACTCCCACCGCACGTGGCGCACGGCTGGGCCGGGACCTGGCCCCGGCCATAGCACGCGGGACACGGCCGATTGACGGCGAAGCCGCCCTGCCCGAAGGAAACCGTCCCCGACCCACCACACTCGCTGCAGACCGTAGTCCGGGTCCCGGGCGCCGCGCCCGTCCCACCGCACGTGGCGCACTCCTCGGTGACGGGCACAGTGATACTGATCGTACCACCGCGCGCGGCCGTCTCGAATGAGATCTCCACCGTGTACTCGACGTTGCCGCCCCGCTCCGGCCCCGTGCGGGGCTGCTGGCGCCTGCGGCCGAAGTCGAAGATGGAGCTGAACAGGTCGCCGAGGCCCCCGATGTCGCCCAGGTCGTCTACGTTGAACCGGACGCCACCCGGGCCCTGACCCGACGCCCGGGCCCCGCCACCACCAGGCCGGCCACCCATCCCGGCGAACGGCCCCATCCGGCGCATCTGGTCGTACTGCTTCCGCTTCTCCGGATTCGAGAGGACGGCGTAGGCCTCCCCGATCTCCTTGAAGCGCTCCGCAGCTTTCGGATCGTTCTCGTTGGCGTCCGGGTGGTACTGTTTCGCCAGCTTCCGGTACGCCTTCTTGATCTCGCTCGCGTCCGCTTTCTCGGAGACCCCGAGGATCTGGTAGTAGTCCTTGGTGCCTGCCCTCGCCATATCGGGTTACTCGGTCTCTTCGTATTGATAAACTCGGACCCTCGCCGGCCGCAGGAGCATATCCCGCAGGCGGTAGCCGCGCTGGAATACGTCCGCCACGTGGCCGTCCTTCTCCGGGTCGTCGGTGGGGACCGTGCCCAGCGCCTCCATGAGCTCCGGGTCGAACCGCTCACCCTCCGCATCCACGGGCGTCAACCCCGCCCCTTCCAGCACCGTCACAAACTTCTTCTCCACCAAGCGGACACCCTCCAGCACCGCCTCGGCATCCACTTCCTCCCCACCCTCGGCCACCCGCTGGAGGTCGTCCAGCACATCCAGGAGCGAGCCCACCAGGTCCGCCTGGAGGCGACTCGCCAGCGCCTCCCGGTCACGCTGGTTCCGTTTCCGGTAGTTGTCGAACTCCGCCGCCAGCCGCAGGTGCCGGTCATTCAGCAACTCCAACTCCTCCCGGAGCTCCTCGACCTCGCTCGCCGGTGCGCTCTCCGGATCACCGGACTCCGGGTCGCCGGTCGTGAGGTCGTCGGACTCCGCCGACACCTGTGCGTCGACCGCGTCCGTGACGTCTCGAGCATCCCGGCCCGCTGCGTCGCCGGCCGCGTCCAGGTCGACTTCCTCCTGTACCGTATCGTTCTCCCGTTCCGTCATCGTTCTCCGTGTAGAGGGCCAGATCGGTCCGTATCC
This sequence comes from Longimicrobiales bacterium, assembly GCA_046483065.1. Lineage (GTDB taxonomy): Bacteria > Gemmatimonadota > Gemmatimonadetes > Longimicrobiales > RSA9 > JAWVYT01. The sequence goes on along the minus strand of JAWODW010000095.1, from coordinate 18,951 downwards.
GGTGGTAATGTGTGCAATCGTGGTGCCGGGCGATCCTGCCGGTTCGGCAGGGTCAGGGCAGGCGGGCCTCGATCCACTCCCGGATCTCCGCCATCACGGCGCTCCGATCCACTTCCTGCAGGACTTCGTGATAGTACCCGTCCAGGAGCTGAAGCGTCACATCATCCCCCGTGAGCGACCGGGCGAGCTCCACGCTCCGGTCACTGTCCACCACGCTGTCGGCGCCGGCCACCAGGAAGAGGCGCGGCAGGTCGTGCCGGATGCGGTCCCGCTCGCGGAACGCCTCATCGAACGCGTCCTCCACCTCCGTCCCGAGACGGATCGTCAGGCTGGAAAAGATGAGCGGGTCATCCCTGTAGTTGGCCACGCGCTCCGGGTCGTGGGAAAGCTGGTCGGCGTCGATCCCGGACGGGTACGGGGCGATGGGCAGCACCCGGCTCAGTCCTCTCGCCAGGAGGCGCTGCCACCCCGGGATGTCCTGTGCGAGCCCCAGCCACGGCGAGGTGAAGATGGCCCCCGCCAGCGCCGGCTCCCGGGCCTCCAGGTACCGGATCCCGATGAGGCCGCCCATGGAGTGGGCCAGGAGGAACCGGGGGATCCCACCTCCCACCTGTTCCATCACCTCGTGGTGGAACCTGTCCACGTCCTCCAGGAACTGCTCGAACCGTTGGACGTGGCCTCGCCGGCCCTGGGACACGCCGTGGCCCCGGAGGTCCAGGCCGTAGGTCGCGACGCCGGCGTCGGCCAGCGCCGCGGCCAGCTCCCCGTACCTGCCGCTGTGCTCGAAGAGCCCGTGGATCACCAGGAGCGCCGCCCGTGGCGAGTCCGCGGGCCACGCTCGGTAGTGGAGCCGGGTCTGGTCGGCCCCCTGGAAATGGTGCGACTGCCCCGGTGGGTGGGTCGTGCTCATGCCGTCTCCTCCAGGATTCCGTGAAGGAGCTCGAGGGCGGTATTCACCGATGCATCCCGTACGGCGCCCCGATCGCCCTCGAAGTGGAAACGCCGGACCCGAACCGTCTCGTTCAGCGCAACCCCGATCCAGACCGTACCGACGGGCTTTTCGGCCGTACCCCCGCCGGGCCCGGCCACCCCCGTGATGGCGATCGCGGCCTCGGCACCGGTCCCCACGCGGACTCCCTGGATCATGGCCCGGGCCACCGCCTCCGACACCGCGCCGTGGGCGGCGAGCGTCTCGGGCGCAACGTCCAGGAGCGACTCCTTGGCAGCGTCGGAGTAGGTCACGAGCCCGGCCTCCAGAAACCGTGACGCTCCGGGCCGGGCTGTGAGGCGTGCCGCCACCAGCCCGCCGGTGCAGCTCTCGGCCACCGCAAGGCTGAGCCCGCGCCGGGTCAGTGCCTCGCTCACCGCCCCCACGAGATCGGTCATGCGGGCTGCTCCCGGCCGCGACCCCAGCTCCAGAAGTAGAAGAGCATGCTGTAGACCGTCAGGACCAGCGCCACCAGGAGCGAGAGCCCGATGACGGGGCCGTGGAGGAACTCCTGCCACGCCTCCCAGAACCACCCGGCCCAGCTGTTCTCACGAGCCGCTTCCTGGAGCGCGTACCAGAGGAGGGCCGCCCCGCTGAATACATTCTGGGTGAACGCCTTGTACTTCCCGGCCTTCCCGGCGGGGATGACCCGACCCCGACGGGCAGCGACCTGCCGGACAGCCGTGACAATGATCTCCCGTCCGAAGATCACCACCAGCACCCATACGGGCAGCTCTCCCCAGTACGGCAGGTCACCGATGGGGCCCGGCCGGTGCGAGATGATGAAGAAGGGGACGAACGTGGCCACCACCAGGAGCTTGTCGGCCAGCGGATCCATGAGCTTCCCGAAGTCCGAGATCCAGCCGTGCTTGCGGGCGAGGTGGCCGTCCCAGAGGTCGGAGACGGCGGCCACCGCGAAGAGGAGGAACGCCAGCAGCTTCGGGGTGAGACCGTCGCTGATGGCCAGGAAGAAGACGGCGGGGGCCATGGCCACGCGCGCCAGAGTGATCACGTTCGGAATGGCCCGCCGCTCCAGGAGTGGCATCGCCGGGTCAGCTCAGCGCCTTAATGACCTGTTTGCTCACCGCCCGCAGCGTGTCGAAGACACCCTCGCCCTCGATGGCGACGCTCTCGTACTCCTCCAGGCCGCCAGGGTTCAGCTGCGAGCTCAGCTCGTCCACCGGGACCCGCGATGGCAGGTCACGCTTGTTGTACTGGAGCACCATGGGCAGCTGACGCGGGTCGTAGCCGTACTCGGCCAGGTTCTCGTACAGGTTCTGCATGGAGGCCAGGTTCGCGTCCATCCGCTCCGCCTGGCTGTCGGCCACGAACACCACCCCGTCCACACCCTTCAGGATCAGCCGCCGACTCGCGTTGTAATAGACCTGCCCGGGTACCGTGTAGAGGTGGAACCGGGTCTTGAACCCCCGGATGTTGCCCAGATCCACGGGGAGGAAATCGAAGAAGAGCGTCCGCTCGTTCTCCGTGGCCAGGGAGATCATCTTCCCCCGGGTCTCCGGATTCACCTTGTTGTAGACGTATTCCAGGTTGGTGGTCTTGCCGCAGAGACCGGGGCCGTAGTATACGATCTTGCAGTTGATCTCCCGGCTCGCATAATTGATCATCGACATGCGATCTCTCTCCTCAGCCCGCGAATAGCCGGTCGATCTCGCTCACCGCGTCGTCCGCGAAGTTCGCGTCGAGACGGCCCTCCTCACCCTCCCGGGCCCCGAGCTCCGTCAGGAGGTCCACCAGCTGCGGGACCACTTCACGGGTCTTGAGCCGGACCATGCCCAGCGTGGTGCGACGGTCGAAGACGGCGGCCAGAATGGCGACGCCGGCGATCTCCGAGAGATACATGGAGCCGTTCACGCCCTGGTGGTAGAGCGACGTGAACTCCTGCTCGCCGAGGAGCCCTGCGAGCTGGTCGCTGGCATCGAAATCTGCGGCGGCGAGAGAGGCGAAGCTGGTCTCGTCCAGGTCGCCCGTCTCGCCGAACGCGGTCAACGGTCGACCGTTGCGGTCCAGGAGGAGGGCGCAGCGGGCGCCCGCTTCGGCCACGAACGAGTGGAGGAGGTGGTTGACCTGCTCCAGGTCCTCCGGCCCGAGGGAGGCCATGGGGTCCGGGCTCATCCAGTGGCCCCGGCCGCCGTGGTCTCCAGGTTCTGCTCCATCTTGTTCAGCACCTGGATCGCCTGCCGGCGGATCAGCGGCTGCTGTTCCCATGCGATGTAGTCCCGGAGCAGGCGCACGGCGTCGACGGACGGCTCTCCGCCGGCGATGTAGCCCAACGCGGCCAGCCGGCGCAGCGGTCGGCTGCTGAACAGGTCACGACGGTGTCGGGACATCTGGTCCCGTACGAAGATGACGCCCAGTGCCGAGGCCGCCAGCGCCGTCAGAAGGCCGATACCGATGATGCGCAGGATCTTGTTCGACTTCATACCGTTACAGCTCCCGTCGTCCCGACAGTGCCTCGGCGATGGTCACGCCGTCCGCGTACTCCAGGTCGCCCCCGACCGGCAGGCCGCGCGCCAGACGTGTCACGCGGATCCCCAGCGGGCGGGCCAGCTTCTGAAGATACAGGGCTGTAGCCTCGCCTTCCACGCTCGGGTTGGTGGCAATGATCAACTCCTCGACCGGTGTATCCTCGTCCGCGTCTCCCAACCGCTGGATCAGCCGGTCTATGTTCAGCTCTTCCGGGCCCACGCCGTCCAGTGGCGAGAGGTGCCCGCCGAGGACATGGTACCGTCCCCGGAACTCGCCCGTGCGCTCGATGGCGCCGATGTCCGCCGCCTCCTCCACCACGCAAATCACCGACGGGTCGCGCCGGCGATCCTCGCACAGCTCGCACGGGTCCGCCTCCGTCAGGTTACCGCATCGAGAGCATTCGCGCACGCGCTCCGCCACCGACTCGATGGCTCGCGCCAACCTTCGACTCTCTTCCGGCGTCCGCTTCAGGATGAAATAGGTCAGGCGGAGCGCAGTCTTCCGACCGATCCCCGGCAGGCGGGCCAGCTCGGTGGTCAGGTCCTCGATCACCCCCATCCGGCGTCAGGGCATACCCGGGAGCTGGAACGGCAGGTTCAACCCGCCGGTGGCCTTCTTCATCTCCTCCTCGTACACCTTCCGGGCCCGCTGTTGGGCGTCGGAGATGGCGGCGAGGACGAGGTCCTCGAGCATCTCCACGTCATCGGGGTCGACCACCGTCGGGTCGATCTTGAGCTCACGAACGCGGCCCTGGCCGTCGGCGGTCACCTTCACCATCCCGCCGCCGCTCGTGGACTCCACCGTCTGGTTGTCGAGCTCGCTCTGGAGCTCCGACATGCGGGCCTGCATCTTCTGGCCCATCTGCAATAGCTGCTGGAAGTTCGTCATCGAATCCCGGGAAAAGTTGATTCCTCAGTCGAGCATCTCAAGGTCCCATTCTTGTACCGCTCGGTCCACCGCCGGTTCCTCCTCCGAGAGGCGCTTGACCTCGTCATCCCGGACCTGCTCGGGCGTCAGCCGCTTCGGCGTCGACTCCTCCCCGTTCGCCGACCGGACCTCCAGCTCCACCTCGCGGCCCATCCGCTCCGACAGCGCCGACTCCAGCGACCGCATGGCCCGGGGCTTCGTCTCCAGGATCTCCAGCCCCGGCCCGTCCGGCATCTGCACCACCACCCGACCGCCCTCCAGCTCCGTCACGGTCGACGTCCGGAGGAAGAGACCCAGTCCCGACGGCAGCCCGGCGTTGCCCCCGGCCACGTCACGGAGCGCCTGCTCCGCCGTCATGGTGGCGGCCGCTGTGGCCGTGCCCGGCGCGCTCCCCGACCCGCCGGACGGGCGCAGAGACCCCGAAGAGCGTGACGACTCGGCGGCCGGCGGCTCGTTCGACTCCGACGTACCCGGCGATTCCGGTGACTCCGGTGACTCCGGCGACTCCGGCGGCTCCGGCGATTCCGGCGGCGGGGTGGCCGCGGCGGGCGCCGGGGCCGTCCCGGCGGTCTCCGCCGGGGCCGGCGGCCGCTCCACGGTGGTGAGCTCCGGGCGTGCCTCCGGGGTCACGTCGTCGCCCCCCCCGGCCGCCTTGATCAGCGCCTCGAGCTCCACGGTCCGCGGCAGGTGTGCGAACCGGAGCAGGAGCGCTTCCAGGAGGATCCGTGGGTTGGTGCTCTTCCGGAAGCGGCCGTCGGCGTCGAGCTCCGCCGTCTGGCCCAGCATGCGCAGCAGGTCGCCGGTGGAGAAGGCCTGGGCCCGCTCCTCCCAGAGCGGCCGGAGATCGTCGCGCAACTCGGCAGCGTCCGGGCCGTCGAACCGTACGATGAGGAGCGTCCTGAGCGCGTCGGCGAGCCCGCGGTAGAACTCACTGAGGTCGTAGCCCCCCTCGACCACCTCCTGGACGAACCGGAACACGTCGGCCACGCGCCCCTCGGCGATGATGGCGAAGAGATCGAGGTAGACCTCGTCGGCCACGAGCCCGAGGATCCGCTGGATGTCCTCGGCGGTCAGCCGTCCTTCGGCGAAGGAGAGGGCCTGGTCGAGGAGCGAGAGCGCGTCTCGCATCCCGCCCTCGGCTCGACGGGCCAGGAGCAGGAGCGCCTGCTCGTCGGTCTCCACCTCTTCACCCTCGAGCACCTGCCGGAGCCGCTCGGTGATGGCGGGCACGCTCAGGCGCCGGAAGTCGAACCGCTGCGTACGGCTCAGGATCGGCGGTGCGGTCTGCTGGATCTTCTGGGGCTCCGTGGTAGCGAAGACGAAGATGACCCGCGGTGGCGGCTCCTCCAGGATCTTCAGGAGGGTGTTCCACGCCTCCTTGGTCAGCATGTGGGCCTCGTCCACGATGTAGACCTTGAAGCGGCCCTCCTCCGTGGGCGCGTACATGGCCCGCTCCCGGAGGTCCCGGGCATCGTCCACGCCCCGGTTCGACGCCGCGTCGATCTCCACCACGTCCAGCGACGTCTTCCCGCTCCAGATCCGCTCGCACGACTCGCACGTGCCGCACGGCTCGCCGCTCTCGTTGCGGTTCGGACAGTTGAGCGCCATGGCCAGGACCCGGGCCGCCGTAGTTTTCCCCACGCCGCGTGGACCGCTGAAGAGGTACGCGTGGGCCACCCGGTCCCGTGCGACGGCCGACCGGAGCGTGTCGGAGACATGCTCCTGGGTGACCATCTCGGCGAACCGTCGCGGTCGATAGGTCCGGGCCAGCGCGTTGCGCGTCATGAAGCTCGAGGCGTGTCTGGTGTGTTGGGAGTACGGCGCGAGCCTTGCACCCATAGCAGGCGTGCGTCGAAAAGAAAATACCCCAGGCGATCCGCAGCAGCGTCCGCGTCACTTACCGCTGCTACCTTCACGGTCCTGACGGGATTCATGCGCTCGCGCCCTGCGGGGCCTGGGGCGAGAAGATCATAACGGAACACGGCGGCGGGTTCAAGGCGTCGGACCCCGTTCTTCGGTGCGGCGGTCGGACAACGCCGAACGTCGCCTGGCGGCGACGGACATTGTCGACCGCGAACCCCAACGAGAGGTCGAACGAAATCATGAGCGAACAGGATGGCTGGCGAGACAATCTGGTGGTGAACCCGGAGGAGATCCGGGAGATCCTGGAAACCACGAAGCGGGTCGCCGTTCTGGGGATCAAGCCCGAATCCCGGGCGGGGAAAGCGGCGCATTACGTGCCGAAGTACCTCCAGGACCAGGGGTACGACGTGGTCCCCGTCCCCACATACTACCCGGACGTAACGGAGATCCTGGGGGAGACGGTCTACCGGGAGGTGGCGGCGGTCCCCGGACCGGTGGACATGGTGGACGTCTTCCGGAAACCCACCGACATTCCGTCCCACGTGGATGATATCATCGCGAAGCAGCCCGAGGTGGTCTGGTTCCAGCTGGGGGTCCGCAACGACGACGCGGCCGAGCGCCTCGCACGGGCGGGGATCCGGGTGGTCCAGAACCGGTGTACCATGGCGGATCACCGTCGGCTCGGCCTCGGAACGCTGCCGTCCGGCGACGTCGAATCGCAGGAGGAGGAATAGAGATGCCTCTTGATTTCAAGCGAGCCACCGATCTGTTCGTGAGCACGGAGGAAGAGCTGGCCATGGCGCTGGAGATCCCCGTAGCCGACCTCCGGTCGTACCGGCAGAAGCCGGAATCGGCCCCGGATGAGATCCTTCAGAAGCTGGGTGACGTCCTGGTCGAGCGCGGGACGGGGATGGCCCGGGTCGGCGAGATGCTGAGGGAGAGCTAGATCCGCCAGGCGTCTTCGATGTGTTCGACGCTCGTGCCGCCTGGGCCGGTCACCACCACGGCGGCGTCGAACCGGAAGGCGTGATAGGGCCGGCCGTGCTCGGTGATCCAGCCGCGGGCGGCGGTGGCCAGGTCGCGGCGCTTGCGGGCGGTGATGGACTCGAGTGGATGGCCGAGCCCCGTAGCCGCCCGGGTCTTCACCTCGACGAAGGCCACCAGCCCTTCCCGCTCGGCCACCAGGTCGATCTCCTTGTGGTGGAACCGCCAGTTGCGGGCGAGGACCCGCCAGCCGCTCCGCTCCAGGTGGGCGGCCACCAGCGCCTCACCCCGCCGGCCTCGCCGATGGATCTCCGCCATACCGCCCTGCTCCCGGTCCGCCGCCGGTCCGCCCCGGCGTGCTATCCGAAGATGCCGGGCTGAACCGGGCACGGGAATGGCTGAACGGGACGCCAGGTCCCCTACGCCCGAGCCTCCAGCTGCGGCGCCACTTTGCGGCCGATGGCCTCGGCGATGATACCGACCTGTTCCATGAGCTCCCGGAACTGGTCGGGGTAGAGCGACTGGGCGCCGTCGGACAGCGCATGGTCGGGGTCCGGGTGGACCTCGATCATCAGCCCGTCGGCGCCGGCGGCCACGGCGGCCCGGGCCATGGGGACCACCTTCGACCGGAGCCCGGTCCCGTGGCTCGGGTCGGCGATGATCGGCAGGTGCGAGAGCGATTTCACCACCGGGATGGCCGTTAGGTCGAGGAGGTTCCGGGTATGGTCGTCGAAGCTGCGCACGCCCCGCTCACACAGGATCACGTTCGGGTTGCCCTCGCTCACGATGTACTCGGCGGCCAGGAGCAGCTCCTTGATGGTGGCGGCCATGCCCCGCTTCAGGAGCACCGGCCTCCCGCTGCGGCCGACCTTCCGCAGCAGCGGGTAGTTCTGCATGTTCCGGGCGCCGATCTGAACGATGTCGGCGTGCTCGGCCACCACGTCCACCAACTCGGGCTCCAGCGCCTCGGTGACGATGGCCAGCCCCGTCTCCTCCCGGGCCTGCGCCAGGAGCTTCAGCCCCGGCACGCCCAGTCCCTGGAACGCGTACGGCGAGGTCCGGGGCTTGAACGCACCGCCCCGGAGGATGGAGGCGCCGGCGTCCCGCATCTGTCGCGCCGACGTCATGATCTGCTCCTCGGACTCCACCGAGCACGGGCCGGCCATGAGAGCCAGCGCGTCGCCGCCGATCCGGGTCCCGTTCTCCAGCGTGATGACCGTCGGCTCCGGTCGCCACTCCTTCGACACCTGCTTGTACGGCCGGGTGACCTCGATGATCTGCTGGACGTTCGACAGCGACTGGAGCCTGCCGGCATCCACGCGGCCGTCATTGCCTACGAGCCCCACGGCCGTCCGCTGCTTCCCGGGGATCGGTCGGGCCCCGTAGCCCATTTCTTCGATGGTGTCGACGACGCGCTCGATGTCCTCCTCCGGCGCGCCATGATTCATGACCACGAGCATGTTCCCACTTCTTCCCGCTGATGTTCAGGGTGGTGCGGTCGGGTGACCGCGCCCTGGAAGCTAAAGGGTCGAGTGCGAAGCGTCTATGGGATTCGAACGGTCCGCCCGTCCTCGGCCCGCACCGTCTCCCCCTTCCACCCCGCGGCCCGCACCCGGGCCACCGGGTCCAGCGCTTCGAGCTGCGGATAGACGTGGGTCACCACCAGCCGCCCGGGCGCCGCGTCGGCGGCCATGGCGGCGAGGGAGGTGGGTGAGAGGTGGGTGGGGATGGCCTCGTCGTCGGGGAGCGAACACTCGGCGATGAGGACGTCCACCCCGGCCAGCACCCGCGCCACCTCCGCCGATGGTCCGGTGTCGCCGGTGTACCCGAGGATGCCGTCCTCGGCCTCGAGCCGGTACGCGAGCGACTCCTCGGTGTGGGGTGTGGAGACGGCCCGAACGGCCAGGGGCCCCACCTCGAACTCGTCACCGGGCACCACCTCCCGGATCGCCACGGGGAAGCCGGGGTCCGCCACGTGTGCGCCGAACGCCGCCTCCATGGCCCTGAGCCGCTCGCCGATCCCGTGGGGCGCCCAGATGGAGAGCGGCTTCTCGCGCTTCGGCCGGACGCCGTGCTCTAGCGCGAAGAGGAGCATCGGCAGGTCGCCGATGTGGTCGTTGTGGAAGTGGGTGATGAGGAGGTGGTCGAGGGCGTCCCAGGGCAGTCCGAGCCGTGCCATGCCGTGGACCACGCCGGCGCCGCAATCGAGGAGCAGCCGGTCGTCGCCGGCTTCCACGAAGTACCCGGAGCAGACGCGCTCCGGGGTGGGAGCGGCCGTCCCGGAGCCGACGATGGTGAGCTTCATGCCACCGGGTTACGCCGCCCCGGCCTGTTCCACGACCTCGTCGAGCTGGACGCCCACGATCGAGCTCACGCCCGGCTCCTCCATGGTGACGCCGTAGATCCAGTCGGCGTTCTCCATGGTCCCCGGGTTGTGGGTCACGATGATGAACTGGGTATCGTCCTTGAAGCGCTCGAGCATGGCCAGGAACCGGCCGATGTTGGCCTCGTCCAGCGGCGCATCGACCTCGTCGAGGACGCAGAAGGGGCTCGGCTTCACCCGGTAGATGGCGAACAGCAGCGCCAGCGACGTGAGGGCGCGCTCGCCGCCCGACAGCAGGTGGATCCGCTGGGTCCGCTTGCCCCGGGGCGAGGCGCTGATCTCGATGGGGCTCTCCAGCGGGTCGTCCTCGTCGGCGAGCCAGACATCGCACTGGCCGCCCTCGAACAGGGTCTGGAACGTGTCCTGGAAGTTCTCGCGGATGGCGTCGAACGTCTCGGTGAAGAGCTTCTTCGCGGTCCGGTTGATCTCGCGGATCGCCTGCTGGAGGTCGTCGCGGGCCTGGACCAGGTCTTCCCGCTGCCCTTCGAGGAACTCCAGGCGCTCCTTCTCCTCCTCCCACTCCTCCACCGCCAGCATGTTGATCGGACCCAGCCGGTCGAGGTCGTGGACCAGCTGCCGGTGCTCGGCCGTGAGCGTGTCGAGGTCACCTTCCACCGGGTCCACCATCGCCATGAGCTGGTCGAAGGGACGGTCCCACTCCACCTCGAGCCGCTCCCTGATCCGCTGCTCCGCGGCGTCGGCCTCGGTCATCTGGAGCTCGAGCTTGTGCTTCTCTTCCCCACTCGACTCGGCCACGCTCCGGAGCTTCCGGACTTTCTTCTCCAGCTCCTCCACCACCTCGCCGGCCTCGTCGAGGCGTTCGTCGAAGCCCCGGAGCGACGCGGCCGCCTCCTCCCGCTGCTCGAAGAGCGTCTCCAGCACGGCGCCGCTGCCCTCCCGGACCTCCTCCAGCTCGGTGATGGCCGCCTCGTGCTCGGCCTCCTCGGTGTCCAGCGCGTCCAGGCGGGTCTCGGCGTGCTCCAGCGACTGCTCGGCGCTGCTCTTCCGTCGCTCGAGCTCGGCCAGCGCCGCCTCCTCCCGGGCGTGGGAGATCCGGAGCTCCGAGACCTCGTCGCGGACCTCCTCCCATGCCTGCTGACGCTCCGCCAGCGTCTCGTCGGCGGCCCGACGGCGGTCACGGAGCCCGCCCAGCTCGGCCTGGAGCTCCTCCGCCTCCTCCTCGGCCGACGCGGCCTCCGCCCGAGCCTGCTCGGCGGCCGCACGCAGACCGGCACGCTTCTGGTCCAGCTCGTCCCGCGTTCGCTCGGCACGGGCACGGGACGAGCTGCGGGCGGCCTCATCGGCGTCCAGGCGACGGAGCTCCAGCTCCAACCCGCTGGCCTTCTCCTCCAGCTCCCGGAGCTCGGCCTCTGTGGACTCCACCTTGCCGGCGAGACTCGCCCGCGCGGCGGCCCGGGCCTCGCGGGTTCGCGTGGCCTCCTCGGCCTCGGCGCGCAGCTCGGCCAGGCGCTCCCTGCGTCCCAGCAGGACGGGCTCGGAGGCGGGCTCGCCGGCGAACTCGAAGGCGTCCAGCAGCTCCCGGACACGCTCCAGGTCGCCCTGACGCAGCAGCGCCAGCACGCCGGTCTCGGGGCCGTGCTCGGCGATCCACTCCTGGAGTCGAGGGATGGCGCCGTCGTCCTCGAGGATCAGGACCTGCAGGAGTGCGCCAATGGTCTCCTCCACCGCCGCGGCCCGGTCATCGGACAGCTCCAGGAGCTCCGCCAGCGCCCCCACGAGCCCGTCGATCTCCTCCCGGCTCTCCAGCGCCGCCGCCACGGCCGGGCCGAAGCCGTGGTGGTCGCGCTCGAGGGCTTCCAGCGCGGCCACCCGGGCCGTGAGCAGGTTCTCCCGGTCCTCGGCCTCGCCCAGCGCGCGGCGAGCCTCCAGCTCCTCTTCCCGGAGCGCGCTCAGCCGTTCCCGCGCGGACTGAACCTCGTCGCGGGCCTCCTCCTCCGCGCTGGTCAGCTCCCGGGTCCGGGCGGCGAAGAGGTCGCCCTGCTCTTCCAGCCGGGCCAGCTCCGAGACCAGCTCCTCGTGCTCCAGCGCCAGGCGCTCCGCCCGCTCGTCGGCATCGGAAGCCCGTGCGCGCCCCGCCTGGGCCGAGGCCTTCAGCTTGGCGATCCGCTCGGCCAACTCCTCCTGCCGGGTCCGGGCGTCCTCCTCGGCCTCCCGGGCCTCCGACAGCTGCTCGCGCAGGGCCCGCTGCCGTTCCTGGGCCTCGGCCACGTCCACGGCCAGCTCGCCCACGGCCTTCTCCCGGGCGGCCAGATCGTCGGTCAGCCCGTCGATCTCTTTGCGCAGCGCCGCGGTCCGCTCCCGGGTCTCCACGCGTTCCGTCTGGATCTGCTGGAGCCGACGCTTCGAGTGGTTCCTGCGTTCCTCGGCCACCGCCAGCTCCCGCTCCCGCTCGGCGATCTGGCGGTTGATCTCCTCGAGGCGCCGGGCGTGTGCGCTCCGTTCCCGGGAGACCTCGGCGCTTTCGAGGCGACGACGCTCCAGCTCGGCCTCGGCCGTGCTGAGCTCGGCCTTCGCCGTGGGCGCCAGCTCCGTGAGCTCGGTCAGCCGCGCATCGGCGTCGGCCAGCGACTCCCTGAGCTGTTCCAACCGGAGGCGGGCCACGGTGACCTCCACCGCCAGCCGCCGATCGCGGTATTCCTGGTAGCGCTCGGCCTTCCGGCGCTGCCGGTTCAGGCTCCGGACCTTGGTCTGGACCTCGGAGATGACGTCATCGAGACGGGAAACGTCATCCTGGGCCTGGCCGAGGCGGCGGGCGGCCACCTTCCGCCGGTCCTTGTAGCGGCCGATCCCTGCGGCCTCCTCGAAGACCTCACGCCGCTCGTCGGCCTTGTCACTGAGCAGCGAGTCGACCATCCCCTGCTCGATGATGGCGTACGCATTGGCGCCGAGCCCCGTGTCGCGGAAGAGGTCGAGCATGTCCTTGAGCCGGACGGTGTCTCGGTTCAGCTCGTAATCACTGCCGCCCTCGCGGTGCACCGTCCGGCGGATCTCGACCTCGTCCTGAAGCACGGGCAGCGACTGGTCGGCGTTGTCCACCGTCAGGGCCACCTCGGCCCGGTTCACCGCCTTCCGCTGCTGCGTGCCCTGGAAGATCGCCTCATCCATGCGCGAGCCCCGTATGGCCGTGGGGCGCTGCTCGCCCAGTACCCACCGGATGGCGTCGCTGATGTTCGACTTCCCGCATCCGTTCGGGCCCACGATGGCCGTGACCCCCTCATGGAACTCGATCTCCGTCTGGTCGGGGAACGACTTGAAGCCATAAAGCCGCAGCTTCTTCACCCTCATGCGCCGACCTCGATGGGTTCACCCACGCGCTCGACCAGTGGGGCATCGATCCCCGCCTCGCTCAACATCTCCGCCATCACCGACGCCGCCGTCCGGCTCTCGAACGCACCGCCGTAAACCCGGTAGTGCGGCTCCCCGGGGTCGTACTGGATCGTGATCACATACCCCGGGATCTCCCGCGCGTCGAGCTCCTCGGCCCGGGCCTCGGCCGCGGCCCGGCTGTCGAACTCGCCCAGGTGGAACGCGTACGTGGTGGGGCGCACGGCCCAGCTGTCGAAGGCCGTCTTGTGCCCCGCCTCCACCAGACGTCGCATGAGCGCCATCCCGGCCTCCCGGTCGGTCACAGGGCCGGCCAGCACGCGGTAGAACAGGGAGCCGTTCACGGACACCGGGGCCAGAAAGAACCGGATGTCCGGCTCGGCCCGCCGCAGCCTGACCAGGCGTTCCCGAGCGGCATCCAGGTCCTGATGCGCCTCCACGGCCACGGAGAACCCTATGGACGTCTCCACCGGCCGGGGCTGTGGCTCGGGCTCGACCGCCTGCGCCGGGGGTTCCGGCTGGGGTGGCGGCGTCGAGGTCGCCATATACTGCTGGTAGCCGTACCAGCCTGCGACGGCCAGCACCACCACCAGGAGCACCACGAGGAGCGGCGTGAGCTGCCGGCGGCGGCGGTCGCTTCGGAAGACCACGGGCTCCGTGAGGTCCGGGTCGTCGAAGATGGTGCCGTCCAGATCCCCGGCCTCGCCGGCCTCCGCCGCGAGTCGCTGGGGCGCCATGGCCGTCACCGGCTCCACCACCGCCACCACCTCGCAGGACGGGTCCAGCGCTGCAGCCGATCGCTCCACGCCCCTGGCATCACCCACCAGGATGGCCTGGCCGGCCCGGCGCGAGAGCGCCTCCAGCCCCGGCGTATCGGCGGGGACGAAGATGAGCATCACCGCCGACTCCGCCGCCAGCTCCTCGGCAATCCGGTCCCAGCGGGTGCTGCTCAGGACCGCCTCCGGCTCCGGGACGTATGCCCCCGCGGGGATGAAGTCGAAGCGCCGGGTGTCAGGCCGGGTCATGACGCGGCCCACAGAGGCGCCGAACTCGAAGATGTCGGCCAGCCCTTCGAGGTTGGGCACGTCCAGGGACCGGTGCAGGCGCGGGTCTCCGAGCCCGGCATCGGCCAGGACGGTCTGATACCCCTCCGCCGCCCGGGCCTCTGCCAGTCCGATGGCCGTACGCACGCCGGCGTCGCCGGCGTCGGGCGCGACGATCAGCAGGAGGTGCGTGTCGGGGTCGGTGAGGGCAGGTCCGAGCGGTGGCGGGAGCTCACCGGACCCGGCGGCATAAGGGACCGCCTCGGGTCTGGACTCAGGACTCATTCGTGCAAAGGGTTCAGGTCCTCCACTTGTGGCCGTAGTCCCCTCCTCTGGGGTCGCCGGTTAGGAAGTCGCCTAATGATACACACCCGGGTGCTGTGGCAAAAGGAGCGTCAGAACGACGGCCTCTCCCGGACCCACGTCGCGGTGTGGGCATCGATGGACCCGATGGCCAGGTACTCGGCCACGACCCACCGGGGCTCCCCTTTATGATTCCGCCGCCAGCAGCGGCGCGTCACCCCAGAGCTGCTCGAGCTGGTAGAAGTCCCGGGCCGCCGGGTGGAAGACGTGAACCACGAAGTCGATATAGTCGATGAGCACCCAGCGTCCGCCCTGCACCCCCTCCACGTGGTCGGGACGCACCCCTTCGCGCTTCAGCTCGTCCATGACATAACCGGCCACGGCGCGCACGTGGATGTCCGATGTGCCGGTCACGATCAGGAAAAAGTCCGTGGCGCTGGACAGGCCCCGCAGGTCCAGGACGGTGATGTCTCGCCCTTTCCGGTCCCCGGCCAGCTCCATGGCCCGGGCCACCTCGTCACTCAGCTCCGACGGGGTCAGCTCCCGCTCTTCTTCCCGCGATGGGTCGTTAGGTCGCTCGGTAGGCATTCGCTTCCAAGTATAATGAAAAGCGCGAGGAACGGCATGGACGCCCCGCCTCGCGTTACATGATCTGCGCCACCGGCTTCGCGGTGGGGGCCGGCCGCGACCGGCCCCCGACGCGCGCCGTCTACTCCTCCTTGATGACCCAGACCTTGATCTCGGGACGCACCTCGCGGTGCAGCTGGATCCCCACGTTGTAGACGCCCAGCTCCTTGATCGGCTCGTCCAGGTCTACCTGTTTCCGGTCGATCTCGAAGTCCAGATCCTGCTCGTTCAGCCGGTCGGCGATGTCCGCGGTGCCGATGGAACCGAAGAGCTTCGACTCCTCGCCCGCGCGGGCGTGGAACGTCAGCTGGACCTCCTCGAGCTGCGACGCACGGCGCCGCGCCTCCAGGAAATCCCGACGGGCTCGCTGCTCCGCCCGCTCCCGTTCACGCTCCAGCTGCTGGATCGCGGAATCCGTGGCCTCGTACGCCAGGTTCTGAGGCAGCAGGTAGTTCCGGGCGAACCCCGGCTTCACACTGACGACCTCGCCCGCTTCGCCCAGCTTGTCCACGTCCTCGCGCAGAATAACGTTCACCGTCTTCATCGTTGACTCCTTCAGCCTTCCTCGTTCGCCACGCGCCCGGCCCGGAGGTCCAGCCACGTGTCCGTCACTCCCAGCAGCAGCGTACCTGCCACCACGATCGGGTAAAGCAATACTCCTACCACGCCCAGGGCGATCAGCACCGGCAGCTTCAGCCCGACCAGCCCCAGCACCAGCGTCACCACCACCGCCAACCCCCGGAGCGCGTACAGCGCGCCCATGAAGAACACCAGGTTGGAGCCCAGCCTCGAGCCCCAGCCGTCCAGCGGCACCAGCAGCAGCGCCAGCCCGGCGATCAGCAGCCAGACCAGCGTGTCAGGGAACCGGAACTCCGTCAACCGGCCCAAACGCCTGCCCCGCTGGGTCAGGTGCGTGTACGACCACCACGCTACACCCAGCGCCGCCACCGACCCCACCGCAAGAAATGCCGGGAAGAGCCCGGCCTGCACCTCCGCGGCCAACTCTACGACATCGGCGCTCACACCGCCGGGCCACGACTGGGCCAGCACGCCGGCCAGCTCCCGGTACTGGCTCGCAATCGCCCAATCCAGCTCGTCCCAGCTCCCGAACCCCGCGATCATCACGGCCACGGTGGCCAGTGTGGCCGCCGTGGCTGCAAGCGCACGATGCAGGAACGGGCGGTCCGGCCAAACCAGCACCGCCACCACGAACCAGCCGCTGAGCACCAGCGCCCAACCGTGCTCCATCGACCACAAGGCGCCCCGCGGCCCCAGGAACGCCGCCGCCCCCAGGATCGCGGCGAAGATCAGCAGCCGCGGTCGCCGGGGCGGCAGCCCAACCAGCAGCAGCGCCATCGGCACCAGTATGAGCTGCAGCGGGCGGACCACCGAAAAGGTGAGGACCACCAGCATCAGCCCGAGGACCGTGGGCCAGCCGGGCCCTCGATCCATGTCGCCCCTAGTCGTTGTAGACGTACGTATAGGGCACCAGTGCCAGGTAGCGAGCCCGCTTGATCGCCGAGCCCACCTGCCGCTGATGCCGCGCGCACATCCCCGTAGTGCGCCGGGGCAGGATCTTCCCCGCGTCCGTCAGGAAGCGGGAAAGCGTGTTCTCATCCTTGTAGTTGATATACCGGATCCCCGACTCGCAGAGCGGGCAGGGCCGGTTCCGTCCCCGGGCCATCAGTCCTCCTCCTCGTCATCCAGATCGTCGTCATCGTCATCATCGTCGTCATCATCATCGTCATCGTCGTCATCGCTGGGATCACGCGTCGCGATGGACATGGGCGCCGTCGGCTCCCCTTCGCTCAGCACGATGAGATAACGGACCAGGTCCTCTTCCAGCTTCAGCAGGCGCTCCAGCTCCGGGAGGGTGGCCGCCTCCGCGGTGAACTGGACCACCACGTAGTAGCCCGCCGTCTTCTTGTTGATGGGATACGCGAGCTGGCGCTTGCCCCAGTGGTCGACCGCGGTGATCTGGCCGCCGCCATCGGTGATGTGCCCGTGGAACTTCTCCAGCCGCTCATTGACCTGGTCCTCGGTCAGGACCGGATCGAAGATGTAGACAATCTCGTACTCTCTCACGTCTCTCTCCCGTGGTCGTAAGGCCCCGCCTCTTCCGGCGGAGCGGGATCAAAGAGCCTTAAAAGGTAAAGGGTCAGAGTCCGGGCGTCTACCCCTGGGCCACTCCATCATCGGTGGCCAGCCCCCCGCAGCTACTCCTGCGACTCCTCCTTCAACTCTGACCGCCCGCTGCCCGCTTCCTCTCCCCAGTAGTACTCGACCCAGCCGTCTCCGCCCACGAGCGGACGGGTCTCACGGTGCTCGCCCGCGTGGCCCTCGGGGCGGAAGCAACGGGGTCGTGTGCCCTGGCCGTAATCCCAGTCATCGGGCCAGGCCGCATCGCACGCCGGTTTGCGCAGCGGGTCCGGCTCCTCGACCCAGACCCCGAATTCGACTTCGTAGTATCGCTTGGCCATGACTCCTGATGATGGCGGATGGTACTTCACCGATGACGACCGAACGGGTCGTAATGTGGCAAACTGGGTGGCAATCAGCCATGTTTCCATTTCCCTGCCTCATGACCGAGGAGCTAACCACGTGTCGCTGGATCACAATCGCGAGGTCTTCGAGCAGTGGGGCCGCGAGGACCCGATGCATGCCGCACTGACGCGGAAAGGATACGAGAACGACTGGGACCCGGAGGCGTTTTTCGCCCGTGGCCGTGAGGAGATCGAAGGAGTTATGAAGCACCTGGAGTCGCTCGATCTGGATCCGGCGCGTGACCGCGCGCTGGACTTCGGGTGCGGGGCCGGCCGACTGACGCAGGCGCTGGCAGAGGAGTTCCGGTTCGCGGTCGGGATCGATATCGCGGAGTCCATGGTGGAGGCGGCGCGGGCCTACAACCGGCACCCCGACCGGGTCCGGTTCCAGGTCAACACCAGCGACCGGCTCGAAGGGATCGATGACGGCACCTTCGACTTCGTCTACAGCAGCAAGACGCTGCAGCATATCCCACCGCGCCACGCCTATCGCTACATCCGCGAGTTCATGCGGGTGCTGCGTCCCGGCGGAGTGGCGGTCTTCCAGATCCGCAATGGCCCCTACATCCCGCCCGACTCGTGGCGGGAGCGGCTGTACCGGCTCAGGCGCCAGCACTTCCGGCGATGGTGGCGGCGAATCCGGGGCCGCCCGGTCTACGAGATGCACTTCATCAACCGCACCCGGGTGGAGGCACTGATCCAGGAAGAAGGAGGCAGGGTGGTGGACGTCCGGGACCTGAGCACCACGCGGCCCCGGTTGAGTCTCCGGATCGCGGCGGAGAGGCGGGGCTAGCTCCGGAACGTTCGGTTCAAACGTTGAACCGGAACGCCCCGTGGGGGGCCTGAACCGGAACCGACATCCGCCCATGGTGGGGGAACGCCCCCGGGCCATCCGGTCCGGTGGTGTCCCATTTCCGGGGTTTTCCGGGTTTGCGGACACAATCTGGACACAACAGTGGACCGGCACCTGAGTCCGTCAGAGCAGCAGGACACTCCCGGCCACGTCAACGGACGCCGAGCCCCCCTTGCCCTCCGCCGTTTGTCTCGCAAATTTGGCTCATCTCCGAAGTTGTTGATGCGTTTGCCCGACACGTGCCAGCGGTTTCGCAGCTTTCAGAACGCAGCGCCGCGGAGAGTCCCACCTGGGAGGCTGCCCTCTTCCTCCTCGTCTCCATCGCTATCGGCCTGTACCTCGCCCTCCGCTTCGTACTTCGCCTTTTCCCTGGTGGACGGCGGGTTCGAGAGAGGGAGACGTACGAAGTCGAGGTACAGGTACAGGCCGAGGTCGAAGGAGAAAATGAAGGAGACATCTGAGCCCCTCTGTCAATGCTGGGCGCCGTGGTGTGGGGCTGGGCAGAGACGCGTTCATGCGGCTTCCGCGATCGGGGGTAGGCGTTCTGCGAGCGGCGATCCGCGGCGGCGGAGTGTTTGTTGATAGTGCTGCTCGTCATAGAGGGT
>JAWODW010000057.1:0-29347 GCA_046483065.1 Longimicrobiales bacterium | reverse complement strand
GTAACTACTCAGGCAGCCCTGCGGCTGAAGGGTGGCACACCTCAATATTTTTATTACGGGGTTGACACCCAAAATCAACAACGCGTTTTTTTGTTCTGTAATACGTCAACCCAATCTAGACGAGCCCTAAGATTTCCAGGGGGGAAAAAGAAGAAATCAGGAACAATTTTGGCGATAAATTCGTCATAAGAATAACAAAGGTTGATAATTTACATGAAATGTTAAATTTAAGAAAGGAAGGAAATATGCTTCAAATAAATCAAGATCTACAAAACTTAATTCTATCCTTCCTGTTCCTGATTGTTGTTCTCCTGAACGCCTTTTGAGATCATCAGATAATTAAAAATCAAATAGGAGAACGTCTTCCCTGGAAGAACGCCTTCTCTGGAAGGCCGCCTTCTCTGGAAGACGCCTTCCCTGGAAGATTGTCTTCTCTGGAGGTCGCCCTCTCTGGAAGACGACCCTCTTTAGAGGATTACCTCCTCATCCGGATGCCTTTAGAAATACTCCTTAGCGTCGGCGTCAGCTCACCGCCTTCGACCGTGAACTCGGCCGACAGCAGCGCAATCTTCTTCGGCCGCTCGTACCGGGCGAATCCTTCCAGGTTGCCCAACGACTCTTCCTTCATCTTCGCCATCGCCTGGTCGTCGCTCAGCAGTGCCTCGCCGCTGGCCTCGATCTCCTGGGCCGACGCCCACTCCGTCAGCTTCTCGTCGTTCGGGACCAGCAGCAGCACAGTGTAAGGGCGACGATCGCCCACTATCACCGCCTCATCGATGAACGGGCTCTGCTTCACACGGTTCTCGATGGGTTGTGGCGCAATGTTCTTGCCGCCGGCGGTCACGATCAGGTCCTTCTTCCGATCCGTGATCTTCAGGAACCCGTCCCCGTCGATCTCGCCGATATCACCCGTGTGGAACCAGCCATCCGGGTCGATGGCCTCCGCCGTGGCGTCCGGGAGGTTGTAATACCCCTGCATGACCTGGGGGCCCCGGACCAGGATCTCGCCGTCCTCGGCGATGGAAACCTCCGTACCTGGCACCGGCTTGCCCACCGTGCCGAGCCGCATGTCCTGCTCCGTGTTCACGTTCGTCACCGGCGACGTCTCGGTGAGCCCGTAGCCCTCCAGAATCAGCACGCCGGCGCCGTAGAAGAATTTGGCCACGTGGTGCGCGAGCGGTGCACCGCCGGAGATGAAGAAGCGGAGCCGGCCACCGATCCGGCCCCGGATCTTCTTGAAGACCAGGCGGTCGGCGATGCCGTGCTGGATCGATGTCACCAGCCCCGGCGACCCGCCCGAGAGCTTCGCGTCCGTCCACGTGTTCGCCACCCGCCCGGCCCACGCCACCAGCTTCCCCTTCACCCCCGTCTGGCTCATGACCTTGTCGTACACCTTCTCGTACAGCCGGGGCGTCGAGACCGCGATGGTCGGACGGACCTCCACCAGCGAGTCGGCCACCAGGTCGATGTCGTGCACGTACGCAACCGTCACCCCGTTCGCGAACAACCAGTAGTCCACCATCCGCTCCAGGATATGGCTCAACGGCAGGAAGCTCGTGGCCGTGTCCGACGTGTCCGCCTCGAACATCGTCTGCACCGCCATGACGTTGCTGTAGATGTTGTAATGCGAGAGCAGCACGCCCTTCGGCCGTCCCGTGGTGCCGGAGGTGTAAAGCATGGTGGCCACGTCGTCGGGCTTCGTCCGCAGTGCCCGCTCCTTGAACCCGGCGCCCCGGTCCTCCTCGGCCGCCGCGCCCTTCTCCATCAGCGCCGACAGCGAGATGACCCGGTCGTCCTCCGCCGCACCATCGAACAGCACCGCCCACTCCAGCGACGGGACCTCGTCCCAGATCGCCAGCACCTTGTCCAGCTGCTGCCGGTTCGACACGAAGATCAGTCGGATCTCCGCATCGTTCAGGATGTACTCCACCTGGTTGCTCGGTAGCGTGTCGTAGATCGGCACGTCCGTGATCCCGGAACAGAGCGCCGCCCAGTCCGCCAGCGCCCACTCCGGCCGGTTCTCCGACAGGATCGCCACCCGCTGGCCAGGCTCCAGCCCCACGGCCTCCAGCCCCAGCGCCATCCGCCGTACCCGGACCAGGACGTCGGCGTGGGAGATGGACTCCCAGTTGCCCTCGCCCACACGGCGCTGCATCGCGTCTGCACTATCGATGGTCTCGACCGCGTCGAAGAAAATCTCGACCAGCGTGCCCGTGGGCAGATCCACAGGATTGGCGGCGTACTGGCGGGTCGTTTCCGGAACCGTCGCCATGGCATGTCTCCGGTTGGAGTGAGTTCAGTCCTTCAGTCGGTCTCGATTCGGATGGAGACCTCGATGTCCGGGCGCAAGCTGTGCAGCACGCTGCAGTACTTGTCCCGCGATAGTTCCACGGCCCGCTGGAGCTTCTCCTTCGCTCCCTCGGCCACGCCCGACACCTCGTAGGTCAGGCGGATCGCCGTATAGCGCCTGGGGGGATCCGGGCGCCGATCACCTTCCACGCGCACCGCCAGATCGCTGAAGGCGACGCGCATTTTGTTCAATATCTCCACCACGTCCACACCCATGCACGACGCCAGCCCCACCAGGACCGACTCCATGGGTGACGGACCCAGCGCCTTGCTGCCGTCCACCGTTACCGGGACGCCGCCCTGACCGACCGCTTCGAACCGCTGCTCGCCGTCCCAGCGCGCCTCCACCAGCATCTCGCTCATGAGCTCACGTTCTCCACAGATTCGTCCTCCAGCCGCGCCAACGTCTCACGGGCGTGCTCCACGTGCCGCGCCGCTTCCGGCCGGTCCGGCGGCGATGCCAGGAACCGGCGCAGGTGCTCCACCGCCGCGGCCCGGTCACCTTCCCGCAACTCCAGGAACGCCAGGCCGTAGTGGGCACCGCCGGCCGTCGGCTCCTGCTCCAGGACCGCTTCGTACGTCTTCTTCGCTTCGTCCGTCATGCCGATCCGCGTATACGTGATCGCGATCTGCTGCTGGATCGCCAGGTCCCGCGGCGCAGACCGCTGCGCCAGACGAAACGATGTCAGCGCCTCGTGGTACCGACCTGCCTTCAGCAGATCGACGCCCTCGCGGTAATAGTCGACCTCGGATTCGTCGTCCGGTGCGTGAAACAGCTTCTTCAGAAAGTCCATGGGACTCGATGCGGGAGGACCACCGGGGTGCGACGGAATACGAAAAGATAGAAATGGGCCCCGGGCCACGCAATCAGGGGGAACGGACTGCCACCACCACACCCGCCTCCGCCGCCACCACCCTCAGCCCCGCCTCCGCCAGCCGCTCAGCCACGCCCACCGGCGACGGGGCCAGCACCAGCCGCCCCTCGCGACCCAGCACCCGCGCTCCCTCCTCCACCAGCGACGACCACCCGCCCGTGAGCGCCACGCCCCGCAGAGAGCCGCTCCGGAACGGAATCACACGATCGATCCGAACCCGCGAGACCCCGCCCCCACCCGCCTCACCCGGCCCAACCCCGGGCTCCCGGTCCGTCACCGCCACCACCTCCACACCCTCCACCAGCGCCGACAGATCCGCCGCCCGCGCCGCCTCGGGACCCGCAACCAGCACCGCCCCCCGGGCCTCCGCCAGGCCCAGGAGGCCCGCAAGGCGAACCGCCGGCTCGGCCGGCGGTTCGCCTTCGGGGTCGGGGTCGGACTCGCGGTCGGGGTCAGGGTCGGGATCCCCCACACGCAGGTCCGCCACACCACCCTCGATGGCGTACCGCTCCCGACAGTTCGCGCACCCCAGAACCCCGGATCGTACCCGACGGTCCTCCGACTCGTACGGCAGCAGCACCAGTCCGTACGTCGGCCCGCACCGCGGGCACGTCAACAGATCGCTCAGCTCCACATTCATCGCGCCCCAACTCTAGCCCCTCGACCACCCCCCCGGCAACCGGTGTCCACTTTCCTTACACCCCGAACCCCCATTCCCGCCGCTTTCCCCACCAACACAGGCCGTCCAGGGGTATGGTAAAAACGGCGACAGGTGCGCAAAAAGTATTGATAAAAAGTGCGCACTCGCAGCCCTGGGTTGTGGCCAAGTGGTTGGTGTAAAACACTTTAGCGATATTGGGCCTTTATGGCCCCGGCCTTGCCTCAATGATGGCTGGAGACATGGAACGACAAGCGGATGAGACTGACACTTGAGGCAATGGAGCGAACGATGAAGAAGCTGATGATTGCAGCCTTGGCGATGGCGGCGTTCGGCGCGACGGACGTGGCGGCCCAGTCGGTGAACGGGAACGCGACGGTGAACATCCCGCAGGTGCTGTCCATCGCGAATGCGACGGACCTTGCCATTGCGGAGGACGCGTTCGACCTGGTGAGCAACGCCACGCAGACGGTGACGGCGTCGACCACGGTGGACACGCGAGGCAACGTGCCGCACTCGGTGGAGGTGACCGGTGGCGCATTGACGCTGGCGGGTTCGAACGACCTGGCGCTCGAGGTGCAGAACGCGGGTGGCACGTGGGCGGCGGTGGGCGCGACGGCCGTGACGGTGCTGGATGCGACCACGCTGACCCGTGGCGTGCATGCGGCGCAGCCGATCAACTTCCGTACGGAGGCGGACATCTCGAAGCACGGTCCGGGTGCGTACACGGGGACGATCACCTACACGGTGGTCGCGAACTAGGAAGAAGCGACAATGGCACTGCGGGCGATCATGAGTGCGGGTGCGGAAACGCGCCGAGCGGCTCCCGGCAGGACCGGGGGTCGCTTCGGCGCGTTCCGGTACCTGGCCCTGGTGCTTCTGTTGGCGGTGCCGGTACAGGCGCGTGCTCAGTTCTCGGTGTACCCGGTGCAGGTGCAGCTGGAGCTGGGCTCGAGTGTGGGAACGCAGACACTGACGGTACAGAACCAGGCGTCCGATCCGCTGGACCTGACCGTGTACGTGAACGACTACGACCGGGACGCCGCGGGCGACCACCAGTACTTCCCGTTCGGCGAGCATCCGAGCTCGTGCGAGGGTCGCCTGGAGGTGTTCCCGGATCAACTGAGTATTCCCGCCGGTGGAATCGCCGAGGTTCGGGTCCGGGTCCGACCGGAGGCGGGCACGTGCTGGGCGGTGGTGTTCGTGGAGCGCCGCACGCAGGCGCCGACGGGGATCACAGTGGCGCAGCGGATCGGGGCGAAGATCATCGCCACCTCCGGCGTGCTGGCCGGGGAGGGCCGCGTGGTGGGGATGGCGGCTGACACCACGGCCGAGCCGGCGGCCCTGCTGGCGTTCGCCAACGAGGGCCGGGGTCCGCTGGACGTGGAGGGTGAGATCGAGATCCGGAGCCTGGAGGGCGAGGTTGTCGGGGTGGTCCCGGTGGAGTCGTTCCGGGTGCTTCCGGGTCGGCAGCGGCGTATCCGGGTGCCTCTGAACGGGGTGACGCTGGAGCCCGGTCGCTACGTGCTGGTGGGAATCCTGGACTTCGGCGCCGACTATCTGGCCGGGGGGCAGGCGATGCTGGAGGTGCGGCCATGACCGCCCGCGTGTGGAGCGGAATCCTCGGGGCCGCCGTTCTCCTCCTCATTGCCGCCCCCGGCACCCTCGTCGCCCAGGGGCCACCCGGCGGCGGTGGCCCGTCGGCCAACGTGACGGTGGCGCCGCCGGACATCCTCTTCCCGGCCCCGGCCCAGCTGGACTTCGAGGCGGGGTGGGTGGAGCACGGGGGCGTGTCCATCACCATCGAGCCCAGGAACAAGAACCGGCAGAACTGGCAGCTCTTCGTCCAGGCATCCGCAGCGGACATGGGTGGCTACGGCAAGCCGGTGAACGACATCCTGGTCCGGGTGCAGGGCTCCGCGAGCTGGGCCCCTCTCGGCACCACGGCCCAGCTCCTGGCCGAGGGTAGCGGGGCCACCACGGTCACCGTGTACTACCGGCTGGCGCTGGACTGGACGCTGGACGCGCCGGGCACCTACTCGGTGCCCATCGAGTACACCTCCACCTCCTTCTGACCCGTGCGCACGGGCTGGCTCCCCGGTGTGCTCCTGCTCGCGTGCGCGCTTCCCGTGCACGCGCAGGAGGCCCGGCCGCTGCCGGTCCCCGAGATCGACGCGGGGGCCGTAACCACCATCGTCGCCCAGGTCCCAGCGCCGGAGGGCGTCGACTCGGCCGCCTACGCCGTGAGCCTCGGTGCGGAGTACCAGTCGTTCGCGCCCCTCGAGGGCCGGGTCGCGCGCCTGGACGACCGCTTCATCATCCCGGTGACGTTCGCCACGCCGGCCCAGCTCCCGGCGGGCCGGGGGGTGGCGGGCACGCTGTCCGTCCGCATCGCCGGCGGCCCCGCCCGGGTTCACGACCTCGTGATCGACGTCCGCGAGCAGCGGGAGGTCACGTTCCGGCTCGAGATCGACGAGCTGACCGTCGCTCCCGACGCCGTGGTCGGCCTCCCTTACACGCTGCGGAACCGGGGCAATGTGGCCGACACCGTCTACCTGAACGTCCAGGCGGCGGAAGGGTGGTCGGCACTCGACGCCCCGCGCCTGGTCCTGCAACCCGGCGAGGGGATCCAGGGCCGGATCCGGCTGGCCGCCCCGGTCTCGACCGGGCCCGGCGACCGCCAGGTGGTGCTGGTCACCGCCCGGAGCGCCGCCGCCGAGGCCACGGAGACCGTGAACCTCATGGTGGTGTCCAGCGCCGGGTGGCTCGGCGACCTGGCCCACGTGCCTTCGTCGCTCTTCGTCGGGCAGTCGCTCGGTCGGGACGCCGGTCCTGTGGTCGCCCTGAGCGGGGCGGGCAGCATCGGCCCGGACACGCGCTTCCGTCTCGACCTGCGGCACATCGCTGACGTGGTGGACCCGTCGCTGCAGCGGCAGGCCGCCGGCGCCCGGCTTCGGGCCTCCCTGATCCGGCCCGACCTGCAGGTCGACGCCGGGGACGTCTACGGATTCGAGACCACGCTCAGCGGTTCCCTCCGCCAGGCCCGGGGCGTCCGGGCCGAATACGACCCGGACGGACCGCTGGCCTTCCGGGCTATCACCGCGCTGCCCACCAGCTTCGGCGGCGGCATCGATGGCGGCCACATGCTCCACGGCGAGACCGAGATCGCAACCCGCTGGGGCGCCTTCACCGCGCTGGCCGGCGACATGCTCCAGCCCGGACGCACCACGCTGGCCTCGACCCGGGCCACCGGCGCCGGACTCCGATGGTCCGGGGCCCGGGGCATCCACCAGGGCAGCGTGGAGGCCACGGCGCTCCGCTTCACCGCCGCCGACTCGCTCCAGCGGTTCGGCCCCGCCGTGGATGCCCGCTACGGCCTGAGCACGGGTTCCGTGACCGGTCGGGTCCGACTTCGCCGCGTCCCCGACGCCGTGGCGAGCCCCGGCGGGCAGGGCAACGAGCTCGCCGCGTCCGTCTCGGCCCGGGTGGCCCCCTCGGTCTACCTCGTCGCCTGGGGCCACGACGTCGAGCAGAACCTCCTCGGGAACGGGTCCCGCAGCACGTCCCGGGCGGCCAACGCCGGTGTGCGCGTCGGCGTCGGCGACCTGCAGCTGCAGCTCCACGGCAACTACAGCGACCGGCAGACCCGATACGAGGGCGGCGCCTTCGAGCTGAGTCGTCGCACCGTCCGGTTCGAGGGCCTCTACAGCTGGGGCCGGCTGGCCTTCCAGTCCGACCTCGAGGTCGGGCACTCCTCCGACGCCGGCGCCACCGGCGCCTACCGCTCCGCCGCCACGGGCGTCCGCCTCCACGGCAACCGGCGCTGGGGATGGCTCCGGATCCAGCATACCGTCCGTCCCGGCCTGGAGACCACCACCTTCAACGGCGGCGGCACCGTCGGGGTCGGACCGGTGGAGGTCTCCGGCGGGCTGACCGCCAGCGCCTTCATGGCCCGGCTGACCACTACCTTCTGGTCCGGCGCGGAGATCCAGGCCCAGCGCAACCTCTCCGTCCACATCGGCGCTTCCGCTCGCCCCGGGTTCGACCGCGACAACTGGGTCTTCTCCCTCGGCCTCAGCCGTCGCCTCAACCTGCCGCTCCCCGTGGTCCGGCAGCCTGACCTGCGGGGCGTCGTATTCGAGGACGCCAACCACAATGGCGCCTTCGACCCCGGCGAACCGACCGTGTCCGGTGTCGGGCTGGCCGTGGGCTACCTGTCCACCGAGTCAGACGACGAGGGCCGCTTCGCCTTCCGCGATGCCGCCGGCGAGCGGCTCCGCCTCAGCTCCGGGACCCTGCCCGTCGGGCTCGTCGTGGCACCCGGTGTGTCGCTCCCCACCCGCGGCGACGCCGCGATCCCGCTGGTCCGGACCGCCACCCTGACCCTCGACCTGTTCCTCGACCGCGACGAGGACGGCGAGCGGGACCCCGCCGAAGCGGTGGGCGCGAACGTCACCGTCACCCTTACCGGAGACCAGGGGTGGGAGCGCACCGTCATCGCCGATGCCCGGGGCCGGGCCCGGATCACAGGGCTCCTGCCCGGCCACTATGCCATCACCGCCCGGCCCACCGGCCAGGGCGGCCGGGCTACCGACGCACAGGTGCTCATGGAAGTCGACCTCGAGCCGGGCGAAAGCCGCACGGAGGCCCTCGCCGTGCCGCTCCGACGACGCACGATCCGCATGGGCGGGGACGGGGGCGCGTTCCAGTTCTTCGAGAACGACTAGTGAGATCGACCAGCGGGCACGACTAGAGAGAACGACCCGCCGCGCAAGGGCCGGCTAGTCGAGGGCGGCCAGCGTGTAGATCAGCGGGGCCGACGCGATCACGGCCGCGTCCCCCTCCCGACGGTACTCCACCTCCACCAGCACCTCACCCCGCCCGCCGGAGGCCACCACCGTCTCGGCGCCCGGATCCAGGCGCCGGTACTCCACCGGGCCGTGTTCCGTTGCCCGCACGTACACCGACCCGTCGATGCCCACCGGCGCCGTCACGACCACCTTCCACGCGTGGTTCGCACGCACCCGGATCCGGAACACGCCCGCCTGCTCACCGGCTTCCGCCGCCAGCCTCTCATGGGACGCCACATCGAGCTGCGAGATCGACGGGACCTGGACCACCGCCGTACTCGTGGCCGACTGCTGCGCACCCAGAGGACCGGCCAGGAGCACGGCAAGGACCGGGGCAAATACGGTGGACGCACGCATGGCCCGGCCACGCCGGCTGCCCGGCTGCCGATCCCGTTCTGCGTCCAACGCGGCCCGAAGGCCCATGCCGTCTCCCGGTCCGGGGGAAATCCATAGGTACGGCCGTACACAGGTGCGATGCTCGTGCCACCGGGGGAGAATCGGCGTAACACGTGGAGCAACAACAACTTACGTCAGGTCGAGCCGCAAGGGCCCCGCGAGGCTCGGTGTAAGGTTTCCGGACACTGCGGCCCCTCGACCCCGTCCAATATGGGTCCGGCTCCGGGGCCACCGCAACGTTCTTGTATCGGAATCACACAGTGTCCGAATTCCGTACACAGCATGGAGGAACCCGCAGAAAGGGGCCTACCCCGCTACAAAATGCTGATATGGCCAGGGATGAGTCCGTCGGGTCGAACCGCCGTAACCGTTTATGGCACAGGGAGATGAGAACTCGACACCCGTTTCGGTGGCCAACGGGATCATGCCTTGCGACGTAATGGGAGGTGGTCGCTACAGACGCAACGGAGTCGAAGGATGCGCCACGGAACCGATTGGCTCGAAGTGGTCTACGGCGCCGGGCTCGACGTGGGCCGGGGTGGTGCCGGAGGCGCGCGTGCCGAGATTCGTGTGCGTGAAAGCCCCGCGCTGGCGGCCCTGGAGCCGGGCCAGGAGCACCGGATCCGGGTGACGGTTGCGCCGTCGGACCCGGGGCTGACGTGGCGTCTGTACCTGCGGGACTTCGGTCCGGGCCCCGGTCAGGTTCGTGGAGATCGGGTCTGGTGGCGAATCGATCCGGGCACGTGGCAGCCGCTGGGCGGCACGCGCCAGTGTGTGGCCGAGGGGCGTGGCCGTGTCCGAGTGGACCTTTCGGTCCGGGTCGAGCGATCGGAATCGGGCGTGGCTCCCCGGCTCCGGTTCGTGGCCGAATCCACGTAGTAGTAGTACACGGCTGCGCAGGCTTCGGAACGCAGCGGCACAGACAGCCGCACCCGGGCAGCCTGGCGCTGCCCTCATCGTCTTCGTCTCCTTCGGCCTGTACCTCGCCCTCCGCTTCGTACTTCGCCCTTTCCTTGGTTGACGCCGGGGTGTGGAGCCGGAGAGGTACGAAGTGGAGGTACAGCTACAGGTCGAGGGAGGCGGAAAGGGAGAGGCGTCGAGGCACCTCTCCTTGTTTGGAGCGCGGCAGCCCCCTGTGCCGATACCTGCCAGAACTTTCGATGCAGTGTATTGGTCGAAAGCTCCCGACCACTAGAACGCCAGTGTCTTCTCCGAGTACCGGGCCCACTGTGTGGGCGTCTCCCAAACCTTGGTATAGAGGAGCGCGTCCTTCATATGCTCGGGCATCTCTTCCTTCAGCCGGTCGAAGAAGAACCGGGCCTGGTTCTCGGCGGACGGCTCGATCTCGGTGAAGGGCTCCAGCTCGTTGATGTTCTGGTGGTCGAGCCAGTCGGCCAACGCGCGAAGGTGCTTCTTCACGTCCACGAAGTCGTAGGCCAGGCCGCTCTCGTTCAGCTCCTCCGCGGCGAGGGCGGCCTCCACCACATAGCGGTGGCCGTGGAGCCGCTCGCACTTCCCCTTGTAGGTGCGGAGGAAGTGGGCCGAGTCGTAGTGGGCTTGAACACTGACAACGTACATGGGTCAACTCCGTTGAACGGCGACCGTCGGGACACTGACGTCCGGCGGCCGTGTAATGGCAAAGAACACCGCGTCCGCCACGGCGTCTGGGTCGAGCATGTCGCTTCGACCGGGCAGGTCGTCGCGGTCCTCAGGCCTCAGCGGGTCCCAGATCCCGGTGTCCGTGGCAGCGGGCTCCACGAGCGTGGCACGCACGCCGGTGCCCCGGAGCTCCAGCTGCAGGACTTCGTGGAGGCCGCGGACCCCGAACTTCGAGGCCGAATAGGCGCCGTTGCCGGGGAGCGCCAGCCGACCGGCCACGGAGCCGACGGTCAGCACGTGGCCAGCTCCTCGCTCCAGCATCCCCGGCAGGAGCGCCCGGGTGACCAGGAACGGCGCCCGGAGGTTGCCGTGGATCATCCGCTCGAACGTGGCCGGGTCCGTCTCGGCGACGGGGGCCAGATCGAAGGTCCCGGCCGCGTTGATGAGCCCGTAGGCGCCACCCTCGGCCTCGACCCGATCCCGGAGCCCGTCCACATCGTCGGGGTCGCCGGCATCGCCGGGGATCGCCGTAGCGTCGAGCTCCGCCGCCACGGCCTCGAGCCGGTCGGCCGCACGGGCCATCAGGACGAGGGCGGCGCCAGTGCCTGCCAGGCGCCGAGCGATGGCCCGACCGATCCCGCCCGTCGCGCCGGTGACCACCACACGGCGGCCCACCAGATCAACTGACGATGCCATTGATGCTGGTCAGTCGAAGGAACTCTTCCCGCGTCCTGAGATCGTCGAGGAACACGCCCTTCATGGCGCTGGTGATGGTCTTGGAGTTCTGCTTCTGCACGCCGCGCATCATCATGCACAGGTGGTAGCACTCGCAGACCACAGCCACGCCTTCCGGCTCCAGTGTATCCATGATGGCCTCAGCCACCTGCTCGGTAAGCCGCTCCTGGACCTGCAGCCGCCGGGCGAACACGTCCACCACGCGGGGCACCTTGCTGAGCCCCAGGATCCGGCCGTTCGGGATGTACGCCACGTGGATCTTCCCGAAGAACGGGAGCATGTGGTGCTCACACATGGAGTACAGCTCGATGTCCTTGACCACCACCATGTTGTGGTGATCCTCACCGAAGATGGCGCCCCCGATGGCGTCATCCACCGTCTGGTCGTACCCCCGGGTCAGGAACCGCAGGCTCTCGGCCACACGACGCGGCGTCTCCCGCAGCCCTTCCCGCTCCGGATCCTCGCCCAGCTCACCGAGAAGCTCCCGGACCAGCTCGTCCATCGCCATTGGTCTCACCTCCCGTCTCCGATGCCACACGCACCTTCCCCTGCCGTTCCCCACGTTACGCCCGCGTTCACTCACTCCCCCGTGTACTCGACGTAGTTGCGCGGCGTCTCGTACAGCACCAGCCGCACCAGATCCACTTCGTCCGGCATCTGGTCCGCCAACCGATCCCAGATGGCCACCACCAGGTTCTCGGTGGTCGGATTCACCCCTTCCAACCACCCCACATCCAGGTTCAGGTTCCGGTGGTCCAGGTCGCGGATCACCCGGTCCTCCACCAGAACCCGCAGCTTCTTCAGGTCGAGCACGAAGCCCGTCTCCGGGTCGATCTCGCCGTCCACCGTCACGTCCAGCTCATAGTTGTGGCCGTGCCAGTTCGGGTTCGCGCAGAGCCCGAAAACCTCGGCATTCTTCTCGGCGCTCCACTCCGGCCGCGCCAGCTGATGCGCCGCGGCGAAGTGCAGCCGCCGCGTCACCCGTACTCGTGCCATAGCTTCCGCTCCCTGTCCCGCACGCCTGGTCCACCCCCTGACGGGGTCGACCGTCCGTACGTTGAACCCGCGGTCGGGGCTCCCGCAAGGCGTATGCTAAAAGGGCCGACCCGCGTGTCCGCGGGCCGGCCCAGTCGGCGCACCGAAGGGGTCATTTGAAGCCCAGTTGGTAATTAACTGGTGACCTCCCCACGCGATCCGCCTTCCGTCTTACGGGCATGACGTCCTGCGCAGAAGTGGGTCCCTGCTTCAGTAGTGTCGGCTCAAATTTGGTCCCTTCAGCGCACCGCACATCAAAGATCACCCGCCCGGTGGACTGCGTCAACCAGTCGGAGGGCTCGGCGGGCGCGAGCCCGCCTCGCAACAGGCCCGGGTGCCGGGTTCGTCGCGAACGCTCTCCAACCGGCGAGATCCGACCTCGCGGATGCCTATCCCGGCGCGGGCCCCGGGCAACAGGCGGCCTGCGGCCGCATCAGGCACGCTTCGCTCCGCAACCCGCCGGTCCCTCCGGGCCCGGCAGCCCGCGGACTGCGTCCACAGGAAGGCGAAGGAAGAAGGCGAAGGAAGGAGCGAGACCAGCGGGAACGAAGTAAGCGCCCCTTGCGAGTTGAGCGAGCCTCTGCCGGCCAAGGCCGGCCCGTTGCGGCGGCCTGAAGGGACGCCGCCTGTTGCGAGGCCCGATGGGCCGAGCCGCTGCGGGACCGCCCCGGCCCCGCCTGTTGCCCGCAAAGCGGGCCTGTTGCGCGTGAGGGAGGCCCGGCGCAGCCAGGCCGACCGGCGCGCCTGTTGCGGCGCGTCCGTGGCGCCTGGAGATGCCGCGGCAGCGCCGATCGCACCGCCTGTTGCACGGGGCTCGGCACCGTGCCTCCCACAACAGACGAGACGGCCAGCACACTAGGTACTGACCGTCCGCCTGTCCGCAGCGCTCTCCCCGGTTATCCCGCCGCTGCGGCACCACTGTGTTGTGCCGCATCCATGTGGCACGAACAGTTCCACACTGTGCCGGAATCCGGCCAAACCTTTACACAACAATGCTTTAGCCAGAAGCGCGGTCCTCGCCGAACCCACCGCAACCCCGAAATGTTTTCGGGATTACCTCCCTTTTTGCGGACCTCTGGACCGCTAGTCCCTGAACGCCCGGAGGATCGCAAGGTTCGCGCGGTCGGCGGTCTCGGGGTCGTCGCCCTTCGGGGTCTCGATGACCTTGGGAACGTCACGCAGCGCCGGATGGGTCATGATGGCACGGAATCCATCCTCCCCGATGGTGCCCTGGCCGATGTCGGCATGGCGATCGCGCCGGCTGTCGAAGGGGGCGACGGAGTCGTTGAGGTGGAGGAACCGGAGGTGCTCGAGCCCCACCGTGTCGTCGAGTTCCGTCACCACGTCATCGAGCTGGCGCAGATCGTAGCCGGCAGCCCAGAGGTGGCAGGAGTCGAGGCAGATCCCCACCCGGTCGGGCTGGACCGCGCCGATCCGCTCCACGAGGGCGGCCAGCTCTTGGAAGGTGGCGCCGAGGGCGGTGCCGGACCCCGCCGTCCCCTCCAACAGGACCCGGACGGATCCGGGCACGGCGTTCAGCG
Source organism: Longimicrobiales bacterium (assembly GCA_046483065.1). Lineage (GTDB taxonomy): Bacteria > Gemmatimonadota > Gemmatimonadetes > Longimicrobiales > RSA9 > JAWVYT01. The sequence continues at coordinate 15,309 of JAWODW010000057.1, read as the reverse complement.
CGTCGATGATGGCCTCGGCGTTCTGGGCGAGGCCCCGGTCGGCGTCGCCGTCGGTGGCGTTGCCGGGATGAGAGATGATGTACTCGATCCCCAGCGCTTCGCACCGCCGCACCTCGGCGATGAACGAGGAAAGCGACCGCTGGAGCAGCGTCGGGTCGGGTGTGGCCAGGTTGATCAGATACGAGTCGTGGGAGGCGACGGTCCGGATGCCGTGTTCGTTGCGCGCCGCCCGGAACGCGGCGGACTCGCCGTCGTCCACCTGCCGCTCGGCCCACCGGTTCGGCTGTTTGGTGAAGACCTGCATGACGGCCGCGTCGAGGGCCGCGGCGCGGGCGGGGGCGTTGGGCGTGCCGCCCGCCACGGAGACGTGGGCGCCGAGCTCATCGCGTAGTTCCGCGCGTAGTTCCGGACCACGTTTCATCTTTCACCTTATCCAGTTCTGCCGGGGCACCCTGCCCAGACGCCCTCGATCGAACGCCATATTCCATTGCCATTTCGCCGCACGCATGTCGCGGTGGGCCACTGATTGACCTTAACCTAAAAGGTGAAACGTGGTCCGAGTGCTTTGTCGAGTGCTTTGCGGCGTTTCCCAAGCGTCGAACAGCTCGACTGCGTCCACGCCGTACTCCTCGGCGGCCCTTCGCAGCCGGTTCTCAATGAAGCCCTCCTTCGGCCAGCCCACTTCGGCGCGGTAGAAGGCGGCCAGCTCCAGGATAGTCTCGACGTGCTCGCCGACATCCACGGCCCGCGTCGGGAGGGTGGAGTGCTCGCCCCGGAGGGTGAAGACGGGCACGGGCTCCCGGTGCGGCGGCATGGGCGCCATCACTCGCCCGATCCGGGCCAGCGTGATGGCGTCGCGTACGATCTGCCCGGTGGCCTGGTGGTCCGGGTGACGCATCCCGCGGGTCCAGGCGTCGCCCCATGTCACCACGGCGTCGGGCTTCACATCGGCGACCACGTCGGCCACCTCGCGGGCCGCATCGGGCGTGGCGTGCACACGCGTGTCCGGCATCTCGAGGAACCGGGGCTCTGCGCCCAGGATGGAGGCGGCATCGCGCCCCGTCGCCATGCGCCGCTCAGCCACCTCCTCGGGCTCGAGCTCGGGGTACGCGCCGGACATCTCGCCCCGGGTCAGCCAGAGGAGGACGACCCGATCGCCGGCGGCCGTATGGGCCGCGATGGTCCCGGCGCACCCCATCTCATCATCGGGGTGTGAGAGCGCGACGAGCACGGTATTCATGGTGTCTCCAGGGATGTCTTCCGGTTGACGGGGCGGTGCGTGGGTGTCATCATCGCCGGGCCATGGAACTGATTCTCGCAGCAGCGTGTGAAGACGCCCGCGCCCGGCCCGACGGCCGGCTCGACCTTACGGGCGTATTCGATGAGCTTTTCGCCCCCGGCTTCCCGGCGAAGCAGGACCGGATGACCGTGGTCTTCGTCATGGAGTGGTCCCCGGAGCAGGAGGGGCGCCAGGAGTTCCGGGCCGACCTGCTGCACACGGACGGCACCCGGGTCCTGACCATCGAGGGGCACACGGATGTCTCCGCGGACGGGCGTCGTCGCCCTCGCACGCAGCTCATCATGCCCATGGAGGAAGTCATCTTCCCCCAGGCCGGCGAATACCGTTTCCGGCTCACCGTGGGCGACCAGGCCAAGGCGGCATTCTCCCTCTTCGTCTCCGAGCAGCCGGTCGACTCCTGACCACGGACCCCGTCCGGGGCAGCCGGGTAGTAGCCTCCGTTGGCAGAAGCATGCACGGCAGGGGCATACACGGCAGGAGCACGACCGGAGGACGCGTGGAGGGATCGCAGCACACATCCCGGGAGATCGTTCGGGTTCTCGCCGCCCTGTCGGACGAGAACCGGTTCCGCATCGTCGAGCTGCTCGCCGAGCGAGAGGACGAGCTCTCGTGCGGCAGCATCGGGAAAGCACTGGACCTGTCCCCGTCGCTGCTCTCGCATCACCTGGCGATCCTCGCCGATGCGGGGATCATCGGTCGGCGCAAGAACGGGCTGTGGACCATGAACGCGCTGCGGCAGTCGGTGATCGAGCGGCAGCTCGAGACGCTGGAAGGGCTCATCGGACGGAACGGCGGCAGCGGTACCAATCCGGCCGACATCGCCTCGCAGGCCCGGTAGTCTCACCACGGCGCCGCACGCGCCGCTCAGGAGCCCGGGATCCCGGGCTCTGTCATGGACCGCGCGTCCAGGACCCGGTCCAGCTCGTCGTCGGGCAGCACGCCCTTCTCCTTTGCCAGCTCCCGGACCGTCTTCCCCTGCCGGAACGCCTCCTTGGCCAGCGACGCTGCGGCGTCATAGCCGATGTGCGGCGCCAGCGCCGTGCCCAGCGACAGGTTGCCCTCCAGCAGCTCGTTGATCCGGTCTTCGTTCGCCTCGATCCCATCCACGCATTTCTCGGCCAGCACCTTCGACCCGTTGGCCAGGATCCGGATCGACTGGAGCAGCGTGTACGCCATGATCGGCATCATGACGTTCAGCTCGAAGTAGCCACCGCTCCCGCTCACGGTGATGGTGGTGTGGTTGCCCATGACCTGGGCCGCCACCATGGTCACCGCCTCCGGGATCACCGGGTTGACCTTCCCGGGCATGATGCTGGAGCCGGGCTGCGTGGCCGGCAGCGTGATCTCCGCCAGCCCCGCCCGGGGCCCGCTGGCCAGCCACCGCAGGTCGTTGGCGATCTTCATGAGCGAGACCGCCAGCGTATTCAGCGCGCCGTGAGCCTGGACCACCGTATCGCGGCTGGCCTGCCGCTCGAAGTGGTTCGGCGCTTCGCAGAACCCGAGCCCTGCGGCCTCCGAGAGGCGGGCGATGGTCTTCCGGGCGAAATCCGGGTGCGTGTTGATCCCGGTGCCCACGGCGGTGCCGCCCAGCGGCAGCTCCGCCATGTCCTCACTCGCCTCCTTCACCCGCCGGGTGGCGTGCTCCATCTGGGAGGCGTAACCGCTGAACTCCTGCCCCAGCCGGATCGGGGTGGCGTCCATGAGGTGCGTCCGCCCCGACTTCACGATGGCATCGAAGTCCGCGGCCTTCTTCGTCAGCGAGTCCTTCAGCTGCTCCAGCGCCGGCAGCAGCTCCTCGTGGATCGCGACCCGGGCCGCAACCTGCATGGCCGTGGGGATCGTGTCGTTCGAGCTCTGGCCGCTGTTCACGTGGTCGTTCGGGTGCACGTCCTCGCCCAGCTTCCGACTCGCGAGCGTGGCGATGACCTCGTTCGTGTTCATGTTCGTCGAGGTCCCGCTCCCCGTCTGGAAGATGTCGATGGGGAACTGATCGTCGTGCTCCCCGTCCACCACCTCCTGCGCGGCTGCGACGATGGCCTCCGCCAAGCCCTCGTCGAGGAGCCCGAGCTCCGCGTTGGTTCTCGCCGCCTCCCGCTTGATCATCGCCATGGCCGCGATGAACCCGCGGGGAAACCGCAGGTCGCTGATAGGGAAGTTCTCCACCGCCCGCTGCGTCTGCGCCGCGTACAGCGCGTCGGCCGGGACCTGCATCTCGCCCAGTGAGTCCTTCTCGATTCGGTAGTCGCTCATTGCTATGCCCCTGTTTCGTCCCGCTGATCACGTTGCTCGGTCACCGCCACCGAAGCGACGTCAGCCGCTTCCATTCCACCGCGACGACGCGACGCTGGTGAAGGCTCAGGTCCTCGTCCCTTCTCGGTTCATCGCTGCCGCCGGCCTCGGGGGATCAGCCCCAGAACAGTATTGTATCCGTTCGTCGCGATCGTCGCGTCGTCGCGGTGATCTATCGCTTGCCGTCGCGTCGTCGCGGTGTCTGGTGCTGGCCGCTGCGATCGCCCGCGGCCGCGCGGGCCCGGCCGACAGATCGTCCCGGGTATTCCCGCCGCTACTTCTTCGGCGGCCTCGACGGCCGCACTTCCACCCGGCTCGGGAGCGTCCGGTCGGGCGTGGCGAGCAGGTCGAGGACGATCTTCCCGATGTCCTCCGGCTGGATCTTCCAATCCGCCTGGCCGAAGCCGTCGGTGGCCACGCTGCCGGGCATCACGTAGCTGACCCGGATCCCGTCGTGCCGGACCTCCTGCATCAGTGCTTCGCTGAAGCCGATGAGCCCGAATTTGCTCGCATTGTACGCCGCGCCGCCGGGGAACGCGTTCTTCCCCGCCAGGCTGCCGATATTGATGATCCACCCACCGCCTCGCTCCTTCAAATGCGGGATCGCGGCGTGCGAGCAGTAAAAGAGCCCGTCCACGTTCGTGCCCTGCGTCCGGTCCCACTCATCCACGCTCATCTCCTCCACCGACTTGTAGATGCCGACACCGGCGTTGTTGACCAGGATGTCGAGGCCCCCGAATGCGTCCACGGCGGCCCGGACCAGCGCCCCGCAGTCATCCGCATCCCGGACATCGCACACGGCGCCCCGGGCGTTCTCGCCCAGCGCATCGGCCACGTCGCTCACATCGGCCTCCGTTCGCGCCCCGACCACCACGCGTGCGCCGGCCTCGAGCAGGGCCTCCGCGATGGCCCGGCCGATGCCCTGGGTGCCGCCCGTGACCACCGCCACTTTCCCGTCCAGCTGCATACCGTTCCCCTGTCATTTCAGTCCGTGATTCCTACCCCGGCGTCACACTGATGCACGGCTGATACCACGCCGCCTGTGCCCGCTGATTGCTCGCCCCACCCGTGCCCACTTACGTTCTCGCCATGGACATGGAAGGGAAGGTCGGGCTGGTGACAGGTGGCGCCCACCGGGTGGGGCGGGCGCTGGTCCTCGGTCTGGCCCGGGCCGGGGCCGACGTGGCCATCCACTACCACAGCTCCGGCGACGAGGCCGCCGCCACCGCCGACCAGGTCCGGGCCACAGGCCGACGCGCTGAGACCTTCCAGGCCGACCTCTCCGACCCCGATGCCGCCGCCGGGCTGGCCGGTGCCGTGGCCGAGTCCATGGGCCGGCTGGACGTGCTGGTCAACAACGCGTCGCTCTTCGAGTCGGCCCCTTTCCGCGACGTCAGCCTCGAGGCCTGGGACCGGGTGATGGCGGTCAACCTGCGGGCCCCGTTCCTCCTGCTCCAGGCAACGGCGTCGCTGCTGGAGGCGTCCGACGGAGTGGCGGTCAACATCGCCGACCTGGCCGGCGTCCAGGTGTGGCCGGCGTTCCCACACCACGGCGTCTCGAAGGCGGGTCTGATCCACCTGACGCGCGTGGCCGCCCGCTCGCTGGCGCCCGACGTGCGGGTGAACTGCATCGTGCCTGGAACCGTTCTGCCGCCGGAAGACTATACACGGGGACAAGTCGAGACGAGTATCGAACGGACGGCTCTGAAGCGCATCGGCTCCCCGGACGACGTAGTGGAGGCCCTGCTCTTCCTGATCCGGTCCGACTTCGCCACCGGCTCCATCGTCACCGTCGACGGCGGCAGGACGCTGAAGTAGAGAAGCCCCGAGGACTGGCATGGCCCGATTGACCCGAATGAAACAGCGATGGCAGGAGTGGGGCGTCATCCGACGGCTCCTCTTCGTCGCAGTCGCAACGGCCGGCCTCGCGGGCGTTTCGGGCTTCGTGGCCGGGGGGCTCGTGGTCAACGGCGTCATCGGGGAGGGCTGCCCCCCCATCGACGCACTCCGCAGCTACCGCCCGCCCGAGGCCACGCGCGTCTACGCCGCCGACGGCTCGTTGGTGGCCGACCTCTCGCCCCAGCGGCGGGTGGTCCTCGATATCGACGACATCCCTCCGGTGGTGCGGGAAGGCTTCATCGCCGTGGAGGACCGGCGCTTCTGGGACCACAGCGGCGTGGACATGCGGGGCGTCTTCCGCGCCGCGTGGCGGAACCTCACGGCGCTCTCCATCCGGGAAGGCTTCAGCACCATCACCATGCAACTGGCCCGGAGCGTATTTCCGGAGCAGCTCCCCATGGCCAGGAAGCTGACTCGCAAGGTCTGCGAAGTCCATCTGGCCCGCCGGATCGAGCGGGAGTACCGGAAGCGGGAGATCCTCGAGCTCTACCTCAACCAGATCTACCTCGGGGCCGGGCTCTACGGCGTGGAGGCCGCCTCGCTGGGCTATTTCGGCAAGCCCGTCACCGAGGTCGACGTCGACGAGGCCGCGCTCCTGGTGGCACTGGTCCGGAGCCCCGAGGGCTACAACCCGCGGAAAGACCCGAAACTGGCCATCGAGCGTCGCAACGTGGTGCTGGGCATCCTGGGCCAGACGGGCCTGCTGGATCCCGACGAGGTGATCCGGGCCCGGGGCGCCGCGCTGGAGCTGGCACCGCCTCTCGAGGCCTCCGGCCCGGCACCCTTTTTTGTGGCGGCCGTCCGGCGCAGCCTCGAGGAGCAGTTCGGCGAGGACGCGGAGACCCGAGGCCTCCGGGTCTATACCGGGCTCGAGCCATCGCTCCAGCAAACGGCCCGGGAAGCGCTCGTGGCCCAGATCGAGGCCATCGAGGCCGGGCGGTACGGCCAGTACTCGCACCCCACGGGGCCCGCGGAGGGCGATGAAGCGCCCGTGCTGCAGGGGCTCGTGGTCATGATGGACCCCCGGACCGGCGAGATCCACGCACTGGTCGGCGGCCGCGACTTCGCCAGCTCCCAGTTCGACCGGGCGCTGCAGGCCCGACGGCAGCCCGGGTCGGCGTTCAAGCCCATCGTTTATGCCGCGGCCCTCGAGAGCGGGCTCCCGGCCACCGCACGGCTCGAGACGGGGCCCCTCGAGGTCAGCGCCGCCGGGTCCCCCGTATGGCGCCCCGGCGACCACGTGGCCGACAGCCTGGAGACGCTCTCGGTCCGCACGGCACTGGCCGTCTCGTCCAACCGCGCCGCCGTACGCCTCGGCCGGTGGCTCGGCGAGGAGCGTGTGGCCGGCATGGGCCGGCGCCTGGGGCTGTCCACGGAGATCCCGCTCTACCCATCCATCTTCCTCGGCTCCGCGGAGGTGGTGCCCGCGGAGCTGGTGGCCGCCTACTCCGCCTTCGGCAATGGCGGCTACCGGGTGGAGCCCCGCCTGATCCGCCGGGTCGAGGACCGGGCGGGGAACGTGCTCTGGGAGCAGGAGGCCCCGCGCCGCCAGGTGCTGGACCCCGGCGTCGCGTTCCTGACCCTGACGCTGCTCGAGGAGGTGGTGAACACCGGAACCGGCGCCGGTGTGCGCGCGAGCGGATTCTGGCTGCCCGCCGCCGGGAAGACCGGCACCACCAACGACGGTCGGGATGTCTGGTTCATCGGGATGACGCCGGACCTGGCCGCCGGCGTATGGCTCGGCTTCGACCAGCCGCGGCCGATCCTTCCCGGCGCATCGGGCGGTCGCCTGGCCGCGCCCGTCTGGACCGACATCATGACCCGCGCCTACAACGAGCGACCGGCGCCGGCGCCCTGGACGCCGCCCTCGAACGTGGTCAGCGCCCAGGTCGACCAGCAGACGGGGTACCTGGCCACCGGCAGCTGTCCCGCAGAGGACGTGCGAATCGAGTACTTCCTGGTGGGCACGGAGCCCGAGGAGTACTGCCCCGTGCACCCGGAGGCCGGAGTGGAGCGCTTCCTCGACGACCTCTGGCGGCGGGTCCGCAAGATCTTCTAGCGCCGGAATGAGAGACCGGCCGGACGCGGCAGCATTGAACGCTGCCCGCACCGGCCGGTCGGTTCCGCACCGTCGTCGCCCGGCGAGCGTGGTCCTCCGGGGTCCCTCTGTCCCGTTACGGCTGGGCCGGGGCCTCCGCCGTCTCCAGGACCCGGCTCTCACCGATGTCCTCCTGGTGGGCCAGCCAGCGCTCGGCCTCCAGCGCCGCCATGCAGCCGGTGCCCGCCGCCGTTACGGCCTGCCGGTAGAACTCGTCCATGACATCGCCGGCGGCGTAGACGCCCTCGATGTCCGTGGCGGTCCGCCAGTTCCCGGTCTTGATGTAGCCGCTCTCGGTCAGCTCGAGCTGGTCTTCCAGGAACGCCGTGTTCGGCGTATGGCCGATGGCCACGAACAGCCCGCCCACCTCGAGCTCGCTGTCCTCGCCCGTGACCGTGTCCTGCAGCTTCAGCGCCCGGATCTGGTCCTCGCCGAGCACCTCGGTGACCACCTTGTTCCACAGCACCTCGATCTTGGGGTGCTGCAGCGCTCGCTCGGCCATGACCCGTGACGCCCGGAGCTCATCGCGCCGATGAATGACGTAGACCTTGCTGGCGAACTTGCTGGCGTAGAGCGCCTCCTCCATCGCCGAATCGCCACCGCCTACCACGGCCAGGACCTCGTCACGGAAGATGGGGAGCGCCGCATCGCACACCGCGCACGCGCTCACCCCACCGCCGCTCTTGGCCAGCCGCTCCTCGTTCGGGATTCCCAGCCACCGGGCGTTGGCGCCCGTGCTCACGATCACGGCGTGCGCCTGGTACTCGTCACCGCTGCGCGTGACCAGCGTGAACGGCCGGTTCTGTAAGTCCACCTTCTCCACCATCTCCATCTTCGACCGGGTGCCGAAGCGGGTGGCCTGCTCCTTCATCCTCTCCATGAGCTCCGGACCCGTCACGCCTTCCGGGAACCCGGGGAAGTTCTCCACCTCCGTGGTGATCATGAGCTGCCCGCCCGGCAGCATGATCCCCTCCGGCTCACCTTCCAGCACCAGCGGGTTCAGCTCTGCCCGGGCCGTGTACAGCGCCGCCGTCCACGCGGCCGGCCCCGATCCCACGATGATCACATTCTCGATATCTGCCATTGCACTAATCCAATCCGTTCGGTTTCACGATGTTCCTGCGTTCATTCACCTTGCCGCTACAAAGGTACAAAACCTGGCAAGGCCCGGGCCAACCCGCTGCCGGTTGCAGGTGCGATGACCGCGGTGCTACACTTTCTCTCATGAGCTCTGCCCATGACCCCATCGTCAGCGCCGAAGACGCGGAACGGCTCCTGGGTTCTCTGGCCGGCGTCGTCTCCGCTCACGTCGTGACCGACGCCGCCGGCAAGATCGTCGAGATCCACATCCTCTCCGCCGCCGACCTGCACCCCAAGCAGATGGTCCGGAACGTGGAGTCCGCCCTGAGCGCTGGCCTCGGGATCCAGATCGACCGGCGCGTCGTAAGCGTGGCCCAGATCCGCGCCGCCGCCGACTCCAACGGCCACAACCCCGCCGACCCGCTGGAAGCCCCGGACGAAGACGCCGGCCGCGACCACGGCGCCAAGGCAGACGTGCCGGACCGGGCCCCGCCCCGTCTCGAGTTCGTCCGCTACGAGTCCCACCGCGACGCCGAGTACTGCCGCTGCGAAGTGACCCTTCGCAACGGGGAACAGGAGATACTCGGGACCGGTAAAGGACCCGATACCGCCGCCGGCCGCGCCGAGGCGGCCGCACGCGCCGTCTTCGATGGCATCGCCCGGGCCCGACCGCAGATTCGCGTGGAGCTCGAGGCCGCCGTCATCTCCAGCAGCCGGGGACGCAACTTCGTCATCGTGGCCGCCCACGCCGTCCTCGTCCGCACCAGCATACCGCTGGCAGGCGCCGCGTCCCTCACCCGCTCGCCCGAGGAGGCCGCCATCCTCGCTGCCCTCCAGGCCACCAACCGATGGAGCGCCTGAGCCGGTGAGCCCCGGCGAGCTGGGCCCCGAGCTCGAACGGCTCCCCGGAGTCCTCGCCGCCACCGTCTTCCCCGATCCCGACGTCGGCGCCAGAGTCTACCTGGCCGTCCACGACGACGCCGACCGCGATGCCGTCCGCGCCACCACCCTCGCCCTCTGCCGAGACCGGGGACTCGCCACCGATCCCGATCGCATTCACATCGGGACCGCCACCACCCACCCACCCACTCCCACCGCCCTCCCCACCCTCTCCTTCGACGCCATCGACGTCCACCGAACCGAGAATCGCGTCGAGTGCACCGTCAGGCTCCGCGTCGGCACCCGCACCACCACCGGCATCGCCACCGAGCCCGACAGCCCCGCCGGCCGCGCACGCGCCGCCGCCCGTGCAACCCTCGCCGCCGCCGAGTCCCTCGACCCCGACCTCCGCCTCGGCCTCCACGGCGCCCGAACCAGCGACCTCTTCGGCTCCGACAGCCTGTCCGTCCTCGTAGAAGCATCCAGCGGCCGGACCCATATCCCCCTCCCGGGCATCGCACTGGTCGAGCAGTCCCTGGAGCACGCCGGCGCCCTCGCCGCCCTCAACGCCCTCCGCAGCTGGACCCCCTGATCGCCCACCTGTAGCGCTTGCCCGTGCAGCCGCACCCCGGTACCTTGGTTGAGAACGAGTCTCAATCTCTGTCACGCCGGTGCCTCACCGGGATGAAGCCCCTATAGAAACCAAGCTATGCGAACCGTTCTGCTCATTCTGATGATTACGCTTACCGCCGGCTGCGCCGAGCCGCAGGCGGGCGAGAAGGCCGAGGCGACGGCGTCGACCGAGGATGCCCGTGCGGGCGCGCCGAGTGCCGCCGGCGCGTCGGGCATGATCCACAACACGCCGGAGGGCGGTGTTCTGGAGTGGGTCCGTGACATCGGTACCGGCCTCGATTCCGTGGCGGCGCTGGCGGGCAGCGACCCGGCCGCGGCCCAGGGCGCGGTCCTGAACCTCTACGTCATGCGGCAGGAGTACCTGGAGGGGTACTACGGACCGGGCGGCCGATTGGAAGCGACACCGGAGCTGGCGGAGGCCATCGAGACCAACGAGGCCCGGTTCCACGCGCTGATGTCGGAGCTGTCCACGGAGGCACCGGATTCGGCGAGAGTGGCGGCTCTGACCGATTCGCTCGCGGCACAGACGGCGCGGGTCGGCACGGCCGCGGCGGCGGTCGGGCGGGAGCTGACGCCGTGGCCTGCCGACGGGCCATGAGCCGGGGGACTGCTCGAGGGCCGGCCCCGGCGATCCTGCTGGCCCTCGCCCTGGTCACAGTGCCGACTGCCCTGCCGGGACCGGGCACGGTGGTGGCGCAGTCGGCGGCTCCTTCCCGGCCGGCGGCTCCTTCCCAGGCCACGGCGGTGGACGGCACGCTCGACGACTGGGTCCACGCGTTGGACGCATCGCTGGCCACCGCGGGCGACGCGTTTGCGGAGGGCCGCACGGGCGCGGCCCGGACCGCAGCGCTCCGGGCCTACCTGGACTACTTCGAGGCCATCGAAGGGTTCTACGGCCCGAACGGCGTGCACGCCACGCCGGCGCTTTCGGAACGGGTGGCGGCGGCGGAGTCACGGTTCCACCGGGTGATGGGCGGCGAGGCGTCGCCTGATCTGGTGGAGACGCTCCGTGCGGACGTGGCGGCGCTGCCGGCCCTCGCCCGGGACGCCGGGGTGCCGCTGGCGCCGCGGGCGCCGGAGGTCCTGGCTGCCGATGGTCCCCTGCCCGGGGCGTCGTCGCCCGAGATCACGCGGATCCTGGACGACCTGCGCCGGGCCGACGAGGCGTACGCCGAAGGCCGCCGGAGCGACGCCATGCGACACGTGGAGACGGCGTACCTGGAGGGCTTCGAGCCGCTGGAAGCGCGCCTGCCGTCGGGGCTCGTGGGTGACATCGAGAAGCTCTTCCATCTGACGGTGCGGCCTTCCATCGCGGCCGGCGCGGCGCCCGGCGTGGTTTCTGGCGGAATCCTGGCGCTCGGGCAGCGACTGGCGGAGGCCGACGACGCCCTCGCCGCCGAGGCCAGTCTCTGGTTCGGTGCCGTGAACGCTTTCGCCATCATCGTCCGGGAGGGACTGGAGGCCGTGCTGCTCATCGGTGCGCTGCTGGCGTACCTGGGCGCCACGGGAGCCGGCGCTGCGCGACGGCGGCAGATCTGGTGGGGCGCCGGTGCCGGCGTGGCCGCCAGCCTGGCCACCTGGGGGATGGCCCGCACGCTGATCCCCATCGGCGGCGCCGGCCGGGAGCTGGTGGAGGGGATCACGGGGCTCGTGGCCGTGGTGGTCCTTCTGTACGTCTCCAACTGGCTCGCCCACAAGACGTACATCCACGATTGGAAGTCGTTCCTCCAGGAGAAGGTGGACCAGGCGGTGGGCGCCGGGAGCGGGTTCGCCATGGCCTCGCTGGCCTTCGCCGCAGTGTACCGGGAAGGCTTCGAGACCGTCCTCTTCTATCAGGCCCTCCTCTTCGACGCCGGCCCCGGCCCGGTCCTGGCCGGCTTCGCGGCCGGCTCGATCCTCATCGCCGGCGTGGCCGTCGGCATCATCCGGCTGGGGTTGAGGCTCCCGCTGCGGCAGGTGTTCGCGGCCACGAACGTCATCCTGGTCTACCTGGCCTTCACGTTCCTCGGCAAGAGCCTCTACAACCTTCAGGAGGCGGGGCTGTTCGCGCCCCACCCCATCGGCTGGGCACCGGACAGCGGCGTGCTCCGGCAGGTGTTCGGGCTCTATCCCACGGTGGAAACCATATCCGCCCAGCTGGCGTTCCTGGCGCTGGTGGGCGGAACGTACGTGGTGTACCGGTGGAAAGGCGCACGGCGCCGGGCAAGCGCACGGGCCGAGGAGCAGGCGGCGGTGGCGTAGGGGGGCGAGGGGGGCGATGCCCGCCTCGCAACAGGCGGCGCGGGACCACGGGCCGTGACGTCCGTCGGCGGTGTGGCCGCGCCGCAACCGGCCCGGGGCGGACCACCGTCCCGGCCGTTCTCATGGGAGTGCGCCGCCCCGGGCAACAGGCGGGCCTGGCGGCCCGCAACAGGCTCGCCTCCGGGGCTCGCAAGCCGGTCTCTTCGGGCCCGGTCGAGCGCGGGCTGCGCCCGCGCCCCGCTTACCTGGCTGCCGCTTCCTCCCGTTCCTTGAACACCTTCAGGTTCGTCGAATGTCCCGGATTCACCCGGGCGTCCGGGTCGATATGGTGCACGGCGTGGTTCACGGCCACGGCGGCCTCGCTGAAACCGGTGGCGATAAGCTCGAGCTTGCCCTCGTAGGTGGCGATGTCGCCGGCGGCGAACACGCCCGGGATGTTCGTGGCCATGGTGGCGCTGACCCGGATGGTGTTCCGCTCCAGGCCCAGCCCCCAGTCGGCCAGGGGCCCGAGGTCGGGGCGGAACCCGATGAGCGTCAGCACAGCATCCACGTCGATCGTCTCGTCCTCGTCGGTCCGGTTGTCGAAGATGGTGGCGGCGGTGACGCATTCGGTGCCGTGGATCTCCCGCACCTCCCGGAACGTGAGCAGCTCGATCTTCCCCTGGTCCACAGCCTCCTGGAGCTGGTTCATGGACCGGGCGTGGGCGCGGAACCCCTTGCGCCGATGGATCAGCGTCAGCGCCTCCGTCCGGTCCTTCAGCTCCAGCGCCCAGTCCACGGCGGAGTCACCGCCGCCCACGATCAGGACCCGCTTGCCGTCGTAGTGGCTCGGGTCCCGGACGTGGTACTCCACGCCCCTGCCCAGGAGCTCGTCATAGCCGGGACAGTCCAGGACCCGGGGCGAGAACGCGCCCTTCCCGGCGGCGATGAGCACGGTGCGTGACGGGAAGCTCCCGGCGCTGGTCTCGAGGCTAAACCCGTCGTCGTCCCGGACCATCTCGTGGACCTGGGTCTCCAGATGGACGTCCGGGTCGAACTGGGTGCCCTGCTCGATGAGGTTCTGCGCCAGCGCTTTCCCGGTGATCCGGGGGAAGCCGCCCACGTCGTAGATGTACTTCTCGGGATAGAGGGCCATGAGCTGGCCGCCGAGCTCCGGCAGCGAGTCGATGATGCGCACACTGGCGCCACGCATGCCGGCGTAGAAGGCGGCGAACAGCCCTGTGGGGCCGCCCCCGATGATGTTGATGTCGCGACGTTCAGCCACGTGCCCTCGTCCTCTTGGTCATTGGTCGGTCTCTGTCTCCGCTTCGCCAAGGTATACGGCCGACTCCTTGTATCGTTCCAGCGCGTGCGCCAGCGAGATCTTGACCAGGATGGCGCCGGGGATCGCCAGGAGCAGCCCGACGAAGCCGAAGAAGAAACCGGCCACGGCGATGGCGAGTATGACCCAGACCGGGTGGAGCCCCACGGACTCGCCGACGATCCGGGGGGCGATGATGTTGCCGTCCAGGAACTGTACGACGCCGAATACGATGGCCACCTTCAGGATGCTGGTCAGGAACGAGCCGCTGATAATCGCGATGATGAGGGCCGGGATCAGGCTCACCGGCAGCCCCAGGTACGGCACCACGTTGAAGACGCCGGCCACGGCGCCCACCAGCCCCGAGTACGGGAACCCGGCGATCCAGAGCCCGACCCAGGTCAGGACCCCGACGATCGCCGCCGCCAGGACCTGACCGCGGAGGTAGCGGGAGAGGAGCCGGTCGTACTCCTTCACGAACCACGTCCACCGCTCGTAGCGCGGGCGCGGAACGTAGCTGGCCGCGCGCTCTATGATGGCGTCCCAGTCCCGGAGCAGGTAGAAGGTCAGCACCGGGGTCAGCACCACATAGCTGAGCACTACCACCACCGTGCCCAGGCCGCGACCGAGCCCCAGCACGCCCTCCCATGCCCCGCTGGCCACGTCCGCCTGCCGATCCTGCAGGAAGGTGATGACCTCGGCCGCCGAGAGCCGTCGGAGCCGGCGGGCGATGGCTTCCTGGTCGATCATCGGGAGGTCGACCCCGAGGATCCCCGCCTCGAGCCCCTCGATCCAGCTCGCCAGCCGGTCCACGAGCTCCGGCGTCCGCTCGATCAGGCTCTCCATCTGCTCGGCCAGCGCGGGCACCCCGATGAAGAGGAGCACCGCCAAGGCGCCCGCCACCGGGAGCGCCAGAAGCAGGATCGCCAGCGCTCGCGGGACCTTCAGCGCCTCCAGGCGGTCCACCAGCGGGTCCAGGATATAGGCCAGGATGAAGGCCAGGACGAACGGCGCCAGCAGACCACCCAGATCCACCAGCATCCAGAGCGCTACCAGCGCACCGGCGGTGAGCACCAGCAGCCGGTGGAACGAGGTCCCCGAATACGGCGTCATCAGCGCCACGAACACCACGAAGAGGACCAGCGGCGAGAGCACCTCGCCCAGCTGCCACAGGAACAGCCCCAGGACCAGCAGCACCGCCGCGCCGTGTACCAGGCGCCAGTCGCGACCTTCCGTGATCGGTCTCATCGGCTCTCAGTCCGACTCCTCGTCCGACTTCGGGACCCGTTCGCCCGCCATCTCCAGGACGGCCCGGGCGTTGTCGTAGGTGAGCGGTGAGGAGTAGTGTGATAGAGGACCTGAACACATGGTTCGGCGGCCGCCCCAAGTGGCTGCAGAATGCTGCCAGTCTTCTACTTACGAAAGGCCGCCTAGCGGATGAGGATGTTGATGCACTTCTCGAAGAGTGTATCCGGGAGGTCGGCACCGAAGACGCGACAGAGGCGGCCCCATTCCCTGCGGACGCTTTCCATGTCCAGAACACGTTACCATTGCGCCTTTGCACCATCAGCAATGTAAAGGGCATCAATG
>JAWODW010000010.1:0-38084 GCA_046483065.1 Longimicrobiales bacterium | reverse complement strand
CGCTGCTGAAGGACGGGATGAAGCGGCTGGTCTGGGACTACGACGGTCCGCGCCCGTCCGACGGCTAGCACCGCGACGACGCGACGGTAACCGCGACGAACGCGACGGACTGCACATTCACCGCGACGGAGCGACGGCGCGACGACGCGACGAACAAAAAAAATTACAGACCTCGCGGTGGACCCCGACCTGCGATGCGAGGCAGGAATCCACATCGGGTTTTGCCTGGCGGGCCCGTCGCGTTCGTCGCGTCGTCGCGGTGAATCCTGCTTGCCGTCGCGTCCGTCGCGGTTACCGTCGCGTCGTCGCGGTCCCCGGCGAGCGCCGGGGCATCAGCCCCCGCCCGCCTCCTCGACCGCCGCCACGGGCCAGTCGCCGCCCAAAGACGGCGGCCGCACCTCCATCGCCCGCCCGTACGCCGGGTCGGGCTCCGGGGCCATCTCCAGCTCCAGCACCCCGCCGGCGGTGATCTGCTCGTGGGTGATCCAGGTGTACGGCCATGGCTCGCCGTTGAGCCTGGCGCCCACCACGTACGGGTTGTCGAGCGCGCCCCCCGCCTCGATCCGGAAGTTGCGGCGCCGGGGCCGGTCCTCGGACGCTGACTCGCCGCGGTCCGGGCCCGCCACCTCGATGACGATCTCGTCGAAGATGGGGCTGCCCAGGACGTAGACGCCGCCCGCGGGATCCACGGGGTAGAGCCCCATGGCGGCGAAAACGTACCAGGCGGACATCTGGCCGTAGTCCTCGTTGCCGGGGAGTCCGTCGCGGGTATCGCGGTAGAGGGTGTCCAGGATCTGGCGGACGCGGGCGTGGGTCCGCCACGGCGCGCCGGCGTAGACGTAGAGCCACGGCACGTGGTGGCCGGGCTCGTTGCCCTGGGCGTACTGGCCGAGCATCCCGCTGATGTCGGGCGAGACGTTCTCGCCGGTTACTGTCGTGTCCTGGGCGAACAGCGCGTCGAGGCGGGCGATGAAGTGGGCATCGCCGCCGAGCTTCCGGATCAGCCCGGCCGGGTCGTGGGGGACGAACCAGGAGTGCTGCCACGCGGTGCCCTCGGTGTAGTCGGTGTCCTCCCGGTGGCTGGAGTGGACGGGGTCGAACGGCGAGCGCCACTCGCCGGTGGCGAGCTTGCCGCGCATGAAGCCGGTGCCGGGGTCGTAGACCTCGAGCCAGGCCCGCGACCGGGCGGCGAACCGTGCGGCCAGCGCGGCGAGGCTGTCGGCCAGCGCGGCGAGGCTGTCGGCGACGGCGTCGTCCCCGGCTCCGTCGGCGGCGTCCCCGACTTCGTCGGCGTCATCCCGGGTCCGGCGGGCGAGGTGGCCGGCGACGCGGGCGATGGTGGCGTCGTCGTACGCGTACTCCAGGGTCTTGGTCACCGACTCCCGGGTGGAGTCGGCGGGGACGTAACCGTGCCGTCGGTAGAGCCCGATGTCGCGGCCCTCCTGGTCGGCGGTCTCGACCATGGCCGCCAGCGCCTCCTCCTCGAAGCCCTCGCCCCAGCCCTTCAGGATCAGGTCGGCCAGGACCGGGACGGCGTGGTAGCCGGTCATGGTGTTCGTCTCGCTGCCCAGCAGCTCCCAGACCGGGAGGAGCCCGAGGTCCTGGCGGAGACCCAGCATCGAGTGGAAGATCCCGGGCTGCCGCTCGGGCGAGACGAGGGTCAGGAGCGGGTGCTCGGCGCGGAACGTGTCCCACAGGCTGAAGATGGCGTAGCGGGGCGACGACGATGGGCCCTCGTCGGAGCCGGCGCGATCCGGGTCCGGGGCCCCCGCGGTGGCCGCGTCCCCTGCCCCGCCGGGCGGGTGGGGCGAGCCGGCGTGGCGGCCGTCGGCGTCGTCGTAGCGGACCGGCCCGAGGTGGACGCGGTAGAGGGAGGTGTAGAACAGCCGTCGCTGCGACTCGGTCCCGCCGGCGACGCGGACGCGGCCGAGCTCGTCGCGCCAGGCCCGACTCGCGGCGGTCCGGACCTCGTCGAACCGCCGGCCCGCGGCCTCTTCCGACAGGTTGAGGATGGCGCCGTCCTGGTCGGTGTGGGAGACGCCGACCCGCACCACAAGCGGCGCGTCGAGCGTGTCGAACTCGAGGATCGCCCGGACAGTCTGCCGGCGCGCGACCCGGGCGGCGGGAGGCCGCATCTCGATGCCGTTGCTGTCTCCGGCGGCCAGGCGCAGGAGACGGATCGGTGCGGAGAAGGTGGCGGCGAAGTGGATGGTCTGGTCGGAGGCCCAGCCGGTGGAGCGGCGCGTGCCCACGAGCATGGTGTCACCGACGAGCCTCAGCTCGCCGGCCACGGACCGGTCCCAGTTCACGGCGTAGCCCAGGTCAACGAACAGGGCGGCGCCGGCCGGGTCGGCCCCGGGCGTCGTGGCCGGGAAGGTGTAGCGGTGGACGCCGGTCCGGGTGGTGGCGGTAAGCTCCACGTCGATCCCGGACTCCCGGAGCCGGACCCGGTAGTAGCCGGGCTCGGCGGCCTCGTCGGCGTGGTCGTATCGGTCGGCGAACGGCCGGTCGGTCCGCTCGGGCCAGGGGCCGGTGATGTCCACGCCGCCGGACGGGGCGATCCCCGGCATGAACAGGATGTCCGCCAGGTCGCCGATCCCGGTGCCGCTCAGGTGCGTGTGGCTGAACCCCACCACCACGCTGTCCGACGCGTGGTAGCCGGCCACCCAATCCCAGCCGCTCTTCCCGTTGTCGGGGCTGAGCTGGACCAGCCCGTGGGGCACTGTGGCGCCGGGGTAGACATGGCCGTGGACGCCGGTGCCGATGAACGGGTCGACGGACGCGATCGGGTCGGGAACGGTGTCGCAGGCGGTGGCGGCCAGGACCGTGAGAGCCAGCATCGCGGCCGCGCGCCACGTCGACCTCGCGTTCGAGTTCGCGGCCAGGGTGCGTTCGCAGCGCTTCGGCCGGCTGCGCGGCCGACGCTTCGTTCGGCTCGTCATGCCGACCTCAGGATCTCCGGCCGCTCGGTGTGCAGTGTGACGATCAACTCGCCGAACAACGTGTTGGCCCAGGCGAACCAGTCGCGGGTGTAGCGGCTCGGGTCGTCGGGGTCGAAGGACTCGTGCATGAAGTACGTGCCGGCGTGGGCGTCCCGGAGCCAGCGGAGGCACCGGCGGATCTCGGCGGCGTCGTCGCTGGTCATGGCCCGGAGCGTGATGGCCATGGGCCAGATGTAGCCGGTGGGCGTGTGGGGACTGCCGTTCCCCTCGGCGTGCTCGCCCCGCAGGAAGTACGGGTTGGACTCGCTCAGCACCATGGCCCGGGTCCGCCGGTAGACGGGGTCCGAAGCGTCGCGCCAGCCGAGGTACGGGAGCGAGAGGAGGCTCGGCACGTTGGCGTCGTCCATGAACAGCCGATTCCCGTAGCCGTCGATCTCGTACGCCCAGACCTGGCCGTGCTCCGGGTGGGCGACGACAGCCTCGCGCAGCAGCGCGCCCTCCACCTCCGAGGCCAGCGCACGGGCGTCGTTCGCGAGCGTAGCGTCGCCCCGCAGCGCCTCGACCATCTCCGCCATCTGCCGGAGGCTGACCACCGCGAAGAGGTTGGACGGCACCAGGTACGGGAAGACGGTGGCGTCGTCGCTGGGCCGGAACATGGACCGGATCAGACCGTTGGGACGCGCGGGCCGGCCGTAGCCCTCGTTGGTGAGCGTGTCGGTGGCCCGGTGCGTTTCCCGCATGAACCGGTACGGGCCCCGGCCGTCCTTCCGCTGCTGCTCGGTGAACGTGCGGACCACCGCGCGCATGGCGTCGTGCCAGCGGTCGTTGAACGGCGAGGCGTCGCCGGTGACCCGCCAGTACTCGTGGGCCAGCCGGATCGGGTAGCAGAGCGAGTCGATCTCCCACTTCCGCTCGTGGAGCTCCGGCTTCATCTCCGTCAGGTCGTCCTGCCAGCCGGTGCCCGTGGCCTCGGGGTTGAACGCGTTGGCGTACGGGTCGATGAGGATGCAGTCGGTCTGGCGATGGATCACGCCCGCCAGCAGCGTGCGGAGCGCCTCGTCGTCGGCCGCCAGCGGGACGTACGGCCACACCTGCGCCGAGCTGTCCCGCAGCCACATGGCCTCGATGTCGCCCGTGATGACGAACGTGTCGGGGCGGCCGCTCCGCTCCCCCACCTGCACCGTGGTGTCCAGCGTGTTCGGGAAACACTGCTCGAAGAGCCGCGCCAGATCCGGCCGGGCGATGTCGGCCTTCACCCGCTCGATGGTGGACTCCACCGCCGGGCTCGTGAAGTTGCGCTCCTCCGGAGGCGGGCGGCCCGTGGCCTGGAACCGCGACGACGATGGGCCGGCGACGGGGTCCGCCCCACCCCTCGTCGCACTCCCCGAGCCCGGACTGCCGCCGGCGGCGCCGAGGCCCCGCGGGCCGAGGACCGGTCGCGCGCCCAACCCGAGGACCGGCGGCACCGCCAGGAAGACGGCGGCCCGCGTCAGGAAATCGCGGCGGGTCGGGCCCAAGTCGCGGCGCGGGCGCGGGCACGGGTTCCTGCTCGAGCCCGCGCTCGATCCGGGTCGGTCAGCGCTCACGTGTCTCCTCCAGAGGTCAATGATGCGGGCATCGTGGAGGGCGTACGGGTGCCGAGCCACGATTTCGTTCGAGCTTGAACGTTCTTTCTCCGAGATAATTCCTGTAAACCGTTACCCTTAAGGCACTTAGGTAAACAGAAGCCGAGATAGTTCGTTCAAGCTCGAACTATCTTGCGTCTCGAACACGGGCCACGCGTCGCCTCCCTCTCGGCCCGTGGCTCCTCTTCATCGGGCCGGGAGCGGCGCCGCTACGACGCCGGCGGTCACTCCCCGGTCACACCTTCGCGGTCATACGTCCGCGGTCACTCCGCCGGCGAATCGGTTGTAGAGCCAGGCGAAGATGGCGCCGAAGATGGCGCCGTCGACGAGGGCGTAGAGGGTAGCCACGATCACCGGGCCGAACGCAACGCCCTCGACACCGGGATAGAGCGAGCCGGCGAGGTCCATGAACCGGGCGCCCCATTCGGGCCAGATGAGCGCCATGACCCCGCCGACCAGCATGGCGAGGGCGAAGGTGATCCCGCAGGCGATGGCGAAGGCCTTCACGGACAGCTGCATGGTGATCTCCTTTTTCTCAGGTTACCAGCGAATGGCCGCGCTGGCCCAGGTGAAGCCGCTGCCGAACGCGGTCAGGATGAGCAGGTCGCCGCGCTCGAGGAGCCCCTTTTCCACGGCCTCGTGCATGGCGATGGGGATGGTGGCGGCGGTGGTGTTGCCGAAGCGCTGGATGTTGTTGTAGACCTGGTCGTCGTCGAGGCCGAGCCGGCGGGTGACCATCTCGTTGATCCGGAGGTTGGCCTGGTGCGCGATCACCAGGTCGACGTCGTCGGTGCCGAGGCCGTTGTGCTCCAGCGCCGTGTGGACCGACTGGGGCATGCGGACCACGGCGTTCTTGAAGACCTCGCGGCCCTCCATGGTGGGGTAGATCCGGCCCTCCTCCACGTCCTCGGTGGTGAGGCGCGGGTAGTCGGCGCCGCCCTCGGCGCCGAGCCAGAGCTTCTCGGCCCCGTTCCCGTCGGCGAAGAGGTGGGTGGAGAGGACGCCGCGGCCGTCGTCCTCGGTGGGCCCGAGGATCACGGCGCCCGCGCCGTCGCCGAAGAGGACGCCCAGGTCGCGGCCGTCGGGGCTGTAGTCGAGCCCTTTGGAATGGACCTCCGAACCCACCAGCAGCACCCGCTGGTACTGGCCGGTCCGGACCCACGCGTCGGCCACGCTGAGGCCGTAGACGAACCCGGTGCACTGGTTCCGTACGTCCAGGGCGGGGATGTGGCCGAGGCCGAGCTTCCGCTGGAGGAATACACCGCCGCCGGGGAAGTAGTAGTCGGGGCTCAGTGTGGCGTAGACGATGCAGTCGATGTCGGAGGCGTCCATGCCGGCGCCCTCGAGGGCCTGTTCGGTGGCCTTCACCGCCAGGTCCGACCCGGCGTCCGCGCCCTCGGCCACCCCGCCCTTGTCCACCCAGTAGCGCTGCTCGATCCCGGTGCGCTCCCTGATCCATTCATCGGAGGTGTCCCACCACTCGGTCAGGTCGTCGTTGGTGACGAGGTTGTCGGGGACGTGGTATCCGGTGCTGATGATCTCGGTTCGCGGCATCTTCCGACCTCGGTTGTTCGAGTTCACTCGGCCGAACGGGCCTGGACGACGCTCTACTATGGGGCGGAACCACCCGACTCGCCAACCCGGGCGTGCAGGGCCGCCCGGGCGTGCAGCCGGTGATGCGGCCGCTCCCCGGCCGGCGGATGGCGGTCCGGGGACATGCTCCACCGAGGCCGTCGCCCGGAAATCCCCCACGCCCGCTCCCGGGGGTTTCCCGATTGTAGCACCGGTGGCGATACCGGAGATTTCTCTGCAGAAGGTGGGAAACCCGCGCACGCCTGAAGCCCCTGCGACGGAGGTACGACGTGGCCGTGAAGAACGCCGCCGATACGGTGGGACAGGAGACCGCGATGGACACGGACCGGGTGCCGGCGCCAGAACGGCCGCCGCTCCTGTCCGGGAACGAGGCCATCGCCCACGGCGCCTGGGAGGCGGGCGTCCACGTGGGCGCGGGCTACCCGGGCACACCGAGCACGGAGATCCTGGAAGCGCTCTCGAAGCTCGCGGGCGTGGATACCGAGTGGTCGCCGAACGAGAAGGTGGCACTGGAGGTGGCCGTGGGCGCGTCGCTGGGCGGCGCTCGTGCGCTGGCCACCATGAAGCACGTGGGCGTGAACGTGGCCGCCGACCCGCTCTTCAGCGTGGCGTACATGGGGGTGAGCGGTGGGCTGGTGGTGGTGACCGCCGACGACCCGGGGATGCACTCGTCGCAGAACGAGCAGGACAACCGCCTCTTCGCGAAGCACGCCCGGATCCCGCTGCTGGAGCCCGCCACGCCCGACGAGGCCCGCCGCTACACCGACGCGGCGTTCACCGTCTCCGAGACGTACGACACGCCCGTCCTGCTCCGTTCCACCACGCGATTGAGCCACGGCACGGGCCGGGTCGAGGTCGGAGCTCGGCGGGAGGTCCCGCTCCGGCCGTACGAGAAGAACCGGGAGAAGAACGTGGTGCTGCCGGCCCACGGCCGGGTCCGCCACAAGTGGATCGAGGAGCACCGGATCCCCGGGCTGCGGGAGGAGTCGGAGCGCTGGGCCGAGACGTTCGACGGGGGCGGCGACGCAGCGTTCATCACCGCCGGCGTCCCCTTCCTCTACGTCCGGGAAGCGTTCCCCGACGCGCCGGTGCTGCGCCTCGGGATGACGTACCCGGTCCCGCGCCATGCCATCCGGGCCTTCGCCGAGCGGCACGCCGGGAAGACGCTCTACGTCATGGAGGAGCTGGAGCCGTACCTGGAGGAGAAGATCCGGTCCATGGGGATCGACCTGGCGGAGCGGACGTGGCCCCGGTACGGCGAGCTGTCGGTGGGCGCCGTCCGGAAGGCCGTTCTGGGCGACCGATCGCTCCCCGTGAAGCAGGCGGCCGCCGCGCGGGCCCCAGGGGCCGGCGAGGCTGCGGGCGAAGCCGTCGCCGAGGCCCCGCTCCCCGGTCGACCGCCGGCGCTCTGCCCGGGCTGCTCGCACCGGGGCGCGTTCCACGCGCTGGGGCGGATGGACGCCATCGTGAGCGGCGACATCGGCTGCTACACCCTGGGTGCGCTCCGGCCGCTGGACGCCATGGACACCACCATGAACATGGGCGCGTCCATCGGGATGGCCCACGGGCTGGAGAAGGTGCTGCCGGAAGCGCAGCGGAAGAAGCTGGTGAGCGTCATCGGAGACAGCACCTTCTACCACTCGGGCGTGACCGGCCTCATGGACATGGTCTACAACGGCGGCGCCGGCACGGTGGTGGTGCTCGACAACCGGACCACCGCCATGACCGGGCACCAGGAGCACCCCGGCTCCGGGTGCACCATCGACCAGCGGGAAGCGCCCCGGATCGATATCGGCGCCGTGGCGAAAGCCGTGGGCGTCGACGACGTCCGGACCGTGGACCCGTACGACCTCCTGGACTCGTGGCGGACGCTGGACGAGGCCACCAGCGCGGACCACCCCACCGTGGTCATCGCCGAGAAGGCGTGCGTGCTGAAGGAGAAGGTCACCTTCGGCGACCCGGTCTTCATCGACTGGGACAAGTGCACCGACTGCCACGCCTGCACCCGGCTGGGCTGCCCGGCCATCGAGGAGTCCGACGGTCGGCTCGCCATCAACGAGCTGCTCTGCAACGGGTGCACCCAGTGCCAGCAGGTGTGCGCCGACTGCAACGCCGGGATCGACGTCTCCCTCATGCTCGAGCTGGTCGACCAGGGCCGCATCGAGGAGGCACTCGACGTGGTGATGCGGGCCAACCCCATGCCGGCCATCTCCGCCCGGGTCTGCCCGCACCCGTGCGACCACGACGTGAACGCCCTCGGGTTCCCGCAGGCCGCCACCTACGCCGAGCGCCACCCGGAGCTCGTGGAGCGGTTCCCCGACGGCGCCGGGGCCGACGGGACCGGCAAGGTCAGCGTGCGCGCCATCGAGCAGTTCCTGGGCGACTGGGCCCTCGAGAACACAGACGCCGCCCGCTTCGCGCCCACCGCCGAGAGCGGCCGGGCAGTGGCCATCGTCGGCTCCGGGCCCGCCGGGCTCGCCGCCGCCTGGCAGCTCCGGCGGGCCGGCGCGAAGGTCACCGTCTTCGACGCCGACGACGCGCCCGGCGGCATGCTCCGCACCGGGATCCCGCCCTTCCGGCTCTCCCGCGATCTGCTGGACCGTGAGCTCGACCGGTGGGAGGCCATCGGCGTCGAGTTCCGGTGCGGCGTGAGGATCGGCCGCGACGTCACCATGCAGGAGCTGCAGGAGGACCACGACGCGGTGATCGTGGCCGTGGGGCACCACGCCTCCAGAGCCGTGGAGCTCGAGGGCGCCGACCGCGCGCCCGGCGCCGTTCTGGCCGGGCTCGACTTCCTGCGCCGGTTCAACCGCGGCGATGAGGTGGAGATCGGCCGGAAGGTGGCCGTGATCGGCGGCGGGAACACCGCCATCGACTGCGCCCGGGCCGCCCGGCGGCTCGGGGCCTCCGTGGAGGTCCTCTACCGCCGCACCGAAGACGAGATGCCGGCTATCCCCGACGAGGTCGAGGACGCGCGCGAAGAGGGCGTCCTCTTCCGGTTCCAGCGCAACCCCACGCGGATCGTGGCCGAGGACGGCCATATGACCGCCCTCGAGCACCTGGCCATGGAGCAGGGCGAGCCCGACGCCAGCGGCCGCGCCCGGCCCGTGCCCGTGGACGGCAGCGAGGAGATCGACGCCTTCGACAGCGTGATCCTCGCCGTCGGAGAGAACGCCGAGCTCGCGTTCCTCGAGGGCAGCGGCGTATCCGCCGACGGCCACGTCGATGTCAACTTCGCCGGCGCCACCTCCCGGCCCGGCGTCTTCGCCTGCGGCGACGCCGCCTTCAACCACGGCACCGTCACCCAGGCCGTGGCCACCGGGCGCCGCACCGCCGACCTGGCCACCGACTACCTGAAGAAGCAGCAGAGGAGCCGATGAGCGACGTGACAAACATCGTGCTGGCCGGCGTGGGCGGGCAGGGCTCCGTCCTCGCCACCCGCGTGCTGGCCGCCGCCGCCGAGCTCGCCGGCCACGACGTCGTGACCTCCGAGGTCCACGGCATGTCGCAGCGGGGCGGAACCGTGGTCACCACCGTCCGGTTCGGCGAGAACGTCCTCAGCTCCGCCATCCCCGAGGGCGAGGCCGACTTCCTGGTGGCGTTCGAAGAGCTCGAGGCCGCCCGCCACTTCGCCCTGGTCAAGGACGACGGCGTGGCGCTGGTCAACGAGCAGCGGATCAAGCCGTCCATCGAGTCCCTCAAATTCGCCGGCTACCCCGACGACCTCGACCCGCGGGCGAAGGCCCGGCACGTGGCCGTCCACCGCTATCCCGCACTCCGGCTCGCCAGGGAGATCGGCAACGAGAAACTCTCCAGCACCGTCATGCTCGGAGCGCTGTCGGACTTCCTGTTCATCGACCGCGAACACTGGATCGAGGCGATCCGGACCAACGTTCCGCCGAAGACCATCGAGGCCAACGAGGTGGCGTTCGATACCGGCGCGGAATGGCTGGTGGGGCCGGCGGCGTTCTCGTTCTAACGGCGCTTCTGTAGACCGCCACATCGCGGGCTTCGGCCGGGTCATCGAGGGCCGACCAGCCGCTCACTTCGTTCGCGACTGGGAGATCGGCTGCGCGGCGGCCGCACGTTCCCGGCGGGCATCCGCCGGCTTCATCGCAGCCGCTGACTGGGGGACTGGGGGAGTCCTCCGCCACGATCTCCCAGTCCCCCAGTCCCGGGGTGAGCAGGGCGGCCGGCGTCCTCCGCCACGAAGACAGAAGCGCCCGGAAGACCCCCAGTCACGGAGCCGCCCCCGGCAATTGAACTGACGAGGGCGGTTCAGTAGTCCAGCGCCAACTCCTCTCCCGCCAGGACCCGTGCGGCTCCGTCCGCGAGCGCCCGCAACTCATCCTCCCCGGGATAGAGATGGACCGGCGCCACCCACGCCAGCCGCGCCGACAGCTCGCCCACCAGGCGCTCGCTCTTCGCCATACCGCCGGTCAGAAGCACCGCGTCCACGTCGCCATCCAGGACGGCGGCCATGGCGCCCACGGCCTTCCGGAGCTGGTAGACCATGGCGTCGAAGACCCGGCGGGCCTCGTCGTCGCCGTCGTCGATCCGGGCCTCGATCTCCCGCAGGTCGCGGGTGCCCAGGTAGCTGTGGAGGCCGCCCTCACGGAAGAGCATCCGCTCGGCGGCGCCGAACGAGAGGCCGTCGTCCAGAACACGCTGGACCAGCCGCACGGTGGGGACCGTGCCCGCCCGCTCGGTGCTGAACGGGCCCTCCTCCCGGGAGTTCGTGACCTCCACCATCCGACCGTCGCGGTGCGCCGAGACGCTGTGTCCGCTGCCCATGTGCACGACGACGAGGCGTAGCGCGTCGTACGGCGACCCGACCTCCTTCGCGTACCGCTTCGCCACCGCCTTCGTGTTCAGCGCATGCGACAGGCACTCCCGGTCCAGACCCGCCAGCCCCGACAGCCGGGCCTCGTCGTCCCACTCGTCCACGCTCACGGGATCCACGATGAACGCCGGGCACCCCGACGCCTCCGCCAGCTCCCGGGCCAGGAACGCGCCCAGGTTCGACGCGTGCTCACCCCGGGGCGCCGCCCGCAGCTCCTCGAGCATCGCGTCGTTCACCCGGTACGTCCCCGACCGGAGCGGCCGCAGCAGCCCGCCTCGCCCGACCGTCGCGTCGACGTCGCCCCGATCGATACCGCGGCTGTCGAGCACATTGTGCACGGCACCGAGACGCAGCTCGAGCTGGTCCAGGATCGAACGATCCCGGAACGGGGCCAGTACGTCGTCGTCGTGCTGGATCGCCTGCTCGAAGACCAGCGCCCCCCCGCCATACACCGCCAGCTTCGTGGACGTCGATCCCGGATTGATCGCCAGTATCATTGCCATGCTCGACTCGGCTCTCAGGTCTCAGGTCTCAGTTCTCAGTTCTCAGATCTCAGGTCTCAGATCTGCATCCCCGCCGCCAGCACGCCCAGCGCAATCGAGTGCAGCTTGTCCTCGGCGCTCTCGACGCGCGACGGGATGAGGATCGGCACCCGGGCACCCACCACCACGTGGGCTGTGATGGACCCGCCGAGGTACTTGACCCCCTTCCCCAGGATGTTCCCGGCCTCGATGGACGGGGTGACCATGATGTCGGCGCGGCCGGCCACGGGCCCGGTGATCCCCTTGGCCTCGGCGGCGGAGACCAGGAGCGCGTTGTCGAGGGCCAGCGGTCCGGCCACGTCGGCGTCGGGGAGGGCGTCGGCGGCCCAGTCGGCCACGGCCCGTGCGTTCACGGTGGAGGGCACCGATTCCGTGACAGCCTCGGTGGCGCTGAGCAATGCGACCCGGGGCCGCTCCCAGCCCAGCGCCCGGAAGACCTCCACGGCGTTGGCCACGATCTGCTTCAGCGCTTCGGCGTCGGGCGCGGGGTTGATCCCGCCATCGGTGCAGCCCACCAGGCGGGTCTCCCCGGAGAGCGTGTCCTCGTAGATCAGCACGTCGGAGAGGAGCCGGTCGGTGCGGAGGCCCCGGTCGCGGTCCAGGGCGGACCTGAGCAGCTGGTCGGTCCGGAGCGCGCCCTTCAGCAGCACCCCGACCTCGCCGTTTCGGGCCAGGGCGACGGCGGCGCGGGCGGTTTCCGAGGCGGCCCGGTCCCGATCGGAATCATCCGCCGGCGCCTCGACGTGAACGAACCGGGCGTTGTCGAGGCCGTCGAGGTCGGCGTCCCGGATGGCGGCCCGGACCCGGGGCTCGTCGCCTACCAGGACGGGGCGGGCAAAGCCGTCGCGGGCGGCGGCGGCCACGGCCCGGAGCGCGGTGTCGCTCTCAGCGCCGACCACGGCCACGGGGGCCGGGGTCCCGGCGCGGGCGCGATCCCGGAGCTCCTGGAATGAACGGGGTGCTGCCACGGATCGACTCCTCTGCTCAAACGGTGTTCGCGGGCCGGGGCGTCAATATGGACCGGTTCAGGGCCGTGAGCCAGCGAGGACGACCACCGCCGAGCGGTACCCGAGGCCGGTGAAGGTCCGGACGGCCTCGGATCCGTGTCCCCCCGGTGGAGGGTGTCCCAGATCTTCCGTTCATCCGGCCTCGCCGGATGAGCGGAGACTTGAGGTCGCCACGCGACCCAAAGCCGCTTCTCATTGAAACCGGAAAACGACCATCGGAAGGTTCGGGTCGCGTGGCGACCCGAACTCTCCTCTCATCCCGGGAGTCGCGACGGGCGGAGCATTCGGGACACGCGACGGCGGCGGGATCATGATCATCGCCCCGTTCGACCCGTCGCTCTGCGTCGCCCCCTCCGCCTCCAACGCCCCTCGTAGGGAAACTCCCCGCCCTCTGGCAGTGGAAACCCCGATTGCCCCCGCGGCGCCATCCCCATAGGGTGCATCACGGCTGCAAACCAAATTCGAGGGGTAACCTATATGGGCCGGACAAGGACGCTGATACTGGGGGCCGCGGGGCGCGACTTCCATAACTTCAATGTGGTATACAGGAACGACCCGGACACGGAGGTGGTGGGCTTCACGGCCGAGCAGATCCCGGGCATCGACGAGCGGACGTACCCTGCGGAGCTGGCGGGGGAGCACTACCCGGACGGGATCCCGATCTACCCGGAGAGCCGTCTCGAGGAGCTCATCGCGGAGCTGCGCGTGGAGCGGTGCATCATGGCGTACAGCGACGTGAGCTACGCGTACACCATGGGGCTGGGCGCGCGGGTGAACGCGGCGGGGGCCGAGTTCGCCATGATGGGCGCGGGCCAGACGATGATCGAGTCGTCGAAACCGGTGGTGGCGGTGTGCGCGTCGCGTACGGGCGCCGGGAAGAGCCAGAGCAGCCGCGCGGTGGTGCGTCTGCTCCGGGACGCCGGGAAGAAGGTGGCGGTGATCCGTCATCCCATGCCGTACGGCGACCTGGCGGCGCAGGCGGTGCAGCGGTTCGAGACCGAGGACGACCTGGTGAAGCACAAGGTGACCATCGAGGAGCGCGAGGAGTACGAGCCGCACCTGGCCGCCGGGAGCGTGGTCTTCGCCGGCGTGGACTACGAGGCGATCCTGCGGGAGGCGGAGAAGGAAGCCGACGTGATCCTCTGGGACGGGGGCAACAACGACTTCGCGTTCTACCGCCCCGATGTCTACATCACGCTGGTCGACCCGCACCGTGCCGGGCACGAGCTGAGCTACTACCCGGGCGAGATCAACGTCCGGCTGGCCGACGCCATCCTGGTGAACAAGATCGGCACCGCGTCGCTGGACGACGTCTTCACCGTGGAGCGGAACGCCCGATCGGTGAACCCGAACGCCCTCATGATCGAGGCGGCCTCGCCCCTCTTCATCGATGACGCCGACGCGCTGAAGGGGAAGCGGGTGCTGTGCATCGAGGACGGCCCGACGCTGACTCACGGCGGGATGCAGTACGGCGCGGCGGTCATCGGCGCGCAGAAGGCGGGCGCTGCGGAGATCGTCGACCCGCGGAAGTTCGCGGTGGGCGAGATCGCGGACACGTACGAGAAGTACCCGGAGATCGGCGACCTGCTGCCGGCCATGGGCTACGGCGACCAGCAGATCGAGGACCTGCAGCAGACCATCAACAAGGCCGCGAAGGGCGGCATCGAGGCCATCGCCATCGGCACCCCCATCGACCTGGCCCGGCTGGTGGACATGCCGGTCCCCCACACGCGGATCCGGTACGAGCTCCAGGTGCTGGGCTCGCCCACGCTGGAGGACGTGCTGGCGCCGATCCTCGACGGCTGACGGGAGAGGCGGGAAGGCGCCCGGGGCCCGGGCCGGCGGGGTGCCGGTCCGGGCCCCGGGCTTTCCATTCGACCCCTCGCCCCTATTTTGTACCCATCGAACCATTACAGGAGGGGTCATGCGCTGGATGAGAGTCACCGCAGCCGTAGCCGTCGCAACGGCGCTCGGCGCCTGCGACTCGCAGGAGGAGAGCGCCGACACCCGGACGATCGACGAGACGATCGAGGCCGCGCACGAGTACGACCCGGCCGCGTACGACACCGTGACCTGGGCCAGCGACAGCGCGGCCGTTGAGCGGGGTCGGGACATCTTCAAGTGGGCGTGCGCCGAGTGCCACGGCGAGACCGGACACGGCGACGGCGGGCGCGTCATCGATGGCGACACGATCCGCCCGCCGACGTTCCACCAGGAGGACTGGGCGTACGCCGACGACCCCGACGCACTGCACGAGAAGGTCTTCGTGGGCAACAGCCTGGGCATGCCCCACTGGGGGCTGCGCCAGATGCGCCCCCGGGACATCGTGGCCGTGGAGCGCTACATCCGGCTGGAGCTGATCGAAGACTGAGGCCGCCGCGTGGGTTGCCCTGACGGGGGACGGACGCGGTGGCGAACGCCGGATTCACCGCGACGGCGCGACGGCAAGCTTCAATTCACCGCGACGACGCGACGACGCGACGTTTGGTTCTGTTATTGCCGGTGAGGTCGGGAACCCGGCGGATGGCTACCCACGATGCACCCGGACCGGGCGAAAGAAACAAAACAGCAGTTCGTCGCGTTCGCCGCGCCGTCGCGGTGAATCCCAGCAGTTCGTCGCGTTCGCCGCGTCGTCGCGGTGATTCTCGTTGTTGACAGACCGCCGCGTTCGTCACGGCCGTCCGATCAACGCGTCCGTCTCACTCGTCGGCGTGCACCTGGGCCTTCGCCCGGCGCAGCTCGCCCTCCTTGGCCCAGTCCTCGATCCGCAGGTAGGTGCGCATGGCGTGGCCCAGCGCGCTCCGGATCGGCTCGGGCGGCCACGGGATTACGGTCCGGTCCACGAACGGGCACTCCTCCACCAGCGGTGTCTTCCGCTCCAGGATCATGTCCCGGATGGTCTGTGCATTCAGGTGGCTCATGGAGACGCCGTGGCCGATGCAGCCGAGGCTGTAGACCGCCCGCTCGTCGCCCAGGTACCCGATGGCCGGGTTCAGGTCGAACGTGACGGAGAACGGGCCGCCCCACTGGTGGGTGAACTTCACGTTCCGGAGGTGGGGGAACGTGACCTTGAAATGGCTCTGCTGCTCTTCCCACGCGTAGTCGTACCGGTCGAGGGACACGAGGTCGTTGCCCCACGTGAGGCCTACGGGCCCGGCACCGATGGCGATCCGGTTGTCCAGCGTGAGCCGGTAGAAGTGGATCAGGTTCCGGGCGTCCTCCACGCCCTCCTTCCCTTCCCACCCGATGGGCGCGAGCTGTTCGTCGGTCAGCGGCTCGGTGGCCTGCATGTAGGTGCCCGCCGGGACCTGCTTCCGCTTCAACCCCTTGAAGAAGTGGGAGTAGGCGTTGGTGGCGAAGACCACCTTCCCGGCCATAACCGTACCGCCCGGGGTGGTCAGCTCGATCCTGTCGCCTCGCTTCACCCGTGTGACCGGAGAGTTCTCGAAGACCTGCCCGCCCTCCTTCAGCACCAGCTCCTTCTCGGCCCGCACCAGCTTCAGCGGGTGGATCAGCACCAGCCGCGGCTCCCACATGCCCCCGAGGTGGATCGGCGAGTTGACCCGGGCCCGGGCTTCCTTCTCGTCCAGGAAGTAGATGTCGTCGAAGCCGAGGCCGTTCATCAGCTTCACTTCATCCCGGATCTTCTTCAGGTATCGGGTGGTGGTGCCGACGCGGAGGAAGCCGGGGCGGATCACCTCCGCCTTCTCCTTCAGCCCCTCCCGCTCCGCCATCTCCCAGAGGGTGTCCACGGCATCCATCATGTACCGGTGGGCACGGACCAGGTAGTCCTTCCCCTTGATCAGCGCGGTGGTACCGAACCCGAGCCCCACCACCGTCATGGCGAACGAGCCGTTCCGACCGCTGGAGCCGTACCCGATCTCCCGGGCCTCCAGCACCGCCACATCGAGCCCCGGGTCCTCCCGCTTCAGCTCGTAGGCGGTGGAGAGCCCGGTGAACCCACCGCCGATGACGGCCACATCCACGGTGATGTCCTCCGCCAGAGCCGGGCCGGGCGTGTAGGCGCCGCAGGTGGCCTCCCACATGGAATCGACGGTATCGGGTAGCGGCAGTGCCATCGCAGCGTTCTCCGGATGTCAGGGTGGACTCGGACGCTCTCGGGCGGGGCTCCGCTCATCATGGGCCCCGGCAGGGCCGGGAACAAGGGGGAGAGCTCAACCCTCGGCGATGGCGTCGAGGAAGAGCTGCCCGTAGCGCTCGAGCTTCTTCGGCCCGATCCCGGAGATGTCCAGGAGCTCCGCCGCCGTACTCGGCCGCTCGTGGCACATGGCCCGCAGCACCTTGTCATTGAAGATGATGTACGCCGGTACCCCGCGCTCGTCGGCCAGCCGTTTCCGCAGCGCCCGCAGCTTCTCGAACATCGGGTCGGATTCCGGGTCGAACGCCGCGGGCGGGACGTCGTCCGGCGAGGCCATCTCCGAGGGCAGCTCGTCGCCGGTGGGAGCGCCGACGGTCGTCCGCCGACCGCGGTCCGCCGTGCCGCCAGCCGCGCGCCCGGAGCTGCGGCGGTCGTCGGTCGGCGAGCGACGGTCGCGCCTCCGGCGACCCTTGATCCCGAACCGCATCATGGCGTCGGCGGCCATCTCCTCGACGGTCACGCCCCGGCAGACGTCGCAGCTCGCTCCGCACGGGTCGATGGCCTCGTCGAAGTGGGCCAGGATCGCCTGGTGCCGGCAGGCGTGGCGCTCCACGATCCGGAACAGGTTGACCGTGGCCTGATGCTTCTCGCGGCGGAGCGCGTCGTCCTCGATCTCGTCGAGGAACCGCTCGTGCATCTTCACGTCGGCCCACGAGTAGAAGAGGAAGCAGTCGGAGGCCAGCCCGTCGCGTCCGGCGCGGCCGATCTCCTGGTACCAGCTCTCCACGTCCTTCGGCATGTCCCGGTGGATGATGAACCGGACGTTCGACTTGTCGATCCCCATCCCGAAGGCGATGGTGGCGACGATGACGTCCGCGTTATCCTTCCGGAACGCCTCCTGGTTCCCGGCCCGCTCGTGGTCGCTCATCCCGGCGTGGTACGGCAGCGCGGCGATCCCGTGCCCGGCCAGGTACTCCGCCGTCCGGTCCACGGACTTCCGGGACAGGCAGTAGACGATCCCGGGCTCTCCGAGCCGCTCCCGGACCAGTGCCAGGATCTCCCGCTTCGTGTGACCGCCCTGCCCCTTCTTTCGCACGTGGATCCGGAGGTTGGGTCGGAAGAACGAGCCCTTGAACCCCTCGGGCTTCCGCATCCCGAGCTGCCGGATGATGTCCCGGGCCACCTTCCGGGTGGCCGTAGCCGTCAGCGCCAGGACCGGTGCGTCGAGCTCCTCGTTCAGCCCTCGGAGCCGCCGGTAGCTGGGGCGGAAATCATGACCCCACTGGCTGATGCAGTGGGCCTCGTCCACCACCAGGAGCGAGACCGGCCACGAGCGGATCTCGCCACGGAGCGAGCCGTCCAACGCTTCGGGCGCCAGGTAGACCAGCTCGTACTCGCCGTTCCGGATGTCGGCCAGGCGACGACGGCGCTCGTCCCACTCCAGCGTGGAGTTGATGGTCGTGGCGTGGAAGCCGTACTCCTCGAGCGCGTCCACCTGGTCCTTCATCAGACTGATGAGCGGTGACACCACCAGGACGGTGCCGGGCAGGAGCCGGGCCGGGATCTGGAAGGTCAGCGACTTCCCCGCCCCCGTGGGCATCACGGCGATGCAGTCGTGCCCGCTCAGCACCGCGTCGATCACCGTCTCCTGGCCGGGCCGGAACTCGTCGTAGCCGAATACACCCCGGAGCACGCCGTTCGGGCCGGCGGGCGCGTTCGGCGGCGTGGGCTGGGGGCGATCGAACAGGCTCGGGGCTTCGTCGGTCATGTCCTCAAGGTTGCTGCGCGGCTGGGGCTGGAACATAGCGGGATCGGACACGAAGTTCGATGGCGTGGACCGGCGCGTGGCGGTGTCCGGAAGAACGAGCGCGGCGGCAAGCGGAAATCACCGCGACGAACGCGACGGCAAGCGAGAATCACCGCGACGACGCGACGAACGCGACGAACAGACTTCGGGTTGGGACGGCTCGTCCCGAGCTTCGTTTCGCACTCCCACTCGCTGGCCCCGGCGGCTCCGATACGAGCAACCGTCGCGCCGTCGCCCCGTCGCGGTGAAGTGAACTCTCGTCGCGTCGTCGCGGTGAACTCAACACCCCGTCGCGCCGTCGCGTCGTCGCGGTGAAGTGGCTTGCCGTCGCGTCGTCGCGGTGAAGTGGCTTGCCGTCGCGTCGTCGCGGTGCCGTTCTACGAGCTGGCCCCGTAGGTCTCCCCCACCTCCCGGATGGCGTCGGGCTCGCCGATGACCGTCAGCCGGTCGCCGGCCTCGAGCACCGTGTTGCCGTGAGGCACCACCGTCCGGCCACCCCGCCGGATCATGGCCACCAGCGTCTCCTCGGGCAGTGGCACGTCCTGGAGTCGTTTCCCGACCAGGTCGGCGGCGCGGCCATCGGACCGGAGGCGGACGGAGGTGCACCGCTCCTCGCGCAGGAGCGACTCCTTGAGCCGCTGCTCGTCGTCGGCAGCCAGCCAGGCTTTCAGGAAGGACTCCTCGTCCACGTGGGTGGCCAGGTGCCCCAGGAGCCGGAGGTGCTGGCCGGGCTGGCCCTCCGGGCTCAACAGGAAGAAGAACGCATGGACCCGGACGGGCTCCCTGTCATCGCGGCCCCGGGTCTCGGGGTCCATCAGGTGCCCGGGCTCCGCGGACGGGATCTCCACGACCACACCCACCTTCGAGCGCACCAGGACCATCATCGGCTTCTCCACGTGGTGGGCGCGGAGGTGGGGGATGGCGGCGCCCCGGGCCACAGGGACCACGCCGGCCTCGAGCTCCTCCAGGAACCCGGCCCGGAGCTCGTCGCCCGGAAGACCCGTGCGCCGGGAGAGGATCACGGCCACCCGCTCGGAGATGGTCCGGAAGTCCTGATACTCGTCCACGTCCAGTACATCGGCGCGGGCCACGACCTCGTCGAAGGGGTCTTCCTCCCGGAGCCCTCGCTCCTTCACGATCCCCCGGAGCTCCATATCGAGCCCCTGGTACCGGCGCCGGCCGAGGCGGGCGAAGGTGTGGTAGATGGCGCCTTCCCGGGGCACGTCGTCCCGGACGAAGTAGATGAACCACGCTACCGACATGGCCACGACCACGAGGGTGAAGATCACGGCCAGATCACCCATCTCCGTGATGAGCCAGAGGGCGCCGATCATCCCGGAGATCTGGAGCCAGGGGTACGCCGGCGAGCGGAACCCGGGGTCGTAGCCGTCGATGCCGCTCTCCCGCATGATGATCACGGCCAGGTTCAGTATGGCGAAGAGCAGCAGCTGGAAGGCGCTGGCCAGCTTCGCGATCCCCTCGATGTCCAGCAGCACGATCGCCGCCACCATAGCCGCCGCCGTCGCCGTCACGGCGATGGTCGGCGTGCCGAACCGACTCACCTCGGCGAACCGGCGCCAGACCAGTCGGTCGCGGGCCATGGCCAGCGGGTAGCGGGACGCCGACATCATCCCGGCGTTCCCGGTAGATGCGAACGCCGCGATGGCCGCCACCACGATGAGCATGAGCCCCAGCGGCTGGGGGAGCCAGTCGAAGAACGCCTGCGCCGCCGTGGCCACCGGCGTCAGGTCCTCCCGGAGCGCCGACGGCTCCAGTACCGCCACGATGATGGCCACACCCACCACGTAGACGAACGTGGCCGTGGCCAGCGACAGGATCATCCCCAGCGGGATGTTCCGGTTCGGGTCCTCCACCTCCTCCGCCACGCTGGCCACCCCGGTGAGCCCGGCGTAGGAGACGAACACGAGTCCGACGGTGGACAGGAACCCGGTTGCACCGAACGGCATGAACGGCGTGAACTGGGCCCGGGTCACCTCCATGGGACGGGTGAAGATCTCCGTCAGTCCCTGGATGATGAAGAAGCCGAGGATGAGCAGCAGCGCCCCGACCAGCCACCGCTGGAGCCCGCTGGTCTCCTTGGCGCCAATGATGTTGATCACCATGAACACCACGGTCAGCCCCACGGCCAGCGGCTCGATGGGCACGTGCACGAACAGCGCCAGGTACGCGCCCATCCCCACCAGTGCGAACGCGCTCTTCAGGACCAGCGCGAGCCACGTGCCGAAGCCACCCACGGTCCCGACCATCGGGCCCATGCTCCGGTCCAGGAAGTAGTACACGCCGCCCGCCTTCGGCATGGCGGTCGACAGCTCCGCCACGCTCAGCATGGCCGGCAGGATGAACAGCGCCGCCGCCGCGTACGCCAGCATTACCGACGGCCCCGCGCTCGCCGCCGCCAGCCCCGGCAGGAGGAAGAACCCGGAGCTGAACATGGCGCCCGTGCTGATGGCGTACACATCGAACAGGCCGAGCTGCTTCTCGAGTTTCGTTTCCGCCACGTCCGCTCCTGTCAGGTGTCCGGGTTGTGCCGAGGATCCGCGGTCGGCATCTTCGCCGCGTGACCCGAATTCGCTTCGATTTCCCTCCCGATACCGCCGGTCCGGCGGTGTACACCGATCCCGTCCGGACGATCCGGGCGGACACCACCGACCAGGTGATCCCGGCCCTCGAGGCCGTTCAGGCCGCCACCGCCGGCGGACTTCACGCCGCGGGGTTCCTGACCTACGAGGCGGCCCCGGCGTTCGACCCCGCCATGGTGACCACGCCCTTGCGGGAATCGGGCCAACCGGACCCTCTGCCGCTGGTGTGGTTCGGGCTCTTCGACGGGCTGTCGGGCCGCGGGGCGGCGGAAGAAGACGGAGAGGCACAACGCAGCGGCGGGGCGACGGACTGGGTCCTCGAGACCGACCGGGAGACGCACGCCGCGGCGGTCCGGCGGATCCACGCAGCCATCGCCGAGGGCCGGACCTACCAGGTCAACCTGACCACCCGGATGCGGGCCCGGTTCGCCGGCGACGCCGAGGCCTTCTACCACCGTCTCCGGCGGGCCCAGGGCGACGGGTACCACGCCCTCCTCGACCTGGGCCGTCACGTCATCGTATCGGCGTCGCCGGAGCTGTTCTTCCAGACCCGCGGCCGGGAGATCACCACCCGGCCCATGAAGGGAACCCGGCCCCGGGGACGGTGGCCCGACGAGGACCGGGCCCTCCTCGACGCGCTCCGGACCTCGCCCAAGGACCGGGCGGAGAACCTCATGATCGTGGACCTCCTCCGCAACGACGTCGGCCGCGTGTCCGTACCCGGCGGCGTCCGCGTTCCCGCACTCCGGGACGTGGAGCGCTACCGCACCGTCTGGCAGATGACGTCCACCATCACCGGCACCCTGCGAGACGACGTCGGGCTCGTGGACCTCTTCCGCGCCCTCTTCCCCTGCGGCTCCGTCACCGGCGCGCCGAAGATCAGCACCATGAAGCTCATTGCCGACCTCGAAACGTCGCCCCGGGACGTGTACTGCGGCGCCATCGGCCGGATCCTCCCCGGCGGGGACTGCACCTTCAACGTGCCGATCCGCACCGCCTGGATCGACCGCCGCCGAAGTCTCATCACCTACGGCACCGGCGGGGGCGTAGTCTGGGACTCCACCGCCGACGGCGAGTACGACGAGCTCATGGCCAAGACCGCCGTGGTCCACGAGCCCTGGCCGGCCTTCCAGCTCCTGGAAACCCTGGCCGTCGAGAACGGCCGCGCCGTTCGCCTCCACCGGCACCTGCAACGGATGGCCATCTCGGCCGAGCGGTTCGACTTCCCCTTCCCCGAAGACGACGTCCGGGCCGCCGTCCGCCGGGCAGCCCGCGAGCGCTCCGGCCGATCCCTGCTCCGGGTCACCGTGGGCCTCGACGGCAGTGTAGACGCGGACACTCGCCCGCTGGACACGCCCCGTCTCCCGGGACCCACACCGGCAGACCCAGTACGGAACGGCACACCCGGCGAAGGCGTGGCGGCGGAGCCGGAGGACGCCGGCGTCGTGGAGCCCCGGGTCGTCGTATACGCACGCTCCCCCGTCGACACCTCGAGCCCGTTCCTCTACCACAAGACCACGCACCGGGCCGTGTATGACCGGCACCTGGCCGACGCCGGCGGTGAGGCGTTCGACGTGCTGCTCCACAACGAGCGCGGCGAGGTCACGGAGTTCTGCCGGGGCAACCTGGTGGCGGAGATCGACGGACGGCTTCTCACCCCGCCCCGCTCCGCCGGCCTCCTCCCCGGCTGCTTCCGCGCCCAGCTCCTCGAGGAAGGACACGTGGCCGAAGCTACCCTCACCCCCGACCACCTCGCCCGCGCGACCCGCCTCTGGTTCGTCAACAGCGCACGCGGCTGGATCCCCGTTCGGCTCCGGGCCCCCTGACGTACGGACAAAGGGAGAGCGGCGGACCTCGAACCTCGACGATCGAGCCCCTCCTACGCCAGGTACCCCTCCGCCAGCGCCCGGAACGTGTCCACCTGCTCGGCCCGCCAGTCGGCGTCCCGGCCGAGCTCGGCGGCCATGAGCTCGGCCACCCGGGGCGCGGTCTCCATGGCGGCCCGGGCGTCGAGGATCAGCGCGCGCGTGCGGCGGGCGAGGACGTCCTCGACGGTGCGGGCCATCTCGTGGCGGGCGGCCCAGACCACCTCGCCGGCCCGGGTGTTGAACGCCGGGTGGAGCGGCTCGGCGAAGGCGGCGTCTTCCTTGAAGAGTTCGCGAAGCCGGGGCACGTCGGAGCCGTAGGACGCGAGCTCTCCGAACCGGTCGGCGTTGGCGTGATGGCCGTGGATATTGAGGTCGTGGGTGACACACGGCCGGTCTTCCAGATCGGCCAGGACGGCGGCCTGGGCGACGGTGTCCTCGGCCATCTTCCGGTATGTGGTCCACTTCCCGCCGGCGATGGTGACGAGGCCGGCGTCGGAGATGAGGAGGGTGTGGTCGCGGGAGAGGGACGCGGTGTCGTCGGCGTCCTCGGCCCCCACCAGTGGCCGGATCCCGGCGAAGACGCTCAGCACGTCGTCGTGGCTCGGGTCCTTGCTGAGGTAGCGGCCGGCGTGCTCGATGAGGAACGCGACCTCGTCCTCGAAGGGCACGGGCTCGAGCTCCGCCGTCTCCACGGGGGTGTCGGTGGTGCCGACCACCACGCGGTCGAGCCAGGGGATGGCGAAGAGGACGCGGCCGTCGTCGGTCTTGGGGACCATGATGGCGCTCTCACCGGGGAGGAAGTCCCTGGGGAGCACCAGGTGCACGCCCTGGCTCGGCCGGATGATGTCGCCGGCCGATGGATCGTCCATCTGCCGCAGCTCGTCGGTCCACGCGCCGGTGGCGTTGATCACGGCGCGGGCCCGGAGGGTGTGCTCGGTGCCGGACTCCCGGTCCAGCGCCCGGACGCCGGCCACCTCGCCGTCGTCGTTCTTGATGAGGCCGGTGACCCGTGCGTAGTTGATCACCACGGCGCCCTGCTCGGCGGCGGTCTGTGCCATGTTCACGGCGAGGCGTGCGTCGTCGAACTGGCCATCGTAGTAGATGACGCCGCCGTTGAGCCCCTCGGGCTCCAGGGTGGGCAGGAGCTGGAGGGTCCGCTCCTCGGAGAGGACCTTGGAGCGGCCGAACCCCTGCCGGCCGGCCAGGAGGTCGTACATCTTGAGCCCGATCCCGTAGAACGGCCCCTCCCACCACTCGTAGTTCGGGACCACGAAGGAGAGGTTGTGGACCAGGTGGGGCGCGTTGGACCGGAGCAGCCCCCGCTCCTTCAGCGCGTCGATGACCAGCGCCACGTTCCCCTGCTGCAGGTAGCGGACACCGCCGTGCACCAGCTTGGTGCTCCGGCTGGAGGTGCCCTGGGCGAAGTCGCCCTGCTCCAGGAGCAGCGTGCGGTAGCCCCGGGACCCGGCGTCGATGGCCACGCCCAGCCCCGTGGCGCCGCCGCCCACCACAATGAAGTCCCACTCGTCGATGTCGCCGAGGGCGGCGACCATGATGTCACGGTTCACGGGTCCTCCGGGTCCGGTGATCGAGTCCCCTCCAGCCCTGGAAGGAATATGCCGGGGCGACGACGGGCGTGCCACGACCCGGCGTGCTCCGACCCCCGCGCTACATCTGCAGCACCACGTCGGCCAGGAGCCCCAGCAGGAACAGCCCGCCGAAGGCCCGGTTGTGGACGAACGCCCAGCTCACGAACCAGAGCGGCCAGCCGTCGGCGTACTCGGCAGGCGGCGCGTCGGGCTTCGGCTGCGCGAAGATCTTCGACACGCTGAGGAGCTTCGGCAGCGCCAGCGCCACGATGAGGAGCGCGGGCGTGAAGAAGCCCGTGGCCACCAGGTAGACCACGAGCCCGTACTGGGCCACCATCATGGCGATGGCCCCGTACCGCGACGCCGTGTCCCCCAGGAGCACCGGCAGCGTGCGGATCCCCTTCTCCCGGTCGGCGGGCCGCTTGTCGATGTGCTTGCCGAAGATGACCGCGGTGGCGCCCAGGGCGTACGGCAGGCTCGCCAGCACCACGCCCCAGCTCCAGACGCCCGACAGGACGTAGTAGCCACCGCCGATCATGAGCGGGCCCCAGACCACCAGGACCGCCAGCTCGCCCAACCCGATGTACTTCAGCGGCCAGGTGTAGAAGAGCACGAAGAACGCGCCGGCGGCCAGCAGCGGGAGCGTGAGCCCGCCCCGGAGCAGCACCAGCGCCACACCCGCCGCCAACGCCACCACCGCGCTGAACCCGGCGTAGAGCGCCATCTGCTTCACGCTCATGAGGCCGTGCTCCAGCGGCTGCGGTCCGTACTGGGCGCGGAAATAGTTGCCCCGGTCCACACCCTTCCACCAGTCCGTCATGTCGTTGACGATGTTGTTCGTGGCGTGGGCCATGATCAGCCCCACCGCCACCAGCCCGAACAGCCCCGCATTGAAGACGCCGTCCCGCAGCGCCAGCAGCCCCGCAACGCCCACGGCGATCGCCGTGATCACGAAGACCGCCGACCTCGCCGCGATCAGCCAGCGGGCCACCACGTCCAGCTTCTGCCACTGCTCCCTGTCCACCTGGGGGATGACCCGAAGGGCCTGACCCCACATCGCCACGTCCATGCCGTTCCTCCTCCTGGTTGGGTATTCGACCCGCCAATCATCCAATCACCTACCCGGACGGTCAACCCCGCACAGGCGGCGGGCGGCCCGCGCACGACGCCGTCGAAGCCGGCACGCAGGCGCCGGGAACACCCCCTTGCGCGCACCGGGAGCGATGGACACGTTACCCCGCGCTGCACGCGCGCTACTGTGCGTACGGCGCCTCACACCAGGGTTCGAATCGATACGCGTCATGCGACCGGCATTCCGACGATCGAACCTGCCGCGAGTCCTTCGCGGCGTCCTGTCCAATCCCCACGTCAACGAGAGCGGCGTCTGTCGATCGCCGTGAAAGGATACCCCCGATGACGAATTACCTGTCTGTTTTGATGTCCGACGTGAAGGCGAAGGATCCCGCCCAGCCCGAGTTCCACCAGGCGGTGCAGGAGGTAGCGGAATCCATCGACCTGGTGCTGGAGCGGCACCCCGAGTACCGCTCATCGAAGATCCTGGAGCGGATCATCGAGCCGGAGCGGGTGATCCTGTTCCGGGTCCCGTGGGTGGACGACGCGGGAGACCCCCAGATCAATCGCGGGTTCCGGGTGGAGATGAACAGCGCCATCGGCCCGTACAAGGGCGGGCTCCGGTTCCACCCGTCGGTGAATCTGGGGATCCTGAAGTTCCTGGCGTTCGAGCAGGTCTTCAAGAACGCCCTGACCACGCTGCCCATGGGTGGCGGAAAGGGCGGCAGCGACTTCGACCCGAAGGGCAAGAGCGACAACGAGGTCATGCGTTTCTGCCAGAGCTTCATGACCGAGCTGTTCCGCCACATCGGTCCGGACACGGACGTGCCCGCCGGCGACATCGGGGTTGGAGGCCGGGAAGTGGGTTTCCTTTTCGGGCAGTACAAGCGGATCGCCAACGAATTCACGGGCGTGCTGACGGGCAAGGGGCTGAACTGGGGCGGCTCTCTGATCCGGCCGGAGGCCACCGGTTACGGCGCCGTGTACTTCGCCCTGAACATGCTGAAGAACCAGGACGAGACGCTGGAGGGCAAGACCTGCCTGGTGAGCGGCTCCGGGAACGTGGCCCAGTACACCACGGAGAAGCTGCTGGAGCTGGGCGCGAAGGTAGTCACCATGTCCGACTCCACCGGGTCCATCTACGACCCCGGCGGGTTCAACCGCGAGAAGCTGCACTTCGTCATGGACCTGAAGAACAAGCGCCGCGGCCGGATCCAGGAGTACGCCGAGGAGTATCCCGGCGTCACGTACACGCCCGTGGACCCGGACGAGGACCACAACCCGCTGTGGGACCACGACGCGGATTGCGCGTTCCCGAGCGCCACGCAGAACGAGATCAACGCGAAGGACGCCCAGAACCTGCTGGACAACGGGGTGTACGTGGTGAGTGAGGGGGCCAACATGCCCACGGTACCCGAGGGAGTGGAGGCGTTCCTCGACGCCGGGATTCTGTACGGCCCCGGGAAGGCCGCGAACGCCGGGGGCGTGGCAGTCTCCGGTCTCGAGATGGCCCAGAACAGCATGCGATACGGCTGGACGCGCGACGAGGTCGACACCCGACTCCAGATGATCATGAAGGATATCCACGATACGTGCCTGAGCGCCGCCGAGCGGTTCGGTGCGCCGGGGAACTACGTGCACGGTGCCAACATAGCGGGCTTCCTGAAGGTGGCCGACGCCATGCTGGACCAGGGGATCGTCTGACGGGCCTGGGGGGGTCTTGAGCAGTATCACGACGCCGTTCGAGCACGCCGAGTGGTACGGCAGCGGCGCGGGCGGCTTCCAGGAGCTGATGCGGAAGCAGGTCCGGAACGTCCTCTTCGTATCCAGCTTCTACGAGTCGTTCATCATGGCCGAGGACGGCCAGATCAACGAGCTGCTCCTGACCAAGTTCCTCGATGTGAACCTGAGCCAGGCGCCTCGCCTGACCCACGTCCCCACGGCGGCGGAAGCGCTGGAGCTGCTGGAGGAGCCCGGCCGGTTCGACCTGGTCCTCACGGCCCAGGACGTGGGCGACATGAATGCCGTGGAGCTGGCCGACCGGATCCGCGAGATGGGCGTGGACCTGCCCGTCGTGCTCCTGGCGTACGACTACCGGGAGCTGAAGGACTTCTGGTCGCGCCACGACATGTCGCTCATCGACCGGAGCTTCCTGTGGCAGGGCGATGTCCGGATCCTGCTGGCCATCGTGAAGTACGTGGAGGACAAGCTGAACGTCGAGCACGACGTGAAGATCGGCGTGCCGGTCCTCATCGTGGTGGAGGACAACGTCCGCTACTACTCGTCGTTCCTCCCGGTGATCTACACGGAGGTGATGAAGCATTCGCAGCAGGTCATCTCCGAGGGGCTGAACCTGTCGCAGAAGCTGCTGCGGATGCGGGCCCGGCCGAAGATCCTGCTGGCGAGCAGCTACGAGGAGGCGTGGGAGTACTTCTCCCGGTTCCGGGAGGACGTGCTGGGCGTCATCAGCGACATCGAGTTCCCCCGGGACGGCCGGCGCGACGTGGACGCCGGCGCCACGCTGGCCTCCCGCATCCGGGAAGCGCGGCCGGACGTGCCCATCGCGCTCCAGTCGAGCTACGAGGAGAACAAGGGCCTCGCCGGAGAGCTCGGCGCCAGCTTCCTGAAGAAGGGCTCGCCGGACATGCTCGCCCGTCTCCGGGAGCTGCTGGTGGACGAGTTCTTCTTCGGCGACTTCGTCTTCCGGCTCCCGTCCGGCGAGGAGCTGGACCGGGCGAGGAACCTGAAGGAGCTGGTGGAGAAGCTGCGGACGGTGCCGGCGGAGAGCATTGCCCACCACGGGGTCCGGAACGACTTCTCGAGCTGGCTGCGCGCCCGGGCCGAGTTCGAGCCGGCGTCCAAGCTGCGTCGGCGGAAGGTCTCGGATTTCGACACCCTGGAAGACGTCCGCCGGAACGTGATCCGGGCCATCGACGAGTTCCGGCGGGAGCGGAACCGGGGCACGGTGGCCGATTTCCACCCGGCCACTTTCGACCCTACCGTGGGGATCGCCCGGATCGGCGGCGGCTCGCTGGGCGGGAAGGCCCGGGGACTGGCCTTCGCCATCCGGCTCCTGGACCGGTCGCACCTGTCGGGCAGGTTCGCCGGGATCCGGATCACCGTGCCGCCGGCGGTGGTGCTCGGCACCGACGTGTTCGAGACGTTCCTGGAGACCAACGACCTGCGGGACTTTTCCCTGCGCTCCGATGACGACGAAGAGCTGCTCCGGCGGTTCGAAGCCTCGACCTTCCCGGAGGACGTCCGGGGCCAGCTCCGTGAGTTCCTGAAGATGATGACGGTGCCGCTGGCCGTCCGCTCGTCGAGCCTGCTGGAGGACTCGCCGCACCAGCCGTTCGCCGGGATCTTCGACACGCTGATGCTCT
Source organism: Longimicrobiales bacterium (assembly GCA_046483065.1). Classification (GTDB taxonomy): domain Bacteria; phylum Gemmatimonadota; class Gemmatimonadetes; order Longimicrobiales; family RSA9; genus JAWVYT01. Next base: position 9,115 of record JAWODW010000010.1, on the reverse strand, counting down.
CCAACGACCACCCGGACCCGGAGGCCCGCCTCGACCAGCTCGTGGAGGCCATCAAGCGGGTCTACGCGTCGACCTTCTCACAGCACACCAAGGCCTTCCTACGGGCCACGCCGTACCGCCTCGAGGAAGAGCAGATGGCCGTGGTCATCCAGAAGATGGTGGGCAGCCGCCACGGTGAGTACCTCTACCCGGACTTCGCCGGTGTGGCCCGCTCCTACAACTTCTATCCCACACCGCCGCTGAAATCCGACGAGGGGATCGTGGCGGTGGCCCTCGGGCTGGGCCGGACGGTGGTGGAAGGCGAGCCGTGTCTCCGATTCTCGCCGGCGCACCCACGCCACATCGTGGAGTTCTCGTCGGTGGAGGACATGGTCAAGAACGCGCAGCGGGAGTTCTGGGCGCTCCAGCTCGGGAGCAACGGCGCGGCCGCAGCGCTCCGGGATCGGCTCACGCGGCTGACGCTGGAACACGCCGAGGAGCACGGCGTCCTGGGTCCCCTCGGCTCGACCTACTCGCCGGAGAACGACACGGTCCACGACGGGCTCGCCCGATCCGGGATCCGGCTCGTCACGTTCGCGCCGATCCTCAAGAACGAGGCGTTCCCCCTGGCCGACATCGTGGCGGAGCTCCTCGACATCGGCTCGGCGGGGACGAGCTCACCGGTGGAAGTGGAGTTCGCCGTGAACCTCTCGACCCCGCCCGGCGAGCCCATGGAGTTCGGGTTCCTCCAGCTCCGCCCGCTGGCGCCCAGCCGGGAGCTCGAGGACCTGGAGATCGGCGACGTGGCGCGGGACGAGCTCATCGTCGAGAGCCCCTGGGTCCTGGGGAACGGCCGGCTCGAGAACGTCCACGACCTCCTGGTGGTGGACCGGGACGGGTTCGACCGGAGCCGGAGCCGCGACACCGCAGACACCGTCAGCAGGCTCAACGCCCGGTTGGTGTCCGAGGGGATCCCCTACGTCCTCATCGGCGTCGGGCGCTGGGGCTCCAGCCACCCCGAGCTCGGCATCCCCGTGGGCTGGGACGACATCTCCGGCGCGGTTGCCATCGTGGAGGCGGGGCTCCGTGACTTCCGCGTTACGCCGTCCCAGGGCACCCACTTCTTCCAGAACCTGGCCTCCTGCAACGTCGGGTACTTCACCGTGAACGCCGAGCGCGGCGAAGGCTTCGTCCGGTGGGACTGGCTGAAAGATCAGCCGGCGGAGATCGCCAATGGCTGCGTCCGCCACCTCCGGTTCCACAACCCCATCGAGGTGGTCATGCTCGGCCAGGAGCACCGCGGCATCATCCGGAAACCGACAGGCGCGGAGGCGCGGAGGTCGCGCGGAGACGCGGAGACGCGGAGACGCGGAGGTCGCGTGTGAGAGACCGTACCATACGAATATTGCCGCCGGGCGGGGAAGCATGCCCTTCCGCCCGGCGGCTATATTCGTTCCTCCGCGCCTGTCAGCCGCCCTTGTAGCGGAAGCTGACCTTCACCTTGGCGCGGTACGCTCTGACCTCACCGCCCTCGAGCTGGAGGTCCTGGGCCACGACTTCGGCGATGCGGAGGTCTTCGAGGCTGTCGGCCGCCTTCTTCACTGCCGCCGCCGCCGCCTTCTCCCACGACTCCGTGCTCGTGCCCACCAGCTCGATCACCTTGTAGACGCTCTCAGCCATACGATACCTCCCGGTTGGGTTGGTCGGAGCGCGTCGGGCGCCCCGTCAAGTTCACGCTTCCCTTCCGGCTGCAAGTCGGACGCCATGGATTCGGGATCGGGGCCGTAGTCGGGCTCGGGTCGGGCTCGGGTTCGGGCTCGGGGGGCTCGGGGGGGGCTCCGGTCGGAGCTCGTCTAGGAAGGCTCGATGGTGTCCCTGCGGAGGCGCTCCTGGTCGGTGCCGAGGCGGGTGGCCCAGTCGGGGAGCGAGGGCGAGGCGTCGATACCGGCGAGGGCGGCCACGTCGGCGGCGGGGACGGAGCCCACGCTGGAGAGGAAGCGGCCCACGACGAGGGCGGACGCGATGGCGTCGTCGCCCCGGAAGAACCGCTGGTGGACGTAGAAGCCGGTATCGTCCCAGCCCAGGATCCGGGTCTCCACCTCGAAGCGCTGGAGGAGGGTCAGGGAGCGCCGGAACCCGATGCTCTCGGCGGTGACCACCGGGAACCAGCCGCGCTCCTTGAGCGGTCCGGTGAGCCCGATGCGTCCCAGGAGGTCCATGCGGGCGATGTCGAGGAGCGAGAGGTAGACGCCGTTGTTCACGTGGCGCAGGACGTCGAGGTCCGTGGGCAGGACGCGGAACGGCGTACGGATCGGCTCCAGGAGCCCCGCCCGGGGCCGGAACCGACCGAAGAGTTTCAGCCAGAGGAGTCGCAGAAACAGGTTCATGGGGGCCGAAATTAGCCCCGGAGCGCCTCCGGCGTAATGGGCAGCTCGTGGACGCGCACGCCGGTGGCGGCGAAGACGGCGTTGGCCACGGCCGCCGCCAGGGGCGGCACGGGCGGCTCGCCGATCCCCGTGGGAGACTCCTCGCTGGGTACCACATGGACCTCGATGGGCGGCATCTCGTCGATGCGCACGATCGGGTAGCTGGTGTAGTTGCCCTCCTGCACGGCGCCATCCTCAATGGTGATGGCGTGCTTGAGCGTATAGCCGAGGGCCAGGGTCACGGCCCCCTCGATCTGCGCCCGGAGCGTGTCCGGGTTGATGACCCGCCCGACGTGCACGCCCACCACCACGCGGTGGACCCGCACCTCGCCGTCATCGGTGACCGAGACCTCGGCCACCTCGGCGGCGTGGGACGAGAAGGAGGAGACGGCGGCCATCCCGAAGGCCCGCCCTTCCGGCGCCCCCTGTTCCCAACCGGCGTGCTCCGCGGCCAGCTCCATGGCCGCGAGCAGCTTCGGCTCCGTCATGTGCTCCCTGCGGAACCGGTACGGATCCGCGCCCGCCTCGTGGGCGAGCATGTCCACGAAGCTCTCGATGACGAACCCCATGTGGGTGTAGCTCACCGACCGCCACGCGCCCACGGGCACCGCGGTCTCCTTCAGGTGGTAGTCGGCCTTCAGGTTCGGGATCCGGTACGGCGGCGTGGCGGCGCCGGGGACCACCAGTCCGTGGCCGCCGGCCCCGGCCACCCGGTGGTGCCACCCGGCGATCCGGCCATCGCCGTCCACGGCGCCCCGGAGCCGGTGGTACGTCAGCGGGCGGTACGCGCCGTGGCGGATGGAGTCCTCCCGGGTCCAGACCACCTGGACGGGGCCGTCCACGCGCTTGGCCACCTCCACGGCCAGCTCCACGTCATCGGTCTGGAGCCGGCGGCCGAACGCGCCACCGGGGTAGACCCAGTGGAACACCACGTCCCCGGGTGCCACGCCGGCGACCCGGGCCGCCGCAGCCTGCGAGGCAGTGGCCACCTGTGTCGGGACCCAGACCTCGACACCGTCGCCGTCCACCCGGGCCACGGCGTTCATGGGCTCCATGGGCGCGTGGTCGAGGAACGGGAGCCGGAAGTCGGCGGTAACGGGCTCGTCGCCGAGGGCGGCGTCCACGTCGCCCCGCTCATCCTCCACCCGGCCGGACTCTGCCATCCGCTCCTCGAACTCCGCCAGGAGCGCGCTGCTGGAGAGGCCGGCGGCCGGACTCGTGTCCCACTCCACCCGGAGCGCTTCCCGGCCCTTCAGTGCGGCCCACGTGTTCCGGGCCACCACCGCCACCCCCTGGGGCACGCGGACCACGTCCAACACGCCGTCCACGCGGCGGGCGGCGGTATCGTCCACCGACGTGATGGTGGCGCCGAACGCAGGCGTCTGCTCCACGCTGGCCACCTTCATCCCGTCCACCGTCACGTCGATCCCGAAGACGGCCGTGCCGTCCACCTTCTCCGGCAGGTCCACCCGCGGCTTGGGTGTGCCCAGGAGCGTGTACTCCGACGGGTCCTTCAGCGGCGGGTCGTCGGGTACGGGCAGCGCGGACGCCGCCTCCACCAGGCTGCCGTATCCGAGCCGGCGGCCGGAGCCGTCGTGGACGATCTCACCCTGCTCCGCCCGGGTCTCCGTCACGGGCACGCCCCACTCCCGCGCCGCGGCCTCCCGCAGCATCTCCCGGGCCGCCGCGCCGGCCTTCCGGAGCGGGTCCCACGCCAGGCGGGTGCTGGTGCTGCCGCCCGTGGAGATGGTCCGGACCCACGAGCTCGGGTCGGTGGGCGGCATGAGCGGCTTCACCTTCGACCAGTCGGCCTCCAGCTCCTCCGCCACGATCATGGGCAGGCTGGTCATGACGCCCTGCCCCAGCTCGGCCTCGTCCACCACCACCTCGACGATCCCCTCCGCCGTGATCCGGACCCACGCGGCCGGATGGAAGCCGTCGCCCCGGGCCTGGCGAGCGAAGAGGTCCCGGGCCGGCAGGTGCACGGCGATGATCAGCGCTGCGCCGCCCTTGGCGCCCGTCAGCAGGAAGTCTCTGCGTGTTACCGTACCATCAGCCATGGTTCACCTCCTCCGCCACTCGCCGGATGGCGCGACGCACCCGGGAATACGTGCCGCAGCGGCAGAGGTTGCCCGACATCTGGCGGTCGATCTCCTCGTCGGTGGGGTCGGGCGTCCGGTCCAGGAGCAGCGCCGCCTGCATCAGCATCCCCGGATGGCAGTAGCCGCACTGGGGCACCTCGTCCTCGATCCAGGCCCGCTGCAGCGCGTGCAGCCGTTCGGCGCCCGCGCCGTCGGCCAACCCCTCGATGGTGGTCACGCTCCGGTTTCCGGCGGCGGCGATGGGCGTGACGCAGGCCCGGGTGGCCGTGCCGTCCACGTCCACCGTGCACGTGCCGCAGACGGCCACGCCGCACGAGTACTTGGTGCCTTTCAGCTGGAGCTCGTCGCGGAGCACCCAGAGCAGCGGGGTGTCCGCCGGGACATCGACGGTCCGGCGCTCGCCGTTGACCGTGAGGGTGAAGGGCATGGGAAGCCTCCTCGGGGTAGTGATGGCAGGGTCTCCATCATGTTCGGCCGGACCGCCCCGACGGGCAATCGGGGTTCTCCTGTATTTGATGTGGGGAGATGCCCGGACGCCCGAACGCCAGGGCTGGAGCAACGGGGGACCGTGAGGCAGGCGTCAGCCGGCGCCGGGAACGGCGGGCCCGTCGTCTACATCCCGCAGGAGGCCGACGGCGGCGAGCATGACGATGACCACGATCACGAAGGTCACCCGGAACCCGAGCAGGTCCATGAGTGCACCGCCGAGGACGGGGAGGAGGACCTTGGTGAAATTGAGCGTGCCGTTGATCCCGACGTAGACGGTCCTGCGGTCCTCGGGTGCCAGGTCCAGGAGGAAGGGCTCGAAGCCGACCTGGCGACCGCTCATGACCACGCCTACGAGGACGAAGACCACGGCGTAGGCGTCGGGTCCGACGGTGGAAGCGGCCATGGCCACCAGCGGGATCAGGCCACCCATGAGCACGCAGCCGCGGACCACGCCGGCCGATCCACGCCGGCGGGCGAGCCAGGCCCAGAAGAAGTTGGAGAGGATGGCGCCGGCGATCTGGAAGAGGAGGTAACGCCCCACGTAGCCCTGACCGATGGCGAAGCTCTCCTGGGCGAAGATCATGTAGAACGGGAGGAGCATGAGGCTGAAGCCGGCCAGGTTCTGGACCACGATGAAGCGGAGGAAGGTGCGGTCGTCGCGGATGATGGACGGGACCGTGGCGAGAAAGCGGCGGAAGCTCCCCGCCCCTTCCGGCCGCCGCTCCACCGCCGGCTCCCGGATGAACCAGAAGGCGCCGGACGCCAGCAGCAGTCCGACGAACCCGATGCCGAGGATCACTCCGTAGTTGGCGGGGTAGCCCAGGTTCTCCAGCGTGAGAAGCCGGGCGACCACCAGCCCGCCGAGCAGCATGGCGACCCCGCCGGCGAGCTGTTTCGCGGCGTAGAGCCGGCTGCGCTTCCCTTTCGGGACCAGAGCCCCGATAATGTCGGCGTAGCTGACACCGGCGAAGCCGCCACTGAAGGCGAAGAGGAAGACCCAGCCGAAGAGGCTGAGCAGGACCAGCGTCGGGGCCGTGTCGGCGAAGAGGAAGGTGAAGACGGCCATCCCCAGATAGGAGACGGCCCGGAGGTAGATGCCCAGGAGGAGGAACGGCTTCTTGCGAGGGCGATCGTGAAGGTAGTGCCCGAAGAAGACGTTGAAGACGAACGGCACACCGAGCATGATGGCGTACAGCGCGCCGAACGCGGTCTTAGAGTCGACGAGGGAGCTGACCAGCGCGGGGAAGATGGTATTCAGGTCCAGCATGGCCTTGGTCAGCGCCAGGAAGAAGCCATGCCAGATGAAGATGGCGTAAGTGCTCGGTCCCGTGCTGTCCTGCGTGGCTCGCATGCCGCGCCGTCCGGCTGGATTGAAACCCTTCGCAAGGTAGGAACGCTGTCAAGCCGAGGGGAGTGACGGGATCCGTCCGCCCCGTCGGACGGTACCACGGGGGAGAGGAGGAGCCATGACAACGAAACGATCGGACCGACGCCTCGGGCTCACCACCGTCGCAGCCCTCGCCCTGATGGTCCCGGCGCTGCACGGCTGCGGTGGGAACCACCTGGCGGAATACGACTTCGTGGACCAGTCCCTCGCGGTGGTCTACTTCACCGCGCCCGCGCCGCAGCTGTGGACGGGCGGCTACAACGTGGACGGGGACAACCCCCTCGAGGTGGTGGTTTCCGCCGGCGGGCGCGTGGCCCGTGAGGTGGAAGCGCGCCGGGCCGAGGCGCGCCTGGACAGCGCCGCCGCCCGCATGGACCTGGCCGCCCGGATGGCGGACAGAACGCTGGAGCGGGCCGGCCGCTACCTGGGCACCCGCCCCGTGGAGGCGCGGTCGGATGCCGACTACCTGCTGGAAGTGGACATCCGTCGCCTGGGCCTGGATGCCGGCCGGAACGCGGCCTACCTGGTGGTGGAGGGCGAGGCGGTGCTGCTGGATGGGCGCACGGGCCGGGAGATCTGGGACGCGGATGTGAGGGGCCACGACCGGCTCACGCCGGCCCTCTTCGGCTCCACCGACGTCCTGGAGGACGTAGTGACCGCCGGCGCGCTGAGCACGGTGTCGGTCGACGAGTTCGAGCAGATCCTCGCCCAGCTGGCGGATTACGTGGCCGACCGGATCGGGAGGGAGCTCCGGGGCGACCTCCGGAGGGCACGCGATTGAGCGGTGAGAACCCGGACGGTGCCGACGCTGACGTCGAGCGACCGGCCATGAACCGACGGTGCGCGTGGTGCGGAAGGAGCCTGAACGACCCCGGCGTCGAGCCGCCCGCAGATGCCAGGGTCACCCACGGCATCTGCACCTCCTGCCGCCACCGGCTGACCACTGACGCCGGGATGCCCATCAGCGAGTTCCTGGACTCGCTGGACGAGCCCGTCCTCCTCATGGACGCCGACCACACCGTGGGGATGGTCAACGACCCGGCCCTCGCGCTCCTGGAGCGCTCGGCCGGCAAGGTGCTGGGGGAACGGACGGGCACCGTGTTCGACTGCGAGAACGCCCACCTGCCCGGCGGCTGCGGCGCCACCATCCACTGCTCCGGGTGCACGATCCGCAGCACAGTGGCCCACACGCACCTCACCGGCGAGCCGTGCCTGAGCGTCCCCGCCACGCTCCGGGTGGTCGAAGACGCGGAGCTCACCGACATCGCGCTGGTCATCTCCACGGCCCGGGTCGGCGACCGCGTGCTCCTCAAGATCGAGCGCTTCGAAAGCTGACCGCTCCACTCCAGCGCCCGTTTCGGACCCTTTGCCGGAGTCCGGCGTATCGTAAGCACTCTGCCACTTTCGAAACCGAAGAAAAGGAGCGATATGGGTTTGACGACGCTGACGGAACGGGAGAAGCACTGGAACAAGGTCGCCCGCCGGGCCCGGGAAAAGGACCAGGCTTGGGAAGCGTGTGAGGAGTGTCTGCACTACCATCCCGTGGGCTACGAGGGCTCCTGTGACGACCTGAACAACCGGCTCCCCGGTAAGCCGTCGGAGTTCATGGAGTAGGCTGAGTGCCGCGGCCCGGAGCGACGCCGGCAGGGCGGCGTTCACGGGCCAGGACGACAGCGATGGGGGGACGATCCGGGCGAGGACTGCTCGCGGCGGATCGTCCCCTTCGTGGTTTGCCCCAGGACTGGGGGACTGGGGGCGCGCCAGCCTGCATGTGGCCTCTCCTCCCTCCACACCGCCGGCACCACCGGCCCCCAGTCTCCCGGTCGCGCGCCGCAAGGTGCACCCCGATCCCCCAGTCGCGCGGCCGACAGGCCGCGCCCGATCCGGCGCTGCACGCCGGCCCCGTCCCTTGCCCCGAACGGGCGCCCCACGGAAGATTCCCCCCAGGGCAAAGCCCCGCCCACCCAGCCAGAGAGGTCTGCAATGAGGAACCACTTCTCGTTCGTTCGACGCGCGGCGCCGGTCGCGCTCCTGGTCACGGCCTTCGCGGCCACTGCGTCCACCGTCTCGGCCCAGCGGGCCATGACGCCGGAAGACCTGTGGGCCATGGGCCGCGTAGGCGCGCCGGTGGTGAGCCCCGACGGTCGGCACGTGGTCTACACCGTCACCCGCTACGACCTGGAGACCGACCGGGGCCGGACCCAGCTCTGGCTCGTGCCCACCGCCGGCGGTGAGCCCCGCCAGCTCACGTTCGGTGACGCGTCGAGCAGCTCGCCGGCGTGGTCGCCCGATGGCCGATGGATCGCCTTCGTCAGGCCTTCATCGGGCAGGTCGTCGCGGGTTACCGACGTGACGACGGCGTATTTAATCCCCATGGCCTTTACCGCTTCTGCTGTTCTGGCGGGCTCCCCGGCATCCGGCGGCTCCGGGGCGCCTTTTCCCACCGCGCAGAAAGTGCAGTTCCGGGTGCATGTATTCCCGAGTATCATGAAAGTGGCTGTTCCCCGCGCGTAGCAGGCGGTTCTGTTTGGGCATTGGGCGCTTTCGCATACGGTATTAATTTTCAGGGAATCCAGGATGCCTGTTACTTTTTCCGCTCCTTCGCCCGCCGGCATTCTCTGCCTGAACCACGGGGTTTTCCAGGCCGCTCTGCCTGGGCGGTTTGCCAACTTCGGATTGGCTCCCTGCCGACGTGAAATTCCATTTTTCCATCGTCGATTATCCCACCTCGA
>JAWODW010000078.1:0-20657 GCA_046483065.1 Longimicrobiales bacterium | reverse complement strand
CGAGCCCGAGCCCGAAGCCCGTCCCCTCGCTGTCCGGTCCTTTCTGGCCCATCTCGAAGATTTCGTCCCGGACCTCGTCTGCGACACCTTTGCCGTTGTCAGCCATGCCGACGACGACCGTCTCGGCTGTGGGCTCTTCGGCGTAGAGGCGGACCGTTACCGGAAGTTCGTTGTGGACCGTAGCGTTCGAGAGAATGTTGGTAAAGACCGAATCGAGCAAGTCGCCGGCGTAGGCCTCGTACTCGAAGGCTTCGGGATCGTACTCGACTGTCAGCTCCTCGAATTTCGTCTCGACATCCTGGACGACGCCGGTGAGAATCGGTTCGAGTTCGCGGACCGAGGGCTCTCCTTCCTCTTTTTGAAGCATCTTGACCGTCCCACCGACGTTGTCGATCAACTCCGCGGCACTCCGTGCCGTCCGGTAGATCTTCTCGGCGTACTCCGCCGACTGGGAGTCGTCGTCGGCTATCGAGACGACCGCATCCGAAAAGCCGGTGATCACCTGCAGATCGTTACCCAGATCGTGGCGCAACAGCCGGTCGTACACCTCGACCATCTCCTTCCGTTTGGCCAGATCGTTCCGGGCGCGTTCGAGTCGCTCCCGCGAACGGATGTTGACGATCGCCGTCGCGACGTGTTCGGCCAGATAATCCGCCGGGCGGACGTGGTACTCCTCGATACGGTCGAGCGACCCCCAGTGTAACAGCAAGATCGCCCCCGAATCACCGACTTCGTCGGTGTAGACTGTCGGTGCGGCGATCGTCACCCCACCGCGGTCGGCCAGGTCGTACGCCGCCGAGTCGACAACCGAGACATCCTCGCTCTCGTAGCCGATCTCCGTCCCGTCGCCGGCGCAGATCGTGACTGTGTCGGTCTCGTAGGCCTCCCTGGCGAGCGGTCCCGGATCGTCACCGGCGGCCAGCTCCGTCGACATACTTTCGAGTACACGTAGGTTGTCGTCACGCCGGATCTCGACGACCGTCGGTGACGGGTGGCCATTGATAAACCGTGGCGCAGCCTCCAGGGTCATGTTCGCGACCTCCTCGACGGATTCGAGATGGTAGATCTCCCGGCTGTATTTGACAATGTGGCCAGCAGTCTTCACTGTCCGCTCGCGAGTGTTCTCGCTCCCAGACTGTTCGTTAGACGACATTATCTCTCCTGCACTCGCTCACTGGTTAGAAGAGGCGGTCATGATAAAAAATCGTTTCGGGAGTTGTCATATATACTGAATCCGACACTATTCCAGCCGGTAACGAAGCAGGGCCGCGATGCCACCGATGTTCGCGAGCTGTCGGCCGGGGTCGAACTCGCTGGAGAAGACCGTGACCTCGCCGCCTTTCTGTTCGGTCGTCTCGATGACCGAGTTCACGTCGATCCCCCACTCGCCGTCACCACTTCGCTCCTCGCGGAGCTGTTCGTCGAGGACGAGTAACTCCTCGATCGCGCCGTAGTCGGCGGCCTGTGCGACCTGTTCGGGGCCGTAGGCGACTTTCGCACCCTCGGCGATCCGTTCCATCAGTTCGTCGATACGATCCGACTCCTCGGCGATGCGGGTCTCCTTCTGGACGTCCTCGACTGCGCCGCGTTTGAGTACCTCGTGGACGCCGCGGTCGCCGACACTCGACGTGTCGACGGTGGTGATCCGGTCGGTCAACTCCTGGTGGTTCTCCTGGATGTATTCGAGTGCGTCCTGTTTGGTGAACCCCGGACCAGCCAGGATGATCGCGTCGACGTCCTGTCTGGCGAGAATCTCGGCGAGTTCGGCGAACAACTCGGAGCGCGGGCGGGCGTACTCGCCTTTGCCCGTCGGTGCGGTGATCGTCGCCCGCTCTTCGGTGCCGTACTGGGCGACGGTGTGGACGTGGGCCTGTCCTTCCTCGACGGTGGCGATGGCGACATCCGGGTTGTCGGTCGCCTCGACGGCTTCTTCGATCCGGTCGCGCTGGTCGGGTTTCCAGCGTTTGGTCACGTCGAGTTCGGTGTGTTCCTCGACGTTCAGCGTGTGGTGGTGGCCCAGCTGGTCCTCCCGCGCGCTTTTTCCAGGGCCGCTTCGAGTCGCTGTAGCGGTCGCAGGAGCAACGCGCGCCAGCGCCGGTGACGTCGACGGCGCCGGCTGGCGCCGGCGCCGTCCTGGTGCGGCCGTCTGCGTCCTGGACGGCGCCCGTCCGCGCCCTACATCTCCCGGTACTTGGTGCCGGCGCCGCCTTCCCGGGGCGTCCAGCGCGGGCCCAGCACGTCGGTGGCCTTGCAGTCCACGCAGTTGGGCGCGTTGACCACCAGGTTGCCGTCCTCGTCGAGCTCGTAGACTTCGGCGGGGCACATGGCGACGTACATACGGGCCACCTCGGCGGGCACGTCTTCCGCCGGGATCAGGTGGGGCGGGATGTCGTCCCGGGTCTGGTTCCCGGACTTGAAGACGGCGTCGACCTTGCTGAAGGTCAGCTCGCCGTCAGGGGTGAAGTCGGCGACGTCATCGTCCGGCCCGCCGGCGCCGGCGGGCTTTTGGGCCTGCTTCGGGTGGGCGGCGTCGGGCCCCAGCTCGATCTTTCCGCCGGGGAACCGTCCCCCGGTGACGGTCATGAGGGCGGCCTTGAACCCGCCGCTGTAGAAGCCGCTCTTGAACGCGAGCCGCATGTTCCTCGTCTTGCGCAGGTCGCGCACGATGAACGACTCGTTGACGAGGGTGTCGTAGCGGGCGAGGGCGGCGGCGGAGGCGTCGTCGTTCTTGAGCGCCTGGTAGATCGCCCGGGCCGCGAAGATCCCGGACTGGACGGCGTAGTGGACCCCCTTCAGCGACGGCACGTCCACGAAGCCGGCCGAGTCGCCGAGGATCACCACGCCGTTCCCGCTGCGGCGGCCGGGCAGCGCGTAGAACCCGCCCTCGGGGATGGTCTTGGCGCCCCACTCCAGCATCTCGCCGCCGTCCAGGTACTCCCGGAACAGTGGGTGGGCCTTCATCCGCTGGAAGAGGGCGTGGGGGTCGAGCTCGGCGTCGTCGTAGTCGAGCCCGACCACCAGCCCGACGGAGACCTTGTCGTCGGCCATGGGATACATGAAGCTGCCGCCAAAGGCGTCGTTCGGGAGCGGCCAGCCCATGGTGTGGATGATGTGATCCAGCGGCTTCTTCGTCTCCCAGACCTCCTTCACGCCCAGGGCGAAGATCTGGGGGTTCTGCCGCTCCACGCCCTGCCCGTCGAGGTACGCCTGGCTGAGCGCCCCCCGGGTCCCCTCGGCCAGCGCCGTGACTTTCGCCAGCACGTCGGTGGGCGGCATGTAGCCGGCGCCCCCCGGCTCGCCGTCCCGGTCCAGCCCGGTGGCGACGGTGCGCACGCCGGCCACCCTGTCATCGTCCAGGAGCAGCGACCCGACGGCGAAGCCGGTGAACAGGTTCACGCCGGCGGCCTCCGCCTTCTCGCCCATCCAGCGGCAGATCTCCGAGATGGAGGCGATGTAGTTGCCGTGGTTCTTCATCGGCGGCGGCGCGGGGATTCGCAGAGCGCCGCGCTCCCGGAGGACGTAAACGCGCTCGGAATCCACCGGCCGGCGGAAGGGGAAGTCGTCGTCGGAGAGTTCCGGGAAGAGGGTGCGGAACGGGCCGGGGTTGATGACGGCGCCGGAGAGGTTGTGCTCGCCCAGCGACTCGGCCTTCTCCAGCACCGCGATCTCGACGTCGTCCATGTCGTCGTCGCCGGCGACGAGCTTCGCCAGCTGGATTGCGCACGCCATCCCGGCGGGCCCGCCGCCCACGATAGCCACGTCCATGGGGACGGCCTCGTCGTCGGGCGCGTCGGTGAGGAGGAGCCGGTCCTCCGGCAGCTCGGGCTGGTAGTCAGCGGGGACGAATGTATCGGGCATGGTCTCGGCCTCGGCAGTCTCGGTGGTTGCGGGTTCACGCGGCGGGCCGGGTTGGAGCCGGACTCCGCGCCCGGGGGAATGTTCGGGTGTACGCGGGCTGCGGGCAAGCCGGTCGGACGGAGCCGAGCCGGATGCACGGGCACCCGGGATCGGGCCACACGGGGGCGGGAGCCACGCGGTGGGGGTGCGGTTACGCCGGCAGGCCGTACTCCGCCACCGCCCGGTCGGGCGCGCCCAGTGCCATGGCCACACCCCGGCCGCCGGGCTCGACGCCCTCCATCCCTTCCGGGACCACGAAGAGCGCGTCGGCCTTCGTCATGGAGGTCATGATCCCGGACCCCTGCGCGCCCGTGGGCCGCGCCAGCGGCAGGGGGTCGCCCGGCTCGAGGACCACCCGCTGGAAATGGGTCTTGTTCGGTTTCGACGGGATCCGCTCCTTGGCCTCCACGGGGAAGACGACGTTGTGGACGCGGGTCCGGCCGAGCATGTGGCGGAGCGGCGGCCGGACCAGGACCATGAACGTGGCCAGCGCGGAGACCGGGTTGCCCGGGAGCCCCCAGACGAACAGCGGGCGGCGCCCGGGGCGTGGGATCCGCCCGAAGGAGGCGGGGCTGCCCGGTCGCATGCGGACGCGCCAGAATTCGTTCTCGTAGCCCAGCTCATCGAGGACGTCCTTCACCCGGTCGTGCTCGCCTACGGCCGCGCCGGCGGTGGTCACCAGCACGTCGGCGTCGAGGCCCGTCTCGAGCTTCGCCCGGATGTCCGCCGGGTCGTCTTTCGCGATGCCCAGCAGCTTCGGCACGCACCCCATGGCGGCCACGGCGCCCAGGAGCGAATAGCTGTTGGAGTTCACGATCTTCTCACCGGCCACCACCTGGTCGAAGTCGTCCAGGTCGACCAGCTCGTCGCCGTTGCTCAGGATGGCGACGACGGGGCGACGGACCACCGGCACCCGCGCCCGCCCCACAATGGCCAGCACGCCCATGGCTTCCGGGCCGATGGCCGTCCCCGCCGCCAGCGCCGTCTCCCCCTCCGCCAGGTCCTCGCCCTTCCGCCGGATGTTGCGACCCGCGTCGCTGCCCCGGGTGATGGTGACCGTCTCGGCGCCGGCGTCGGTATGCTCCACGCGGACCACGCTGTCGGCGCCCTCGGGCGTCGGCGCGCCCGTCATGATCTTCGCCGCCTCGCCGGGCCCGATGGTCCGGGACGGGAACCCGCCGGCCGGGATGTCGTCCACGACGGTCAGCCGGACCGGGTCGTCGTCGCTCGCCCCCTCCACGTCCTCGGCCCGCGTGGCGTAGCCGTCCATGGCGCTGTTGTCCCACGGCGGCTGGTGGATGGGCGAGACGACATCTTCGGCCAGCACGCGGCCCAGCGTGTCCTCCAGCGCGACCTCCTCCGGCTCCAGGCGCTCGACGGCGCCGAGCCCCCGCTCCACGGCTTCGCGTACCGTGAGCCAGTCCGCGTCCCTTCCCGACCAGTCGACTGCCATCTAGGATGCTCCTCCGCTCGAACCTTCGTCCGCGTCTGCCTCCCGGGCCATCGCCTCCGCCCGGTCCCGGTCCTCCGGCGTGTTCACGTTCAGGAACGCACGGGCGGGGTCGCAGACCGCTGCTACCTCGTCCAGGGGGATTGTATGCACGCGGACCCGCTCGTGGAACCCGATCATGCGGCGGTCCCCCTCCGCCAGCGCCGCGTCGATGGCCGGGAGGCACGCGGTGGAGTACGCCGCGAAGAGGGGCTCGACGCCCCGGGGCCCGCGGCTGCCCGGCACGACGATGTCGGGGCGCTCACCCCACCCCCACCTCCAGCCCGAATCCCCGGTATCGACGGTCGCAGAATCGCCTCCCGGCCCGAAAGCCCCCCGGCGCAGAAGCGCCAGCAGCGCCACCGAGGGGAACGGCATATCACACGCCACCGCCAGGATCCCCGGCCGCCCCGCTTCCCGGGCCCGGAGCAGCGTGGTGTAGATCCCGCCCAGCGGCCCGAGGTCCGGTCGCTCGTCGGGGTAGGTGGGCAGCCCCAGATCGGCGAACAGCTCCGGCTCGTTGGCCGAGATGATGACGTCGGGGGCGACCGGTCGCAGCGCTTCGATCACCCGGTCGATAATCCGCGCGCCGCCCACCGTCGCCAGCGCCTTCGGAGAGCCGTACCGCGAGCTCTCGCCGCCGGCGAGCACCGCACCGAAAGGCGCGTCAGCCACGGCGCTCGGACATCACGCGAACACCCGTGCGTCCTTGCCCGCCGCCCGGGCGATGAGCGGCAGCCCGGCCGCCCGGGCGATCTCCACCGCCAGCGTGGTGGGGACCGACCGGCTCGCCACCCAGGCCACGCCCGCACGGGCGGTTTTCTCGGCGATCTGGCCGCTGATCCGGGCCGTTGTGAGGAGACCCAGGCCAGGGAGGCGGTCGGCCGAGAGAAGCGCGCCGCCGATGGCCTTGTCGGCGCCGTTGTGCCGGCCGATCACCTCGTAGAGATGGACCAGGACCCGGCCGTCGGTGAGGGCCGTGGTGTGGTGTCCGCCGGTGGTCTTCCGCGACGGCGACCGGTCGAAGAGCTCCCGGAAGAGCTCGGGAAACGCTTCGAGGTGGGGGACGGAGAGCGTGTGGTCGGCGTCGCGCTCGGGGAGCAGGTCGGGTCGGCAGTCCAGCAGGTGCCGCAGTCCGCAGCCGTTCCACGCACGGTGGTCGCGCTCCTCGATGCCCACCGCCATCCGCTCCTTCGGCACCGTAACCTCGATCCGCCAGATCCCATCGGCCGTCTCTCCGGGAGAGACGACGCGAGTGTCCAGGATGTCGCCGGCGCCGCGCACGTAGCCCAGCGACATGAGCCGCCCGGCGCCCAGGGCGGCCAGGCCCCGGGGGGAAGCGGTCCACGTGCCGATGGCCACGTCGTTGGCCAGGAGGCGGACGGCGGCTTCGGGTACGGGTTCGGTGGTGCGGTTCATGGAAGGTAGGGTACGCGGACGACGTACCAGTCGCCAGTAATTCGGTGTTTTGGGGCATTCATTGGTGTTTCGACTGCGTCAATCCCCGTTCCGCCGCCGGCAGATCACCCACGAGACGGCAGATTTCGAGAGGCCGAGGAATCGCGCGATCTCGACGTTGCGGAACCCGACCGCGTGGAGACGACGGATGATGGCGTGGCGAAGCCGACTGGCCCGTGCTCCGCCGCCGCGTCCGTAAAGGGATCGCAGCGAAACATTCGGCGCCTCGGCGTCCAGCACGTCGCGGGCAAGG
Organism: Longimicrobiales bacterium; assembly: GCA_046483065.1. Lineage (GTDB taxonomy): Bacteria > Gemmatimonadota > Gemmatimonadetes > Longimicrobiales > RSA9 > JAWVYT01. The sequence goes on along the minus strand of JAWODW010000078.1, from coordinate 13,560 downwards.
GCAGCCAGATCCGGAGTGCCCGGGGGCGGTCGGCGGTCGTTGCGCGAAGGTCGGTCCGTTCCGTTCAAGGGGCTGAACAGTGGGCTCAACACGGCCCCCCAGGTCGACCGCCGCCATGGAGCGGGCGGCTCGATCATCTCGTCTTCGTGAGGGTCGTGGGTCCGGTCGGCATCGATTCGCCACGCGACGAAGGCTCGGTAGTCGTCGCGAAGCTCCGCGACGGAGCGGTTCGGCCCGGTGGCGAACAGGGGGAGCCCGATCGTCGGATCCAATGTGTCGCCGAGGCGCTGCAGCTCGGGGGTGGGGTCCGAAAGGGTGGCGTCATAGAGCTTGTGGGAGGTCCAGCGATAGTCGGCCGGCGTGTCACACAACCCGGCCCGCACGGGATTCAGGTGCGTGTAGACGATCGCGTTTCGCGCGTGCGAAGGAGTCCTGCAGATCCGGCTGGCGTAAGGGCGCCAGAAGACTGGACCCTCCAGGTTGTGTGCTTCCTGGATGCGGTGCGCGAGCCGCCGCAGGAGCGGCTGCATAAACTCGGACAGCGGTCGATCCCCTTGCTGTGCAACGATATGGAGGTGGTTCGACATTACGGCGACGGCGAGGATCCGACAGCCAGATCGCTCGGCAGCGTCCGCGACTGCGGCCACGGTCAGGCTGCGCAGGCGAGGGGTGAACCTGTGCTCGCGGCGCAGCGTTCGCGCGGTCAGGTGGAAGATCCCTCCGGGTAGATACGGCCTCCGTTGGCGTCCCATGGAGCGAAGATGCCTGCGTCTCTGGGGCACCTCCATAGCGGGACGGGACGAAACTGGCGACTGGTACGTCGTCCGCTAGTCCGTCCGTCGTCCGCTAGTCCGTCGTCCGTTAGTCCGACCCCTCCGGCAAGAACACATTCAGCGCCGCCGTCTTGATCAGCGCGTCGATCTCCGCCCCCACCGCCATCCCCATCCGCTCGGCGCTGTCCCGGGTGATGAGTGCCGCCAGCGTGATGGGGCCCTCCAGGCGCACCCGCACCATCCCGCCCACGGGGGTCACCGACCGCACCGTCATCCGGAGCTGGTTCCGTGCGCTGGTATCCGCGTGGCTGGTGCGGGTCAGGATCACGTCCTCGGGGCGGTAGCGGACGTGCACCCCGTCGCCGGCGGAGAGGCGACCCTCGGGGCACCGGGCCACCAGGGTGGTGCTCCCGGTGGCCACGTCGAGGGTGCCGTCGCCGACGCGCTCCACCACGCCGTCGAGGAGGAGCTCTGCGCCGGTGAAGGCGGCGACGAAGGCGGTGGCCGGCTCCGTGGTGAGATCCTCGGGCGTGCCGACCTGAACGATCCGGCCGTCTTCCATGACTGCCACCCGGTCGGCCAGGTCGAAGGCGTCGCTCGGGTCGTGGGTGATGAGGAGGACGCTGCCGGCCCGCTGCCGCATGACCAGCCCCAGCTCCTCGCGGAACCGCCGTCGCACGGTGACGTCCAGGCTGGCGGTGGGTTCGTCGAGCAGGAGCACGTCGGGCTGGAGGACCAGTCCCCGGGCGAGGGCCACCCTGCGGGCCTCGCCCCCGGACAACCGTGCCACGTCCGCGTCCCGGAGGTGGCCGATACCCAGCTCCTCCACGGTCCGTTCGATCTGGCCGGGCCACTGGCTGCGGGGCACGTCGTGAGCCCTCAGCCCGAACTGCAGGTTGGCGCCGACGGTGCCCGAGAAGAGGTGCGGGTTCTGGAACACCCCCACCAGGCGACGTCGAGCCGCCTCGTCGCCGGCGTCGAGCCGCCGTCCATCGAGGAGCACCTCGCCGGCGTCGGGCTTCTCCAGGGCCAGCAGCAGTCGAAAGAGGGTGGACTTGCCCGCGCCGTTCGGCCCCAGCACCGCCACCACCTCGCCCCGCTGGATCCGCAGGTCGTCCACGGCCACCACTGTACGTCCGCCATAGGATCGCACCAGGCCGCGCGCCCGCAGGAGCGCCGTTCGCGCCGCCGTGCCCGGCGTGGCTCTGCCCATTACGCCCACGGCCGCTCCGTCACCGCCGCCTCCCACGCCGGTCCCTGCTGGACCCGGGTCAGCAGCATATTCACCACGAGCACGATGGCCAGGAGGATGAAGCCGAGCGCCATGGCCGTCTCGAAGTTGCCCCGCCTCGTCTCGAGCACGATGGCGGTGGTCAGGACCCGGGTCTCGCCGGCGATATTGCCGCCCACCATCATGGCCGCGCCCACCTCGCTGATGACCGCCCCGAAGCCGGCGATCATGGCGGCGAAGATCCCGAGGCGAGCCTCTCGCACCTGCATCCAGAGTGCGCGGCTGCGGGACGCGCCGAGGGCCCGCGCCTGGAGTCGAACGCCCGGCGGCACCGCCTGCACGGCGGCCAGGCTCACGCCGGCCACATACGGCGCGGCGAGGAGCGCCTGGGCCACCACCATGGCGGTGGGGCTGAAGAGGATCTCGAGGCCGCCGATGGGGCCCTGTCGGGAGAGGAGGAGGTAGACCAGGAGCCCGATCACCACCGGCGGCAGCGCGAACCCGGTATAGACCAGCGCCACCAGCACCCGTCGGCCCGGGAACCGGCTCACGCCGAGAAAGATGCCCACGGGCAGCCCGGCCAGGATCGCGATGACCATGGCGCCGCCCGAGACCTGGATCGACCGCCAGAGGATCTGGAAGACGTACTCGTCGAGGGAGGCCAGGAGCCGAAAGGCCTCGACGATGGCGTCGCCGAAGAGCTCCATGTCAGCCCGGCCCCGACAGCGTATCGAGGGCCGTGGCGGTGGGGATGAAGAGCGCCTCGCCGAAGGCGTCCAGCCCGTACCCGGCGACGACGTCCTGTCCGGGCCCCACCAGCCAGTCCCTGAGGTGCCGGGCGCCTTCCGGGTGCAGCGGCTCCGCCGGCAGCGTCCACTGGTACGCGTTCACCTCTGGCGGATTGCCGCGGGCCAGACGCTCGAGGCGGAGCCCGTCCCGGAGGTTCAGGTACGTGCTCCGCCCGCTCAGCGCGTACGCGTTCCGCTGATCGGCTATGCGGAGCGTCTCGTCCATCCCCGAGCCCGACTCGATGTACCACCGCGGTCGGGTTTCCCAGGGCGTACGACCCACGCGGGCCCAGAGCTGCCGCTCCCGCCGGTGGGTCCCCGAATCGTCGCCCCGGGAGACGAACCGGGCCTCCGCTGCCGCGACCCGGTCCAGGGCGGCGGCCAGCTCCGTGGCGCCCCGGATCCCCGCCGCATCCTCCGGCGGGCCCACCACGATGAACTCGTTCCGCATGAACGGCCCCTGCTCGGCGCCGTAGCCGGCGTCCATGAACGCGGCCTCCCCGATGGGGTCGTGGGTGATCAGGAGGTCGGCGTCGCCCCGTCGCCCGAGCTCCAGCGCGGCGCCGGAGCCCACGGCCGTCACCGACAGCCGGTAGCGGTCCTGGGCGGCGTGGTACGCCGTCACCAGCTCCTCCAGGAGCCCCGAGGCCTCCACCGTAGTGGTGGTCACCAGCAGCAGCCGCTGGGGGTCGCGATCGGCAGATCCGGCGCCACGCTGACGGTCGCCGCAGCCGGCACCAACCGCCGCCAGCAGCGCCAGCACCAGCATCGTCACGACGGACCGGAGACGGACCGGGCACGAAGGTCCGACCGGGCACGAAGCCCGGACCGGACGGGGGTGTGACGTCGAGCCCCGCAGCGTGGTGATCATGCGGTGGAGTTTGCCGGGTGGATGCGGGCGGTCGCAAGGGAAGGGGCCGCCGGGCCGTGAAGCCGGGCGGCCCCGTACGGGCAGCGGCGGGGCGTGCGAGGCGACCCCGTCAGTGCTCCTCGTCGCCCTCCACGCCCTCCTGGACGGGTCGGTCCGGCGGGGTGTACGGCGTCCCTTCTTCGATGGCCTCCTGCATGTCTTTGGTGCCGTAGAGTCGGTCGGAGCGATCCCGGTGGAGGTGTTCGGCCGTGTCGGTGGTGGCCTTGCCCGACTCGCCGATCTGGGCCCGGGCCTCCTGGTCCCCGATGTGGGCCTCGTCGGCGGCGTCATCCCGCTGTGCACGCGCGACTTCGTCCACCAGCACGTCGTTCTGGAAGTCGGTGGCGCCGAGGCCGGTCAGGACCTGGCCCACCCGCTGCCGCTCGCCCTCGGTGCCCACTCGACCGCTGACGGTGATCTCGCCGCTCTGGACCTCGATGTCCACGGTATCGACGTTGAAAGCCTCGTCCTCGTCGAGCTGCTGACGGACGAGCTCCTCGATGTCGCCATCGGTCATCTGCTCTAGATTGAAGGTGTTCTCGAAATCAGCCATCGGATGCCCCCCTGGTTCGATGCAGGGGACCATCGATGCAACGGCAGTGCCGCCGGCAGCGATTTTGCCAGCGGCGTCCTAGAAGCGGAAGGTGAGTCCCAAGCTGAGGTGCGCGGACTGGACCCACTGCTCGACGTCGATGATCCGGCCGGGAGTGCGGAATCCCTGGGGGATGTGCAACTTCCAGAGCAGATCACGGGCGTCGGCGCGGACGGTGAAGTGCTCCGAGAGGTGGACCTCGAAGCCGGCGCCCACGTGGCCGGTGAACCCGTCCCGGAACCGGACCTGGAGCTGGACATCCGGCGGCAGCTGGTCCTCGCCGGTGTTGGCCTGCGACGCTACGAGGACGCCCCCGGCGCCGATCAATACGTACGGCTGGATCCGGTGCCACGTCCGCGGGCCGGTCACGTCGAAGCGCAGCGATGCGTCCAGGAGCAGGAGCGAGAGGTCGGCCGTACCCACCTGATGGAGCCCCGCCATGGGATCGGCCTGCAGGGTGAGGCTGTCGGCGAAGGTGGCCGAGTCGGTGTAGACCCGCCGGTCGGTCGACAGGTACGAGGCCCGGAGGGCGACGTTGAACGGTCCGCTGATCCGGAGGGTGTAGTCGAGGCCCGCCGCGTACCCGGAGCCGGGCCCCGTGTCGAGAGTGCCCCGGTCGGTGAAGACCGCCGAGCCGAAGGTATAGAAGGAGTGCGAGCCCTCGACGAAGTCGTAGGGCGAGGTGATGCTCTGGCTCTGGGTACTCGCCGGCGTCGGACCGGCGAGTCCGAAGGCGGCGAGGAGCCCTGCTGCGAGAATGCTACGCTTGATCACGTGTATCCGGGTCCGTCGTGGGCCGGGGACCTTTTCGGTCTCCGGGCGAGTAATGCTCGCCGGAAGCTAGACGAGACCGGTGCGGCACGCAACCGATGTGGGGGGGCGGAGAAAATCGTTCGTTGACGGTGCGAAGTGCCCGGGTGTAGCTTGTCGCCGGGCTCCTCTAAGTGTCCACCTGACAGAGAGTTGAGGCAACGTTGATGCATGGGCTCGTCCGGTCGGTCGTGATCCTCGCCCTGGCCGCCCCCACCACGCTGGGGGGCCAGTCGGCCGTGGTGGCCGTGGCGGAGGAGAACTTCCGGGCGGCGCCCGGCGGGGTGATCCTGGCCGAGCTGCTGGAGGGCACGCCGCTGCGGCTGGGCGACGCCGAGGGGCGGTGGCGGGAGGCCACGCTGGAGGCGTGGATCTGGGCGCCGTCGGTTCAGCCGGACGACCGTGGCGGGCACGACCTGGCCGTCTCGGCCGCGGACGGCGAGAACCTCCGGGCCACGCCCAACGGCCAGCGTATCGGGCGGGCCCGGACCGGAATGCTCCTGGACCGACTCGAGGAGCAGGGCCGGTGGATCCGGGTGGAGCGCACCGGCTGGATCTGGGGACCGTCGATCCGGGCCGAGGAGGCGGTCGGGCCGGCCGCGCCGCCGGAGCCGGGGGCCGGGGAGCCCACGCGTGAGTTCAGTACCGCCGGCGACGACGCCATCCTCCGGGCGGCGCCCGGAGGAGACACGGTGGCCCGCCTCCAGCCCGGCGCCGATGTGGAGGTCCTGAACCGCGACGGCGACTGGGTCCGGATCCGGGTCGAGGGTTGGACCTTCGCGGCATCGCTGGGTGCGGACAGCGCGGCGCCCGGCGTGCTCCGGGAGGTTACCCGCGAGGAGATCCAGGCCGAGCCGGACCGGTACCGGGGGCGGCTCGTGGAGTGGACGGTCCAGTTCATCGCGCTCCGGGAGGCGGAGCAGTTCCGTACCGACTTCCTGCCGGGCGAGCAGTTCATCCTGGCCCGTGGCCCGAACGACGACGCAGGGTTCGTCTACCTGGCCGTTCCCGCCGAGCTTCTGACCGAGGTCCGATCTCTTACGCCGCTTCAGCGGATCCGGGCCTTGGGACGCATCCGGTCGGCCGAGTCTCCGCTCACGGCGGCGCCCGTCCTCGACCTGCTGGAGATTACCGGACGCTAGTCCTCCTGCGAAGGCTCGAACGGCCCCTCGCCTCTCCGGCGGGCGTGGTGCATGGCGCGGATCAGCGCCACCAGCCCCAGGAGCATGAGGGCGCCGGCGATGGGCCACATGTACGGGTAGCCCCGGAGCTCCGGCAGGCTGGTCCGGCCCAGGTCGATGGCGGCCCCGATGACCACAGGTGCCACGATCCGGCCGAACCCCATGGTCACGATGTAGAGGCCGGTGTCCCGGCCCACGCCGCGCTCGGGGATCAGCGACGCAAAGAGTGGGTAGGCCAGCGAGATCAGCGTGGCGGCGCCGAGCCCGGCAAAGAGGAGAAGGGCTATGGCGGAAGGCACCGTGCGGACGTAGAAACCCATGAGCATGGCGATCCCGGTGACGCCGCTCCCGAGCCCCAGGAGCCGGGCGTGGCCGAACCGGTCGCCCAGGCGCCCTAGGACCACGGCGCCGATGCCCAGGCCCGCCACGAGCACCAGGAGGAGCAGCGACGTCTCGGCCACGTTGATCCCCACCACGATGGTGGCGAAGAGGAAGATGTAGGGCCGGATCCCGTCGACCCCGCTGCTCCAGAGGGCGTTCCCCAGGAGCATCCAGCTCACGGCCGGGCGTCCCTTGAGCCGGCGCCAGACCTTCAGGATGTCGGCGGCATCGCCGGTGTGCCCCGGTGTTTCCGTTCGGGGGGCGGCCATGTAGGTGATGGCCGTGGTGACCAGGATCAGCGCGCTCGCCGTCACGAAGGGGAGGGGCTCCCAGATGGAGAAGAGGAGCCCACCGGCCACCAGCCCGAAGGCGAGACCGGCGGAGTGGAGCGCGCCGCGAACACCCTGGACCCGGCCCCGTCGATGGTGGGGCACTTCGTCCACCATGAGGGCCCAGAGCGGGGCCAGGAAGCCGTGGAGCGTCAGGAAGAAGACGAACGCGGCCCCGGCGATGGGCCAGAAGCCGGTCAGGAACGGCGCAACCGCCACCGCCGCCGCCATGAACGGCGCCATGAGGGCCAGGAAGAAGGTGCGGCGCCCGAAGCGCCGGGCCATGGAGGCCGGCAGATGGTCGCTGGCCGCCCCGATCCAGTACGGTACCAGGATCGCCACGATCCCCTCGCCCCCGATGGCGAACCCGATCAGAGTGGCCGAGTTGGTGTAGCGCGACAGCAGGATCGGCAGCAGCGCCACCATGACCGTCTGGCCGGCCGTGGAGCCCAGCGTCCCCGCCGTGAGGCCGTACTCCTGGAACGCCCGGCGGACCCGGTCCACGCGCTCCCGGCCGCTCATGTCTTCCTCATGGAGCGGCGGACCACGGCCACACCCCCGACCACGATGGCTGTGCCGGCGAGTTGGCCGGCGTTCGGTACCTCGTCGAGCCACAGCCACGCCACGGCGATGGCGCCGATGGGGACCACATTCTGGTAGACCGCCGTCCGGGTGTTGCCGATGAGCTTCACGCCCCGATACCAGAGGAGCTGGCCGAGCCCGATGCCGAGCAGGCCGGCGTAGGCCACGGCGCCCCACGCCATGGGTGGTGCCGCCTCGACCCGGATCAGGTCCGGGATCCCCAGGACGATCAGGAGCACCGAACCTATGCAGAGTGTCCACACCATGAGCGTGAGCGCGCTGTATTTCCGCACGATCTTGCGGGCGCCGACCGTGTACACGGCCCACAGCGCTGCAGCGGCCATGACCAACAGGTCACCCACCACGGTCTCGGACGAGAACGACAGGGGCCCGCCGCCGCTGCCGATGACCAGCCCGACGCCCACCATGGTGGCCACCATCCCGCCGGCCGCCGCGAGACTGACCTGTTCGTGGCCGGCGAGCTTGCTCAACAGCAGGGTATAGACGGGTGCCGTCGCCAGCATGAGCGCCCCGTTTCCGGCCCGCGTCAGGTCCATCCCGTTGATGAAGAAGAGCTGGTAGATTACGTGCCCCAGCACGCCGAGGGCGATCACGCGCCGGAGGTCCTCCCGATCCGGGAGCGGGACGCCGCCCTGCAGGTGGAGGGCGCCCGTCAGGAAGATCGCCGCCATGGGGAACCGGAGGGCATTGAAGGCGTACGGCTCGAACGCCGCCAGTCCCACCTTCAGCACCGAGAAGTTCACCGACCAGATGATCACCAGCAGCAGGAGTCCGAGCTCGGCTCGGAAGGCTGCTTTGCCGTCGTGGGTGCTGGCGGTGCGCGATTTCATGAGGGCGGTAAGATCCCGCCGTGGCCGTCGGGTCGCAACCCCAGGGTCGCAACCCCATCCGTGTGCGGTCGTGCGTGCTTGCGGCGTGCCCGAGGGCCGGGCTAACTTCGCGCGGGAACAAATGATACCGTAGCGGGAGTTGCAGCATGGTAGCCGCAGTGGTCCTGATCCGGGCCGGGCGAGAAGCGATCCCCACCGCCGCACGTGAGGTGGCGGAGATCGACGGGGTGGCCGAGGTCTATTCCGTCTCCGGGGAGTGGGATCTCATCGCCATCGTGCGCGTCCCGGAGTGGGAGCAGATCGCCGAGGTGGTCACGGAGCATGTGGCCCGGGTCGATGGCCTGGAGCGTACGGAGACGCTGGTGGCCTTCCGCGTCTACTCCGATCGTGACCTGGACGCCGCGTACGAGATGTTCGACTGAGGAGGTGGGATGGCAGGGATGATGGAAGGGAAGCGGGCCATGGTCTTCGGCCTGGCGAACAAGCGGAGCATCGCCTGGGGGATCAGCGAGGCGCTGCACGAGCAGGGCGCGCGCCTCGGGTTCAACTACCTGGGCGAGGCGTTGGAGAAGCGGGTGCGCCCCCTGGCCGAAGAGGTGGACGCCGATATCGTCGTCCCCTGTGATGTCACCGACGACCAGCAGGTCAGCGATGTCTTCCAGGAGGTCCAGAAGACGTGGGGCGGGCTGGACGTGCTGGTCCACTCTGTGGCCTGGGCCAACAAGGACGACCTCGGCGGCCGGTTCAGCGATACCACCCGGGCCGGCTACCTGAAGACGCTCGAGATCAGCGCCTACTCCCTGGTCCACCTGGCCCGCGAGGCCCGGCCGCTCATGAAGGACGGCGGCAGCATCGTGACCATGACGTACTACGGCTCCGAGAAGGTGGTGCCGAACTACAACATCATGGGCGTGGCCAAGGCCACGCTCGAGGCCTCCGTCCGCTACCTGGCCGACGACCTGGGCACCGATGGGATCCGGGTCAACGCCGTGAGCGCCGGTCCCATCAAGACGCTCGCGGCGGCCGGTGTGAAGGATTTCCGCAAGCTCATGAGCATCGTGGAGGAGAAGGCACCGCTGCGGCGGAACGTCACACAGGAAGAAGTGGGGCAGACGGCGCTGTTTCTGGTCTCCGACATGGGCGCGGCCATCACCGGCGAGGTGATCCATGTAGATTCCGGCTACAACATCCTGGGACATTGATCAGGGAGCGACTCGTGCGGCGCTATACCGACCCCAGAGGACGGGACTGGGACATCGTGGTGGGGCGGGAATCCTTCGGTGCGCTCTACGCCCTCTTCGTGCCGTCGGGTGAAACCCGGGCCGAGACCCGGCAGGCGCTCCTCCAGGAGGAGTCCAAGCCCCAGGCCCAGGCGGCCGTGGAGGCCATGTCCGATTCCGAGATCGACGACCTGTTCGAACGAGCCGAGCCCAAGAGGCTATGACATGAAGAGCTTTACCACAGAAGACGGCCGGGAGTGGGTCGCCACCGCCCGGGAGGAAGATACACCACGCCACCACGGCCGCTGGTACCTGGTGCTCCACCTCGCCGACCAGGACGAGCGGGACCTCGCGTTGCCGGAGGTCCGCTGGAAGACCCGCCACACCGCCGAGCGCACCCTCAAGACCATGTCGGACTTCGAGCTCCGGCGAAGGCTCCGCATCGCCGCTCGCAGGCATGAGGTGCCCGGTATGGACCGGGACCCGTACGGCGCATGGAAGTCCGGCGTCCCGGGAGCGAAGGGCGGGACCGAGGCGGGATGACCCCGCGAACGGGCCCGTCGCGCCCCGATCGCGCCCGTCGTACCGGTCTGTCGGCAGACGGCCGTCCATGATCGTCGGGATCGGGACGGACCTCGTGGATGTGGCACGGATCCGTGCGTTCCGGGACCGCTGGGGCGCCCGGGGGCTCCGACGCCTCTTCCACGACCACGAGATCGACTACTGCGCGTCCCTCGCCGACCCCGCCCCCTCCCTTGCCGCTCGCTTCGCCGCCAAGGAGGCCTTCTTCAAAGCCGTTGGCACCGGCTGGGGCGCCGGTGGCGCGTGGACCGACGTGGCCGTGCGACGCGGGCCCACCGGCGACCCGGAGCTCGTCCTCACCGGCCGCGCGGCCGATACCGCCCGCACCGTCGGCGCAGAGCACCTCCACGTCTCCCTGACCCACACCCACGATACGGCCGCCGCCTTCGTCATCCTCGAGGGGTAGCCGCCGACCGCCGCCGGCTCAGTACGCCGCCAGGTACCGATCGATCTCCCACTCGTGGACCTGGGCGATGTAGTCCGCCCACTCCTGCTCCTTCGCGGCCACGAAGTGCTCGAAGACGTGGTCGCCCAGCGTCTCCTGCATGAGATCGCTCTTCTTGAACTGCTCCACGGCCTCGCCCAGGTCGCGGGGCAGCTCTCTGATCTTGTGACGGCGCCGCTCACGGACCGTGAGCTCGAAGATGTTCTTGTCCACGGGGTCCGGCGGGTCCATCTCGTTCCGGATCCCGTCGAGACCGGCCGCCAGCTGCACGGCCAGCGCCAGGTACGGATTGGCCGAAGGGTCCGGGATCCGCAGCTCCAGCCGGGTGCCGTTCCCCCGACGAGCCGGCACCCGGACCATCGGCGACCGGTTGTGATGTGACCACGCCACGTTGGTCGGCGCCTCGTAGCCCGGAACCAGCCGCTTGTAGCTGTTCACCAGCGGGTTCGTCACCGCGCAGAACGCCTGCGCGTGCTCCAGGAGACCCGCCACGTACTGCCGCATGACCTGCGACATGCCATCCTCGTCGCTCTCGTCGTAGAACGCGTTCACCTCGCCCCGGAACAGCGACTGGTGCGTGTGCATCCCCGACCCGTTCTGCCCGAAGATCGGCTTCGGCATGAACGTGGCATGCAGCCCGTGCCGCACCGCCATGTTCCGGACCACGAACTTGAACGTAGACAGGTGATCCGCCGTGGTCAGCGCCTCTTCGTACTTGAAGTCGATCTCGTGCTGCCCCTGCGCAACCTCGTGGTGGGCCGCCTCCACCTCGAAGCCCATGGCCGTCAACATGTTCACGATATCGCGACGGGCGATCTCGCCCAGGTCCACCGGCCCCAGATCGAAGTAGCCGCCCGCGTCGTGCGTGACGCGCGTCGGCGCCCCGTTCTCCGTCCGATGGAAAAGGAAGAACTCCGCCTCGGCCCCCGCCATCATTCCGTAGCCCAGCTCCTGCGCTTTCCCGATCACTCGCTTCAGCACGTTCCGCGGATCGCCCGTGAACGGCTCCTCGTCCGCCGTGTACACGTCGCAGATCAGACGCCCGACACGGTTCTGCGCGTCACCCCACGGGTAGATCGCGAAGGTATTCAGGTCCGGCTTCAGGATCATGTCCGACTCCTCGATCCGCACGAACCCCTCGATCGATGAGCCGTCGAACATGATATCGCCCGCCAGCGCCTTCCCGAACTGGCTCTCCGGCACTTCCACGTTCTTCACCGCACCCGTGATGTCCGTGAACTGCAGCCGCAGGAACCGAACCTCCTGCTCCCGCAGCATCTCGAGCACATCGTCCGCGCTCGCGCCCTTCCCGAGGCGACTCTTCACCTCCGAGACGGGACGCACCTTGTGGTCGGGGACCAGCTCCTTCGTCACTCGTGTCGTCATCGGGCTCCACCGCTGAGGGGGTCACTCGCCTGCTCTCGGCACAACGAACGCTCCTAGATACCATCCCCACCCCACCCTGTCAAGAGCGATCTTGCATTTTGTAAAGGAATTCACTTACAAAACGTGGAAGATTCCCCGATTCAAGCGGGAATAGCACTGAATTCGTGCAATCTGTAACAGATATAATTCACAAAGCGCGAGATGCCGCCGCCGGCGGGTGAGCCGGCAAGGACGCCCGGGAAGGGCGATGGGTGGTGGGCCTGCGTCTGATGCCAGCTTAACGCCCGAGGGGAGGGAAGGGAAGCGAGCTGTGCGGCAGGTGGCAGCGGGTCAGGCCTGGTTCTGGCACGCCTCGCAGACGCCGACCACCTCTAGGCGATAGCCCTCGATGGCGAAGTCCGGCAGGTCACCGATATCGGCGACGGCCTCGGCGTTCACGTGTCCGGGCAGATCCCGGACCTTGCCGCAGGCCTGGCATCGGGCGTGGGGGTGGGGATCGGTGCGGCCGTCGTAGCGGGCGGATCCGTCGCCGTACGTCAGTTTCGACGCCAGGCCGCAGCTCACGAGTGTCTCCAGCGACTTGTACACCGTGGCCAGGGAAATATCGGGGATGACATCCCGGACGGAGGTGAAGACATCGTCGGCCGACGGATGCTTGTCGGTACGATTCAGGAACCGGTACACGGCCGCACGCTGCTCCGTGAAGCGCTGGCCTTTGGCCTCCAGCGCCGTGCGGAGCTGTGCGTCCAGGTCGCCATGGTGGTGCGCAACATCGCTCATTGTACCGACCACTCCCCCGCTCGGGTTCCTCCAGCGTACACTCGGATGGTAAACTAACCGTGTCGCGAGAGGAGTGTCAATACTGATTCTTTATACCGGAAGGACGTAACAACGTGGCAGAGAAGGAGATGGAGTCGGCCACCGTGGTGGCACTGGTCCCGGACCTGATGTTCGCTTCCCGGGTCCGTGGGGTGGCGCCGGAAGCGGTGATCGCGCGGTCGGCGGATGCGCTGGTGGAGGCGGTGGACGCCGGTACGCGGCTGGTGCTGGTGGATCTGCAGGCGGAGGGCGCGCTGGACGCGCTCCGGGCTCTCGCGGGCGGTGCGAAGCCGGGCGGTGCCCGGGTGGTGGCGTGGGGCCCCCACGTAATGGAGGAGGCGCTGGAGTCGGCCCGGGAGGCGGGCGCGGAGGTCATGGCGCGGGGTGCGTTCGTGAAGCAGCTGCCGCAGCTGGTGGCTGCGTCAGCTGAGAGCTAAGAGCTAAGAACTCAGAACTGAGAACTGAGAATTAGGGCTCTTCTCCGCTTTGTTGATGCGTTTGCCCGACACATGCCAGCGGTTTCGCAGCTTTCGGCACGCAGCGCCGCGGTCCCACCCGGGAGGCTGCCCTCTTCCTCTTCGTCGCCGTCTCCATCGGCCTGTACCTCGCCCTCCGCTTCGTACTTCGCCCTTTCCCTGCTTGAAGGGGGGCTGGGGAGAGGGAGAGGTACGAAGTCGAGG
>JAWODW010000101.1:0-6799 GCA_046483065.1 Longimicrobiales bacterium | reverse complement strand
GACCAACGTCCGGACCTTCGCCGTGCAGACGCTCGGGCTGGACGTGGGCGACAGCTACACCACCTTCTCCCGGGTGGATTCCGACACGCTGCTGCTGGTGGTGACGGCGGCGGAGAAGACGGCGTTCGTGCCGTACACGTGGTGGTTCCCCATCGTCGGGAGCGTGCCGTACAAGGGGTTCTTCGACCCCGACGACGCCCACGCCCAGGCCCGCCGGCTGGATGCGAAGGGCTACGACACCCACGTCCGGCCCTCGGGCGCGTTCAGCACGCTGGGCTGGTTCAACGACCCGCTGCTGAGCACGCTGCTGCGGCGCAGCGACGTCTCGCTGGCGAGCACCGTTATCCACGAGTCGACGCACAACACGGTCTTCCTCCGGGGGCAGGTGGCGTTCAACGAGAGCCTGGCCACGTTCGTGGGAGACGTGGGCGCCGTCGAGTATTTCTGCGGGCTCGAGGGCGAGGACGGCGAACGCTGCCGGTACGCCCGTGCGCTCTGGCACGACAGGATCCTGTTCGGCGAGGCGATCCAGCGGCTCATCACGGCGCTGGAGAACGTCTACGCCGCCGGAGAGCTCACCCGGGCGGAGAAGCTGACGGCCAGGGACACGATCATCGCCCGGTGGCGGGAGGGCTACGCCCGGGAGGTGGTGCCCGAGCTCCGGGCGGCCTACCGGACGTACCACGAGCGGCCGCTGAACAACGCCACCCTCATCGGGCTCCGGCTCTACAACCGTGAGCTCGACCTCTTCGACCGGGTCTACAGGGAGCTGGGGCTGCCGCTGAAGGACGTGGTGGACCGGATGGTGCGGGCCGCGAAGTCGTCGCCTGACTCGCCGTACGAAGCGCTGCGACGGTTGGCCGAGTCCTGATCCACTCCTATACTTCATGATTCTGCCGGCGCCGGCGCCCCACGGGGATCGGGCCGGCCCGACCACGCAAACGAGGATCGCTGGAACCCGATGGCTGATTACCGCCCGTCCGAGATCGAGAAGAAGTGGCAGGCCCGCTGGGCCGAAGCCGGAACGAACGCCCTCAGCGAGGAGACCCTCGCGGCGGCCGAGAAGCCGTTCTTCAACCTGATGATGTTCCCGTACCCGTCGGCCGAGGGGCTGCACGTGGGCAACATCTACGCGTTCACCGGCGCGGACGTGTACGGCCGCTACATGCGGCTGAAGGGGCACACGGTCTTCGAGCCCATCGGCTTCGACGCCTTCGGGATCCACAGCGAGAACTTCGCGCTGAAGGTGGGGACCCACCCCATGGAGCTGATCCCGAGCAACGTGGCCAACTTCACGCGGCAGCTGCAGCGCACGGGCGCCATGTACGACTGGCAGCACGCGGTCAACACCACCGATCCGTCATACTACAAGTGGACGCAGTGGATCTTCCTCCAGCTCTACGAAGCCGGTCTGGCGGAGAAGAAGGAAGCGCCGGTGAACTGGTGCCCGAGCTGCAACACGGTGCTGGCCAACGAGCAGGTCATCGCCGGCGAGTGTGAGCGGTGCGGCACCGCCGTGGAGCAGCGCCACCTCAGCCAGTGGTTCTTCAAGATCACCGACTACGCCGAGCGGCTGCTGGAGAACCTGGACTGGATCGACTGGTCGGAGACCACCAAGAAGGCGCAGCGGAACTGGATCGGAAAGTCCGAGGGGGCGATGGTCCGCTTCCCCCTCGCCACCCCGACTGGGGGACCGGGGGACATGGGGGACGTGGGCGATGGCGGTGACGAGGCCATCCCCCAGTCTCCCAGTCCCTCGGGTGGGGAGGGGTCGGGGGACCCCCAGTCGCGCCGGGCCGGCGGCACGTCGGCCGAGGGCGACTACATCGAAGTATACACAACGCGTCCGGACACCCTCTACGGCGCCACCTTCATGGTCCTGGCACCGGAGCACCCGGCCGTGGATCTGCTGACCACCGACGCGCACCGCGAGGAGGTAGAGTCGTACCGTCGCCAGGCAGCCGCAATGGACCTGGTGAGCCGGAAGAAGACCGACAAGGAGAAGACGGGCGTGCCCACGGGCGGGTACTGCACCAACCCGGCTACGGGCGAGGAGGTCCCGGTCTGGATCGCCGACTACGTCCTCATGGAGTACGGAACGGGCGCCATCATGGCCGTCCCCGGCCACGACCAGCGGGACTTCGAGTTCGCGCAGAAGTTCGGGCTGCCCATCGTGCGGGTGGTGGCCGGCGAAGGCGCCGACGCGGACTCGCCCCTCGAGGAAGCCTACGTCGGCGACGAGGGCACCCTCGTCAACTCCGACCGCTTCGACGGCATGGACTGGCGGGAGGCGAAGACGGCCATCACGGACTGGCTCGCCGAGCGGGGCCTGGCCGAGCCCCGCACCCACTTCCGGCTCCACGACTGGTGCATCTCCCGGCAGCGCTACTGGGGCCCACCGATCCCCATCATCTACTGCGACGAGTGCGGCACCGTCCCCGTCCCCGAGTCCGACCTCCCGGTGGAGCTGCCCCATGTGGACGACTACAAGCCCGACGAGTCGGGGATCAGCCCGCTGGCCCGGGCCGAGGAGTGGTACACGGCCGCGTGCCCGAGCTGCGGCGGCGAGGCGAGGCGGGAGACCGACGTGAGCGACACGTTCCTCGACAGCTCCTGGTACTTCCTCCGGTATCCGTCCACCGCATTCGATGACCGGGCGTTCGACGAGGACCGCACGGAGCGGTGGCTCCCGGTGGACATGTACATCGGCGGCGAGGAGCACAGCGTTCTGCACCTGCTGTACTCCCGCTTCATCACCATGGTCCTCCACGACCGGGGGCTCCTGAGCTTCGAGGAGCCGTACGTCCGGTTCCGGAAGCACGGGCTCATCATCAAGGAGGGCGCCAAGATGTCCAAGTCCCGGGGCAACGTGGTGGTCCCCGACGAGTACATCGAGGAGTGGGGCGCCGACACGTTCCGGACCTACCTCATGTTCCTGGGGCCGTACCAGGAAGGCGGCGACTTCCGCGACGAAGGGCTCAAGGGCCCCAGCGGCTTCTTCTCCCGTCTCTGGGATTCCATCGCCCGCGAAGAGCTCGGGGACGCACCCCTGGAGGGCGAGCTGGAGCGGAAGCTCCACGCAACCACCCGGAAGGTCACCGAGGACATCGAGGGCCTGAGCTACAACACCGCCATCGCCGCCATGATGGAGTACCTGAACGCCGTCCGCGAGGGCGGCCGGCAGGTGAACCGTGCGGAGGTCGAGCCGCTGGTGGTCCTCATCGCCCCCTTCGCGCCCCATATCGCCGAGGAGCTGCGCTCGATCCTCGGCCACCCGGACCCGCTCTTCGGCCAGCAGGCCGCACACGGCAACCCCGTGGCGTGGCCCGCGTTCGACCCCGACAAGGCCACCGCCGACACCATCGAGTTCGTGGTCCAGGTGAACGGCAAGCTGCGCGCCCGCATGGAGCTGCCCCGGGGGACCGACGAGGACGCCGCCACAGAGGCCGCCCTCGCCGATGAGAACGTCCAGCGGCAGATGGACGGGAAGGAGATCCGGAAGGTCATTTTCGTCCCCGATCGCCTCCTGAACCTGGTGGTCGGTTGAGGGTAGTAAGAGACGGACGAACGGGCGGAAACCGGGGTTGACACGACCGGGGGACGCGTCTAGCTTAATGTTCTCGCTGACGCGGGGTGGAGCAGTCTGGTAGCTCGCCGGGCTCATAACCCGGAGGTCGCGGGTTCAAATCCCGCCCCCGCTATTGGTACAGAGGCCGAGAGGTCCGCCCGCCCAAGTCGGAACACTGGGCGGGCTTTTCATCGAAAGACCGCCTCTCGGCTGCTGAGGCCGAAGCCCGACGGCCGGGAGATCGGCCCCAACGGCCAGGTAGCTCAGCTGGTAGAGCACGCGACTGAAAATCGCGGTGTCGACAGTTCGACTCTGTCCCTGGCCACTGGTGTAGGTCCGTAGCTCAACTTGGCAGAGCACCGGTCTCCAAAACCGGCGGTTGGGGGTTCGAGTCCCTCCGGGCCTGCTGGAGCGGGTGGCTGATTGACAATGGCAGGTCGAGTGAGGGGGTCGCGAGCGCGCGCGGCGCCCCGCATGCAGGAACTGTAACGATGGATCCCATGCCCCCATCGTCTAGTGGCCAAGGATACCTGGTTCTCAGCCAGGAGACCGGGGTTCGATTCCCCGTGGGGGTACTGAAGAAATGGTAGTCGGGCTCGTATTCGTACTCGGGTTCGGGCCCGGAGGGGCCGGCGGACCGTACGACGACGCCCTCATCGTCTAACGGCTAGGACGCCAGCCTTTCAAGCTGGTAATCGGGGTTCGATTCCCCGTGGGGGCATGAGCGGGAAACGCGGGCGTAGCTCAGTTGGTAGAGCGTCTGCTTGCCATGCAGAAGGTCGCCGGTTCGAGTCCGGTCGCCCGCTCTGAGAGGGATGCGGAACACAAAGGGGTTGTAGCTCAGTCGGTTAGAGTGCCGGTCTGTCACACCGGAGGCCGCGGGTTCGAGTCCCGTCAACCCCGCTGGACGAGTTGATTGAAAAGCCAGGTGCGGTAGCGTGTGAAGACCGGGGCTGTAGCTCAGCTGGGAGAGCGCCTGAATGGCATTCAGGAGGTCAGGGGTTCGACTCCCCTCAGCTCCACTGGTGGTTCGAACCCGCTCGGGTGGCGGAATTGGTAGACGCGCATGGTTCAGGACCATGTGGGGGTAACCCCGTGAGGGTTCGAGTCCCTCCCCGAGCACTGGAGGACCGAGGTTGCGGTACTGGGCCCACGTGCTGGAATTGGTAGACAGGCCGGTTTGAGGGACCGGTGCCGGCAACGGCGTACAGGTTCGAGTCCTGTCGTGGGCATAGCGTAAGCTGGTGGGGTACCGAAGCGGCCAAACGGGGCAGACTGTAAATCTGCTGGGCCATGCCCTACGAAGGTTCGAATCCTTCCCCCACCACTGGCGAGAGGGGCGCGTTGTGACAGAGGGCGCGTAGCTCAGTTGGTTAGAGCGCTACGTTGACATCGTAGAGGCCAGAGGTTCGAGTCCTCTCGCGCCCATGGAAGTGCGGGGCTGTAGCTCAGCTGGGAGAGCGCCTGGATCGCACCCAGGAGGTCAGGGGTTCGAATCCCCTCAGCTCCATGACCGCCCCACGAGGGCGTGCACGACGCCACCATAGCTCAGCTGGTAGAGCACGTCATTCGTAATGACGGGGTCCGCGGTTCGAGTCCGCGTGGTGGCTCTGGGGAATAGATCTAAGAGCTAAGATCTAAGAGCTGAGTGATTCGCGGCCGGGCCCGGCTCGCGGCGGAAGGCGCAAACTTCGCGGCACGGAGGCCTCGGATCCGCCGGTTGCCGAACGAGCGGTTTCGAAGGCGGCCAAGCCCGGCAGTTGAACGCCGGTCCGCGAACGTTGCACTCGTGATGAACCACTTACATCTTACTTCTTAGATCTCAGGTCATAGATTGGCAGTTATTGCGGGCGTAGCTCAGTGGTAGAGCATCAGCTTCCCAAGCTGAGGGTCGCCGGTTCAACCCCGGTCGCCCGCTCTGACTCCGGTGGCGGCAACGCGGCCGGAGTCGTGTTTGGATGCCCCTTGGTGTAACTGGCAACACGTCTGATTCTGGATCAGAAGAGTCCTGGTTCGAGCCCAGGAGGGGCAATTCGAGGCAGTTGATGAAGGGGGCCGTGAGACGCGGCCGACGGCACGCGGCGGACACGGCCCGGCCGCGAGCTTGGAGAGGTGGCCGAGTGGCTTAAGGCGGCGCCCTGCTAAGGCGTTTGGACCGCAAGGTTCTCGAGGGTTCGAATCCCTCCCTCTCCGCTGGCAGGATGGATGATGGATGGCGGCCCGCGCCGCGACGTCGGCCGAAGCGAAGCCGGCCATGCCGCGAGCCACTCAGACCTCAGATCTCAGATCTCAGGTCTGCTGTTTCTGGATGGGTGTCCGAGTGGCTTAAGGAGCACGATTGGAAATCGTGTGGGGTGCAAGCCCTCGAGGGTTCGAATCCCTCCCCATCCGCTCAGACGACGGCGTCGGCCCGGTATCGGCCGGCGGCCCGTTACCGCACCGTGGAAGCAGGACACGGGGAGTAGCTCAGCCCGGTAGAGCACTGCGTTCGGGACGCAGGGGCCGCTGGTTCAAATCCAGTCTCCCCGACTGGCGTGGGCCCGGCAGCGAGATCGCTGTCGGGCCCTTCGTTCATCCGACCGCAGCCCAAGGCGGCGTCGAAGGTGGCAGTGTCCGGAGCCGGGTGCGTCTGGAACGAAGCTTCCAGTGTGGTTTCGCCGACCCGTTCACACACCCGGGAGCCGTCATGAGCCTCTTCGTGGGAAACGCACCGTTCGCGCGGCCGCCGGCCGGCGCGTTCAACTTCGAGCTGGACCTGCCCGACACGGTCCTCTACATGGAGGACGCGCACCGCTGGATCCGGGCGTACTCCAACGGTGAGGCCGTGGTGGACAGCCGGCGGGCCCGGCTCCTGCACGAAACGGGGCGCCTCCCGATCTACCACTTTCCCGCCGGTGACGTCCGCATGGACCTCACGGAGGAGAGCCACCGCGAGGAGAGCGAGGCCAAGGGACCGGTGGTCTTCCACACGCTCGAGGTAGGCGACGAGCGGGTCAAGGACGCCGCCTGGCTGCACCCTGACCCACCGTCGTCCGCCGGCTTCCTGAAAGGCCTCGTCGCCTTCGACTGGCACGCCATGGACGCGTGGTTCGCGGAGGACGAGGAGATGGTGGTCCACCCGAAGGACCCGTACCACCGGGTGGACGTGCTCCGGACGTCGCGGCACATCCAGGTACGGGTGGACGGGGCGCTCCTGGCCAACACTCGCCGGGCCATGGTCCTGCTGGAGAC
>JAWODW010000033.1:0-2772 GCA_046483065.1 Longimicrobiales bacterium | reverse complement strand
CCACCCCTGCGCTGAACGACCGATGGGGCAGGACGTCCAGGGCGCCATCGGAAGGCAGGTCGCGGTCCACGGCCGTGACGATCCCGCCGATCCGGCTCCGTGCGTCCCGCAGCTCCTGCTGGAGCCGGACGGTACCGTACCGGGTGGCCGGCTCCGCCACGAACGTCACGTGCTCGTCGTCGTCGAGGAAGTAGGCCCGGCCCTCCTCCCGACCGGTGACGGCCAGGAGCGCGCCCATGCTGAGCCCGCCGGCGGTCCGGCCGGTGAGCTTCCCGGCACCCAAAATCCCGGTCTCCGACGGCGCGTCGACGAAGTCGGCCCCCGCCGGGGCCCTGCCCTGAGGACTGCGGCCGATCCGCCGGGAGTGGAACAGGTTGTTCCGACGGCCGGCCAGCCCGAAATCGAAGAGGCGGTCGTCCCGGGTGAAGAAGGGGCGCCGCTCCGGGAAGAAGGTCTCGAACGCGGTCAGGTTGATGACCCGCGGGTCCACCTCCACCTGCCCGAAGTCGGGGTTCAGCGTGGCATCGAGGACGAATGTGGAGCCGATGCCGTAGCGGAGGTCGGCGCCCAGCTGCTGCCGGAAGGCGGTCCCGTCGAAGTAGGGGTCACCGGTCTCCGCCGGCGCCACGTCCAGTCCCGTCATGGCGAACGGCACCAGCTCCGCGTAGCGCCGGGCCTCGGGCAGGACCAGCCCCTCGAGCCGGCCCCAGCGACTCACGTTGCCGTGGGTCCCGATGGGCACGAACGCCCACTCGCTCCGCTCGTTGGCCGCGATCCGGCGACGGGCGAAGTTCACGCCCCACACCTGGGGCTCGGGCGACGGCTCGTAGCGGAGCTGGGACAGCGGGACCCGGGCTTCGACCCACCACCCGCCCTCGTCCAGACGGATGGCCGACTCCCACACGGCATCCCATGCGTTGTCGCTGCGGGTATCATCGTAGTTGTACATGTCCCGCTGCACGCCGGCCGCCGTCACCCGGAACGTGTAGCCCGTGGTCCGGTCCAGCGTGGGATCCAGGGAGAACTCCAGGTAGCCGGCGGCCCGGCCGGTCTCGTCCCGACGGGTGAGCTGCCGGGCGATCCGGGACGTATCGGAATCGAACAACCGGGCGCCGACATAGAGGTTGGTGTCGTCGTACAGGATCCGGACCTCGGTGGGTTCCACGGCGGGCCGGCCCTCGTCCGGCTCCACCTGCGTGAAGCCGGTCACCACCGGTGCCCGGTCCCACGCCGGCTCGTCGAGCTGCCCATCCACCACGATGGGCTCATCCGTCGGCTCGGCCCGGGCCGTCGGTATCTCGGGGTCGAGGCCTTCCTGGACCTGGGCCCGGGCACCGGCGTCCCGACCCGGCAGCCCGGGCGAAAGGGCCAGGGCGGCCAGGACGGCCAGGACGGTCGGGGCGGTCGGGAGCATGGTCGCGCCGTGCCGGGCATTCATGCGAGAGAACCTCGAACGGCGCAGCCGCGCACGCAACCGCCGGAGGTGACGGCCGACCGAGCTCAAATGTGGGGGAACCGCTCGCCTTCGAGCGGCCTGAGCTCGTCGAACCAGACGGCGTCGGGATTGTAGCGGGCGAGAAACGGGCGCCGCACGAGGTCGGGGTCCCGGGCCTGGAGAAAGTCCAGGATGAACGCCCGCCGGCCGCCCTCGTCCCGGACGCCCAGGACCCGGACCTTCCCGGGCGTGGCCGACATGACGGGGCCGCGGACGGACCGGGCCAGTCCTGAGACCCGGGCGTAGGCGTCCCGGAAGATGTCGTGGGCGCGGACCAGCGGGATCTCGAAGTAGCTGCTGGGTCCGGTGTCCCGGGGGATGAACATGTAGTAGGGCACGGCGCCGAGGCGCACCATCTCGCGCCACAGGTCGGCCCACACCGCGGGGCGGTCGTTCACGTGCCGGACGATGGGCGCCTGGGTCCGGACCTCGGCGCCCGTGGCCCGGATCCGGGCCAGCGCCGCCCGGGCCTCCGGCGGCTCCAGCTCCACCGGGTGCACGTAGTGCGCCATGACCGCCAGGTGCCGGCCGGCGGCCACCACGTCCTCGAAGAGACGGAGCAGATCGTCGGCGTCGTCGTCGGTGAGGAACCGGTGCGGCCAGCTCGCAGGCGACTTCGTCCCGATCCGGATGTTCTGCACGTGTCCGAGGCCCGGATCCAGGATCGGCTCGATGAAGCGCCGGAGCCGCGCCGCCGGCAGCGTGAGCGGGTCGCCGCCGGTCACCAGCACGTCGGTCACCTCCGGGCTGCGCCGGAGGTACGCCACCAGGTCACGGGCATCGGGCGCCGAGAACCGCATACCGGGCGTGCCGCCGAACTGGGGCCAGCGGAAGCAGTAGGCGCAGTACCCGAAGCATTTCTGTCCACCGGCCGGGAAGAAGAGCACGGTCTCCCGGTACTTGTGCTGGATCCCGGCCAGTCTCCGGCCGTCCAGCGAGGGCACGTTGTGCGTGGTCTGGCCCTGGGGATGGGGGTTCCAGCGGGCGTGGATGGATCGGGCCACCCGGCGCGCCCCGGTCGGGCCGCCGTTGTCGTGGGCGTCCCGCAGCCGGGCGTACACCTCCGGGTCGAGCATATCGCGGTGCGGGAAGGTGAGCCGGAAGATCGGGTCGTCCGGGATCCGGCTCCAGTCCACCAGCCGGTTCAGGACGTACCGGTTGGTGCGGAACGGCAGCACCGGCGCCATCACCCGGATGGCGTCCCTTGCCTCGCGGTCGAGGCGGCTCCAGTAGCGCGTCCCGCCTATGGTCTCCGGTGTGATCGGGCGGTAGGCGGG
>JAWODW010000077.1:0-24060 GCA_046483065.1 Longimicrobiales bacterium | reverse complement strand
CCACCCGCAGGAGGGGCTGTCCGGGTCACTGGACCTGGCCATGCGGCTCAGTCTCGACGAGGCGGCGGACGGCGGCGCGTGCGACGCGTCGTTCAACCTCCAGCTCTCGGACGACGGTGTCTCGTATGATCCGGCGTCGGTCAACAGCGCCTGCACCGGGTTCCAGGCGCCGGTGGGCGGGGACTGGCTGGGCGGTCGGCTCCAGAACCTGTCCCTCGACCGGTTCTCCTGGACGGACCGGGACGGGTGGGACTTCGCCGTCTCCCTGGACCTGGACCTGTCGGTCCCGGGCGTGGTGGAGCTGCCCACGGTGGTGGGCGTGAGCGCCGATCCTGACGGGCTCCACGTGCCCGCCCTGGAGGCGACGCTGCCCTCCGCCCAAGTCGAGCTCGCCGGCGTCGGCCTCGCCCTCACCGCCGTGCACCTGCCGGCGTTCGACCTGAGCTGGGACGACTGGCAGATCCGGTCGGCCGGCGGCTTCGCCCCGACCTTCGACGCCGCCGTGTCGTTCCCGGATCTGCCGCCCGGCACGCCCGAGTGCCTGGCCACGGCCGAGTTCGTGCTCGGGGCGCTGGAGCTGTCCGACGGCCGGTTCCGGGCGGCGGTGATGCCCCACGACTTCGCCCCCGCCTGCGCGCTGCCGCTGGGCGGCGAGGTGGCGTTGGAGGTCGAGCGGCTGGCCGGCACGCTGGCTGTCTCGCTGGACCCGCTGGCCGTGGACACGTTCCCGGAGATCGAGGGCGCGCTCCGGCTCCCCTCCTTCTTCGACTGCTCCGGGGACGGCGGGGACGCCGATGCGGCCGGCTCCACCACCGAATCCGTGGGGTTGACCTCATCGCTGCGACTGGCGCCGGACGGGACGGTGACCGGGCAGGTGAGCGGGATCGCGGCGGGGTGCCCCATCGACCTGGCGGCCGTCCGGGTGGAGATCACGGAGTCCACGCTGGACTTCGCGGCGGGGCCGAACGGGCAGGAGCTGACCCTCTCGGGCGGGGCCAGCGCCAGCTTTGACCTGGCCGCCAACCCGGTGAACGGCACCGGGAGCATCGTGGTGGACCTGATCGGGGCGCGGATGATCGAGGGCAGCCTGAGCTTCCCCGGTCCGTTCACGCTGGACCTGCCCCGGGATGACCCGGTCCTCTCGCTGGGGATCAACCTGGCTACGCTGGACACGGCGGGGCTGCACATCGACGGCATGGGCGACCTCCGGCTCGGGCAGACGGCCACCATCGGGACCACCTTCGACACCGTCACCATCAACCCGCTGACGCTGGGGCTGACCGCCGGCCGGATCACCTTCGAGCAGGCGTTCGCGCTCGAGGTCGGGCTGGACGCGGACGGCGCCCTCGACTGGGCCGCCGTCCCGGCCGGCTCGCCGCTGGGCGTGAGCGCCGGGCTGCGCGTGGACCTGCCGTCCACGGTGGCCGTGACCCCGGCCGGGTTCCAGGTCGCGGGCGATGGGGCCGCGGGGCTGGTCTACGAAGGGCTGCCGGTCACCGAGCTCGGGGCCACGTTCTCATCCGACTTCGCCCTGGGACTCAACCCCGTGGGCGTCCGCGACGGCGCCGTCGATTTCCTGCTGGATGGCACCCGGATCGCCTATATCGACAACCTGGGCTTCCACCCGGACCTCCTCTACTTCGGGCTGGCCGCGCTCCCGGACCGGCTGCCGCTGCCCGGCACCGACGTGGCGTACCTCGAGCTGCGGGACGGGGAAGGCAACCTGCGGGTCGAGGTCGAGACCGGGGAACAGGGCGTCCGCATCTACACCCACTCGGGCGCCCGCGTCCCGCTGGTCTTCCCGGCGCTCCAGCTCGACCGGCCGACGGCGCCTCGCCTCGACGTGGCGCTGGACGTGGGGCTCGATCCCGCGGCGCTCCGGATCGCCAACGGCGCCATCCACGCCGCCGTGCCCGCGGGCGCGGCCGATTTCGACCTCACGGCCGTCGGACTGCCGGTGGCCATCGACAGCATCGCCTACGAGGCGGGCGCCGCCGGCTACCGGTTCGTGCTGGCCTCGCAGCTCGCGCTGTTCGGGGAGCAGCAGGGCGGCGCCCGGGACCTCCGACTGGAGCTGGACGACACCGGCCGGCTGACGGCCGACGTCCTCCTCGAGGGACTCGGAGCGCAGGTGGCGCTGGTCCCCGGTTTCCAGGACCTGGTCCTGACGGTCGACACCGTCCGCGGCTGGCTCGACGCCCGCCCGGCGCTGGGCGCCCTGGACTTCGACATGGAGCTGGCGGGCGAGCTGGCCCTCACGCTGGCCCCCGACGAGCGGTATGTGGCCAGTGCGGGGCTGAAGCTCACGGACACCCAGCTCCAAGTGGAGCGGCTCGAGCTGGACGCCCAGAGGCCCACCCGCTACCTGGAGCTGCCGGGCGTCACCCTGGGGCTCGGCAACCTGCGGGTCCCGCAGCTCGGCTACGACCCCGTCACCGGGTGGGATTTCGAGCTGCTCTTCGACCTCGAGATGGCGTTCCCGGAGCTGGGCGGGCTGGGGCTGCCCACGCTCCACGACGTGGCGCTCCGCACCGACGGGTTCACCCTCCCCGCGTGGGAGGTGGGGGACCTGGCGCAGGCGCTGGACTCGGTCCCGACCGCGGAGCTGGCGGGATTCGTCGTCGAGCCCCGGGCGTTCCGGATGGACTCGGTCCGCTACGACTGGTTCGCCGGCCGGGTCGTGGGGGACTGGGGGTTCGGCTTCGACCTGGACCTGGTCTTCCCCGACGCGGCGCCGCAGGGGCTGGCGGGCGTCCGGGTGTCCGTCCTGGACGCCGGGATGAGCGCCGGCCGGTTCACCGGCACCATCGAGGCCCGGGACCTCACCACGGGGCCTATCGACCTGCCGCTGGGCGGCGACAGCCTGGCCCTCCGCATCACCGAGCTGGCCGGCATCCTCCGCGATGAGGACGGCGCCCAGCACGTGGACGTGACCGTGGGCGGGACGCTCGTCCTGCCCTCGTCCATGCGCTGCGACGGCGCCGCCGACACCGCCGCGCTGCCCTCCTCGGTGCTGCGCGTGGCCTCCGACGGCCGCCTCTCCGGCACGATCCAGGACTTCGTACCCGGGTGCCCGGTCCGGATGGGGCCGCTGGCGCTCCAGGTCACCAGCTCCAGCCTCGCCTTCCGGTTCGAGGCCGACGCCCAGCAGGCGCGGCTCGATCTGGACGGCACGCTGAAGCTGCCGGCACCCACGGAGGGAGACACTATCGCCGCCGCCGGCTCCCTGGCCCTCGACCTGGTCCAGCCACGGGTCCTGGACGGCCTCATCGAGATCACCGAGCCGTTCCGGTGGGGGCTGCCCCAGGGCGATGCGCCGCTCTTCGGCTTCACCGTGAACCAGGCACGCCTCGACTCGGCCGGCCTCACCCTGAGCGGCGCCGGCTCCATGGAGCTGGCGGCTTCGGTTGACGCGGAGGTGGAGGGCGGCCTGGCGACGGCCGAGGCCGGCGCGGCGGGCTCCGTGGGCGTGGCGTTCAACGACCTCACGCTCCGGCTCTCCGACTTCGACGTGACGGGCGGGAGCGTCACCTTCACCTCCCAGTTCGCCCTCGCCGCGGGGCTGGACGCCGGTGGCGCCATGGACTGGCGGCCGGTGGACCCCGGCTCGCCGGCTCCCGGCGAGGGGTTCAAGCTCGCGCTCCCCGACTCGCTGCTCCTGGATCGGGACGGACTCCGGGTTGGCGGGACCGCGGCCGCGTCACTGGCCTTCGGCGACACCGCCTTCACCGACATCTCGGTGGACTTCACCCGCGGGTTCCGGCTCGGGTTTGCGCCGGTGGCCATCACGGGCGGCCGGGTCGGCTTCCGGGTCGACACCACCGAGGTGGCGTACGCCGATTCCACCGGCTTCTGGCCCGGCGACGTCTTTGCCGTGCTTCCGGTCCCGGCCCGGCTCGGATTGCCCACCGAGGAGATCGCCTACATTCAGCTCCGGGACGCGCAGGACGCGCTGGTCGTCGAGACGGAGGGCGGCCCCGACGGGCTGATTCTCAGGACCAGGTCGAACCAGCCCGCGCAGCTAGTGCTGGCCGGGCTGGCCGGTGAGGGCGGCGGGGCCGCGGGCGCCGGGGCGGCCGGGGACGCCGGGGGCGGACCCCCGTCGCTCGACGTGGAGTTCGACGTCCAGGTCGACCCGCACACCTTCCAGTTCGTGAGCGGCTCCGTCTCCGTGAGCACGCCGGCGGACGAGGAAGCGCTGCTGTCGCTGGCCGACCTCGGGCTCCCGCTGGAGCTGCGCGGGGTGGCGTACCGCGAGGTGACGGAGGGGAACGGGGACTATCAGCTGCTGCTGGACGCCCGCGCCTCGCTGCCCGAATCGCTGGGCGGCCTGGACCTGACCTTCGAGGACCTGGCGCTCACGGAGAGCGGGCTCACCGGCTCCGCCGAGCTGGGGACGGTCGCGACCGCCTTCGACCCGACCCTGACTCCGATCCACACGCTCCAGCTCCGGCCGGATACCGCGGCCGGGGCCGGCGACGATTCGGCCGACTCGCTCCGGCTCGAGATCACGGGCGCCCGGGTCGCCTTCGGGGCCGGGCAGGACGAGGGCGTGGCCCTCGCCGGGCAGCTCCGGTCCGCCTTCTTCGCCGCGCCGGAAGACAGCGTGGCCGCGCCCCTCTTCTTCACCGCGAGCCTCACCACCTCCGGGCTGGCCTTGAGCGTGGTGCCGAGCGACACGCTGCCGCTGGGCCAGGCGTACTTCATCCCGCTGACGGTAGGCAGCGCCGAAGCCCCGCTCTGGATGACCGCCGACGCCCAGGGACTGACCCTCGGCGCCAGCGGGATGATCACGCTGCCGCAGGTGAGCGACGGCTTCGCCATCACCGTGGAGGACCTGCGCATGGGCACCGCCGGAGTGACCGTCGGCGCGCTGTCGATGAGCGGGCTCGACGAGCCCCAGAGCTTCGAGCTGTTCGGCGCCACCTTCACGCTCCGCGACTCCGTGGACGCCTCCGGGGCTCTGGTCCACCCGGCGCTGGACATGGCGTACGACGCCGGCGTGCTGGCCATGACGCTGTCCGGCGAGATGGAGCTGCTGGAGAACACCACGCGGTTCCACGGCCTGAGGGTGGCCACCGACGGCACCGTCCGCCTCGCCGAGGCGACGCTCATCAGCGACACCATCCCTCTGGTCCCCGACGCGGTGGTGCTGCGCGAGCTGGCCATCGCCGATGGGAAGCTCCAGGCCACCGGCTCTGTCGTACTGCCGGCGCCGCTGGACGCCAACGGGCCGCAGGCGCTGCGCTTCGCCATCGCTCCGGACGGGACCATCGAGGGCGGCAGCGAGGTGGTGCTCATGAACGAGGAGCCGGGGCTGGGCGGCGACCGCACCCAGATCCCCGCCGGAGTCGGCACGTTCCACCCCCGCTACGTGGGGTTGAGCCTCGACGTCGGCGACGCCTCGAGCAGCGCGCTCCAGGTGGTGGCGGACTTCTACGTCCAGGACAACGCGGACAACCGGATCAAGCTCGGAGACATCCCCGGCGGGACGGTCCTGCCCGGGCTCAGCGTCAGTCTTGACGGCAGTGTGGCGTGGGGCAACGTGGAGGCGGCGGACACCTTCAGTCTGGGCCACGGCCCCGTCCGGCTCCGGCTCGACCAGATCTCCACCGGAATCGCCGGGGCCGGCGCCTTCGACCTCCGCTTCGGTGGTGAGATGCAGCTGGAGATCGAGGCGGTGGAGGGCGGGCTCTCGTTCCAGGACTTCGGCTTCAGCTACGGGGATGGCGGCGTGGGCATCGAGACGGGGCAGGTGACCGGGTCGACCCTCACGGTGGCGGAAGTCCTCTCACTGGAGCTGACCGGGTTCGAGTACAGCGACACGCCCACCACCCTCGAGGTGGCGTCCGGGAGCATGCCGGCGGGCGACGGCGCAGCGACGGCGACCACGGAGCAGATCCAGGTCCAGAGCTACGTCAGATTCGGCGGCCACCTGTCCGTGGGGACGGGTGGGGGGAGCAGCCTGTTCGGCGGCGGCGTGGACGAGTTCCTGCTCTATCAGGTGGCCGATGCGGGCGGTGGGCCGCCGCTCACGAACCTGCTGGTGAAGGGGGCCAGCCTGGACATCGCGGGGGCCGTGTCCATGGACGGCGACCTGCGCTTCTTCCAGTACTCCGACGGCTTCGAGCTGGCCGTGGGCGCCACCGCCAGCATCGCGGACGTGGCGGGCGTGGCCGTGGTGGGTGCCATCGAGAGCCGGGGCACCGACCCGCTCCGGATGGGGATGTTCGTTGCCGCCGACGGGCTGGTGCTGCCCATCGTCCCCGTGGCCCCGGTGGTGACGGTGACCGGGGTAGGCGGCGGCTTCTTCCTGAACCCGCGCCCCGAGTGGCTCGAGGTGGTGCGGTCCACCGCCGGGCTGGGCGAGAGCCGGGCGAGCGCCAGGGTCGCCGAGGCGGCCCAGGCGGCCGGGCCCGCCGACTTTGCCGTGCTGCTGTACGGCGCCATGACCGGCGTGGGCCCGACACCGGTGGTGGCCGGGCGGGTCCTCCTCACCCTGACCGATGCCACGCTGCAGATGGACGGCAACATGGAGGTCCTGAACCAGGGGGACCGGTTCAGCGGCGACGGATCGCTGGTCTTCGGGTTGAACCGCGCCTGGGGTGAAGGGCTGCTCACGCTCGACGTCAAGTACCACCCGGTCCTGAGCGGGCACGGCGATCTCGGCTTCATCATCAACAGCGAGGACAGCTGGATCGTCTCCGGCTCCGCGAACGCGGAGGTGGCCAATGGACTCCTGCGCGGCGAGGCTCACGCCTTCATGGGGAACACGGGGTTCCTGCTCCGGGTCGAAGTGGGCAGCAACGGGAACCTGCCCATCATCACCCTGGAGCAGGGCGATCTCCAGCTCTGGTACTATACACCCGCGGACGCCGCCGATCACAGCTGGGGCGCCATGGGGAACCTGGCCGTGAGCTGGGCCCCGCTCGGCGAGAGAGTGGGCCAGGTCCGGGCCGCCATGCGCGCCGCCCTGATCTCACAGGGCGGGGCCAACCCGTTCTTCTACGGCGTGGCCGAGGCGTCCGTCTCGGTGGCGGGAGAGGAGCTTCCGGTGAGCGTCTGGGCCAAGCTGGGTGATGGCCCGGCCGAGGCGGGGCTGGGTCGCGATCCCACCATGGACCAGGCCCTCGCCGACGCGGAGCAGGTGGCCGACGACATGAACGCCGCTCGCGAGCAGGCCGAGCAGCAGATGGAGGAGGCCAGCCTCCGCACCGACATCATCCTGGCCGAGGAGGAACTGGCCGCCGCCTACGAGCGAGCTCGGACGTGCGATGTCATCGAGAAGATGTCGAACGGGGTGGTGGACTTGACCGCGCTGGTCGGCGTCGGTCAGCAGGTCAGCGTTTCTGCCACCGACCTGCTGGGCGACTGGGACCCCTGCGCGGATGCGTTCCGGGCGCTCCAGGACATCGAGGCGGGCTACGCGCCGCAGCCCGGCGAGATCGCCTACCTCTCCACCTACATCGACATCATCACGCAGGAGAGCGCGCCCGCCGACACGCTGGCGGCGTACGCCTGGCGGGACTCGGCTGATGCGCGGGTGAGTACGATCACGAGCCAGCGCCCGGCGGTGGAGTCGCAGATCGCGGCCGTCCAGGCCCAACTGCCCCCCATGACCCCTCACAGTGAGCAGCCGCTCCCTGCCGGGAGCCCGGTGGCGTACGACGATGCGGAGCTGGTGCTCGCCGAGGTGCCGGGTCCCGGCGGGGCCATGATCCGGCAGGTGGTCTCCGGGCCGTCGTTCGAGCTGGATGAGAGTGCGGCCGGGGCATGGAAGTCCGCCCTCGAAGCGGAGCGGGCCACCATCGCGGCGCGGGACGCGGAGATCCGCGCCCGGATCACCGAACTCGAGAGCACCCTCGCCGCCGTCCGCGCGGTCACCACCCTCGACGAGCCGGGCTCGCTGCTCCGCTACGCGCGGCTGCACTCCCGGGCGCGGGAAGCGGCAGAGCGGTACTTTGCCGCCCATACCAGCCAGCTCCTGCGCAAGCAGGACTGGGTCCGGGGCCGCTCGGCATGGCTGCTGGGCGAGCGGGACAGCTATGAGGCCATGCAGGTGGCGAAGTCAGCGGCGCTGCACGACGCGGCCCACGACGCCGCCGGCGCCCCGGTCTGGGACGGTTGGGTCGAGCTGGAAGCGCTGGTGCGGCACCGGGCCGCCCAGCTGAGCGACTGGACGGCGGATTCCACGCTCGAGCAGCAGACCATGGCCGACCTGGACGGGCTCACATACGACCGGCAGGTGGACGTGGCCGCCGCGAAGGTGCCGAACCTCGGACTGCTGCTCTTCCACGAGGTCGGCCGGGCCGGACTCGCGGCCCTGGACCAGGTCGCCACCCAGGAGGTGGCGGCGGTGAGCAGCGAGGCGCGGACGCGGATCGGGGAGATCCACGGCTCACACGCCACCCTGTCGAGCAGCCTGGACGAGCTCTATCTGGTGCAGGCGGAGCTCACGGGCACGCTGTACGACCTGTACGACCGCTATCTCACCTGGCGGGGCGACACCACGGGAGTCGGGCAGTACGTGGCCCGGCGTGACGAGCTCGCCCGGGCGCTGACGGTACCGGAAGTGACGAACATCACGGTCACCGCCAGCACCACCCCCTACACGGCGGAGATCCGGGCCGTGTGGGCCGGCTCTCACCCGGAAGGCACCTACGACTATCTCTATGGGGACACGGGGCGGCGGATCGCAGACGACGGGATCCTGTCGAACGGGTCCACGGGGGGAGTCAGCTTGTTCCGCTACCGTACGGATCGCACGTCCCAGCCATCCGCCGGCGCGATCCAGGTGGGGGTCCGTGGCGGCGCCGGGTTCGTGGGCACCGCCCGCTCCTCGTACGGCTACAGCTATCTCGACGTGGATGGTGGGCAGGCCGTGGCGGGCCCGGCGCAGGTCGGGGCCATGGACGCCGACTACAGCGCTCCGACCCGGCCGGTGGTGAGCTTCCCGGGCGTGGCGACCTCGGCCACCTCCGAGGGGACGGTGGCCTGGACGGTGTCCGGCGGGCCCTTCGACGTGGCGTGGTCGGCCGTGGACCCGGAGTCGGGGATCGGCGAGTTCCAGTACGCGCTGGGCCGCGCCCCGGGTGGGACGGAGCTCCAGGACTGGACCACGGCCGGTGGCCGGACCGGGCTCCAGATCCACGATGTGCCGCCGAGCGCTGCCGAGCCGATCTACGTCTCGGTACGGGCACGGAGCGGGGGTGGCAGCGCCGGCCGCCACGCGCTCTGGAGCCAGATTGGCACGTCGCCGGCGCTCCGCCTGGACGTGGAGCCGCCGGGTTGGGATGGCGTGATCCGGAGCGGCGCCGATGCCGACGATGGCAGCGGCGAGGCCGGTCAGCCGGTCGGTGGGGGTGGGTACGTGAGCCCGGGCATGGCGAATTACACGCCTGTCGACCCGGCGTGCGAGCTGACCCTCCCATCCTTCCCCGGCACCATGCACGTCATCACCGGGCTGGGCGGCGGCGGGGGGTGGGGCGGCAGCCTGGGGTCGGGGTCGTCCCTGCCGGGTGGCTCCTCCACGAGCGGGCCGAGCGGTGAGACGCCGGCGGTGACGTTCCGGCGGCCGGCCGCGGTGGACGCCGGGTCGGGCGTCCGTCGCTACCACTGGCGGATCGCCGCCAACGCGCCGACGTCGTACACCGCCAGCGGCTGGGTCCAGCACTCGGCGGAGGACTTTACCCACAGCGGCCCGCCCCTCGACTACCACGGCGAGTTCCACGTGGCGGTGGTGGCGGAGGACCACGCCGGCAATGTCAGCGAGCCACTGGTGTACGGCCCGTTCATGGTGGAGGACCCGACGCCGCCGGTACGGCCGGTACTGTGCGCCATGCAGAGTGGGAGCGCCCTGGCCGTGGACATTGACACGGCGGCGGTGGATCTGGAGACGGGGATCGGCGGCTACCAGTTCCGCGTCCGCTCGAGCTCCGGCGCGGTGGTCCGCAACTGGGGCGACATCGACTGGACGGCGGGCACCGGCGTCCGCGCCGCCGGATCGTCCGGCCTCGCGGACGGGCAGCGCTACACCGTGGAGGTGCGGGCGGTGAACGGCCAGGGGAAGGTCAGCCAGACTGCCGCATCGGGCCCCGTGATGTTCGATGCCTCCGCTCCACCGGCGCCGCTGCTGACCGACTTCCAACGCGATAGGAGGTGGGGGGTCGTGTCGCTGAACGTGCGCCCGGACGCCTCGGGGATCATCGCCTACCAGATCGCCATCGGGACCACGCCCGACGGTGTGGACGTGATCGCGCCCCGGACGCACATGACGGGGGCAGGCTCGAAGACCCTCCGGCTGTCGCTGCCCGATCTGGATGCGTCCGTGCAGACCCTCTACATCAGGGTCCGGTCGATCAACGGCGCGGGTCTGCCCAGCTCAATCAACGTCTCCCCGGTCCCGAAAACGGGCATCCCGTCCGGTTCCGGGTCGACCACCACAACGAAGTGGCCATGACCGCTCCCGTTCCGATCCGTACCGCGGCCCTGGCCGCACTGCTCGCGCTCCTGCCCGTGAGCGCCCGCGCGCAGGGGGGGCCAAGGATCGTGCCCGTTCCGAGGGCGGATACCGTGTACCTCTACCTCCTCTCCCCACCCTCGCAGCATACGGGCTTCGTGGTGGAGCGGATGACGGCGGGTGACACCCTCGAGCGGCTCACCCCGGCGCCGGTACGGCCGGTCCGCCGCCGCGGGGACGTGATCGCCATGCTCGGCCCCGAGCTGGAGCGCGTCATGGCCGTGGCCCGCGTCTCGGAGCCGGCGCGGCTGATCCCGCGGCTCCGCTCCGACCCGCTGGCGGGACTCGTGGTGACGCTGCTGTTCCCGACCGCCGCCGACGCCCTGGGCCGCCGCTACCGGGACACCGCGGTGGTGGCGGGCGCCGAGTACGAGTACCGGGTCACGCTCCTGGACGCCACGGGCGCTCCGCTGGGCGACCCGCTCACCGCCCGGGTACGGGTCCAGGACCGGGAGCCCGCCGCGCCGCCGGCGCTGACGGCGGAGCCCGGGGACGGTGAGGTGCACCTCGAGTGGGAGTACCCGGCGTACCGGGACGGTGATCACGTCGTCGCCTTCCACATCTACCGCCGCCGGGCGGGTGATCCGGCGGGCGAGCTCCGCCGTCTGAACGGCGCCCCGATCCTGAGGAACGATGCCGCGCCGCGGGTCTACCGCGATACCGCGGCCGCCACGGGTGTCCGGTACGGCTATCAGGTCCGGGCCGTGGACATGCTCCGACGGGAGAGCGGGCCGAGCGCCGTGGCGCTTGCGGCGGCGGAGGACCGCACTCCACCCGCGCCGCCCCGGGACGTGGTGGCGGTGCCCGGCGACGGGCAGGTCTACCTGATCTGGCGACGGGCCACGGAGCCCGACGCCGCCGGGTACCACGTGGAGCGGGCGGATCGGGTGGACGGGTCGTACCGACGGCTCAACCCGGCGCCGATACCCGCGGCAGACCCCGAATGGCTGGACACCGATGTCTCGCCGCAGGTCCAGTACTTCTACCGGGTGCGGACGGTGGACGCCGCGGGCAACGAGAGCGCACCCCACGGGCTCGAGCAGGCGCTGCCGGAGGACCACACCCCACCCGCGCCGGCCGGTGCGGTGACCGCGGAGGTGGAAGACCGCCGGCTCACGATCCGCTGGGAGGCGTCGCCTTCCGACGACGTGCTGGGCTACTACATTTACCGCGGCGACGGCCCCGACCGTCTCGTCCGGCTCGTCCGTCAGCCCGTGGCGGACACCGTCTTCGTCGACACTGGCTTCGAGGGTCGAGGACTCGCGCCCGGCGGCTCCTACACGGTACAGGTGGCGGCCGTGGACCGGGCGTACAACGAGTCCGAGCCGGTGCGGATCGCCGTCGATGTACCGGACGACGAGGCGCCCACGCCGCCCACCGGTGTCTCGGCGCGCAACGTCCGCGGTCGCTACGTGGAGCTGCGCTGGTCCCCGAGCGTGGCCCTGGACGTCCGGGCGTACGAGATCGCCCGCGTGCCGGCAGCGGAGGACGCGGCGGCCGGCGAGAGGGCCGGCGAGGGCGTTCCCCTCGGCGCCGTACCCGCCGACCGGGACGGCTACCTGCGTGACACCACGGCCGCCGTCGGCAGCTACGAGTACCGGCTCGTGGCCGTGGACAGCGCCGGGAACCGGAGCGCGCCCGCCGTCGCCCGCGTGGAGCTGGGCGATCGGCACCGGCCCGCCACACCGCGGTTCCCCACCGCCCGCGTGGTGGGCGCCGGGGTCCGCGTGGGCTGGCAGCGGGTGGCCAGCCGCGACCTCCTCGGGTATCGCGTCTACAGGGCCGGCCTGCCCACCGGGCAGTTCCAGCGCCTGAACGACGAGCCTGTCGAAGACGTCACCTTCACCGATCCCAACGGCGAGCCGCACTACTATTACGTGGTCCGGGCGGTGGACCGCTCGGGGAACGAGTCCGCCGCGAGCGCGCCGGTACGGGCCGGGCCGCCGTCGCCCCCGGGGGAGGAGTCGCGACCATGACCGCCACCGCCATGGGCTGCGTCCACCGCCGGGCGTGTCGCCCTCACCGCCGTTCCGCCCGTCGCTGGCCGGTGCTCCTGGCCACGCTCCTGGCCGTGCTCCTGGCCGCGCCCGTCGCGGCCCAGAGCGCCGGGGGGGGTGGCGGTGTGAGTGGGTCGGCCGACGGCGCCGGCAGCGGGGCCGGCGAGAAGGAGGGTGGGGAGCAGGGCGAGGGCAGGTTCCTCCCGTGGGTCACCGACGTCGCGCGCTTCAGCGGGAACCTCTCGGTGCTGGCGGAGCTCTACGGGATCAGCGGGCTCGAGCCCCGGCGCCCGGGCTCCTCCTTCCGGATCACCATGAACCCGCGCTTCAGTCTGTTCGGCCAGGTACACATGGGCGTGGATGCCATGCTCTCGAGCGAGGGCGTGCAGGTCAGCCAGAACATCAGCCGGCTGGGGCTGACCCCGAGCTGGGACTGGGGCACCGCGTACGTCGGCGACTACAGCCATGAGCTGTCGAGCTACACGCTTCAGGGTGTACGCATCCGGGGCGCCGGGCTGGACCTTCGGCCGGGGCTGTTCCGTTTCACCGTCCACGGCGGCCGGAGTCAGCGGGTTGTGGAGACCACCTTCGGCGAGCCGGTCTTCCGGCGGAACCTCATGGTGTTCCGGGTCGGCTACGGCGACGAGCGGGCGTCGTACCTGGATCTCACGCTGCTGAAGGCGAAGGACGATCTGGGGGTCCAGGAGACGCAGCTGGTCATCACCGACACCACCATCGCCGACACCATGTTCACCCCGTTCACCCCGCGGCTGGACAACCGGCCGCAGGAGAACCTGGTGGTGGGGCTGAACGGGCAGGCCTCGCTCTTCGACCGTGCCCTCACGATACGCGGCCAGGTGGCCGGCGCCCTCCTGACCCGGGACCTGACCGCCGCCCGGGCCGATCCCGACGCCGCCGGCGCGGCCGGGTTCATCGACCGGCTCCACCCGCTCCGTCTGTCCACGTCCGGTGACCTGGCGTACGAGGTCGAGGCCGACCTGCGGCTGCGGATGCTGGGGCTCCAGGGCGGATACGAGTACGTGGGCGCCGGCTACACCTCGTTGGGGTTGGCCTACATGATCAACGACCGCCGGTCCTACCACCTCGGCGGGAACACCCGGCTCCTCGGCAATCGTCTCATGGTCCAGGGCCGCTACCAGCACCAGAATGACAACCTGCTGGACCAGCAGCAGTGGAGCACCAATCGCGACGTGGGCACCGTGGCGGTCACGGGGCGGATCACGGAGTCGCTGACCACGTCGTTCTCGGGCGTGTGGAACGAGATCGGCAACGACGCGGCCGTGGACACGTTCCTCATCGATACCCGGTCCATGGCCCTCACGGCCACCACGGCGCTCCAGCGCACGATCCTGGAGCGGAACACGTCGCTGTCACTGAGCTACGGCTTCCAGAACACGGAGGACGGGAACGTGGTCCGCCAGGTGCCGGCCGTCACCGTCCACACGCTGACGTCATCGGTGACGGCCGAAGTGGTCCCGGGGGTCACGCTGTCGCCGTCGGTCTCGGCGGTCCGGAAGGAGTTGAGCGGGTCGGCAAGCGAGGGGAACATCTTCCTCGGGTTCAGCGGTCGGGCGCGGCTCTCCGAGGGGGTGCAGGCGGGCGCGAGCCTCTCCAACACCCACGGCAACGGGCGCGACATCTTCGCCGTCCGGAGCAGTCTGACCATGCCCCTGCCGCTGGGGTCCAGCCTGTCGCTCATGGGGCGGATCACGCGCTACACGGCGTACGGCCCCCGCCCGGCGTTCCAAGAGCGGTACCTGACCATGTCGGTCTCCCGGAGCTTCTGAGATGCCTGCGCTTCCCTCTCGCCGCGCATCGGTCCGGGCCACCGCCCTCTCCCTGGCCCTGGCGGCGCTGGTGGCGCCCCTGGCGTGCGGCGACTACCTGGCCGACCTGCCCGATGAGGGCGGAGAGCTGATCCGGGGGATCCAGCTCGACGTCCACCGCCTCGAGATCTACGACGGTGGGACCGCCCGGCTTCGGGCCACCCTCCTCGACGCCGGGGGGCAGCCCGTGGACGTGGCGGCGGACACGGTCGTCTGGTGGTCGTCCGACTCCACGGTGGTGACCGTGGGCGACGCGGGTCTCGTCACCGGTCGGCACCCGGGTGAAGCGCGGGTGACGGCGGAGGTGACAACATCGCTGGGATCGGCTGCGGTTTCGGTGGGGGTGGTGGTCCATCAGGTGGCCACGGACCTCGAGCACGCCGGGCCCGGAGAGGCCGACGGCGTGGTGGCGGAGCCGGCCGATTCGCCGGCGGTGCGGGTGGTCGACCGACACGGTGATGGGGCTCCGGGCGTGGCCGTGCGGTTCACCGCGGCCGGCGGCGCCGGATCGCTCTCGGATACCGTGGCGGTGAGCGACTCGACGGGTCGGGCCGCCGTGGCGTGGACGCTCGGCACCGCAGCCGGTGAGCAGCGCGTCGAGGCCCGGGCCGATGATCTACCGGGTGTCTCCGCGCTGACGTTCCTGGTCCGCGCGGCCGCCGGCCCGGCCGTAACGCTGGCCGTGACGCCGGACACCGTCCGGCTGGCGGTGCTGGGCGACACGCTCCGTCTCGCCGCGGCGGGCGCGGATGCGTACGGCAACCCGATCCCCGACTCGGTGGTCGGGTGGAGCGCGGCCGACCCGGCCATCGCCACGGTGGACGGGACCGGGCTGGTCACGGCCACCGGCCCCGGGGCCACGGTGGTGGTCGCCCGTGCCGGCGAGCGAGCGGACACGAGCCGCGTGGTGGTCTCCCCGGCGGCGGTGGTCGCGGCGGCCGCGGGGGACGAGCAGACGGCCGCCGTCGGGGAGACGCTCCCGCAGCCCCTCACCGTCCGGGTGGTGGACGCGGAAGGGCTCCCTGTGACCGGCCTGCCCGTGGCGTGGTCGGTGAGTGCCGGGAGCGTGGATCCCGACACGAGCCTGACCGATGGCGACGGCCTGGCGTCCACCCGATGGACGCTCGAGACCGTGCCGGGGCTCGACACCCTGACGGCCACGGTGGCCGGGCTGCCGCCGGCGGTCATGACGGCCCGGGCGGTGGTCGGGCCGGTGGCCCGGATCGTCCTCGACCCGGCCGCCGATACGCTGGACTTCCTCGGCGACTCGGTCCGGATCGCCGCCACCGCAGTGGACGCCTATGGCAACCCGGTGCCCGACGTGACGGTGGCGTGGAGCTCCGCCGATCCGGCGATCGCTACCGTCTCCGACGCCGGGATGGTAACGGCCGTGGCCATCGGCGCGACGTTCGTACGGGCCGCCGCCGGAGACGTCACGGACAGCAGCGCCATCACCGTGCGGCAGGTGGCCGCGTCGGTGACGGTCACGCCGTCGGAGGTCTCGGTGGTGCCGGGTGGCACGGCCCAGCTCACCGCCGTGGCCCACGACGCCGGTGGGTCGCCCCTCCCGGATGCCGCCTTCGACTGGAGCTCGGGCGCACCCGCCATCGCCACCGTCGACACCGCCGGACTGGTGACGGCGGTCGCGGAGGGTGAGACGAGCGTCACCGCGGTCCACCAGGGGCTGAGCGACAGCGCCCGGGTGGTGGTGAGCACGGCGCCGGATCTCGGCGACCCGTACGAGCCCAACGACTCCATCGAGTACACGGACATCGAGGCGGCCGCGGCCGCCGATGCGCGACTGGACGCGTACGACGGCGCGCCGGGGCTGCCGTTCCGCACGACCACCGACCCGGAGCTCGGGAGCGCGGCCGTCGCGGCCGACGGGGACGTCGACCGCTATCTATTCCGGGTGCAGGAGTCGCCGGCGCTGGTGAGCGTGTCGCTGACGGAGAGCGCCGGTGTGGCGCCGCTCTTGGTCCGGATCCGCGACCACGAGACCGGCGAGCTCTGGCTGCGCACGGTGGAGGTGGCGGCCGGGACCGACGGCTCGGGCTGGATCCGCCTGCCCCACGGCCGCTACTTCGTGGCTGAGGTCGCCTCGGCGGCGGCCGACCAGACACAGGCCGCGCCCTACGTCCTGGAGCTGTCCGAGCTCGACTACGATCTCGGTCAGGACCCCGACTGGCTGAACGGCGACCTGGTGAGCAGCCTGGAGCCCAACGACCTGTCGGTGATGGAGGGCGCCACGAGACCGGCGGCATTCCCCTATGACGTGATCGGGAGCGCGGCCGGGTCGTGGGACGTGGACCTCATGGCCGTTCCCGCCGGGGAGGCCGGCAGCCTGGAGCTGGACCTGGACCACCGCGGGACGAGCGGCGCCATCACCGCGCAGCTCTACCGCAGGGACCCGACCACGAGTCAGCTGGAGCCGGTGGCGGGCGAGTCGCTCCAGGCAGATAACGGCCTCAGCGTCTCCGGCTACCTCCAGCCCGCCGACGGTGAGCCCCACTTCCTCGGCGTCTCGGGCTCCGGCGACTACGACCTGTGCCTGCGCGGCCGGTGGGACGACTGCCGCGCGCTGGCCGTGGAGGCCGCCGGCGGAGACGGGCAGGTCGGCGGGATCGACCAGCCGCTCCCCGACTCCCTGGTGGTCCAGGTCTGGGGCAGCGACGCCTACGAGGGCTTCACCGACCCCGTGGAGAACGCCCTGGTGAAGTTCAGCGCCACGGGTGGAACGTTGAGCGCCACGGAGGTGATGACCGATGCCAACGGCATCGCACGCGTGGCCTACACCCTCCCGTCCACGCCGGGTGGATACCAGGTCCGGGCGTGGGTTACCGGTGCCAACGTGGTGTGGTCGTCGGAGGACACAATCCGGTTCGAGGCGGTGGCCGCGCCCTCGCTGGACGGCGAGGACTTCGTCCAGGTCAGCGCCGGCGGGTACCACACCTGCGCCCTCACGGCGGAGGGCGTGGCCTTCTGCTGGGGTGACAACTGGAGCAATCAGCTGGGCCTCGGGCTCGATATGGACGAGGTACCGGTCCCGCTGCCCGTGGCCACGGACCTGCGGTTCACCGATATCAGCGCCGGGATGTACCACACCTGCGCCGTGGCCACCGATGGCACCGGCTACTGCTGGGGCGATGGCTGGCTCCTGGGTACCGGCGAGCACACCGATCACGCTACGCCCGTGGCCGTGGACTTCGCGGGCACCTGGCAGCAGATCGAGGCCGGGCACTGGCATACGTGCGGGGTCGCGACTGGAGGTCAGGCCTACTGCTGGGGAGATGGCTACAACGGCGCCATCGGGGACGGCTCCACGGTCGACCGCCTGATCCCCACGGCCGTGGCCAGCAGTGTCGAGTTCCAGTCCATCACCGCCGGCATCTACTCCTCGTGCGCCGTCGCCACCGGCGGCACGGCCTACTGCTGGGGCGACGGCGGGACAGTGGGCCGCGCGGGCGCGCCGTACGCGAACCCGGTCCCACAGCCGGTGGACGGCGGCCACTCGTTCAGCACGATCCACAGCGGCGACTGGTACATCTGCGCCATCGGCGGTGGGAACGTCTACTGCTGGGGCGACAACAGCCTCGGCCAGTTCGGGACGGGCTCCGCCACCTATGGCGGTGTCGACAGCCCTCTGCTCGGACCGTCGGGCTACGCCCAGGTGGACGGCGCCGAGGAGCACACGTGCGGCGTGACCACCACCGGCGAGGGAGCGTGCTGGGGGTACAACAGCTATGGCCAGCTCGGCGTCTCCTACGACACGCGCTGGGCCTCCTACTCGCCCCTGACCCTCACCGATCCGTCCGCCTGGCGGGTGCTGACCGCCGGCGAGCAGCACAGCTGCGGCATCACCGCCGCCGGCGTCCTCTACTGCTGGGGCTCGAACACCACCGGCCAGCTGGGAACCGGTGCCACCGACTACGACGAGCACCTGCCGGGGCCCGTGGGACTGCCCTAATTCCGGCGGTCGATCCCCGGGCACCCCGGGGATCGACGCCCACCGTCCTACAGCGCCTTGCCGTGGACCCGGCTCCGCCGCGTGTTCATCACCTCGAACTTCGACCAGATGCCCGTGACGGTGGTGTTGGTCTCCAGCTCGTGGTTGGTCTCCGCGCAGGCGACGCCCCGGTCGACCAGCGCACGGTGCATCTCCACGGCCAGCGTGGGGAGCACCTTCGACGGGCTCCAGTCCGGGTCCACGCCCGCCAGGAGGAAGTCCACGGTGTCCTCGCTCTTGAAGGCCCGGAGCACGTGCCAGAAGCCGGTGGGGAAGAGGTGGCCGCCGGCCTTCTGGAAGGCGCGTGACAGGCTGGGGATCCCGACGTAGAAGCCCACCAGACGGTCGCCCGGATCCACCACGAACTGCACGAAGTCGGGGTCGATGTAGCCGAAGTATTTCTTGGTGTAATAGTCCACCTGGGCCTGCGTCAGCGGCGTCACGCCGTAGAGCTGGACGAAGGACCGCTCCATGACCTCCCAGAACTGGGGTACATACGCCAGGAGCTCCTTCCGGTGCGCCAGCTTCAGCGGTCGGAGCCCGTACTTCTCCTGGTCCCGGGCGGCCTTCTTCCGGAGCGTCTGGACCACCGGGTGGTCCACGGGCGGGATGGCGATCCGGAACTCCTGGTAGTCCACCTCCTTCGTGAGCCCGTACCCCTCCAGCAGCGCCGGGTAGTAGGGTTTGCCGTAGCTGCCCGCGATGGTCGGGAGCGCGTCGAACCCGTCGATCAGGAGCCCTTCGGGGTCCAGGTCGGTGAACCCCAGCGGCCCGGCCATCTCGGCGCACCCGTCGGCCCGGAACCACGCCTCGAGCTCCGCCAGCATGGCCTCGGCGACGACGGCGCTGTCCACACACTCGAACCAGCCGAACCGGCCTCGCTTCCGCCCGAGCTTCTCGGTCTCGAGCCCGTGGATGATGCCGCAGACCCGACCCACCGACTGCCCGTCCTCGACCGCCAGCAGCAGCCGGGCCCGGGCCACGTCGAAGACCGGGTTCTTCGCCGGGTCCATGGTGTCCAGCTCGTCGCCCATCAGCTGGGGCACGAAGAGGGGGTCGTCGGCGTAGAGGTCGTACTGGAACGAGAGCCACCGCTTCAGCGTCCTGCGGTCGGACACCTCCACGATCTCGACGGACACCTAGGGCACCTCGGGGCAGGAGGGGGGCCGGGACGTCCTGCTCCCGGCGCGGCTAAGTGCTGCGTCGGAAGCATGGGCCGCAACGGAGGCCCCCGTCAAGCGAGCGGTCAGCCGGGGTGCACCGCAGCTTACGGCGCCGGCCGCCATGACGGCCGGGAGTCCCCGAACCCTGCCGGCGGGTCGCTCAGCGGCGCCGCGCCGGAGCCGTCGGCGTTCATGACCCATATCCGCGTCCGCAAGCTGCCGTCCCCCGGGTCCCGGTCGCTGGCGAACGCGATCCGGGCGCCATCGGCGCTCCACGTGGGATGCCGGTTCGTGACGGTGTCGTCGGTGACCGGCGTCAGCGTGGGCCCGGCCGGGTCGTACACGTACACGTCGTAGTCCGTCGCACTGAACTTCACCGTGACGGCGAGCTTCGTCCCGTCCGGCGACCAGGCTGGCTGGTATGTGTGATAACCGAGGTCGATCACGCTGGTCGGTTCGGAGCCGTCGGGAGCCATGGTCCAGATCCCGTACGTAGTGGCACCACGATCGGAGGCGAAGGCAATGACACCGGTGGAGGACCAGTCCGGCTGTATGTCCCCGGAAGAAGCCAGCGTCAGGTTGGTCGGGTTTGATCCATCGGCCGCGATAGAGTAGATCTCCGAGTTGCCTTCCCGGGAAGCGGAGAACGCGATACGGGTGCCGTTTGGCGACCACGTGGCCATCTGGTCACTGAGGCGGTGGAAGGCCACGGCCGTGGCGTCCGAACCGTCGGTGTTCATGACGAACAGGTCCTGGTCAGCGCCGTCGTCGCGCTGGAAGACGATCTTGTTCAGTACCTCCACCGGAACCATGCCGGTCACCCCATCGGCCGCGGCCATCGCCGTGGTGTGGCCGGTGCGGCTGGCGTGCACCAGCCCGGCGCCGCCCACCGACGCGATGCCGGGGTCATCGATCGACCAGGCCACGTCCGCGGGCACCGCCACACCGTTGGAGTCGGTGACCACCGCGCTCAG
Organism: Longimicrobiales bacterium; assembly: GCA_046483065.1. GTDB lineage: Bacteria > Gemmatimonadota > Gemmatimonadetes > Longimicrobiales > RSA9 > JAWVYT01. The sequence continues at coordinate 3,554 of JAWODW010000077.1, read as the reverse complement.
CCGGGCCGTGTCCCCCTCTGCCAGCGTGAGCGTCCCGGGCGACACTGCCACGGCGGCCACCTTCTGGTCGACCGCCACGGTCGCTTCGTCCGCGATGCCCGTCGCTTCCGCCCGGATGACCGCGGTGCCGTTGGCCTGCGCCACCACCCAACCCGCCGCGTCCACCGTCGCCACGCCCGCGGCCGTACTCGTCCACGACACCTGCGCGCCCTCGATGGCGTGGCCGTTCCGGTCGGTGACCACCGCCTCCAGCCGGGCCGAGTCGCCGATGGCGTGCAGCGTTCTGAACGCCGGGCGGATCGTCAGCGTCGCCGCTTCCGGCGCCACGATGGCCGCGGCCGTGTCCGTGGCCGCTCCGGCCGTGGCCGCGATCCGGGCCTCGCCCGGCCCCACCGCGGTCACCTGCCCGGCGGCGCTCACCGTGGCCACGGTGGCATCGGTGGAGGCCCAGGTGAGATCCGCACCCGGCATGGGCGCCCCGTCCTGGTCCCGCACAGAGGCCACCAGGAGCGCGGAGGCGCCCACGGCGGTCAGCGTGCTGGTGGCCGGCTCGACGGCCAGCGAAGTGGCCACCGGGTCCTCGGGGCCGGACGGTTCGCCCTCGCCACACCCGGCGAGGAAAAGGAGCATGAGGGTGACGGTGATTGCTGCGCGCATTACGGCCTCCACGTCAGAACGGGCTGGCGTACGCCGTACGCACGTGGGGACGTACGCACGGTTGATCAGAAGTGCGCCGGAAACCGGGACCTCGGGGAGGAGGGTGGGGAGAGTCGCTGGGACCACGGGCCCCCGGCGACCCAGTCAATGTGGATTTCCATCGGTCGGGACGCAAACCCGGGGCGGTGAGGGTGCGGGATGCGAAAGCGCCCCGGCGGGATGCCGGGGCGCTTCCATGGTCCCGCTCCACCGGGGGCGTTCCCCCCGGTTCCCGACCGGTGCCGCTCTCTACACGTCGTCCACCGGGAACCCCCGGTCGCGCATGAGCGCCTCCATCTCGGCGTCCCGGCCGCGGAAGAGCCGGTACGCCTCCGCCGGGTCCATGGAGTTGCGGGGTGCGAAGAGGTACTCGACGAGCTTCGCGGCCAGCTCGTCGTCGTAGAACCCGCCGGGCGCCTCGCGGAACGCCTCGGCGGCGTCGGCGGTGAGGACGTCGGCCCATATGTAGCTGTAGTAGCCGGCGGAGTAGCCCTCACCGCTGAAGATGTGGCCGAAGTGGGGGCTGCGGTGGCGCATGGGCAGCTCGTCGGGCATGTCGATCTCCTGCAGCGCCCGCCGCTCGAAGGCGTCCGGGTCGATCCCCGTGGGGTCGTCGAGCGTGTGGTACATCATGTCGACCAGCGCCGAGGCCAGGTACTCGGTGGTGGAGAAGCCCTGGTTGAAGGTGGCGGCGTTCTTGATCTTGGCGATCAGCTCTGCGGGGATCGGCTCGCCGGTCTCGTAATGGACCAGGTAGTTGTCGATGACCGCGTCGGTGCTGAGCCACCGCTCCAGCAGCTGGCTCTGGAACTCGGTATAGTCCCGCACGCCGCTGTTCAGCGTGGGGTAGGCCACGTTGGACGTGAGGTAGTGGAGCGCGTGGCCGAACTCGTGGAAAAGGGTGGTGGCGTCGTCCCACGAGATCAGGACCGGCTCGCCCGGCGCGCTCTTGATGAAGTTGGAGTTGTTCGACGCCAGCACCGTCTTCTTGCCGTCGAAGGTGGTGTGGCTCCGGTACGTGGTGGCCCACGCGCCCGAGCGCTTGCCCGTGCGGGCGTACGCGTCGAGGTACCAGAGCCCCACGTGCTCGCCCGTCTCCCGGTCGGTGACCTCGAAGACTTCCACGTCCGAGTGGAAGACGGGGACCGCGCCCTCGGGCACCGGCTCGAACGCGAAGCCGAAGACCTCGCCCGCCACGAAGTGCATGGCGTCCCGGAGCCGGCTCAGCTGCAGGTACTGCTTGACCTGGTCCGAGTCCAGCGCGTACCGGTCCTGGCGCACCTTCTCGGCGTAGTAGCGGTAGTCCCACGGCTCGATGGTGATCCCGGCGCCCTCGGCGTCGGCGATGGCCTGCATGTCCGCCACCTCCTCGTGGACCCGGGCCACGGCCGCCGGCCAGATGGTCTCCAGCAGCTCGAACACGTTCGCCGGCACCTTCGCCATCCGGTTCTCGAGGCGCCAGTCCGCGTAGGTGTCGTAGCCCAGGAGCCCGACCCGCTCGTCGCGCAGCTCCAGAATCTCCGCGATAATGGCGTTGTTGTCGTGCTCGTCTCCGTTGTCACCCCGGGAGTAGTACGTCCGCCACACCTCCTCGCGCAGGTCGCGCTCCGTGGAGAAGGTCAGGAACGGGTCCATGGACGACCGCGTGTTGGTGATGGCGTACTCGCCCTCCCGGTCTCGCTCGGCCGCCGCCGCGGCCGCCGCCCGGACGAACGACGCCGGCAGCCCGCCCAGCTCGTCCTCCGTCAGGTACGTGACGTAGCCCTCCTCGTCGGCCAGCACGTTGTTCCCGAACGCCGTATGCAGCTCGGCCAGCCGCTCGTTGATCGCCGCGTACCTCGCCTTCGCCTCGCCCTCCAGCGTGGCGCCGTTCCGGGCGAACCGGTCGTAGATCAGCTCCACCACCCGCTGCTGGTCCGGCTGCAGCGTGGCCAGCTCGTCGCCCTCGTAGACCGCCTCGATGCGGTCGAACAGCGCCGCGTTCTGCGTGATCCGCGTGGAGTGCTCCGAGAGCTTCGGCGCGTACTCCGTCTGGATCGCGCGGAACTCCGGCGACGACCGGTTCGCGCTCCAGATCCCGTAGTACGAGTAGACCCGGTTCAGCGTCTCGCCGGCCCGCTCCAGGGCGACGATGGTGTTCTCGAACGTCGGCGGATCCGGGTTCGCGGCGATGGCCTCGATCTCCTCCAGCTCCATAGCCATGGCCGCGTCCAGCGCGGCCGGCAGGTGGTCCAGCTCCATGGCGTCGAAGGCCGGGACGCCGCCGTACGGGCCCGTCCACTCGGTCAGCAGCGGGTTGTCGGTGGAGGAACGGTCGGCACACGACGCCATCACGAGCAGCGTCGCGGCGAGGGCCAGAATACGTTTCGCGAACATGGTCTCATCTCGAGTTCGATGGTACAGGTCCAACGGTTCACTGGCACGATGCGCCACCGGCCCCGCCCCCGCAATGCGGAGGACCCCGGGATCCGCGTGGGGGACCGCCCTACAGGGGTAGGCGCGGAGGCGCGGGGGAGCGCGGAGGCGCGGAGGCGCGGAGGCGCGGAGGCGCGGAGGCGCGCGGAACTCACAGGCGGCTGTCCCAAACTCTCCGTTCGTCGTGGGTCCCGGGACCAGACGAGGGTTTGGGTCGCGGAGCGACCCGAACCTTCCGATGATCATCTTGCGGGGATCAATGGAAGGAGACTTTGGGTCGGTACGCGCCCCAAAGTCTCCGCTCATCATGCGGCGTCGAATCGTCGGAGGGTTCGGGACACCTCGGTGAACTGCGGCCCGGTCCGGGCGGTCGTCGAAGTCTCGCATTATGATTTGTGGGGGACCCATAGGCACAACCGATCATTAGGGGGCGCCGGATGTCG
>JAWODW010000048.1:0-27635 GCA_046483065.1 Longimicrobiales bacterium | reverse complement strand
GATAAGAAAAAAATATAAGCAGATTAACATTTTAAACTATAAAACAAAAGGAGTATGTAATGAATAGAAAAAACAAAATATTAGTAGTAGTTATTGCCTTAACATTTTTTGCTTTAAATTTCAGCTTTGTTTTAGCTAATCCCTCCAATGACTGTGTTGAATGTTCTCTTGGTGGCGATATGTGTACAGCTATTTTAGTGGGGAAAGATGCCTCGATTGATGGTTCAACTATGACTTTGCAGACTGCAGATTGCGGCATATGTGATTTTAGATTTTTCTATGTACCTGCGAAAGAATATGAACCGGGAAGTGAACGAAAGATTTATGCTATACCACAGCTTGAAGATTGGCCGATTGAGGAAGAAAAAGCAGGATTAAGTAGAGATGAAATTGGTTTTTACCAGGAAACTGATACCGGGAATAGCATTCCTCAGGTAGAACGTACCAATGCTTATATTCGTGCAGTATTTGGGAATATTAATGAAAAACAGCTGGGAATCAATGAATCAACGGTAGGAAGTCGTTCTGAGCTAGCTAGTCCAAATGCTGATGTATCTATTACCGAACTGACCTTGATAGCAATGGAGCAATGTGAAACAGCCCGAGAAGCGATTCAATTAATGGGTTCAGTAGCAGAAGAATTTGGTTATGGACAGGACTGGGGTGGTGAAATGCTGGCTGTTTCAGATCCCGAAGAAGTATGGATTTTTGAAATTATGCCAGTTGGTCCGTTATGGACTCCGGAAAGCGGAGAACCGGGAGCCGTCTGGGCAGCTCAGCGAGTACCTGATGATGAAGTGAGTTTCTGTCCCAATGAATCCCGTATTGGTGAGATCGATTTAGATAACCCAGATTACTTTATGGCTTCATCTAATGTAATTTCTTTTGCGGTTGAAGAAGAGTACTATGATCCGGAAAGTGGAGAACCTTTTAGGTTTAATATGGCGTATTCTCCGCAAACCGAGAGTGCTATTAGCAGTGGTGGAAGTAGGGCTAGGATGTGGCGTTTATTTGATCTAGTTGCTCCTTCTAAGGAATTTAGCCCAGAATTACCCAATAATGAATTTCCGTTTTCAGTCAAACCTGATAAAAAACTTTCTGCTCAGGATTTAATGGCTATATCCAGAGATAATTATGAAGGAACCCAGTTTGCCCCGGGAGAAGGAGTTAGCGGAGGACCATTTGGCAATCCAAGATATTATGCATCTCCGATTAAGATAGATGATAAAAACTATTCTTATCCCAGAACGATTTCTAAAAATACTGCGGAATATACAACTATTGTACAATTAAGAAGCTGGTTGCCAGATGAAATCGGTGGAATTTTATGGATTGCTTTAGGTGCCCAGGATACTTCCTGTTACCTGCCCTTCTATTCTGGGGTAAATGATATTCCGGAATCTTTAACTCTTGGTAATCACTGGGAAATGAATAGGGATTCTGCCCGCAAATAGGCGCTGTTGACCGATGCCGGATCGTACGAGACACCGTCGTCCGAGAGCTGGAGGTTGAACGCCGCGTCGCACGCGCCGCCATCCGCCGCCTCGTCGAGGCTGAACCGCATGGCCAGGTCCAGCGACCCGGACAGCCCCTCCTGTGGGTGAACCGCCAGCGAGCCGGCCAGCGTCTCGATAACCAGCTTCGCCCGGTCCGTCCCCGGCGCCAGCGGCAGCGCCAGATTCGGCATGCACGCCGCCGACGCCACCATGCCGCCGGCGCCGTCGGAGCGCACCGCCAGGTCCTCGCACCCCAGCTCGTCACCGAACAGCCGCAGCCGCCCGTCCAGCTCGTACTCCGCCGACGGCAGCGCCAGCGCCGCACGCGCCACCACCAGCTCCAGCGGGCCCGCGGCCAGCTGGAAAAGGTCACCGCCCTCGGCCGAGGTGGCTTCCACCCGACCCTTCACCAGCCCCGGAGCCAGCTCCAGCTCGCCCGCGAGCGAGACCGGCGTGCCGGCCCCCAGCGCCACTTCCGCCACCACCGCCGCCAGCAGCGCGTACCCGTCCTCCGTGCTGCGGTACGCCAGCTCCCGCACGTCGAAGACGATCCCCTGCTCCTCGAACGAGAGCAGCGACGCCCCGGCGCCGGCCGTCACCTCGATGGCGCCCCCGGTGAGCTGGAACGTCCCCGGGTCCGTCATCACGTCGAAGACCACGTCCACGCTGGGCGGCTCCTCGCCGGCGGCCGCCAGCGCGGGCAGGACCAGCGACACGGGCGACCCGGGGCGGGTGCGGAGCCGGACGCCCGCGGGCCCCGACTCCGCCGCCACCCGCGAGATCCCTCCTTCGGCCACCACCAGATACGCCTGGCTCTCCGCCGGGAGCCCGATCCGGTCCGGCAGCGTCACGGCCGCCAGGACGTCCCCGAGCCAGAAGCCGGCGGAGTCCACGTACGCCACCTCGCTCTCCTGCACGCGGATGCTCGCCCGGCCCGCCTGGACCCCGACCCGCGGAGTGAGCCCCAGCCGGAAGCCGTCGGTGAACGCCACCCCCAGCTGCACGGTGTCGCCGACCATGGCCAGCTCCGCCCCCGCCGTGCCGCCCAGGCGGAGCCCGCCCGACTCCAGCGTGACCGTGTCCGGGAGGAGGAACCGGACCGGCGACTCCTCGCCGGCGGCCTCCGCGGCCTCTTCCAACCGCCAGCGGAGCCCGTCGCCGTCGACCGCCGCGGTCAGCGCCGCGGCGCCGTGGATCGATGCGCTCCCGCCGGTGACCCGGAAGTCCGACAGCCGCAGCCGCAGGTCCTGGAACGAGACGCCGGCCGCAGCCGCGCCGCTCGCGCTCGCTACGCTCCCGTCCGCCTCCGCGCCCAGCCGCAGCTCGCCCTCGCCGCTCAGCCGGAGCCCCGCCGTGTCCAGCACCGCCTCGCTCACCACGGTCCGGATCAGCGGGTCCGGGCCCGCCGGGAGGCTCCACAGGAACGGCTCGCTCAACGCGATGGCGCCGTCGATGATGGCCGGGCCCATCAGGTCCACGGCCAGCTCGCCCGCGGCCCGGACCGGCGTGCCGTCGGGCCCCGGCAGCTCGGCCTCCGCCGCCACGTCCAGCCGCACCTGCTGGCCGCCCCCGTCCGCCTGGAACGACAGGTCGCCCTGGAGCAGCCGCAGCGTCAGGGCGCCGAGCTCCAGCGGGCACGCCGGCACGAGCCCCGTGATGGTCCCCGATAGCGCGCCGCGGGACCCTACCCGCACCGACGCCGAAGGCAGCGGCAGCTCCGGGTCCGGGACGCCGTCACAGCGCAGGAAGGTGGGCGCCAGCAGTGAGCCCGCCGCCAGGACCGAGATCCCCTCCCCCGACTCCCCCATGTCGCCCTCCAGCCGCGTCACCTGCAGGGCCATGCTGTCGCCACCCAGCGGCAGGATCAGCGGGCCGCGCTCGAAGTCCACGGCGGTGAACGCACCGGTGAACCGGCCGTTCCGGTACCCGGCGTCGGTGGCCCGAAGCCGCACCGGCTGGAGCGCCGGCGGCGCGTCGGCGGAGAAGCCCAGCTCCAGATCGAAGCCCGCGCCCCAGTCATCGGGGACCGGCGCGTCGAGCCAGCCCAGGCGCAGCGAGTCCATCCGGAAGCCCAGCGGCCGGAGCCGGAAGCCGCCCAGCTCCACCGGCTCGACGCCCGACCAGTCGGCCTGGATGGCGGGCAGCGTGAGTCCGGTGGGCTCGAGGGTGATGCCGGCCAGTGCCACCGTCGCCGCCGAGTCCAGCATGGGGAAGCCGAGCTCGGCGTCCATGCGGAGCGCAAAATCCCACCCGTCCACCGGGTCCAGGTAGAGTCGGGTGACATCCACGCTCGTGAGGCCGAGGCGCACGGCGCCCAGATCCAGCCGCTGCGGAGCCAACGCCAGCTCCGGCAGATCCACCTGCTCCAGCGTCACGCCCCCGGGCGTGACCCGGAGGGTGACGCCGGCGCGCAGCGAGTCCGCGTCCGTGCTCAGCAGGAGCCCGCCCGCCAGCTCCACGTCGTAGCTCAGCTCGCCCGTGTCCCACGACGCCGACAGGCTGCCCGCCAGCGAGTCCAGCGCCAGGACCAATCCCGTCCGTCCGTCCACCAGCGGGACCCGGACATCGGGACGGCAGTCCAGCGTGGCCCCCAACACCCCCGGCTGGACCGGGTCCGCCCGGACCCCGACGCAGTTCGATGCGCCGCCGAACAGCGCCAGGTCACCATCGATCCGCAGCCGCTGCGATGGGAACTCCACGCTCACCGAGTCGAGCCGGTACGCCACGATGTCGCCGCCGTACTCCAAGAGCGGCTCGCCATCCGTCGATGCCGCCCGCAGCGTACCGTCCAGCCCGGCGCTCGTGATGGCCACCGACCCGGACAGCTCCAGGTCGGACCCGTCCGGCGCCCGCAGACTGCCCCCCAGAACCAGCCCCGAGGACGGCGAATACGACAGCTCGCTCAGCGACGCCAGCGGCCCCGTCAGGCTCGCCGGCACCGCACCCGCCGTCAGCGCGCCCCGGAGCGTCCCCGCCCGGAACACCGGCGGCGCAAACGACGTCCCGTCCACCTCCAGACCCCGCGCCTCCACCTGAACCGTGGCCCGGAACGGCGAGGCCAGCTCCAGCCGCAGCGGCCCGTCCAGGACGTACGCGTCCCGGGTGGTGGTGGCCATGAGACCGGCCAGTCCGTGCAGCGTCGCCACCCCCGGGATCAGCGGCAGCGAGTCCGGCAGCGGCTCCAGGCGGTCGCCGCCCAGGAGCCCGCCGACCTCGAACCCGTCGCCCACGTAGAACGACCAGATCTCGCTCCGGCGCGCCCCCGTGGTCAACGGGTGTCCAAAGCCGTCCACGACGGAGACCTGCCACACGTACTCCCGCCCCTCCTCCAGCGGCAGCGCATCCGACGGGTACACCAGCATGGGCGCACCCTCCACATCCGCCAGATGGTGAGTCGGGTTCGCCGACAGCGCGTTCAGGGCGCCCTGTCCCTCGTACCGCTCCACGATCCGGACACGGTACGTCAGCCCCAGCTCCGACGGCACCATCACCGGCGTCCACTGGAAGACCGGCTGCAGCGGCGAGACCGCGCCCAGCGACACCGGCGCGATCAGCTGCGGCGGGTCGGGCAGCGCCACCGTGAACCGGGCGCACGACTCCGTCAGCTGTGTGCCCGTCAGGTCCACCACCCGCGCGCAGAACTCGTGGCGCCCTTCCGGCAGCATCCCCGAGCGGAGCACGGCGTCCAGAACACCCTGGTTCGACTCCAGCGTCCGCCAGTCCAGGATCTCCCGCGACGTCAGCAGCCGCGTGGACGGGCCGCTCGGCAGGAAGTACGACTCGCTCTCCGCACGTCCCAGCACGCCCACTCCCTCCACCCGCGCCACCCCCTCGATCCGGAACTCCGCCGGCTCGGTCCCGCTGTAGAACACATTCAGTGTCACCACCTGCGGCATCCGCTCCCACTCCGACAGGAACGGGGTCGGGTACGGCGGCATGATCAGCTGGGCGGACCAGTCCGGGTGCTGGGCCGGAGCCCTGCCGGGAAGGAGCGCGACGAGTGCCACGGCCGCCACGAACAGAGGCCATCCGACCCTGACCGCACAGCAGGGCGCTTCGCGCATTCGCATAGTCCATTCACTGCCGCAGCGCCGGAGATTCCGGGTAGGGAAAGGCGGCTCGACGTCAACGGACGGCCGGGGAACGGCCGGAACGGCGTGACGTTACGCGGGGTGCTACAGAAAGTCAATAGATCACGCGATTTCTCGCCCGAAAATGACGAATGCAGCATCCTTTCTGATGCCGAGCCGCCTCTTCTCTTGCCGCCACCAGCTGCGTATTACAAATTGGGCGGATCGTGCTACCTAGCCAGCCGTGGAGGAGTCCCATGATACGGTTCGGGGTGTCCATGGAGGCCGAGCTCCTGGAGCGATTCGACGAAGTCATCGCGCGGAGGGGGCGGGCGAACCGATCGGAAGCATTCCGCGACCTGGTACGCGAGCGGCTGGTGGAAGAGCGCGTCTCGGACCCGGACGCGGCGGTGCTGGGTGTGCTCACGCTGGTCTACGACCACCATCGCCGGGAACTCCAGGACCGCTTGATGGCGTTGCAGCACGATCACCTGGAGCTGGTGATCACGACCATGCACCTGCATGTGAGCCACGACACCTGCTTGGAGGTCCTGCTCCTCCGGGGCCGCGCGGGTCCTCTCCGCGAGCTGGCAACCACGCTGGCGGGGTACCGGGGTGTTCATCACAGCCATCTGACGCTGACGGCGGTGCTCCCGGAGGAGGAGACGTCATGAGATTTTGCTGCGGAATCGTCCTCGTTCTGATGACGCTGCTACCGACGGACGGGTTGCGGGCCCAGGAGACCGGAACCGGGACCGCGGCCGACACCGTTCCTCGCTATGTGCTGGAGCCGCTGGTGGTGGAGGGTCGCGGGGACGACCTGACCGGGGTTGCCATGAGCGCGTCGCAGGGGTTCGTCGGGTTCGGCGACTTCAAGCTCCGGCCGCTGGTGCGTGAGGGGGAGCTGCTCGAGACGGTGCCGGGGCTTATCATGACCCAGCACAGCGGGGACGGGAAGTCGAACCAGATGTTCGTGCGTGGCTTCAACCTGGACCACGGCACCGACTTCTCGACGTCGGTGGAGGGGATGCCCGTCAACATCCCGACGCACGCCCACGGCCAGGGGTACACGGACCTGAACTTCATCATCCCTGAGCTGGTGGACCACGTGGAGTATCGTCTGGGCCCGTACTACGCGGGCATCGGCGATTTCGGCTCGGCCGGCGGCGCGGAGCTGCGGCTGCGGCGGTCGCTGGAGCGACCTTTCGCGCTCACGGGGATCGGCGAGGACGGCTACCGGCGGGCGGTGGCGGCGGCCTCGGTGGAGCTCGGGCCGGGACGGCTGCTGGCCGGCGGCGAGCTGAAGGGCTACGACGGGCCGTGGACCACCCCACAGGAGCTGCGGAAGCGCTCAGGCGTGGCGCGCTATTCCTGGGAGTCCGGGAGCAGCGCGTTCTCGGTCCTGGCCATGGCGTACGACAACGCGTGGAACGCGTCCGATCAGGTGCCGAGCCGCCGGGTCGAGGGTGGAGAGATCGGCCGGTTCGACCAGATCGATCCCTCACTCGGAGGGTCGTCGTCCCGGTATGCCCTGACGGGCTCGTGGTCGCGGTCCGGCGCGGAGGCCAGCCACCGCGTGCAACTCTACGGCATGCGCTACGACCTCGACCTGTACTCGAACTTCACGTACTTCCTCGAGGACCCCACGGCAGGCGACCAGATCCAGCAGCGGGACCGGGCCCGCCGGGTGTTCGGTGGCCAGTACACGTACACGCGTGCCCTGGGCCGGCAGGTGGCAGGCCGGCACGTGGCGACGGCCGGGGTCCAGACGCGCCTGGACCTCGCGGACGTGGCGCTGCGCCGGACCGAGGCCCGGCAGATCCAGGCGACGGTCCGGGCGGACGAGGTGGCCCAGTGGGGCACCGGGGCGTACGTGGAGCTCCGGAGCGACTGGACGCCGGAGCTCCGAACGGTGCTCGGGGTGCGGAGCGATGCCTACCGCTTCGTCGTGTCCAGTGACCGGCCGGAGAACTCGGGTGAGGCCACGGATGCGATCGTGAGCCCGAAAGCTTCCGTGGTGTACGCGCTCCGGGAAGGCGCTGAGCTGTACGTGAGCGGCGGCTACGGCTTCCACAGCAACGACGCCCGGGGCACGGTCCAGGCCGTGGACCCGGTCTCCGGCGAACCGGTGGATCCCGTCCACCCGCTGGCGGAGTCCCGGGGTGCCGAAGTGGGGCTCCGTGCCGCCTCCCGCACCGGGCTCCACACCACGCTCACGGCGTGGACCGTGGCGCTCGACAGCGAGCTGCTCTTCGTGGGGGATGCGGGGACCACCGAACCCAGCGACGCCAGCCGGCGGGTCGGCGTGACGTGGGCCAACTTCTGGAGGCCGGCCCCTCAGCTCCGGGTGGATCTGGATGCTTCGTTCGCACGGGCGCGCTTCTCCGGGGCGCCGGAGGGGGCGGACCGCGTGCCCGGCGCGCTGGAGCGGGTGGTCACCGGCGGCATCGCGTGGGAGCCGACCCGGGACGGGCCGTACGCGGCGCTCCGCCTCCGCCACTTCGGCGCCTACCCGCTGACCGAGGACAATGCGATCCGGGCATCGGCCACCTCCCTGCTGAACCTGAACCTGGGCTGGACGCTGGGGGAGCTCCGACTCGGCGCCAGCCTCATGAACCTCCTCGACGCCGCGGACGCCGATATCGCCTACTTCTACCGATCGCGACTGCCGGACGAGCCCACGGATGGCATCGAGGACCTGCATTTCCATCCGGTGGAGCCGAGGCAGCTCCGGGTCACGCTTTCCTGGGGGTACTGAGCCGCTCGAAGCCATCACGGGCACCGGCCCGACCCTCGCTCCGACTTCCGCTCCGACCCCCGTTCCGGCCTCCGGCGGCGCGCCGACCCGCCGGCTGCCCTAGTTCATGGACGGGTCGAACGGGATCCGGGCCATGGTGGTGTACGGCGGGCCCTTCCGCTCCAGGACGTCGTGCCACAGCGAGTGGGGGGAGCCGGTGAAGACGTCGGCGGCGGTGGCGTCGTCGACGATCCAGGAGTCGGTCTCCATCTCCGCCTCGAGCTGACCGGGGCCCCACCCCGAGTGGCCCACGAACACGCGTGCCCGGGTGAGGGAGGGTCGGACGTCCGCCGGGATCTCGCCCGTGAGGAAGCCCACCGACCCGAACACCGGCACGTCCACGAGGCCGGGGACGGCGACCTCGGCCAGGAGCACCGCCTGCTGCGGCTCCACGGGGCCGCCCTGGAACAGCGGCTCATCGGGGTCCACCAGGTCGGCCAGCGTCGGGACCGCCTCCGCCACCGTCGGATCCAGCGGGCGGTTCAGGACCACGCCCACGGCCCCGTGGGCGTCGTGCTCCCCGATGAGCACCACCGTGTGGCGGAAGTTCGGGTCGTACAATCCGCCGCTGGAGATGAGCAGTCGTCCCTTCAGACTCTCCACGGTTCCCTCCTCGCCCGATCGCATTCGTGCCCCCTATCAGAGTGGCGACGGTCCGGGGGCGGGGTCAACCGCGGGGCTCGGGCGGCAGCTCGTGGAGGAAGCACTGGAACTCGATGGCGCGGCCGTCGGGATCCCGGGCGTAGAAGTTGTAGATCCGGTAGCGCGGTGTCTCCGCCGGCTCGCCCACCGCCACCGCCCGCAGCCGGTCGTGCATGGCGTCCACCTCCGCCCGCGTCGGGTAGAAGAAGGTGAGCAGCGCGTCGGTGTCCGCTCGCTCGTGCTGGCGGAAGCCCACCAGGAGGTTGCCGTGCCGGAGGATCGTGATCTCCGGCTGCTCGAGCCACCGGCGCATCCCCACCTCCTCGGTGTAAAAGGCGACGATGCGCTCGAGGTCCTCCGTCTTCAGGAACACGATCCCGGACATGGCTGCTCCTCCGTTACGCAGGTTCGGGTGCGCTCACCACACGGGCCTGCTGGACGCCCTTCCCTCGCACGGCCGAGACCTCGAGGACCACGTCTTCGTGCTCCACCCGGTCCCCGACGGCTGGCGGACGCCCCAGCAGCGTCAGGATCAACCCGCTCACCGTGTCCACATCCTCGTGCTCCAGCACCAGGCCCAGCGCCTCGCCGAGCTCGTCCAGCCGGACCGTGCCGGCCGCCCGGAGCTCCCCGGCGTCGTCCCGGAGGAGGGCGGGGGTCTCGCCGGGATCGGCGATGTCGCCCACCACTTCTTCGAAGAGGTCCTCGAGGGTCAGGATCCCCGCCGTACCGCCGTGCTCGTCCAGCACCACCGCGATCTGGGAGCTGGTGCGCCGGAGGGTCGCCAGCACCCGGTCCAGCGGCTCCGTCGCCGGCAGGAACGGGACGTCGTTGACCATGGCCCGATCCAGACGGCCACCGGCCCGGAGGCCGGCCAGGAGGTCCTTCACGTGGACCACCCCGATGATGTGGTCCAGGCTCTCCTCGTAGACCGGGTAGCGCGTGTGGCGGCCGGATTCCAGCGCTGTGGCCACGGCCTCGCGGTCGGCGCCGAGGGCGAACCCGGTGGCCCGGGTCCGGGGCACCATCACCTCGCCAGCCGTGAGATCCGCGAACTCCAGCAGCTCCTGTACCACCCGGGCCGGCTCCCGGGCCAGCAGTCCGCCCGCCCGACTCTCGGCCACGATGAAGCTCAGCTCGTCGGTGGTCCGGTAGTGTTCCTCGCTGATGGCGGAGCGCTCCACGCCGAACAGCTTCAGGATCCCGTTGCCCAGCCCGTTCAACGCCACCACCAGCGGATAGAACGCCATCTCGATCACCCGCATGGGCGCGGCCACCCACATGGCCACGCGCCCCGGCGCCTGCAGCGCCAGCGACTTGGGGACCATCTCGCCGAGGACCACGTGGAGATAGGTCAGGAAGGCGACGGCCAGCACGCTGGCGAGGGTGTGGGCGCCGACCCACCGCAGCGGGCCGAGCACCTCCAGCTGATGGGCGATCCATTCGGCCAGCAGGTGCTCCCCGTACATCCCCAGCGCCAGACTCGCCGACGTGATCCCGAGCTGGGCCGTGGCAATATAGCGATCCTGCTCTCGCGCATCGCCCAGCACGTGCAGCACCAGGCCGGCCAGGCGGTTCCCCTTCCTGGCCTTGCGCTCGATGGCGGGCCGGGGCGCCCCGATGATGGCGAACTCAGCGGCCACGAACAGACCGTTCAGCAGGATGAGCGTCGCGATGATCACTGTCGGGATCACGGGGCACCCCCGGCGTCGCCGGCGTCACCGGTGTCCCCGGCGTCCTCGTGCCCGGCGGGGCGGACGAGCAGGGTCCGCACAGCCAGGCCGTCGACGGCCTCCACCTCGACCCTGGCGCCGTCGATCTCCACGGTGTCACCGGCCTCGGGTACCCGGCGCAGCCGCTCCATGACGAGCCCACCCACCGTGTCCGAGTCACCCTCCCACCGGGTACCGACCCATGGCTGCACCTCGTAGAGCGCCAGGTCACCGGGCAGCCGGACCCGGCCGTCCGACAGCCGCTCCGGGGGGCCGGCCGGGTGCTTGAACTCGTCGGCAATGTCGCCCAGCAGCTCGCTCAGGATATCCTCCGTGGTGAGGATCCCCGACGTGCCGCCGAAGTCGTCCACCACCACCGCCATGACCCCGCGCTCCTCCCGCATCAGGGCCAGGACCCGGTCCGCCGATACGGTCTCGTGGACCGCCAGCACGGGCCGGATGTGGTCCGCCAACGTGCCCGCAACGCCGTCGGACAGCATGGCCGCGGCCAGGTCCTTCGCGTGGACCACGCCCACGATCCGGTCCAGGGAGTCACGGTAGACCGGAAGGCGCGTGTACGGCGACGCCACCACCACGTCCAGCGCCGCGTCCAGCCCCTCGGCCTCATCCACCGCCACCACCCGCGTCCGTGGGATCATCAGCTCCCGGGCCTTCCGCTGCGTCAGCCCCAGCGCCTGGTTCAGCCGCCTCTGCTCCTCGGCACGCAGGTGACCCCCCTCCCTGCTCTCCGCCACCAGGAACTTGATCTCCTCCGCGGAGTGCAGGTGCCGGTGGGGCTTCGGCTCCACCCGCAGCAGCCGCAGCACCAGCCAGCCGCTCCCGTTCAGGACCGCGATGAACCACGCCAGCAGCCGTTCCGACCAGCGCATCGGCAGGACCGTCAGCAGCGCCAGCTTCGTCGGGAACTGGAGGGCCAGTGACTTCGGGACCAGCTCGCCCAGCACCATCTGCAGCGTGGTAAGCCCCACCAGGACCACACCCGCCGACGCGGACTGGGCCGCCAGCGTCTGCAGCTCGCCCCAGCGCTCGAACAGCGGCGTCAGTGCCTGCCCCAGCGTGGCCTGGCCATACGCGCCCAGGACCAGGCTCGATACCGTGATCCCGACCTGGCAGGCCGCGATGTACCGGTCCAGACGGGTGGCCGACTCCAGCGTAGGCAGGAGGCGCCTCGCGAACCGGTTCCCCTCCTCGGCCATCTGGCGCACGCGGCTCCGGCGAACGCTGACCGCAGCGAACTCCGCGGCCACATAGAGGCCGTTGAAGGAGATCAGTAGGGCGATCGTGGCCCAGGTGAGGATGGTCACGGACGTATGGTACTGCCTGCGGACGGGCGGTTCAACACGGCGGCGGGCCCGGCGGGTAAGCGTCCGCCGGGCCGGCTTTGGGTCGGGCCGCGGAGCCCGAGGTCCGGGCGTCCCAAACCCTCCGATCGTCGCGGGCTGCTGGATCAGATGACGGTTTGGGTCGCGGAGCGACCCAAACCCTCCGATCGTCGTCTTGCGAAATCAATGGAAGGAGACTTTGGGTCGCTGCACGACCCAAAGTCTCCACTCATCTGTCGAGCGGCGATGACCGGAAGGTTCGGGACATCCTCGACGCCCCGCGGTCAGGCGCCGGCCCGGTCGGACCCGGTCGGACCCCGGGGGACCCTGGCCCCGGCGACCCCGGTGATCCCCGCCCGGTCGGACCCCTCCGCAATCGGCCCCGGTGCGGCCGGGCGCCCGCTCACCCGTGCGGGTCAGCCGCCACGCGCCCCGCCGCCCCCACCCGGCAGCACCCGGCGCCCACCCCAACTCCGCCACGCCCGGATCAGCCCCCGCCACCCTCCGGCCGCCGCCACCGCACGGGCGCCGGCGGCTCGTCCTGGAGCTCCACGGCCTCGGTCTCGAGGAGCCGGAGCGCCTCGGCCACGGCCGCCTCGAGCTGGGGGTCGCGGCCGGCGATGACGGGTGCGGGGTCGTTGCGGACCTCGATGTCGGGGGCCACGCCCACGCCTTCCACGGCCCACTCGCCGTTCACGTCGAAGAAGCCGCCGCGCGGGGCCACGAACCGGCCGCCGTCGATGAGCGGCGGCGTGTCCCAGGTGCCCACCAGCCCGCCCCAGGTCCGGGTGCCCACCAGCGGGCCGACCTCCTTGAAGCGGAACAGGTAGGGGAGCAGGTCGCCGCCGGAGCCGGCGCGCTCGTTGATGACCATGACCTTGGGCCCGAAGAGCCCGGCCATCGGCTGGGTCCACGGCTTCCGGTCCTCGGTCCGTGAGTTGAAGTAGCCCGTCAGCTCCCGGTCGAGGATCTCCACGATGTAGTCCGCCGCCGAGCCGCCGCCGTTGTTCCGCTCGTCGATCACCGCGCCCTGCCGGTCCTGCTGGGCGAAGTACATGCGGTTGAAGTAGCTGTACCCACCGCCGCCGGTGTTCGGAAGCCAGACGTAGGCCAGCCGACCGTCGGACATCTCGTCCACGCGGCGCTGGTTGTCGGTGATCCACGCCCACGTCCGCAGCTGGCCCTCGGAACCCGTCGGCTCGACCCACAGCTCCCGGGCGCCGTCCGGCGACGGCCGGTCGTTCACCGCCACGGAGATCACCCGGCCGGCCGTGCCCTCCAGCAGCCGGAACGGGGTCTCCGGCGCCCGGAGCGGCTGGCCCTGGATGGCGACGATGTAGTCCCCGGCCTCCACGTCCATCCCGGGGTGCGCCAGCGGCCCCATGAGCCCGGGGTTCCAGTCCTCGCCGCTGTACACGCGCGTGATCCGATAGAAGCCCCCGTCCTCCTCCAGGTCCACGCCCAGGAGGCCGGTGCGCGGCGAGTCCAGGTCGGGGTAGTCGCCGCCCCTCACGTACGAGTGCCCCACGGCCACCTCGCCGGAGAGCATGTCCAGCAGGTGGTTGAAGTCGGACCGGTGCTCGACGTCCGGGAGCCACTCCGAGTACCACTCCCAGACGTCGTCCCAGGGCGCGCCGTGGACGTTGTCGACGTAGAGGAAGTCGCGCATGAACCGCCAGCCGTCCCGGAGCATCTGGGCCCACTCGGCCTTCGGGTCCACCCGCACCCGCAGCCCGTCCAGCGCCAGCGACTCGCCGCCGCTGGCGCCCGGGGGGCCGCCGGCGGCGTCCACCACCCGCCACGACTGCCCGGTCCGGGCCAGCACCTTCTTCCGGTCGTGGGACGCGACCATGGTCCGCACGCCCGTCATGAACTCGGTGGCCTCCCGGTCCTTCACGCTGTAGCGGTGGGCCGTGACGCCCTGCTGGTTCGGCACGCTCTCCAGCACGAACACCTGGCCCGCGGGGCCCGGCACCAGCCCTACATGGTTCCGCACGGGCAGCCCGGGCGCGGCCAGGATCCGGCGCTGGATCCCGTCGAAATCGATGGAGACGACGGCCTCGTCGCCGGAGCCGGAATCGTCGGAGCCGTCGTCGTCGTCATCGCCCTCCTCGGCGCTCCGGGGCAGGAACGGCGACGGGTCGTCGGCGTCGAGGACGGCCAGGTACAGTGCCCGGGTCACCGGCCGGTCGTACGACGTCATGTCGAGCCAGCCGGTGTTGAGCCCGAAGTCCGTCGAGGCCAGGAACCAGAGGTGGTCGCCGGAGGCGTCCCAGGCCGGGTCGATGGCATCGGCCATCCCGTCGCTGAGCTGATGGGTCTCGCCGGTGCGCGTGTCGTGAACGAAGATCGCCCGGAACTGGGTGTCGAGCCGCCGGGCGTACGCGATCCACCGGGAGTCCGGCGACCACACGGGGTTGGTCGTGCGCTCCGGGTGCGCGTACCGGTCGGTGTCCACGTGGGTCAGCTCGCCGGACTCCAGGTCCAGGATGAGCACGCGGTAGTCGGTGTCGGTGAAGGCCAGCCGCGAGCCGTCGGGGCTCCACGTCGGTTGGAAGAAGAACGTGGGGTCCGGGATCGGGATCCGGCGCGGGCTCCGGCCCAGCGGGTCGGCCACCACCAGGCCGTACTCGCCGCCCTCGTCGCTGAACCACGCGATCCGCTCGCCGTCCGGACTCCACACCGGGTGGCGGTCCGCCACGCCCGGGCTCCGGGTGATGTTCCGCCAGCTGCCCTCGCCCGCCGGCGAGGTGAAGATCTCGCCCCGCTGCTCGAACACCGCCCGCTTGCCCGTGGGCGAGAGCCGGACGTCACGAAGCTGCGTCGGCGACAGCTCCTCCCACCGGGGCCGGGCCCAGTTCTGGTCGGCCTCTGCGTGGATCACCAGCCGCCGGGTGGCGCCCGCGGCCGGGTCCAGCTCGTGCAGGTAGCCCGCCTGCTCGTAGACCACCACGCCGCCACCGGCGCCCAGGCTCTTCACGTCGAAGTCGGCGTGGAACGTGTGCTGGCGCTCATCGCCGGACTCCGGGTCCCATGACCACACATTCGACGCGTAGTCCCGCTCCGACATGTAGTAGACCCGACCGTCCAGCCAGACCGGCGCCATGTGCCGCTCCCCGTCCAGCTGGGGCGCCGTGCGCCGCTCCCAGTCCGACGTCGAAACCACCGCCGCCGGCTGCGCTTGCCCGCCCCGGTAGTTCCGCCACTCCGGGTCCCAGTAGCCGATCTCCTGGTAGGCGACCCAGCGGCCGTCGGCGCTCATCTCGCCCTCGTACGCCTGCGGCAGCGCCAGCGGCGTCGGGTACCCGCCCTCCGGCGAGACCGTCCAGAACCGCCAGAGCCGCGTGGGCGCGCCATCCCGACCCGACCGGAACAGCACCCGGCCGTCCGGCGTCCACCCCTGCGCCACGTCGCCGCCCGGGTGCCACGTCAGCCGCACCGGCTGCCCGCCGTCCGCCGGCACCACGTACACGTCCGCGTTGCCGCCGTACTCGCCGGTGAACGCGATCCAGCGGCCGTCCGGCGAGAAGTGCGGGTCGGTTTCGGCGCCGCGCGCGCTGGTCAGCCGGCGGGCCCGGCCGCCGTCCCGCCCCACCGTCCAGATGTCGTTGGCGTGGACGAACGCGATCTGTGTGGCGCTCACGTCCGGCTGGCGGAGGAAGCGCGTGCCGGGATCGGACGGGTCCTGGGCCGTTGTGCCCACTGTGGCGTCGGTGGCCTGGGCGGCCGGGCCGACCTGGGCGGCCGGGCCGACCTGGCCGGGCTGGGCGGCCGCCGCGGCCGGCGCCGTGAGCGCGGCGAGGACCGCGGCGAGGGCCAGCGGGGCGAGGAAGGAAAGCAGGGACGTCCTGGAGAACGCGGACATGGCACCACTCCGAAAGTCTCGGTGGATATCGTGGGGAAAAGGGCTCCCGTCAGACTACGTGGCCGGGGGCTCGGCGTCCAGCGCTGCCCCTACTCCTCCAGTGCGAGTGCCGCCGCGGCCGCCGCCTCCGCGTGGATGAGGGCGGTGTCGAAGAGGGGGACCGACGCGTCGCCGGGCTTCAGCAGGAGCCCGATCTCGGTGCACCCCAGGATGACACCCTCGGCCCCGGCACGGACCAGCTCCTCCACGATGCGACGGTACTCGTCCCGTGACGCCTCGAGGATCCGGCCCAGGACCAGCTCCTCGTAGATCACGCGATGGACCGCCGCCCGGTCGGGGTCCGGCGGGACCAGCACGTCCAGCCCGTGGCGCTCCTCCAGTCGACCCCGGTAGAAGTCCTCCTCCATGGTGAACCGGGTCCCCAGCAGTCCCACCCGCCGGATCCCTGCCTCCGCGATCCGCCCCGCCGTGGCGCCGGCCGAGACCGGCGCCCTCACGCCCCGTGTCGACCGGACGTTCCCTCTGCAGGAGGCCGCAAGGCCCACCGGTACGCCAAGAGCGACGGCAGGAGCAGGACGGTAGTGCTGACGGTGGCGTAGAGGTCAGGCCGGTGGCGACCGGCCCGCTGTCGACGTCCACGGTCCGAGCTCACCGTCCGCGCCCACTGTCGCCAGGCGCGTCCCGGTCATCGACCGCGGTCCGTGTCCCAAACTCTCCGTTCGTCGCGGGTCCGGGGACCAGAAGAGGATTCGGGTCGCCGAGCGACCCGAACCTTCCGATCGTCGTCTTGCGAAATCAGCGGAAGGAGACTTTGGGTCGCCACGCGACCCAAAGTCTCCGCTCATCTGTCCGGCGGCGATGGCCGGAAGGTTCGGGACATCCTCGGCGGCCCGCGGTCAGGCGTAGGCCCGGTCGGGCCCCATCGGGGCCAGGCCCGAAGGCGGGGCCAGGCCCAGGGCCGGATGGCCCGCCAACGCGTGTTGCCACCGGGGGAACCCGGGCCTATCCTTCCTGTGGCCGCCCTCACCGCGCACCGACCTCGAGCCCCGCGGCGGCCCGCGAACCGGAGGCATTCACTCTGGGAAAGGAAGTCGCCTATGTCTGAAGTGGGCTGTGCCCGCCCCACGGGAGGGCCCGTCGGCGAGCCGCCGGCGGAGCAGGACGACCCCCAGGAACAACCAACCACGTTCAAGGAGCCGAGCATGATCAAGGTCGGCCAGAAGGCGCCGGATTTCACCGCGCCGGCATACCACAACGGGAAGTTCACCGACGTCACGCTGTCGGACTACCTCGGGAAGTGGGTGGTCCTCTGCTTCTACCCGGGGGACTTCACCTTCGTCTGAGCAACGGAAGTGTCTGCGGTCGCAGACAAGTTTGCAGCATTCCAGGAGATGGGCGTGGAGGTCCTGTCCATGAGCGTGGACAGCATCTACGTGCACAAGATGTGGAACGACAACGAGCTGTCCAAGATGGTGGACGGCGGCGTCCCATTCCCCATGCTCTCCGACGGCGGAGGCAAGGTAGGGGCGGTCTACGGAGTGTATGACGAGGACGCGGGGGTGGAGACCCGCGGCCGGTTCATCATCGATCCCGACGGCGTGGTCCAGGGGTACGAGGTCCTCACGCCGCCCGTGGGTCGGAACGTGGCCGAGACGGTCCGTCAGATCCAGGCGTTCCAGCTGGTGAGGGAGAGCGAAGGCAAGGAGGCGACCCCCTCCGGCTGGCAACCCGGCAAGACGACGCTCGAGCCCGGCCCCGACCTCGTGGGCAAGGTCTGGGAGGTGTGGAACCCGAGCATGGAGGACGACGGGTAGGGCCTCCGACCCCGGCGTGGAAGCAGCCGACCCGGGTTGATCCCTCGACTTCCCGCCCGGTCCGTGTTGTCAGCCGCAGCGTTCCTGCCTACCCTACACTCAACTCGGAACGCCGGGGCCTCGCGAAACAGGCCCGGTGGCGTAAGAAACAGAGCATTCTTCTGCCTCCGACCCGGGGTCGGGCGCGCGAAGATCAACGATAGAAAGCGAATCCCATGGATACGTCGCCTCCGATCATCTACACCTGGACCGACGAGGCTCCCGCCCTTGCCACCCATTCCTTTCTCCCCGTCATCCGCGCCTTTGCCGGGGCCGCGGGCGTTCCGGTCGAGACCCGGGACATCTCCCTGGCGGGCCGCATTCTGGCCGTCTTCCCCGACTTCCTGACGGAGGAGCAGAAGGTGTCGGACGACCTGGCCGAGCTCGGTCGCCTGGTGGAGCGGCCCGAGGCCAATGTCATCAAGCTCCCGAACATCAGCGCGTCCATCCCCCAGCTGGAGGCGTGCATCGAAGAGCTGCAATCCAAGGGGTACGCGCTTCCGGACTACCCGGCCGAGCCGAGCACCGACGAGGAGCGAGCCATCAAGGACCGGTACGACTCGGTCAAGGGCAGCGCCGTGAACCCGGTGCTCCGGCAGGGGAACTCCGACCGGCGAGCCCCGAAGGCCGTGAAGGAGTACGTCCGGAAGAACCCGCCCCGGATGAGTGAATGGCCCGAGGACTCGAAGACCCACGTGGCCTGCATGGACGCCGAGGATTTCCGGCACAACGAGACATCCCGGTGCCTCGACGATGCCACGGAGGCCCGGATCGAGCACGTGGCGGAAGACGGCAGCGTCACGGTGCTGAAGGAGTCGCTGCCGCTGCAGGCCGACGAGGTGCTGGATGCGACCTATATGAGCAAGAAGGCGCTGGTCCGCTTCCTCCGTGACCAGGTCCGGGACGCCAAACAGAAGGGCGTGCTGTTCTCGCTCCATATGAAGGCCACGATGATGAAGGTGTCGGACCCCATCATCTTCGGCCATGCCGTGCGGGTCTATTTCCAGGACCTCTTCTCCAAGTACGACGAGCTCTTCGACGAGCTGGGCGTGGACCCGACGAAGGGGCTCGGCGACGTGCTCAACAAGATCGCCGACCTGCCCGAGGACCAGCGGGCCGAGATCGAGGCTGACATCGAGGCCGCGTTAGAGAACGGGCCCGACATCGCCATGGTGGACTCGGATCGGGGGATCACCAACCTCCACGTCCCCAGCGACGTCATTATCGACGCCTCCATGCCGCCCATGATCCGGGACTCGGGCCGCATGTGGAACCCCGACGGCGAGCTGCAGGACTGCAAGGCCGTGATCCCGGACTCGAGCTACGCCGGGATCTACGATGTGGTGGTCCGGGACTGTCAGGCCAACGGCCAGTTCGATCCCACCACCATGGGCACCGTCCCGAACGTAGGGCTCATGGCCCAGAAGGCGGAGGAGTACGGGTCGCATGACAAGACCTTCGAGGTCCCGGCCGCCGGCGTCGTGCGGGTCGTGGACAGAGATGGGAACGTGCTCACGGAGCACGAGGTCGAGGAAGGGGATATCTGGCGGGCCTGCCAGGCCAAGGACGAGGCGATCCGCGACTGGGTGGGACTCGCCGTGCGGAGAGCCCGGGCCACGGGCGCGCCCGCCGTGTTCTGGCTGGACGAGGACCGGGCCCACGACGCCGTGCTCAGCGACAGGGTCCGGACCTACCTCCAGGATCACGACACGGAGGGTCTACAGATCGAGATCATGGCGCCCGAGGAGGCGATGGCCTTCTCCCTGGAGCGGATCCGCCGCGGTGAGGACACCATCTCCGTCACGGGCAACGTCCTCAGGGACTACCTCACGGACCTCTTCCCCATCCTGGAGATCGGCACGAGCGCCCGCATGCTCTCCATCGTCCCCCTGCTGAACGGTGGGGGCCTGTTCGAGACGGGCGCCGGCGGCTCGGCGCCCAAGCACGTCCAGCAGTTCACGGCCGAGGGGCACCTCCGCTGGGACTCCCTGGGCGAGTACATGGCCCTGGGCGCCTCCCTCGAGCACCTCGGGGAGTCGTTCGACAATCCGCGGGCCCGGGAGCTGGGCCAAGCGCTGGACACGGCCACGGAGAGCTACCTCCACAACGCCCGCTCGCCGTCCCGCGTGGTCCACGAGCTCGACAACCGGGGCAGCACCTTCTACCTGGCCAAATACTGGGCCCGGGCCCTGGCGGACCAGACCACCAACGCGCCCCTGGCCGAACGGTTCGGTCCGGTGGCCGCGGCGCTGGAGGAGAACGAAGAGACGATCCTGGCCGAGCTCAACGGTGCTCAGGGCGAGCCCCAGGACATCGGCGGATACTACCTGCCCGACCCCGAACGGGTCGCGGCGGCCATGCAACCCAGCCCGACGCTGAACGGGATCATCCAATCCGTTTAGGACGGCGCGGGAGGCCTCAACCGCCGAGGTGACCGACAGGTCGCGAGCGTCTTAACGCGCCCACGCGACGTGATCGCGCACGAGCTCCGTCTCGCAGCCGAAGCTCCGTCTCGCAACCGAGCGTTACCCGGCGCTTTGGATGATGGCTTCCTGGATGTTGATGAGCTGCCGCGTCCGGTCGACGATGGAGCCCAGGTTCACGCCCTGCTCCTGCTCGGCGTATGCCGCGGTTTCGCTGCGCTCGAAGTAGTCCAGCGCATCGCGGAGCAGCGGCAGCGCCTCCCGCGCGGTCGAGACGTCGCGGTCCTGGCCACCCTCGGTCAGCTCATCGGCTTCCGTGTAGAGTTGGTAGCCGAGCCAGAAGTTCGCCATCCCGCGCGTATACGGGGTGGTGGCGAACTCCCGTGCGATCTCGAAGTAGGGCACAGCCTCCTCACGCTGCCCGCGCTGGTAATAGTTGTTGTGACCGATGCCGAAGATCTGACGGGCGACCGGGTCGAGGTCCACGCCGGACTCCCGCGCCGCCGTCAGCACTTCCCGGACCTGATCCAGATCCCCTTCCTGCGCCAGCCATTCGGCCAGGCGGGTGTAGGCGCGAATGGGGTCGAGGCCCGCGTCGATCGCGCGGTTCACCGCCGTGACCGCCTCGCGGGTGCGGCCCTGCTGCTGAAGTGCCTGGGCGTAGGTATAGAGGAGCTGCTCGTCATCCTCCTCCATCATCGCGATGGCGTCCTCTGCGGTGCTGACGGCACGGTCGTACTCCTCCAGCCGGATCAGCACGGACATCATGTTCCGGAGCAGCTGGGGCTCGACCTCGTCACCCCGCTCCTCGACAACCTCCTCGTAGTAGTCAAGGGCAGTCCGGTACAGCGCGTCCGACTCCGCCTCCTGCTCAGGCTGCCCGGCGGCGGCGAGCGCGAAGTGCGCTGCGTACTCGCGCAGCGTCAGGTTGCCGGTGGTGTCCGCGTCGATCCCCTCCTGGAGCAGCTGGTAGGCGGCGTACGGGTTGCCGGCCTGTGCCACGTCCTGCGCGAGCCGCAGTCGGACATCGACGTTGCCCGGATTCAGCTCCAGGTACGACTGGAAATGCTCGGTCGCGACCTGATCGCGTCCGAGGTTCGTGGCCACGATGCCGGCCAGGTAATGGGCGTTCTCGTGCAGCTCATCGACCTCCAGCAGCCGCTGCAGCGTCTCGTAGGCCTCCTCGTGGCGCTCGAGCTCCTGGAGCGCCTGAGCCTTCTGATACAGCCCGGTGGTGGAGGTGGAATCGATCGCCAGGGCGTCCTCGCAGTGCCGGAGCGCGCCCTCGTAGTCCTCCACGTCCAGGGCGTCCGCGCAGAACGTGAGGCTCCGCAGGCTGGCCACGTAGTCGCTGAACGTCCGGGTGATGTAGCTCGCCGCCTGCTGCGGAGAGGAGCTGGTGAACGGCTCGATGTCGAAGGTGGCTTCCCCCCCCGCGCCGACGACCTGCGCGTCGACGGTCATACCGTCCGCCCCCTGCGAGTACGTGCCGCACACGGCCAGCCGGGCGTTGATGCGGTCCGCCAGCTGCATCGCGTTGGTGCAGCTGAGGTTGCTATAGTCGAGCTCGTAGTAGGCGGCCGCGCCGCGTACCAGGTCGTCGTCCATCGTGCGATACCGCTGGAACGTGTCCACCGCCGCGCGTAACTCCCGCGCCAGCTGACCGGCGAAGCCGGCATCCGCCCCGGCCTCTGGCTGCAGCGGGGCGATCAGCACGCCGTACGCGTCACCGACCCTCTCGGGCGGGACATTGTCCGGGTCGAACTCCGGAGTCGACGCACAGGCACTCACCAGTACGGCAACAGCCAGAAGGCCCGACGACACGATACGCTGCCCTTTCATCTTCGCCTCCATGCTTTTCCCAACAGACTCGGTGTGCTGCCCGATGGTCGCGGTGACTCTGGCAATCCGCACTGAAATGGATAACGCAAGGAGGGTGCCTTTCCGGACCCTGAGGCCGGCCAGAGACTACTCCAACCGCCCTCCCGCCGGCGGTTCGGCCCCGCCTACGGTGCCCGGCAACGCTGCCGGCGAGCTTCACTTCCATGGCCAGGACCTTCCCATCGGGCCGCTCGACGATCAGGTCCCCACCGCCTCGCAATCACTATTGACGCGCCGATCCATACTACGTAGCTAACCGAAAGCAGCCGAGACGGCGTTTGGATTCCCTGACCTTCCGCGTACATGCGGGAAGGAGACGGAGGATGGTGTCACGTAGTGGAGGTTTCCGATGATCGGCATGGGCTCGTGAGGTCCCGTTTCCGGTTCGGCCTGGTCCTCGCCCTGCTGGCGGGGGGACCGGCGGCCCTCGTCGGGCAGGCGCAGGACTCTACGCGGTGGCTGTCGCTGCCGGCCGACAGCGTCCAGCCGTTCGTGGCGGACCTGCTGAGCCGGTTCGCGGTGGTGGGCCGGGACACCGCGGAGCTGGCAGACCGAGCCGAGGGCGTGGTCCGCCTGCTGCGGATGGGCGACGACGCCACGTTTTCGGCCCTGACCGGTGACGGCGGACGGGTCTCCGAGCTGCGGCTGGAGCTGCGCAGGTCCGGTCGAGTGGAGACCCGGGTGCTGGGCACCGGCGCGGCGTTCGCCACGGCGCGAACGGTGGTGCGGACGCACTGGGCAGCCGGGCTTCTCCCGCTCGAAGGACGGATCCACGTGGCCGTGGAGACCGTTCCGGCCGGGTCCGGCCTGCGCCTTCGCCTGGTCACCGCCGAGGCCTACCCATGTGCCGGGTACGCCATCGGCGCCGAGCCCCATCGCGAAGGCGATACGCTGACGGTGCGGATCCTCGGGATCGATCCGCCCTACGGCCCGTGCTCGGCGGTGGTGGCACCCGCGGGATGGCAGTACCCGCTGGAGCTGGACGCGGGTCGCTACACGGTGGTCTTCCGCTACGGCTCGAACGCGGATCGCTACACGGTCGAAGTCGGCGACCCGGCCCCGGTGATGGAGGCGATCGAGAACCGGTTCACTACGCTGGCGCCGCCGTAGCAGCGCACGGCCCTCCGGCCGCGACCCTGCGGCGGGCGCCGCCGCGTTGTATCGTACGGAAGCTCCACCCGTGCCTCTTCCATCCGCAGGTGAGCCATGGCCGCGACCCCGACCCCGAGCCCGACCCCGACCTACGACTTCAGCGCCTACCTGGACCGGCGCTCCGCCGACTGGTACGAAGACGACCCGCTGCTCCACCGCCTCCTCGACCGCTACGCCCCCGGCGCCGACCGCGGCCGCCTCGCCGCCTTCGGGCCGCGGGCCGCCGGGGAGCTGAGGGCGCTGGCGGAGACATCGGCCCGGCCGGAGAACGCGCCCTGGATCCGGCACCGGAACGCCTACGACGACCGACTGGACGAGCTCGTCTTCCCCGCCTCCACGCTGGAGGCGCTCCGGATCTCCCACGGCGATGAGGGGCTGGGCGCGGTCCGCGGCGACCCGTTCGTCCACTACGCCATGATCTACCTGCTGGCGCAGAACGGGGAGGCGGGGGTGGCGTGCTCGCTGGCGTGCACCGACGGGCTGGTCCGGGCGCTGGAAGCCGCCGCAGACGGCGCCCACGGCTTCGAGACGCGCGACCTGCCCGACCCCCTCCGCTCCGCACTCGACGGCGTCCTCGGCTCCTCGGCCGACGGCTACGTCCACGGCGCCCAGTTCGTCACCGAGATCCAGGGCGGCTCGGACGTCCCCGCCAACACGGTCCGGGCCGTCCCCGACGGCCACGCCTTCCGGATCCACGGCCAGAAG
Organism: Longimicrobiales bacterium; assembly: GCA_046483065.1. Lineage (GTDB taxonomy): Bacteria > Gemmatimonadota > Gemmatimonadetes > Longimicrobiales > RSA9 > JAWVYT01. Next base: position 3,696 of record JAWODW010000048.1, on the reverse strand, counting down.
TGGTTCTGCTCCAACATCAACGCCGACTGGTTCCTGGTGACGGCCAAGCCGGTGCAGGGGCCGGCGGCGGACGGGTCGCCGGCGGACGGGTCGCCGGGGGAGGGGGCTGCCGCCAGCCGCGCGGCGGAGACCGCCGCGGGACGTGCCGACGCGGGTGCCCTCGCCGCCACCCCGGTGGGCCTCTTCCTCGTCCCCGCGTTCCTCGACGGCGCGCGCAACGGCTACACCATCGACCGGCTCAAGGACAAGCTGGGCACCCGCGCGCTGGCCACCGCCGAGGTCACGTTCGACGGCGCGCGCGCCTGGCCCGTCGGCCCGCTGGAGCGGGGGCTGCCGAACCTGCTCCGCTACGTCCTCACCCCGTCGCGCTTCGCCTGCTCCCTGTTCGCCGCCTCGACCCTGCGGCGGGCGGAACGGATCATCGGCGACTACGCCGGCTTCCGCGAGGCCTTCGGCCGCTCCATCGCCCGGTATCCCCTGGTGCAGCGGACGATGAGGGGGGTGGTGGAGGCGAGGCGGCGGTCGCTCGTCGTCGTCTTCGAGCTGCTACGGCTGTGGGAGGCGGCGGAGGAGGATGGGTACCGCGGCGAGGCGGCGCTGGACTTCCGGATCCTGCTGAGCCTGGCCAAGCCGGTGCTCACCCGCCTCGCCACGGAGCAGCTCCACGAGGCCATGATGGTGCTCGCCGGCAACGGCATCGAGGAGCGCTTCTCGTCGCTGCCGCGGCTGCACCGCGACAGCATCATCATGGAGACATGGGAGGGCCCCCACAACGTGCTGTTCACCCAGGCACTCCGGGATTTCCAGAAGTACGACCTCGACCCGGCGGGGTTCCTGGAGCGGGTGACGGGCGGCCCCCGGCCGGAGCTGGCGCGCGACCTGGCAGCGGTGATGGCGGGAGAGGCCGGGGAGGCCGGCGATCGGGACGATGGCGGCGGCCACGAGGTCGACCCGACCGTCGCCATGGCCGACCTGGCGCCGGCGATCATCGCGGCGGTAGCCCTGGGGCGGGGCAAGGAGAGAGGCCCGGAAGCCTGAGCCTCCACAGCGTGCTCGAGGCGATCCCGTTTCGGCCCCGGTGGCGTTCACGAAGATCAGAGCCGGGGCGGACCATTTCCGCGCCATCGGGACGGATACGGAGGTCTACTGCTGGGGCTACAATGACTTCGGCGAAGTGGGCGACGGCACATTGGACCGGCTCAAGGTCGAGCCGGGCCGCGTGATAGCGCGTTTTGTGATCCCCCTGAGCACGGGGATGTTCAAGCGGGGGATGACGGGGAAGCGTCCCGTGACCATCACCATTCCTGAATGACGCGAGCCGGGCTGGTGAAGGAGACTCCCTGGCCGCTGTGGGTGCTTATCATGACGGCTTCCACGACGGGCGGTGTCAGGGGACTCTCGGATTCCCAGGCGACGATGAAGTTGGCCCCGACTCCCCCGCTCCGATCTCGTTCGTCGATCACGACGTACGTGGAAGCCAGCGGGCTGAGCGGGCGAGGCTGGTCCAGATACGACTTCAGGAGTGTGCCTTCGGAGTCGAAATAGTCGACGTCATGGATGCGGAGGAGCGTCGTCGGACTGGTGTTCCGGATGCTGAGCGTGGCCGTCAGATCGAATTCGCGCTCCTCGGTCCGGTGGAAGATGTGGGAGTACACCGGAACGTAGAGGACCTGTCCACGTGCAACGTGGGCCCGCGTGCTGTCGACTGCCCGAGTCGGACCGTACTTCGGGATCTCACGACGCGCCACGTGGGTCGATGTATCGGCGAGGCTGTTCGGAAGTGGGGCGCTCGCGAGAGACGCACCATCCCCCGGGGCATCGCACCCTGCCATGAAAAAGAGGCCGATGCACAGTGCGGCGATGGAACTCGATTCGGCTTTCATTGCGGCCGCCCGGGATGGGGTAATTGAAGAGATAATCTCTCGACAGCCGGGGGAGCCCGCAACATACACGCGGGGCTGCACACGGTGCAGGGCCGGGGCCGTTCACGCGGATCCCGACGCCGCACTGCCCTGCCTTCCACCGGCACAGAGACGGAGCACCGGAAGCCGGCTGACTGGCTCGCGCCGATCTGAGCGGTGCCACGCGGCCCAAAGCCTCCGCCTATTGATCCGGCGACGACGGCCGGAAGGTTCGGGACACCCTCGCCGCACCTGTCGGACGGGGCATCCGTCACCGCACCCGTCGCCACGACCGGTGGAGCGCCTGGCCTCTTCTCCTCTACCAATACCGTCGCGTCTCGGCCGCCCCAGCGCCCAAGCCGCGTGCTCCCGCACCAGCGGCTCCGGATCCTCCAGCGCCTCCCGCAGCACCGCCACCGCCGCCTCCGGCGGCTCGTCGACCTCCGCCAACCAGTTTCCAGCGCCACGCACACGTTCCGGGCGAGCCCCGCGTGAACGCGTCCCACGCCTCGGGGTCCAGCGCCGTGCGCAGCAGCTCGATCAGCGACGGTGAGTCGGTGCCGGGGTAGCGCGCCGTCCCCTCACCCCGCGGGCGGTGCGAACCCTGCGCCCGCCCCGACGCCTCCGATATTCGCGACGAACCCTCGGCGTCCGCGTCGCCGTCCCGACCCCCAGCCCCACCCCCACCCCCAAGGAAGCGCCCCGCCCGAGCCAGATAGTCCGTCTCCGCCGTGGCCTGTACCAGCCTGCCCGCATTCCAAGGACACGCTTCCTGGGCATTGTATCGACTCACCCGTTTCGAGATTCCGCTGCCGACCGGCTCCCGCACCGTCCGCACTCGCCGCCGCTGACGACCCTCATGGCGTCCCGATCCGCCTGCGCCAGAGAGCGCCGCCGGCCGGCACGCGGCGCCAGCCCCGCCGCCGGCCCGTCTATGGTCTACCGGCGTCGCCGACCCACAGCCACGCCCCTCTACCCCATCGTCCAGCACCACCTCGAGACCTTCCTGGCCCCCGGGCCTGCAGCACCCGGGGAGCCCCGAGCACGCTTCCCATGGCGCTGGAGAGGGTCGCACCCATGGCGCCCAGAAGAATGAGCGGGCCGAAGTACGCCATCCTCCGCATGATGAGCGAATCCTCCACGAGCGTCGCGCTGTCGGCCCACGAGCTGAAGAAGAACGGCATGGTCATGTAGACCAGGAAACCCACCCCCAGGGCTGCGAAGGTGCCGCGGGGAATCGAACGAGGCGGGTCCTTCAGGTCTCCGGACATGTTCACGCCGGCCTCGATTCCCGTGACCGCGGGAAAGAAGACCGCGAACACCAGAAAGAAGGAGAGGAGGGAGAGCGCGATCACGGCCATCACCACGTACTGGGATCGGATCGCGAGGCCCGCCACCAGGATGGCGGTGCCCGGTCGTCTGCGTATAAGAATTGAGCGTTGTTGTAATCTAAGCGGACATCCTGAACACGGTTGCCAGAAGTGAAGGTCATATCCAAGGTTGTGCCCTTGCGAAGGTCGCGGGCTTTAATGCGGATGGTCGCTGATCCACGTCCGGGTTTATTGTGGGCGTAATCCAAAACTTTGTACAAGTTTCCGTCTTGTTCGAAGGTGACCCCTTTACGTAATTCGTTTACATCGATCATATATCATTTCCTTTGTTCGTCTTATAAAAATATCTACAGGATTATAGCTCAGGAAGTATGTCTTTACAAGGCACAAGCACACCATTCTAGGACAATCGCAAAGTCAACTTAAATAAGCGTCCTTATCATTAGTTTGATGATTATTATTTT